>NZ_JAWOWE010000015.1:0-81567 GCF_033340275.1 Vibrio sp. 1402
CGGATAAATTTGCATCAAAAGCGGTCAAAAGAGCACGTTATTTCTACAGTTCTCTAAATTTATCTGCGAAAAGAGCCACTTTTTCCCAATTGGTGTACTCCACCTCTTTGGTCGTATCGGTTTCGCCACCCGTCATCGACATAATGAACCTAATCATAGTTCTGTCGAACCAGCTATAACGTGGGTAATAAAGTGCACCAGCAAAAACACCGATTAGCGTTGGTTTCCAAGGCGACTTAATTAGGAACTTGCGAATGTAGGCACTACCTTCAGGTGTATCCTTTCCTTGGTCCTCTTTACGAGCGGTTAGGTTTACGCAGAAAAATGCCACTTTATTTTGCTCCAATTGATTGAGATTTCGCTCAATAAACTGGTATAGCTTTTTATTAAGATGACCATAACGAATAGAGGCGCCTATCAACACTCTGTCGTATTGACTGAAGTCAATCGTCTCGACATTATGTAAATCCACCAGCTCACACTCGAAGTCTGGAAGTTGTTCATTTATATAGTGGAGAATTTTTTTAGTCTGCCCTTCGCGGGAAGAGTATAGAAATAATGCTTTTGCCACGATTTCCCCTTAGCTACGCCAAAACGTCGGCGTAAGTAGAATAAGTAAGGTAAAGATTTCCAAACGACCAAACAACATAGAAACAATCAATACCCATTTTGCTTTGTCGTTAACATCACCAAAGTGAAGCGCCACTTCTCCCAAGCCAGGACCGAGGTTGTTCAGAGTCGCAGCCACCGCCGAGAACGCGCTTAGCTCGTCCATCCCTGTAGCAATCAAGCCCAACATACAGACCACGAACACCAAAGCGTAAGCAGAGAAAAATCCCCAAACCGCATCAACGACTCTTTGCGGTAGCGCACTGCCACCCACTTTGATGGTGTAAACCGCACGAGGGTGCACCAAACGTTTTAGTTCACGCGCACCTTGTAAGGTAAGAAGCAGGATACGGATCACTTTCATGCCGCCGCCTGTTGAACCAGCACAACCACCTATAAAGGAAGAGAACAATAACAGCACAGGTAAGAAGAGCGGCCAATCCGCAAAACCTGTTGTCGTAAAGCCCGCTGTTGTGGATATTGATACGGTTTGGAACAGAGCCTGATCGAAAGCATCGTATGTCGATGTGTAAGAGTGATGTTTCAGTAATAATAGAAAGCAAATGATAAATAGCAGCACTTGAATAAACAAGAAGGCGCGAAACTCAGGATCTTTCCAGTAATACTTGGGATGTACGCCACCTGATGCAAATGCAGCAAAGTGCAGTGTGTAATTACATGCAGATATAAGCAGAAAAACCACCGTAATCAGGTTAATCGCGTAACTATCAAAGTATCCGATGCTGGCATCGTGGGTAGAGAAGCCGCCAATAGCAATGGTGGAAAAGCTGTGACTGATGGCGTCAAATGGCGTCATACCAGCTAACCAAAAAGCCGAAGCACAGGCGATAGTCAGGCTCAAATAGATGTACCAAAGCGCCTTAGCAGTTTCTGCTATGCGCGGCGTCACTTTAGTATCCTTGACTGGACCTGGGATCTCGGCGCGGTAAAGCTGCATACCACCGATGCCAAGTACTGGCAAAATCGCCACCGCTAATACGATGATTCCCATACCGCCGAACCACTGCAGTAACTGTCGATAGAATAGAATCGCTTTAGGTAACTCATCCAAACCAACAATAACGGTCGCCCCGGTCGTAGTGAGAGCAGAAAACGATTCAAAAAACGCATCTGTCACTGAGACGTTCGGGTTGTCAGCAATGAGAAAGGGGATCGAGCCTGCACTGCCAAGTACTGTCCAGAATAAGACGACAATAAGAAAGCCATCTCGAGCTTTAAGCTCGTGCTTATACCTGCGGTTTGGGTACCAACAAACGGCCCCACAAAACAGCAGAACAAAAAATGTCGTGACAAAAGGCACACCAGCACCATCTCGATAGATCAGCGCAACGAGTGCTGGCGCAAGCATAGTGACACTAAAGAGTGCGAGCAGTAGCCCGACGATTCGAATAATTGAACGAAATTGCATGGATAAATTGACTAGCGAAGCTGTCCCTGTTGCTTCCTGTTTTTCATTATTGTCCGTCTAGCGGAGTGACAATTGCCTTTGCCCCGCTTTTATTGATGATTGCTTGGGTAAACGCGCTCACTTCTCGAAGCTCAATTTCCACCACTAATACGACCTGATCGCTGTATTCAGCCTCGACTTCTATCGCGCCAAATTGCGGCATGATTGATTGTGCGATAGGCATAAACCCATAGTCTAACGTTAGTCTGAGCTTTGTGGTTATTTTTTTCTCAATAGTTTGAAGCAGCTTGAGCGCTTGTTGAACCCCACCCCCATACGCTTTAACCAAGCCGCCTGTACCTAACTTGATTCCACCAGAGTATCGCGTGACCACAGCCGTGATCTCCCCCACCCCAGATCCAGACAGCTGCGCCAGGATTGGTTTGCCTGCTGTTCCGGACGGCTCCCCATCATCACTAAAGCCCCATTTCATTGAATCTTCCGGGCGACCAGCAACAAAGCCCCAACAGTTATGTCTGGCATCAGCGTGTTTAGCTTTGATTTGATCAACAAATGCTTTTGCTGCTTCGATACTTGGCGTGTGTGCCAAATAAGTAATGAAGACGCTCTTTTTAATTTCTTCTTCAAATTGAGCGGGCTCTGCTGGAATCAGATAAGGCTTGTCATTCATAGGATTATGGATTCATGTCTATTTGCCTGAAGTCTATCACGAGTGTGATTTACCCGTCGCATAAGATCTGCCACAGCGCACAATGTTAAACACTTGTTTAAAAAATGTATTGAAATTAAACAATCCACGATCCAAACTAACTTTACTGGTCAAACCAGAACAAAAATAAAACGACTTCCTCGATACCTATTTGCCGAGGTACACGGCGTCGTTGAAATAGGTATACAGACAATCCACGATTGTATGTCATGGAGATAGACAATGATTTACCAAGCCGAAACCCTACAGGTAAAGGAAATACAAGATGGTATTGCAGAGCTAAGCTTCTGCTCTCCAAAATCCGTCAACAAACTCGACCTAGCGACATTAGAATCGCTAGATAAAGCTCTTGATGCGCTCATTGCCCATCAAGGCCTCAAGGGGTTGTTGCTCACTTCAGATAAAGACGCATTCATTGTAGGCGCAGACATTACCGAGTTTTTAGGTCTGTTTGCTAAAACGGATGCCGAGCTCGACCAATGGCTGCAATTTGCTAATAGCATCTTTAACAAATTAGAAGACTTACCCGTTCCGACCATCTCAGTGATCAAAGGCCACGCTCTTGGTGGCGGTTGTGAATGTGTGCTAGCAACAGACATGCGTATTGGTGACAAAACCACCAGCATCGGCCTACCAGAAACGAAACTGGGAATCATGCCGGGCTTTGGTGGTTGTGTACGCTTACCTCGCGTTATTGGCGCAGACAGCGCAATGGAAATCATCACCCAAGGTAAAGCATGCCGAGCTGATGAAGCATTGAAAATTGGCTTACTCGATGCTGTTGTAGAGACTGATGCTTTATACGAATCAGCACTACAAACTCTTAACTCTGCAATTAATGAGAAACTTGACTGGCAAGCACGCCGAGCACAGAAAACATCGCCTCTAACGCTGAGTAAGCTTGAATCAATGATGAGCTTCACCATGGCGAAGGGTCTGGTGGCACAAAAAGCAGGTCCTCACTACCCTGCCCCAATGACAGCCGTTATCACGATTGAAGAAGGTGCTCGCTTTGCACGTAATGAAGCGTTAGACATTGAACGTAAGCACTTCGTGAAATTGGCTAAATCGGAAGAAGCAAAATCACTCGTTGGCCTATTCCTTAATGATCAATACATCAAAGGCATTGCGAAAAAAGCAGCGAAGTCAGCAAGTAAAGACACGCAACGTGCAGCCGTATTAGGTGCAGGTATCATGGGTGGCGGCATTGCTTACCAATCAGCGCTAAAAGGTGTGCCAGTCTTAATGAAAGACATCGCGCAAGCATCGCTCGACCTAGGCATGACTGAAGCATCTAAGCTGCTGAATAAACGCTTATCTCGCGGTCGCATTGATGGCTTTAAGATGGCGGGTATTTTAGCGTCAATCACACCGAGCTTACATTACGCAGGTATTGAAAACTCTGATGTGATTGTTGAAGCTGTCGTTGAAAACCCGAAAGTAAAAGCAGCAGTTTTGAGTGAAGTTGAGTCCCATGTCGGTGACGACACCGTTATCACCTCAAACACCTCGACGATTCCTATCAACCTATTGGCAAAATCACTAAAACGCCCAGAAAACTTCTGTGGTATGCACTTCTTCAACCCAGTGCATCGTATGCCTCTTGTTGAGATCATCCGTGGTGAGCACACCTCTGATGAAACCATCAATCGTGTTGTGGCGTATGCTGCGAAAATGGGCAAATCACCAATTGTCGTTAATGACTGCCCAGGGTTCTTCGTTAACCGCGTATTGTTCCCATACTTTGGCGGCTTCAGCATGCTACTTCGTGATGGTGCTGACTTTACGAAAATCGACAAAGTCATGGAGCGTAAGTTTGGCTGGCCGATGGGACCGGCGTACTTGCTTGACGTAGTCGGCATTGATACCGCGCACCACGCACAAGCTGTGATGGCTGACGGTTTCCCTGAGCGTATGGGTAAACAAGGTCGTGATGCGATTGATGCACTGTTCGAAGCAGACAAATATGGTCAGAAAAATGGTAATGGCTTCTACAGCTACACCATAGATAAAAAAGGTAAGCCGAAGAAAACCTTCTCCGAAGCGATCTTACCGGTACTTGCTGACGTTTGTGCCGATAAGCAGGACTTTGACGATCAGACCATCATTCAACGTATGATGATTCCAATGATCAACGAAGTGGTGCTGTGCCTACAAGAAGGCATCATTGCCACTCCACAAGAAGCGGATATGGCACTGGTTTATGGTCTTGGTTTCCCTCCATTCCGCGGTGGCGTATTCCGCTATCTAGACAGCGTGGGTATTGCTGAATACGTTGAAATGGCAAAACAACACGCCGAGCTAGGTGCGATGTACCAAGTACCGCAAATGCTGATTGATATGGCGGCGAAAGGTGAAAGCTTTTACGGTGCACAACAGCAAGGTTCTATCTAAGGAGGGATTCTAAAATGACTAATCAAACAAGAAATGTTGTCGTAGTCGATTGTCTACGTACTCCAATGGGTCGCTCTAAAGGTGGTGCTTTCCGTCATACACGAGCAGAAGATCTATCTGCGCGCCTAATGAAAGGCATTCTTGCGCGTAACCCACAAGTGAACCCAAGCGAGATTGAAGACATCTACTGGGGCTGTGTACAGCAAACACTAGAGCAAGGCTTTAACGTTGCACGTAATGCGGCGCTGCTTGCTGGTCTGCCGATTGAAATTGGCGCCGTGACGGTGAACCGCTTGTGTGGCTCATCAATGCAAGCGCTTCACGACGGTACACGTGCCATCATGACTGGCGATGCTGAAATCTGCCTAATTGGTGGTGTTGAGCACATGGGGCATGTGCCAATGAACCACGGTGTAGACTTTCACCCAGGTATGTCAAAGAACGTAGCAAAAGCTGCGGGCATGATGGGCTTAACGGCTGAAATGCTTGGTAAATTACATGGTATTAGCCGTGAGCAACAAGACGAGTTTGCCGCTCGCTCTCACGCTCGTGCGCACGCAGCAACCGTAGAGGGTCGTTTTAAAAACGAAATTCTACCAATTGAAGGCCACGCAGCAGACGGCACACTGTTCACTCTGGATTACGACGAAGTGATTCGCCCTGAAACATCCGTTGAAGGTCTATCTCAACTTCGCCCAGTGTTCGACCCTGCAAACGGTACAGTAACGGCCGGTACATCATCGGCTCTGTCTGATGGTGCATCAGCGATGTTGATCATGAGTGAAGAGAAAGCCAATGAGCTTGGCTTGAAGATTCGTGCACGTATTAAAGGCATGGCCATTGCGGGTTGCGATCCTTCCATTATGGGTTACGGTCCTGTACCTGCGACGAAAAAAGCGCTCAAGCGTGCCGGTCTTTCAATTGAAGACATGGATGTGGTTGAGCTAAACGAAGCATTTGCCGCGCAGTCTCTGCCGTGTGCTAAAGACTTGGGCCTGCTTGATGTTATGGATGAGAAGGTCAACCTTAACGGTGGTGCGATAGCATTGGGTCATCCACTAGGCTGTTCTGGTTCACGTATCTCAACAACGTTGATCAACCTAATGGAAGCGAAAGACGCGAAATACGGTCTGGCCACCATGTGTATCGGTTTGGGTCAGGGCATTGCGACAGTATTTGAACGACCATAACAGTTCAAGACGTTGTTGTAGTGATCGAGCCAACAATCATAAGCAAATGAACTAGTACTAAAATTTTTGGTATTACACTTAAGGGCGACAATTGATGTCGCCCTTTGTTTTACATCAAACATGCATGAAGAGCATACATTAAATGCTCAAGTTTCATTTTATTCATAGACAAAGAAGACATACACTTAGACCAGTTGATATCTTGCTGCATGTGACCCAGAGTCATGCTACCGCACAATCGGAGAACCTTATGTTTAATGCTCTAGTTCTAAATCAAGAAGACAAACGTACTATCGCTAACATCGAGCAAATCGATGAAACACAACTGCCTGAAGGTGACGTTCTGATTGACGTTGATTACTCATCGTTAAACTACAAAGACGGTCTTGCGATCACAGGTAAAGGTAAAATCATCCGTAACTTCCCGATGGTGCCAGGTATTGACCTAGCAGGTACGGTAGTAAGCTCAGAAGACGACCGCTACCAAGCTGGTGACAAAGTTGTCCTTACTGGCTGGGGCGTGGGTGAAAACCACTGGGGTGGTATGTCTCAGCGTGCTCGTCTAAAAGCAGATTGGCTAGTACCACTACCAAAAGGTCTAGACAGCAAGAAAGCAATGATGGTTGGTACTGCTGGTTTCACAGGCATGCTATGTGTTCAAGCACTGCTTGATGCAGGCATCAAACCTGAAAATGGTGAAATCCTTGTAACTGGCGCAAGTGGCGGTGTAGGCTCAGTCGCAGTAACGCTTCTAGCACAGCTTGGCTACAAAGTTGCTGCAGTGACAGGTCGTGTAGAAAAAAATGGCCCGCTACTTGAAAAACTAGGTGCTAGCCGCATCATCGACCGTACTGAATTTGAAGAACCAGCACGTCCACTTGAAAAGCAAGTATGGGCAGGTGCGGTTGATACTGTAGGCAGCAAAGTACTGGCTAAAGTATTGGCGCAAATGGATTACAACAGTGCAGTTGCAGCTTGTGGTCTTGCAGGTGGTTTTGATCTACCAACCACAGTGATGCCGTTCATCCTACGTAATGTTCGCCTACAAGGTGTGGACTCAGTAATGTGCCCAACAGAGAAACGTATCGCTGCATGGGAAAAGCTGGTCGAGCTACTACCAGACAGCTACTTCGAGCAAGCGTGTACTGAAGTTGCTCTTGCTGAAGCACCGAAATATGCAGAAGACATCACCAACGGTCAAGTAACGGGTCGTGTGGTTATCAAGCTATAAACACTGACTCAGTGTAAACAGACGAAGAGCCGGCATTGCTGGCTCTTTTTTGTTAGCAGTTCAGTCCCATATCTTCGATACGTTTAGCTATCAGACGGCTACACTCTTCACGCACAATCGTTCTTAACCATTCTTGAGCGGGAGAATGCTCGCAACGCGCATGCCAAATCATCGAGTATTCAAACGGCGTGAATTGGAATGGTAACGGTTTCACCACTAAGTCATAACGCTCGGCAACCAGATACGCCAAGTCCGCTGGCACTGTGATGATAATTGGCAAGGTATCCATGATCGCCAATGCGGCTTCTAAATGGTACGCCCGCAGGACCATTTTACGCTTAGGTTTCTCCATCAAAGCTTGTTCGATCAGTGCCTTAACACCATCACTGATGGCGATCATGGCATGTGGATGACTCAGATAATCATCCAAGCTCATTTCTTTATTCGCTAATGGATGCTGTTTTGAAAGCATACACAGCACCCCCACTCGCCCCAACACTTCACTGCGTAGAGGCTCCACCGGGCCTGTCGGGCGACAAATCGCTAAGTCTGCACCTTCATAAGTGAGCTGATCTGATAAACGGTCGTGTTGCAGTGGTAAGAAGTTGAAAGACACGTTTGGCGCTTCTTGGTAAATTCTCGGCAAAGCGAACGGTAAGATCGTTTGCATGGCATAGTCGGTGGTCACGATGTTGAAAGTCTGTACGCATTGCAATGGGTCAAACTCAACCGGAGATAACAACTGACGTAAAGACTCTAATGGTTCGCCCAATGAGCGATCGATCTCTAACGCTTTCTGAGTTGGGATCAAATGCTGTCCCTGACGAGTAAACAGCGGGTCTCCCAATAAGTCGCGTAGACGACCAAGCACACGACTCATTGCCGATTGACTCAAGTTCAGACGTGTTGCCGCCTTACTGACACTGTTTTCTTCTATCAGTACTCGCAACGCAACCAGTAAATTTAAATCTCGGCGATAGATGTCTTCCAGTTCCACGAATTAGCCACTTATTTTGTATGTGTTTGGGTAAATTGTACTCTTTAGGCAAAAAAAATCCCGCCTTTCAGCGGGGAAGCCCAAGAAAAATGGGGATAGTGTCGGAATGAAGTGTCGGTAAAAATAGGTGAGCGTTATTAAAAGCATTCTGATCCAAGCAAGAAGCGCTAATTTTCTTGCTCAGATGCGCCAGACCATCTGCGCATCTCGATCCAAATCCCAATAATAGTGGCAACCATGCCTACTAGAGGCGTCAAAGAGGTGTCAGCTGGCGTCCTGAGTACCAATGCACAAAACGAGATAAAACACAGCACTGAGTAAATCGTAAGTCTGTCTAACGCTGTTAACATTGCCTCTCCCTTGCCAGTTGTTACCAAATTGTTAATTTAAGGTAAAACAAAAAATTCGGTTTGCCAAGTGGTTATTGAATATTTTTTCAACGAAAGTAAAATTCAACGCTCAGTTAGTTACGAGAATCACACTATGAGCTTTAATCCTGAACTGGCAAACAAGACATTAGAGGCGGAAGGACTGCGCTGCCCAGAGCCAGTGATGATGGTCAGGAAGACAATTCGCAACATGCAAGATGGTGAGATTTTGCTGGTCAAAGCAGACGATCCATCCACGACTCGAGACATTCCGAGTTTCTGCCGCTTTATGGACCACCAATTAGTTGCGGCACAAACGGAGCAAGTTCCGTATCAGTACCTGATCAAGAAAGGATTGGAATAATCTGGTCGAACTAAAAACGGCAGCCTATATTGGCTGCCGTTTGTTTATTCGTCGTATTCGAGTGTGCGAACTTCTGATTGGAGCTTGTTAAGTTGTTTCTTCATTGCCCGCATCTCTTCATGCATAGGAATGATGTGAGCGACACGAATCCACGCTTCTACTGTCAATCCAGTAAGGACGAACGATCCTGCTACAATCGGTAACCACATATCAGTTAGCACCATCGCTAGTAAACACAGCGCTAAACCAAAAGTGAATAAATAACTCTGACTCTTCGGGGACATCCCCATGTAACGTGTAAGCATAAACTTGCCCTCTCGCTATCATTCACACCATTAAACTACCATGACAAGTATGACACTTATATGTCATCCGTCACGCAACGGAACGATTTAGAGTCAGAGTTTGAACTCGCGCAGCGCGCCACTAATGATTGATAACTCACATCATTTCACGTGTAAAAAATCAGAACAGTGCAGCCCCTATTGCCAGAGCAATAAACAAAAATGCGGTGATTTTACGGATCAGCCCTAAAGGCATCTTGTCGGCCGACAATTTACCAATCAGGACCACAGGTACATTCGCCAGCAGCATACCGATTGTGGTACCGATAATCACCAAACTTAACGCATCCGCGTATTGCGCCCCTAAGATGGAAGTGGCGATCTGAGTTTTATCGCCTATCTCCGCAACGAAGAACGCGATAAAGCTGGCAATAAATGGGCCTCGATTAGAAATCTGCTCGTCATCATCCAGTTTGTCCGGGATCAGAACCCAAGCCGCCATCGCGACAAAACTGACCACCAGCACCCACTTTAAAATCTCAGGTGATAGATAGTCTGCGACAACCACACCTAACCATGCAGCCAAAGCGTGGTTGGCAATAGTTGCCAAAAAGATTGCTGCAATAATTGGGATTGGTTTTCGGTAACGACTTGCGAGTAATAGAGATAGCAATTGGGTCTTATCGCCAATTTCTGCTAACGCTACAGTAGTAATTGAAATAGCTAAAACGCTCACGACATGCTCATTGGGGCAGGGATTATTATTTTTAACCGAAGACAAACCTCACGCCCCTACCCCGGTTCGTGATGATTTGTCTAAGGTCTTGCTAAACTTGAAAGGCTTCAAGTCTCGAACGCCATGGTGATTTTGCACCAATTATGTTGACGGACGAACCAGATGAAACAGAAACTTCATCAGGTAAGCTACTCCCCAAAGACAGGCGCAATTCTAGCCACCTTTGTTGCGCTTCTCAAGAGCCAAAGCAGGCAAAAACTCCCTTTTAGGAAAAATACAGCAGATAACGCGGTAAAAATTCACTAAAGGAGAAAATCGCCCACGAATTAATCAAGATTAGCTCTACTCCCATGCTCAATATCTGGTTATACTAGATTGTTAATTTATTCAACCGTAATTACTCTTTATCGCCGTTGTTAGAGTTGAAAAACTCGGCATAGATGACGAATTAACGAGTAACAAGAGAATCGCGCGAACCTGACTTATGCAAAAATACGATATCAAAACCTTCCAGGGAATGATCCTCGCGCTGCAGGATTATTGGGCTCAAAATGGTTGTACCATTGTTCAACCGCTAGATATGGAAGTGGGTGCGGGTACCTCTCACCCAATGACCTGTCTACGAGCGCTTGGCCCAGAGCCAATGTCGACAGCTTACGTACAACCTTCACGTCGTCCTACTGATGGCCGTTACGGTGAAAACCCTAACCGTCTTCAGCACTACTACCAATTCCAAGTAGCGCTAAAACCATCGCCTGACAATATTCAAGAGTTGTACCTTGGCTCCCTTGAAGTTCTTGGTATTGACCCTCTTGTACACGACATCCGTTTCGTAGAAGACAACTGGGAAAACCCAACACTAGGCGCATGGGGTCTGGGCTGGGAAGTTTGGCTAAACGGCATGGAAGTGACTCAGTTTACTTACTTCCAGCAAGTTGGTGGTCTTGAGTGTAAGCCAGTAACTGGTGAGATCACTTACGGTATCGAACGTCTAGCAATGTACATCCAAGAAGTAGACTCTGTTTACGACCTAGTTTGGAACATCGCACCAGACGGCAGCAAAGTGACTTACGGTGACATCTTCCACCAAAACGAAGTAGAGCAATCAACTTACAACTTCGAGCACGCAGACGTTGAATTCCTATTTGGCTTCTTCGAACAGTGTGAAAAAGAGTGTAAAGAGCTACTTGAGCTTGAAAAGCCACTGCCACTACCTGCTTACGAGCGCATCCTAAAAGCCGGTCACGCATTCAACCTACTAGACGCACGTAAAGCGATCTCAGTAACTGAACGCCAACGTTACATCCTACGCATCCGCAACCTGACTAAAGCAGTTGCAGAAGCATACTACGCATCGCGTGAAGCTCTTGGCTTCCCAATGTGTAAGAAAGAACAAGCGTAAGGGGTAGAGCAACATGGCAAAAGAATTTCTAATCGAGCTAGGTACAGAAGAGCTACCACCAACGCAACTTCGCACTCTAGCTGAAGCATTCGCAGCAAACTTCGAAGCAGAACTAAAAGGCGCTGAGCTTGCTCACGAAGGCGTGAAATGGTTCGCGGCGCCTCGTCGTCTTGCACTTAAAGTAGCAGCACTAGCAGACAGCCAGTCTGACAAAGTTGTTGAAAAGCGTGGTCCTGCGGTTTCTGCAGCGTTTGACGCGGAAGGCAACCCAACAAAAGCAGCTCAAGGCTGGGCACGCGGTTGTGGCATCACGGTTGACCAAGCAGAGCGCATGGTTACAGACAAAGGTGAATGGCTACTGTTCAAACAAGAAGTGAAAGGTCAGCCAACGTCTGAGATCGTAGTTGAACTTGCAGCGAAAGCACTAGCCAACCTACCTATCGCAAAACCAATGCGCTGGGGTAACAAAACAACTCAGTTCATCCGTCCAGTTAAGACGCTAACCATGCTAATGGGCAGCGACCTAATCGAAGGCGAGATCCTAGGCGTAGCCTCTGACCGCACTATCCGTGGTCACCGCTTCATGGGTGAGCAAGAGTTCACTATCGATTCTGCTGAACAATACCCTGCGATCCTAGAAGAGCGCGGTAAAGTAATGGCAGATTACGAAGCGCGTAAAGCAATCATCCTAGCTGACGCACAAAAAGCGGCAGCAGCGGTTGGCGGTATCGCTGACCTAGAAGATGACCTAGTAGAAGAAGTAACGTCTCTGGTTGAATGGCCAGTGGTACTAACAGCGAAGTTTGAAGAAGAGTTCCTAAAAGTGCCTTCTGAAGCGTTGGTTTACACCATGAAAGGTGACCAGAAGTACTTCCCTGTTTATGACGAAAACAAGAAGCTACTACCTAACTTCATCTTCGTATCGAACATCGAATCAAAAGAGCCTCGTTACGTAATCGAAGGTAACGAGAAAGTAGTTCGCCCTCGTCTTGCTGACGCAGAGTTCTTCTTCAACACAGACCGTAAGCGTCCGCTTATCGACCGTCTGCCAGAACTAGAACAAGCGATCTTCCAAAAGCAACTGGGCACGATCAAAGACAAAACAGACCGCATCACAGAGCTTGCTGGCTACATTGCTGAGCAAATCGGTGCTGACGTTGAGAAATCAAAGCGTGCTGGTCTACTAGCAAAATGTGACCTAATGACCTCAATGGTATTCGAATTCACGGATACTCAAGGCGTTATGGGTATGCACTACGCTCGCCACGACGGTGAAGCAGAAGAAGTTGCAGTAGCACTGAACGAGCAATACATGCCTCGTTTCGCAGGTGATGAACTGCCATCAAACGGTGTTTCAACTGCAGTTGCAATGGCAGACAAGCTAGACACTATCGTAGGTATCTTCGGTATTGGTCAAGCACCTAAAGGCAGCGACCCATTCGCACTACGCCGCGCATCTCTAGGTGTACTACGTATCATCGTTGAATACGGCTACAACCTAGATCTTGTTGACCTAGTAGCGAAAGCGAAGTCACTGTTTGGCGACCGCCTAACCAACGACAACGTTGAACAAGACGTTATCGAGTTCATGCTTGGTCGTTTCCGTGCTTGGTACCAAGACGAAGGCTTCAGCGTAGACATCATTCAAGCGGTTCTAGCTCGTCGTCCGACGAAACCAGCAGACTTCGACCAACGAGTTAAAGCGGTTTCTCACTTCCGTGAACTAGAAGCAGCAGAGTCTCTAGCCGCAGCGAACAAACGTGTAGGTAACATCCTAGCGAAATTCGACGGCGAACTAGCAGCAGACATCGACCTAGCACTTCTACAAGAAGACGCAGAGAAAGCACTAGCAGAAAGCGTTGAAGTAATGACAGAAGCGCTAGAGCCAGCATTTGCTACTGGTAACTACCAAGAAGCCCTAAGCAAGCTAGCTGACCTACGTGAACCAGTTGATGCGTTCTTCGATAACGTAATGGTAATGGCAGACGACGAAGCACTTAAGAAGAACCGTCTGACACTTCTGAACAACCTGCGTAACCTGTTCCTACAGATCGCAGATATTTCTTTGCTTCAAAAGTAATTCATTGCTCTTCGAAGTGATTAAGAAATAAGTAAAAGGGAAGCAGATGCTTCCCTTTTTTGTTGCCTTCAAACCGATGAAGGTGATGCTTATTATTCATTTTGTGAACAAGACTAAAATTTGTAGGGTGAGACGCGTTTAACTTGTTGGTGTAGAGCTCGGATTGTAGAGGCACAGTTTTGCTATAACTGGACTGTTTATTCGGGGGAAGGACACAATGAAAAAAACAATTCTCGCACTCTCTATCGGTCTACTGAGCGCCTGCAGCCAGATTCCAGAAAATGCCATCGTATTAAACGTTGGTGATGACACTGCTGTTTTTGAGGAAAACTCACAAGGCTTACTTGTCGCTGAGCAAAAACTCGAAAAAGGCAGCTACACCTTTACCATTGCCGACAGTAATCAAAGCTGTGGCAGTAGCTTTGCCCTAGCAGAAGAAGATCGCATCAAATTCAATCGTCCATTAAAAATGGATAACTGCGCCACTGACGCACAAATGCCGCTGCGCATCTTCAAAGCCAATACCTATCAATTTACGCTCAATCCAACCACCAATGAGCTGACGGTAAAAATCAAACCAAAACAGAGTCAGGACATCACCTACTCTTGCCCTGTCGCAACTGACACGCCAAAAACCATCAACGTTGCCCAAACCTTTAATGATGGCACTGTCGTTCGTGATGCCTTAACCGGACAAGAAACCACTGTCGCCAATGGCAGCGTCACCATGCAACCGGGTCCTATGAGCCAAGGTCTATTGCTGCTAGAAGAAGTTGAACAGCAAGCCGACAAACCGTTCAGTTGGGACAATGCGACGGTGTACTTCGTCATGACCGACCGCTTCTACAATGGCAACCCAGACAACGACAACAGCTACGGTCGCAGCAAAGACGGAAAATATGAGATTGGTACCTTCCACGGTGGTGACTTATCGGGTCTAACGAAAAAACTCGATTACATCGAATCACTTGGTGTCAATGCTATCTGGATAACCTCACCACTGGAACAGATCCACGGCTGGGTTGGCGGCGGCGATAAAGGCGACTTTAAGCACTACGGCTACCACGGCTACTATCACCAAGATTGGACCAAGCTTGATGCCAACATGGGTACCGAAGATGAACTCAGAACCTTCGTCGATACTGCCCATAAGAAAGGTATCCGCGTGATTTGGGATGTGGTCATGAACCACACAGGTTATGCGACATTAGCAGACATGCAGGAATTCGGATTTGGTCAGCTTTACCTTGATGACCAAGAAGCCAAAGAAGTCCTTGGTGAAAAATGGACCGACTGGCAGCCAAAATCAGGACAAAGCTGGCACAGCTTCAACGACTACATCAAATACGGTGATAGCGAAGCGTGGGATAAATGGTGGGGCAAAGATTGGGTCCGCACCGACATTGGCGACTACGATGCTCCGGGCTACAACGACATCACCATGTCTTTGAACTACCTACCGGATCTAAAAACCGAATCGACTCAGAAAACCGGATTACCAAATTTCTTCCGCAATAAAGACACCAATGCGCAAGATGAGCTGCAAACCCCGCGTGAGCATCTGATTAACTGGTTATCCGATTGGGTGCGCGACTACGGCATTGATGGCTTCCGCGTCGACACCGCTAAACACGTTGAAATGGAAGCGTGGGCAGAGTTGAAAGCCAGCACCACTCAAGCTCTGGCCCAGTGGAAGCAAAACAACCCGGACAAAGCCTTGGATGATCTACCTTTCTGGATGACGGGTGAAGTATGGGCACACAGCGTAGTGAAGAGCCCGTATTTCGATAACGGCTTCGATTCCATCATTAACTTCGAGTTCCAATCTGATGTGGCACCAAAAGCACTGAAGTGTTTCGCTCAACTTGATAATGATTACCGCCGCTACGCAGAACGCATCAATACCGATCCTGAGTTCAACGTGTTGAGCTACCTATCTTCACACGATACACAGCTGTTTTGGTCAGCGCGCAGCCGCAGCTTTGATGACCAAGCACGTGCCGCGAATGCACTGATGCTGGCTCCCGGTGCAGTACAGATCTATTACGGTGATGAGATAGCTCGTGATTTTGGCATTACTGGTTCAGACGCCCACCAAGGCACACGCTCAGATATGCCATGGGATAAGATTCATGGCGAACGTGAAGATCTACTGCAACATTGGCAAAAGTTGGGTGAATTCCGTAAACGCCACCCAGCGGTTGCTCAAGGTAAGCACATCACTCGCAATCAAGAAGGTTACTACGCGTTCGAACGCCAATACCAAGACGACAAGGTACTGATTGTTTACACCGGTGAGTAAATCACACTCTCTCCACCAGCAAGGGAAGCATAAGCTTCCCTTTTTTATTGTTCTTTTTGCCCTTTTGTCTCGTTCCTCTGGTCTGATGACGCACTTTTTTCTTTTTCGGCTTAATTCACACTTTGCGTTAATTACACATTGAGGTAAGGTCAAGGATTACTCGATAAGCCGATAAAACATCGGCATAAACATACACAAAGCAATCACAATGAATTAGGTATAAGTCAGCATGCAGTTCTCAAAGTTTGGTGAAAAATTTAATCAGTATTCAGGTATTACGCAGTTAATGGACGATTTGAATGATGGTCTGCGCACACCAGGTGCCATCATGCTCGGTGGAGGTAATCCTGCCGCCATTCCTGCCATGCTCGATTACTTTCACCAAGCCAGTGAGGAAATGCTCGCCAGTGGGGAGCTCGTCGCCGCCCTCGCCAACTACGATGGCCCGCAGGGTAAAGACGCGTTCGTCAAAGCGCTAGCTCAGTTATTCCGTGAAACTTACGGCTGGGATATTTCCGAAAAGAACATCAGCCTAACTAACGGTAGCCAGAGTGGCTTCTTCTACTTGTTCAACTTGTTGGCAGGTAAACAGCCAGACGGTTCGCACAAGAAAGTGCTACTGCCTATCGCGCCTGAATACATCGGTTATGGTGATGCTGGCATTGATGAAGATATCTTTATCTCTTACCACCCAGAAATCGAGCTGTTAGATAACGGTCTGTTTAAATACCACGTCGATTTTGAGCAACTCGCCGTCGACGACTCTGTTGCGGCAATCTGCGCGTCTCGCCCAACTAACCCAACGGGTAATGTACTGACAGATGAAGAAGTACGTAAGCTGGACAAGCTAGCACGTGAGAACAACATCCCACTGATCATCGATAACGCCTACGGTCTACCTTTCCCGAACATCATCTTTGAAGATGTCGAACCGTTCTGGAATGAAAACACCATCCTATGCATGAGCCTATCTAAGCTTGGTTTACCGGGCGTGCGTTGTGGCATTGTGATTGCGAGTGAAGAAATCACTCAAGCGTTAACCAATATGAACGGCATCATCAGCCTAGCGCCGGGCAGTGTTGGTCCAGCGCTGGCAAACCATATAATTGGCAAAGGTGATCTGCTTAAACTGAGTTCAGAGGTGATTAAGCCGTTCTACAAGCAAAAATCACAACGTGCGGTTGAACTGCTCCAACAAGCAATTACCGATGAGCGATTCCGCATCCACAAGCCGGAAGGCGCTATCTTCTTGTGGTTATGGTTTGATGAACTGCCAATCACAACAATGGAACTGTACCAACGCTTGAAAGCGCGTGGCGTATTGATTGTCCCTGGTGAATATTTCTTTATTGGTCAGCAAGACGAGTGGGATCACGCGCACCAATGCCTGCGTATGAACTACGTTCAAGATGATGAGATGATGCAAAAAGGCATTGCGATTATCGCTGAAGAAGTGGAAAAGGCTTACCGCGAAGGTAAATAGACGGATTGAACTCAGCCGTTCTTCTCTTTGAAATTACGGCTTTGAAATAGCGGATTTGAAAACCCCCAAACTAAAAAGAGCGCCCATATGGCGCTCTTTCTCATTCTATAACCGGGTGGTTAACTGATTAGTTGTTCTCAATCAGGTTGTTGCCACCGATAGCAATCTTACGTGGTTGCATGGCTTCAGGGATTTCACGAACTAAATCGATATGAAGCAGACCGTTTTCCATTGATGCACCCACGACTTTTACGTAATCCGCTAGCTGGAATTTACGTTCAAAATCACGTTCTGCAATACCTTGGTAAACGTAGTTTTTGCCTTCTTCTGCTTTACGTTCGCCCTTCACAATCAACATGTTTTCGTTTTGAGTCAGATCGAGCTGTTCTTCAGCAAAGCCAGCAACGGCCATAGTAATACGGTAGTTGTGCTCGTCTTTTTGCTCAATGTTGTATGGAGGGTAACCGCCAGAAGTATTTTTCGCTGTATTCGCTTCCATCAGGTTTAGCAGACGATCAAAGCCAATTGCATTACGGTATAGTGGTGAGAAATCTACATTACGCATAAATCTATCCTCTTAATTAAGCAATAGTCTTAGTTCAGATGAGTTCCATCCTACTGGCGTGTTTATGCAAAAACCAACGCCGAACTAAGAGATTCTTATCATTCCACTGGCCTTGGTTTGGCTCGGAGACATGATATTGAATCTAAAGGTTTAAGTTGTGTGCTAAAACGCCATATCCTCTTCTGAGCGATCTCGTTTTAGCGATTTCAGAGGGCTGGTCTTCTAGTCTCTAGCAAGCCAGTCACCCTCTTCATAACTAGATATAAGGTCGTCAAAAATGACTTTCAAGGGAAAAAATAAAAAATTTTTAAAGCATCCACTATCCCCTTGAACAGCTTAGTTCCTCATCACTTCGCGATCAGTGATAAAAAGCCCGCCGTTCTGGAGGGCTCAATCTACACTTTACTTGCGGGAGGATTTACGCGCTTTTACAACTCCCTTTTCTGCCGCCTTTTCCTGCTTTAGTTTGCGCTTTTCTTTTAGACTCAACTGCGGTTGTTTCTTTTCTTTCTTACTCATGACTTCACCTATATTTATTGGCACAACAGACAACCACACAGCATTTTCTGAGCTGGTGGTTGCGATTGATGAACAATTTCAGTAATCACAAAGCAGCGTCGCTGATTAAAAATTTCCACTTCGAGCGCATCATTTTTAGCTCGACCTAATAGTCGAGACCCCAAATAAGAATCGACCGCGAGCATACCTGTCATGGGTTGCCCCTTGCGCGAGCTGACCAATGTCATGCGATATTGATAGGCGCGTTCAACATCCACTAAGCGAACCGTGTCCCCAACCGCAATACGAGTTCGGTTACGGCAATGGGCTTGTTGCTCGCAGGTTTCAAATAGCGATAACAACCTTAGTGGTGATTGATAGGTTAAAAAGCGACTGGTTAACCACCAAGTTCGCAGCGCCAAGCAGTACGCTGAGAACCAGCGTTCAAACATGATTATTTCCTTCTTAATGCCTTGTCTTACAAATAAATTCAGTGCATTGAACCGGAAGTGCATCACTTCCGGCTTAGTTCAGGAAAGTCATCACCATTTTCTTAGTCTCCTTAATCATCAGCTCTTCAGCACTATAGCGAGCAGAAAAAAGAAAGCAAAAGCGCTCAAGCGAACAAAATGGCGAGAAAAAAAGAAAACAGATATAAAATGGCAGGCTTGATCGGGTTGTTGGCAGTTAGTACCAGAAAAACATCCGCTTTAGCAGAAAGTGGCGATTTTAGCTGGTGGTACAACAAAAAAAGCAGCGATTTCTCGCTGCTTTTTACTATCACGAACAGTGTCGTTATACGTCTAGGTTCGCTACTTTCAGTGCGTTCTCTTCGATGAAGTTACGACGAGGTTCTACTTGGTCACCCATTAGCGTCGTGAACAGTTGATCTGCGCCTACCGCATCTTCAATCGTTACCTGCATCATACGACGAGTTTCTGGGTCCATGGTGGTTTCCCAAAGTTGGTCTGGGTTCATCTCACCTAGACCTTTGTAGCGCTGACGGCTTAAGCCACGCATTGACTCTTTCACTAACCAGTCAAGCGCTTCTGCAAAGTTTGCCACTGGCATAGTACGCTCACCACGTTTGATGTACGCGCCTTCTTCCAGAAGTCCATCAAGTGCTTCTGATAGATCAGCCAACTTGCCGTACTCTTTCGAGTTTAGGAAGTCGATGCTAATTGCATGTTCGTGCGTCACGCCGTGAGTACGAACCACAATCTTAGGCAAGTTTAAGCCTAGCTCTTCGTGCTGCTCAACTTCGTAGCTGTACTGGCTTGCACCCACTTCTTTCGCATTCAGCTGTTCAATAAGCTGCTTCGTCCACGCTTCCACAACTGATGCGTCATGGCATTGCTCTGGCGTTAGGCGAGGAGTGTAAATCAACTCGTTTACCAAAGCACTTGGGTAACGACGGCTCATACGTTCCGCCAGTTTAATACCCGCATTGTACTGTTGAACAAGCTTCTCTAGTGCTTCACCTGCCAATGCTGGTGCTTCTGCGTTTACGTGTAGCGATGCGTTGTCCAGAGCCAATGATACTTGGTATTGGTTCATCGCTTCTTCATCTTTGATGTACTGCTCTTGTTTGCCTTTTTTCACTTTGTATAGTGGTGGCTGAGCGATGTACACATAGCCACGCTCGATAAGCTCTGGCATTTGACGGTAGAAGAAGGTCAACAGTAGCGTACGGATGTGCGAACCATCGACATCGGCATCGGTCATGATGATGATGTTGTGGTAACGAAGCTTGTCCGGGTTGTACTCGTCACGACCGATACCACAACCAAGTGCAGTGATCAGCGTTGCTACTTCTTGCGAAGACAGCATCTTGTCGAAACGCGCTTTTTCTACGTTAAGAATCTTACCTTTTAGCGGTAGGATTGCTTGGTTCTTACGGTTACGGCCTTGTTTTGCGGAGCCGCCTGCCGAATCACCCTCCACTATGTATAGTTCAGAGAGTGCCGGATCTTTTTCCTGACAGTCTGCAAGTTTACCTGGAAGGCCAGCTAGGTCTAGTGCACCTTTACGGCGCGTCATTTCACGAGCTTTACGCGCTGCTTCACGAGCACGTGCTGCATCGATGATTTTCGAACAAACCATCTTCGCTTCTGTCGGGTTCTCAATCAGAAACTCAGACAGTTTTTCACCCATTGCAGACTCAACAGCTGATTTCACTTCAGAAGAAACCAGTTTGTCTTTTGTTTGGCTTGAGAACTTAGGATCAGGCACTTTCACCGAAACAACCGCAGTTAGACCTTCACGCGCATCGTCGCCTGAAGTCGCTGTTTTCGCTTTCTTCGAGAAACCTTCTTTATCCATAAAGCTGTTCAATGTACGTGTTAGCGCAGCACGGAAACCAGCAAGGTGAGTACCACCATCACGCTGTGGGATATTGTTGGTAAAGCAGAAGATGTTCTCTTGGAAACCATCGTTCCATTGCATCGCCACTTCAACTGAAATGCCGTCTTCACGCTCAGAGTTAAAGTGGAAGATTTTTTCGATGATTGGCGTTTTGTTGGTGTTTAGGTGATCAACGAACGCTTGAATACCACCTTCATACATGAAGTGATCATGTTTGTCCGCTTCACGTTCATCAACCAATTTGATCGACACACCAGAGTTCAGGAATGACAGTTCACGCAGGCGTTTCGCCAGAATGTCATAGTGGAACTCAGTGTTAGAGAACGTTTCGGCACTTGGCCAGAAACGAATTTGTGTACCGGTTTTATCCGTATCACCCACAACGGCTAGTGGCGCTTGAGGCTCACCATGGCGGTAGGTTTGCGTATGGATATGGCCACCACGATGAATCGTTAGCTCAACTTTCTCTGATAGTGCGTTTACTACTGAAACACCTACCCCGTGAAGACCACCCGATACTTTGTATGAGTTATCGTCGAACTTACCACCCGCGTGAAGAACCGTCATGATTACTTCTGCTGCAGAGACATTTTCCTCTGAGTGGATTTCTGTTGGAATGCCACGACCATCATCGCTAACGGAAACCGAGTTATCCTCATGAATTGTCACAACGATGTCTTTACAGTGACCTGCCAACGCTTCATCAATTGAGTTATCCACCACCTCGAAAACCATGTGGTGAAGGCCGGTGCCGTCGTCCGTATCGCCGATGTACATTCCTGGACGCTTACGTACCGCATCCAGACCCTTCAGTACCTTAATACTCGATGAATCGTAATTTTCAGACATGAGTTTCTCTCTTCTAGTTTGACTCTATCCTGCCATGTTCCACATGAAACAATTTACCGTTATCGTCCAACATATCGGCGATTTGGCTTTCAGTGATAGAGCTTACAAATACTTGTGCGCCCGTCTCTTTTAAGCAGTCAGCAAGACGCTTGCGACGTTGGCTATCTAATTCCGACGCGAAGTCATCAATTAGGTAAATGCATTGTTTACCGGCCATCTCTGTCAGGTGTTGCCCTTGCGCTACACGCAATGCACACACCATGAGTTTTAATTGACCGCGTGACAGAACATCTTCAACGGGCGTTCCGTTCACTTTAATGCGCAAATCAGCTTTGTTTGGGCCACTAAAGGTGTATCCCAATGCCTGATCACGCTCAAAATTCTTTTCTAGTATCTCGTGGTATGGAGTGTCTTTATCCCAGCCACGATAATACTTCAATTGGATCTCAAATTCTGGCAAAAATGTCTGACAGATAGTTTCTGCGACAGTTTTCATCTGCTCGATGTAACTTGCTCGCCATTGGCTGATGTTTTCAGCCAATCCTGCCATTTCCTGATCCCAATAACTGAGCTCACGATAACTATTGGCGGTTTTCAACAACGCGTTGCGCTGCTTGTTCAGGCGCTTGAACCTTCCCCATGCTTGATAAAAAGCGGGCTCGGTATGAAACACGCCCCAATCAATAAACGCACGACGATGTTTAGGGCCATCTGTCAGTAAATCAAACCCTTCTGGGTGTATCAACTGCAGAGGCAGAACTTGTGCCAACTGCGCTAATTTTTGTCCAGATTGACCGCCTATTTTAACCTCTGTTGAGCCATCACGCTGCTTATTAATGCCGATAGGTAGCTCAAATTGATCCGAGTTCAAAAAACGACCATGAACAAACAGTTCGTCACACTCATTTTGTATCACTCGTCCGGTGAGAGAGCTCTTGAATGAGCGGCCATGCCCGAGCAGATAAACCGCTTCTAAGACACTGGTTTTACCGCTGCCGTTCGGCCCGATAAGAAAGTTAAAGCCTGCTGATAACTCAATATCACAGGCTTTAATGTTTCGAAACTGCTGAATGATGAGACGAGAAAGAGGCATTCAGTTGGCTTATAGACGAATTGGCATCACCACGTACATGGCACTGTCATCGTCGGCATTTTCAATCAACGCGCTAGCGTTAGCATCCGACATCGACACACGTACATTTTCACAACGCAACGTGTTCAGAACATCAAGCACATAGCTTACGTTAAAGCCGATTTCGATGGCGTCACCTTCAAAGCTTACATCAAGCATCTCTTCCGCTTCTTCTTGTTCTGGGTTATTCGCAGTTATGCGCATTTCAGTATCAGCCAGATTCACTCGCACGCCACGGAATTTTTCGTTGGAAAGAATCGCAGCACGAGAGAAGGCTTGGCGCAACTCGTCACAACTGGCTATTAGTGTCTTATTGGTGCTCTGAGGCAATACACGGCGGTAGTCAGGGAAACGACCATCAACCAACTTAGAGGTAAAAGTAAAGTTATTCACCTCAGCACGAACATTGGAGCTACCGATCTGAAGTACGACAGGCTGCTCTGGCGCATCCATCAACTTTACTAATTCTTGCACACCTTTGCGTGGCACGATGATTTGCTTCTGCGCAAAGTCCGCACCTAGCTGAGTTTGCGATACCGCCATACGGTGGCCGTCCGTCGCCACGCTGCGTAGCGTGGTGCCGTCAATTTCAAACAACATGCCGTTGAGGTAGTAACGAACGTCTTGATTCGCCATCGAGAACTGAGTTTTGTCGATCAGCGTACGTAAATCAGCTTGGCTCAGTGATACTTCCACTTCGCTTTGCCAGTCTTCAATATTAGGGAAATCGTTCGCAGGAAGCGTTGCCAATGAGAAACGGCTGCGACCAGAGCGAACTTGTACGCGATCACCTTCTAATACAAATGTGATGATCGCATCGTCCGGTAAACCACGGCAGATATCGAGAAACTTACGCGAAGGAACGGTAATGCTGCCCGCTTCAAAATCACCTTCTAGCATCACTTTGCTTACTAACTCTACTTCAAGATCGGTTGCCGTCATCGACAATACGTTCTCTTCTACTTTAAGAAGTAGGTTACCCAGGATTGGCAGAGTTGGTCGGCCACCTAAAGCGCCCGAAACCTGCTGTAGCGGTTTGATTAAATGACTACGTTCAATGGTAAATTTCATGCTTGGCTCTTTACGCTGTCAGCTCAATAAATGATTTGCTTAGAATACCGTTATTCTAACCGATTACGAAGACAGGGTGCGAATCAAGTTAGAGTAATCTTCTTTAATGTCGTGGCTCTCTTCACGCAGCTGCTCAATCTTGCGACAAGCATGAAGTACGGTCGTATGATCGCGGCCCCCAAACGCATCGCCAATTTCAGGCAAACTGTGGTTGGTTAGCTCTTTTGCTAACGCCATAGCCAGCTGACGAGGACGCGCTACAGAACGAGAACGACGCTTAGACAGCAAGTCCGCTACTTTAATCTTGTAGTATTCCGCCACTGTCTTTTGAATGTTATCGATTGTCACAAGCTTCTCTTGTAGAGCAAGCAGATCGCGCAGCGCTTCACGAACAAAATCAATCGTAATTGGACGGCCAGTAAAGTTCGCGTTCGCAATAACACGGTTCAGTGCACCTTCTAGCTCACGAACGTTCGAACGCAGACGCTTGGCAATGAAGAATGCCACTTCATCAGCAAGGTGGATTTGGTGATCTTCAGCTTTTTTCATCAAGATCGCCACACGCGTTTCAAGCTCAGGCGGCTCGATCGCAACAGTAAGACCCCAACCAAAGCGAGATTTAAGACGATCTTCAACGCCATTAATTTCTTTAGGATAACGGTCAGACGTTAGAATGATCTGCTGATTACCTTCCAATAGTGCGTTGAAGGTATGGAAGAATTCTTCTTGTGAACGTTCTTTATTAGCAAAGAATTGGATGTCATCGATAAGGAGCGCATCCACGCTGCGGTAGTAGCGTTTGAATTCTTCAATCGCATTGTTTTGCAGCGCTTTCACCATGTCTTGCACAAAACGTTCTGAGTGCATGTAGACCACTTTTGCGTTCGGGTTGTTATCCACAATCGCGTTACCCACCGCATGCAATAAGTGGGTTTTACCCAAACCCGTGCCGCCGTATAGGAATAGTGGGTTGTAAGCTGCACCTGGGTTATCCGATACCTGACGCGCCGCAGCCAAACCCAGTTGGTTCGACTTACCTTCAACAAAGTTATCGAACTTGTGTTTTGGGTTCATGTTTGAGCGGTGATTGATAGCCGCAATCGCTTGAGCGTCGTCATCCCAGGTTTTGTGTACTGGCTTACGCGCCTGTAATTGCGCAGGTGCAGATGACTCGGCAGCCACATCTGCAGGCGTACGTGTCGGCGCTGGTTTTGGTGCAGAGACAGGTCGGCTCCCCACTTCAAAACGTAAGTTAGGAATATCGCCACCGCAGTATTCCTGCAGTAAGCGAGTAATATTGTTCAGATACTTATCACGCACCCAGTCCAACACAAAGCGGTTTGGCGCGAATAGAGTGAGAGTATTGTCATTGAGCTCCGCTTGTAGCGGACGAACCCACATGCTGAATTCTGTAGCTGGTAGCTCTTCTTGAAGCTGCTGCAAACATTGCAGCCAAAGCGAAGATGACACGGTGCCCCCACTGAGTAATTGAATTATCGGAAAAGACTGGCAATTTTACCTGTTGATAACCAAGATCGCCAGCGATTGATCGACGATCCAGTGAATAAGATCCAAGTTATTCACAATTATTTCTGCAAACTTGATGAGATCAACACACCTTGCCCCAAATTTGCCCACACAACGATCCACAATTGGGCAAAATTCACAAGATCGAGCGATTGGTGATAAGTCTGTGTATTATTTTATTCCCAATGCTGATTTTGTCGATCATTTCGCTAGGTTCAGTTCGCATTTTCGTCACATTTAACATTCTTCTTCTATTATCTAATAACTCACAGGTCTAGGTTATTGCTCTTGGTTATTTATTTAATTGAGCTAACTAACAGTAGTATTTCCAACCATAAAATTATGGAGATGTATTATGAAAAACTGGATTAAGGTTGCCGTTGCAGCCATTGCACTGTCGGCAGCAACCGTACAAGCCGCTACTGAAGTCAAAGTTGGTATGTCAGGTCGCTACTTCCCGTTTACTTTTGTAAAGCAAGACAAGCTACAAGGCTTTGAAGTCGACATGTGGGATGAAATCGGTAAACGTAACGATTACAAAATCGAATACGTAACAGCCAACTTCTCTGGTTTATTTGGTCTTTTAGAAACTGGTCGTATCGATACGATCTCCAACCAAATCACCATGACTGATGAGCGTAAAGCTAAATACCTATTTGCTGACCCTTACGTTGTAGATGGCGCACAAATTACCGTGCGTAAAGGCAACGACAGCATCAAAGGTGTTGACGATCTTGCGGGCAAAACCGTTGCGGTGAACCTAGGCTCTAACTTTGAGCAACTGCTGCGTCAATACGACAAAGACGGCAAGATCAACATTAAAACGTACGACACAGGTATCGAACATGACGTGGCGCTCGGTCGTGCAGACGCGTTTGTAATGGATCGTCTTTCTGCGTTAGAGCTGATTAAGAAAACTGGCCTTCCTCTGGAATTGGCAGGCGAACCGTTTGAGACCATTCAAAACGCATGGCCTTTCGTTGACAACGAGAAAGGTCGTAAGCTGCAAGAAGAAGTAAACAAAGCACTGGCTGAGATGCGCGCAGATGGTACAGTAGAGAAAATTTCCGTGAAGTGGTTTGGCGCTGACATCACGAAATAAGAACTCTTTGTACTTTAGGCCGCAAAGTGGTATCACTCTCGGGCTAAAATAAACTTACGTAAAGGTGGAACTTGTTTTCCACCTTTTCTTTTCTCTAGCCTTTAGGTAAGCCTTATGGGATTTGACTTTAATTACATGTTGGAACTGCTGCCGATATTGCTGAAATATCTTGGCACAACCATGGAAATGGCGACATGGGGATTGGTGTTTTCGCTGATTTTATCCGTCATTTTAGCCAATATTCGCGTATTTAAACTGCCAGTTCTGGATCAATTAAGCCAACTGTACATCAGCTTCTTCCGTGGCACCCCACTGTTGGTTCAGCTTTTCCTGCTTTATTACGGCTTACCGCAAATTTTTCCATTGATGGTCGGTATCGACGCCTTTTCAGCAGCGGTTATCGGTTTAACGCTGCACTTTGCCGCTTATATGGCGGAAAGTATTCGTGCCGCCATTATTGGCATTGATCGCAGCCAAATGGAAGCGAGCTTATCGGTCGGTATGACGACATCCCAAGCAATGCGCCGAGTGATTTTACCTCAAGCAACGCGTGTCGCACTGCCTTCATTGATGAACTACTTCATCGATATGATCAAGTCAACGTCTCTCGCTTTCACGCTTGGTGTGGCCGAAATCATGGCGAAAGCACAGATGGAAGCCTCATCAAGTTTCCGTTTCTTTGAAGCTTTCCTTGCGGTTGCTCTTATTTACTGGGGCGTGGTGGTGATTCTGACTCGCGTACAAATCTGGGCAGAAGCAAAACTGAATAAGGCGTACGTACGATGATTAAGTTAGAAAATATTCACAAACGTTTTGGTGAGACTGAAGTGCTGAAAGGCATCGACCTCGATATTAAGCAAGGTGAGATCATCGTGATTATCGGCTCAAGTGGTACGGGTAAATCAACCTTGCTGCGTACGGTGAACTTTCTAGAACAAGCAGATGAAGGTCGTATCACGATAGATGACATCTCCGTTGATACTCAAAAACACACTAAAGCCGAAGTATTAGCGCTGCGTCGTCGAACTGGCTTTGTGTTCCAAAACTATGCCCTGTTTGCCCACATGAATGCGCGCCAGAACATTGCCGAAGGTCTAGTGACCGTTCGAGGTTGGAAAAAAGCCGATGCTCTCAAACGAGCGCAACAAATTCTGGATGACATCGGCCTTGGGGATAAAGGCGATAGTTATCCAGCGGCATTATCTGGCGGCCAACAACAACGTGTGGGTATCGGCCGAGCGATGGCGCTGCAACCAGAACTGCTGTTGTTTGACGAACCAACTTCTGCGCTGGATCCTGAATGGGTCGGTGAAGTTCTCTCATTAATGAAGAAGTTAGCTAATCAGCATCAAACCATGCTGGTGGTGACGCACGAGATGCAATTCGCGAAAGAAGTCGCTGATAGAGTGATCTTCATGGCGGAAGGCAATATCGTTGAGCAAGGTTCTCCACAGGATATCTTCGATAATCCACAAGATCCTCGTTTGAAAAAATTCCTTAACCAAGTAGGAATAGAGTAACGATCAAGCATCAGGATCGATTGATCCTTGAGATTTTACTCACACTACGTATAATCGCCCGGCCGGAATTTCGTACTCATTGAGTCATTGACACATTATGTGAGTGTGATTACAATTCCGCCTCTTTGTTGAGAGGCGTCGGTTGTCCTTCTCTATATAAAGAGCTTCTTTATATAAGAAAGCAAATACCCACGCCGGGTTTAACAAGAACCTAAAACTACTGATCAGTAAAGGTAATTATCATGAAACGCACTTTTCAACCTACAGTTCTAAAGCGCAAGCGTACTCACGGCTTCCGTGCTCGCATGGCAACTAAGAACGGTCGTAAAGTTATCAACGCACGTCGTGCAAAAGGCCGTGCGCGCCTATCAAAATAATCGCTAGTTTATTTTGAACACGTACGCGTTTAATCGGGAGTTACGTTTGTTAACTCCCGAGCATTATCAAAACGTCTTCCAGCAAGCTCATCGAGCTGGCTCGCCTCATTTCACCATCATTGCTCGCAATAACAAACTTTCTCACCCACGATTAGGTTTAGCGGTTCCCAAAAAGCAAATCAAAACGGCTGTCGGTCGTAACCGATTTAAGCGTTTGGCTCGTGAAAGCTTTCGTAACAATCAACATCAGCTTCCAAACAAAGATTTTGTTGTGATTGCGAAGAAAAGCGCGCAAGATTTAAGCAATGAGGAAATTTTTAAGTTGTTTGATAAGCTATGGCAACGCCTGTCTCGCCCTTCACGTGGATAGCCATTGGGCTCGTTTATCTGTATCGCTGGTTTATCAGCCCTTTGATTGGTCCTCGTTGCCGGTTCACACCAACCTGTTCCACTTACGCGCTAGAAGCTTTGAGAGCTCACGGTTTTGTAAAAGGATGTTGGTTATCAGGCAAACGTCTATTAAAATGCCACCCTTTGAATGAAGGGGGGTATGACCCCGTTCCACCAGTCCAAAAACAAGACAGAGATAACTAACGATGGATTCTCAACGTAATATCCTGCTCATCGGTTTGGCCCTGGTTTCTTTTTTGCTGTTTCAACAATGGCAAGTTGCAAAGAATCCAGAACCTCAAGCAGTTGAACAGGCTCAATCAAGCAGCACTCTACCTGCACCATCTTTTGCTGATGAACTTGACCCAGTTCCTGGTCAACAGCAAGCTTCTGCAAAAACTATCACAGTAACGACTGATGTTTTAACTCTGTCGATCGACACCGTTGGTGGCGATGTGGTACATGCCAACCTTAACGAATACTCTGCTGAGTTAGATTCATCAGATTCCTTTGTTCTGCTTAAAGACGCTCAAGGTCACCAATTTATCGCTCAAAGCGGTCTAGTGGGTCCTCAAGGTATCGACTTGAGCAGCACAAATCGCCCTCACTACAACGTAAGTGCAGACAGCTTCACAATGGCTGACGGTCAAGATGAACTTCGCGTTCCGATGACATTCACTGCAAACGGCATCGAATACACCAAAACTTACATCTTTAAACGCGGCAGCTACGCGCTTAATGTTGAATACGATGTAGTGAACAACTCAGGCAACAACGCAACATTTGGTATGTACGCTCACCTACGTCAAAACCTAATGGACGATGGTGGTAGCATCACAATGCCTACTTACCGTGGTGGCGCATACTCAACAGAAGATACGCGTTACAAGAAGTACAGCTTTGATGATATGCAGGATCGCAACCTGTCTCTTAACCTAGCCGATGGCCAAGGTTGGGCAGCAATGATTCAGCACTACTTTGCCGCAGCTTGGATCCCACGTAACGAACCAGGTACTAACCTATACACTCGTGTAATTGGCAACCTAGGCGACATCGGCGTTCGTATGCCAAACAAAACTATCGCAACAGGCGATCAGGCTAAGTTTGAAGCAACACTTTGGGTTGGTCCAAAACTGCAAGATGAAATGGCAGAAGTGGCACCTAACCTAGACCTAGTAGTGGACTACGGCTGGTTATGGTTCATTGCGAAGCCTCTTCATATGTTGCTTTCATTCATCCAGAGCTTTGTTGGTAACTGGGGTGTGGCAATCATCTGTCTGACCTTCATCGTTCGTGGTGCAATGTACCCACTAACAAAAGCGCAATACACGTCTATGGCGAAAATGCGCATGCTACAGCCTAAGCTGCAAGCAATGCGTGAGCGTATCGGTGATGACCGTCAGCGCATGAGCCAAGAAATGATGGAACTGTACAAGAAAGAGAAAGTGAACCCACTAGGTGGCTGTTTACCTCTTATCCTACAGATGCCTATTTTCATCGCACTATACTGGGCGCTAATGGAATCGGTAGAGCTACGTCACTCACCATTCTTCGGTTGGATTCATGACCTTTCAGCGCAGGACCCTTACTACATCCTGCCGCTATTGATGGGTGCGTCTATGTTCCTAATCCAGAAGATGAGCCCGACAACGGTAACGGATCCAATGCAGCAGAAGATCATGACCTTTATGCCGGTTATGTTTACCTTCTTCTTCTTGTTCTTCCCATCAGGTCTCGTTCTATACTGGTTGGTGTCGAACATCGTAACGCTTATCCAGCAAACTCTGATCTACAAAGGATTAGAGAAAAAAGGCTTACACAGCAAGTAACCTTTTAGGAAATGATTGAGAAAGGCGGCCAAAAGGTCGCCTTTTTGTTTTTGGCTGATTACAATTCAGCTAATTAATTGTGATGGCTCCCTAGGTATCTTCCCTATAGCCCAGCTCAAAAGGCAAAATTATGACTACAGATACGATTGTCGCTCAAGCGACCGCGCCTGGTCGTGGCGGTGTCGGTATTATTCGAGTTTCTGGCCCTAAAGCCAACCAAGTGGCGTTAGAAGTCACTGGCAAAACACTAAAGCCCCGCTACGCAGAGTACCTGCCGTTTAAGTCAGAAGATGGCACTGTGCTTGATCAGGGCATCGCACTGTACTTCCCTAACCCGCATTCATTTACCGGTGAAGACGTACTTGAGCTGCAAGGCCATGGCGGCCCTGTCGTGATGGATATGCTGATAAACCGCATTCTAGGTATAGATGGTATTCGAGCTGCTCGCCCTGGTGAGTTCTCTGAACGCGCATTTCTGAACGATAAACTCGACCTCGCTCAAGCCGAGGCGATCGCAGACCTCATTGATGCCAGTTCTGAAGAAGCAGCAAAATCGGCACTGCAATCCTTACAGGGCGCATTTTCAGGCCGCATTAATACCTTAGTTGAGTCGCTGATTCATTTGCGTATCTATGTTGAAGCAGCCATCGACTTCCCTGAAGAAGAGATCGACTTTTTGGCCGACGGTAAAGTGGCTGGTGACCTACAAGCCATCATCGACAACCTAGATGCGGTGCGCAAAGAAGCTAACCAAGGCGCTATTATGCGTGAAGGGATGAAAGTCGTGATTGCGGGTCGTCCAAATGCGGGCAAATCAAGCCTACTGAACGCGCTATCGGGTAAAGAATCTGCAATCGTAACCGACATCGCAGGAACCACGCGTGATGTACTGCGTGAGCATATCCATATTGATGGCATGCCACTACACATCATTGATACAGCAGGTTTGCGTGATGCTTCCGATGAAGTAGAGAAAATCGGTATCGAACGCGCGTGGGATGAAATAGCCCAAGCAGACCGCGTGTTGTTCATGGTGGATGGCACGACAACCGATGCCACCGATCCGAAAGATATCTGGCCAGATTTTGTGGATCGCCTACCAGACAACATTGGTATAACTGTGATCCGTAATAAAGCGGATCAAACGGGTGAAGATATGGGGATCTGCCACGTCAATAACCCTACCCTTATCCGTTTGTCAGCGAAGACTGGTGCAGGGGTTGAAGCTCTGCGCGATCATCTCAAGGAGTGTATGGGCTTCTCTGGCAACAGTGAAGGTGGGTTTATGGCTCGTCGTCGTCATCTCGATGCATTAGAACGTGCCGCACAGCACCTTCAAATAGGCCAGGAGCAGCTTGAAGGCTATATGGCTGGTGAAATATTGGCTGAAGAGCTACGCATCACCCAACAACATCTCAATGAGATTACCGGTGAGTTCAGTTCTGACGACTTACTGGGACGAATCTTCTCTTCATTCTGTATCGGGAAGTAAATAATCGAACGCGCGGTGCTGAGCTTAACTCACACCGCGTTTCTTTTTGTACGGCAAGCCATCCATGAGCTTTAGCCGTCGCATTCAATAAGGAAGAAGTATGATCCACATTATTACAGGCAGCACGTTAGGTGGCGCAGAATACGTAGGGGATCACCTGAGTGATCTACTCAACGAGAATGGATTTGAAACAACGATCCACAACCAGCCTTCCCTCAGTGATATCGAAAATCAAGGTACGTGGTTGGTGATCACCTCTACACATGGAGCTGGTGAGTATCCTGATAATATCCAACCTTTTATCGCAGCATTACAAAATACACCGCCAAAAATGACTGATGTAAAATTTGCGGTGATTGCGATTGGTGACTCTAGCTACGATACGTTCTGTGCCGCTGGTCAACACGCTTATGATTTATTAGAGGATATTGGTGCAACCCCTCTCGCAGATTGCTTTAAAATCGATGTACTGAGCCATGATGTGCCAGAAGACGCCGCAGAGATGTGGTTAAAAGAGAATATCGAACGTTTTTAAACTCACGACTTCCCTTCAACAGAGTCGAAATTCGGCTCTGTTTTCTCCCATGTGAATAACTCCCACCAAATTATTTTGTTTAACCGCTCAAAAACCAACCAAACAGACTGTGGATAACTACAATAAGATCCAGTGATTTTCCTTTAGTTATCCCAATAACAACTTTGATCAATTTTATCCCCTGTGTATAACCACCACTTTTGATCCCAGGTAATCCTCGATCTGATCCAATCATGATCACAAGATATGATCCAAAGAAGATCCATGATCTTGTTGATCATTTTTAGGTTATCCACAGAAACGGTCGATCCTAATAGTAGATCTAATAAAAGATCATATATATAGATCTTATATATATTTATCTTGAAGCTTAAAACGGATAAAACGAGAAAACGTTTTTCTCTCTGGCATAAAGCAGGTAAAATACGGCTCCTTTATCTGTCCATTAAATCCCTTTGAATACCTGAGGTCAGTTCATGCTTTATCACGAAAACTTTGACGTCATTGTTGTCGGTGGCGGACACGCAGGAACGGAAGCCGCGCTCGCATCTGCACGCACAGGACAAAAAACGCTTCTCCTTACCCATAACATCGATACATTAGGCCAGATGTCTTGTAATCCGGCGATCGGTGGTATTGGTAAAGGTCACTTAGTAAAAGAAGTAGATGCTATGGGCGGTTTGATGGCTGAAGCCATCGACCATGCAGGTATTCAGTTTCGTACACTAAATGCCTCCAAAGGTCCTGCAGTACGAGCAACTCGAGCTCAAGCCGATCGCGCTCTGTACAAAGCGTACGTTCGTAATGCATTAGAAAATGCGCCTAACTTAACGTTGTTCCAGCAATCAGTTGATGATCTGATTGTTGAACAAGATCGCGCAGTTGGTGTGGTAACTCAAATGGGACTTCGCTTCCATGCGAAAGCCGTTGTGCTAACCGTGGGTACCTTCCTTGGTGGTAAGATCCACATAGGTATGGAAAGCTCGTCTGGTGGTCGTGCCGGGGATCCACCATCGATCGCATTAGCGGATCGACTGCGTGAACTGCCGTTCCGTGTGGATCGTTTAAAAACAGGTACTCCACCGCGCATTGATGCTCGTACTGTTGATTTTTCAGTGCTAGAAGCTCAGCACGGTGATAACCCAACTCCTGTATTCTCGTTCATGGGCAAACGTGAACAGCATCCGCGTCAGATTCCATGTTTCATCACCCACACCAATGAACAAACTCACGATGTGATCCGTAGTAACTTGGATCGCAGTCCAATGTACGCAGGTGTGATTGAAGGTATTGGTCCGCGTTACTGTCCGTCTATTGAAGACAAAGTGATGCGTTTCGCTGACAAAAACAGCCACCAAATCTTCATTGAGCCAGAAGGCCTAACCACGCACGAGTTATACCCTAATGGTATCTCGACCAGCTTGCCATTTGATGTGCAAGTACAAATCGTGCGCTCAATGAAAGGGTTTGAAAATGCACACATCGTTCGCCCAGGTTATGCGATTGAATACGATTTCTTCGATCCACGTGATTTGAAGCAAACGTACGAGACGAAGTTCATCCATGGTTTGTTCTTTGCTGGCCAGATTAATGGTACGACTGGCTACGAAGAAGCCGCAGCGCAAGGCTTGATGGCGGGCCTAAACGCAAGCTTGTTTAGCCAAGACAAAGAAGGCTGGAGCCCACGTCGTGACCAAGCTTACATGGGCGTGTTGATTGATGACTTATCGACCATGGGTACCAAAGAGCCGTACCGCATGTTCACTTCTCGTGCGGAATACCGCCTGCTACTTCGTGAAGATAACGCCGATTTACGTTTAACGGAAAAAGCGCGCGAGCTAGGCTTGATTGATGATGTTCGTTGGGCTCGCTTTAACGAGAAAATCAACAATATGGAAACGGAGCGTCAGCGTTTGAAAGCAACGTGGATGAATCCGAAGTCAGAGGGGGTTGATGAGTTGAACAAGCTGCTGAAAACCCCAATGGCCCGTGAAGCGAGTGGTGAGGATCTTCTGCGTCGTCCAGAGATCACTTATTCGCAACTGACGCAACTTGAAGCGTTTGCTCCTGCTCTTGAAGATCAGCAAGCGGCTGAGCAAGTTGAAATTCAAGTGAAATACGATGGTTACATCAAGCGTCAGCAGGAAGAGATCGAAAAATCACTGCGTCACGAAAATACCAAGTTACCTGCTGATTTGGATTACCGCGATGTAAAAGGTTTATCAAACGAAGTCGTTGCTAAACTGAGCGAGGCCAAACCAGAGAGCATCGGTATTGCATCACGCATTTCTGGTATTACGCCTGCTGCAATTTCTATTCTACTTGTTCACTTGAAAAAGCATGGTTTGCTGAAGAAAGGTGAGGAAGAATAATGAGCGCATTGCGAACAAAGTTGGATTCACTGATCGCGAAAACCGATTTGGAAGTGTCAGAACAGCAACGAGAGCAGTTAGTTGGTTATGTTGAACTGCTCGACAAATGGAACAAAGCGTACAATTTAACATCGGTACGTGATCCGCTTGATATGTTAGTGAAACATATTCTTGATAGTATCGTTGTAAGCGCACACCTGTCCGGTGAGCGCTTCATTGATGTTGGTACTGGTCCGGGGTTACCGGGCATCCCTTTGGCAATCATGAACCCTGAGAAAACCTTCTTTTTGCTCGATAGTCTTGGCAAACGCATCCGTTTTATCAAGCAAGTCGTGCACACATTAGGGCTGAAAAACGTGACACCAATTCAAAGTCGTGTCGAAGAATTCCAACCTGAAGAAAAATTTGATGGCGTTTTGAGTCGAGCTTTTGCTTCAATGATAGACATGGTGGAATGGTGCCACCATTTGCCGAAACAAGAGCACGGGGTGTTTCTAGCGCTGAAAGGACAGCACCCTAAAGATGAAATGGATCAGCTTCCTGAATGGTGCAGTGTGACAGAGATCATATCTTTGGCTGTTCCTGAGTTGGAAGGTGATCGTCATCTAGTAATCTTATCGCGCAAGGAAAATTAGCGAGGTAATCGTGGGTAAAATTGTAGCAATCGCCAACCAGAAAGGTGGGGTCGGCAAAACAACAACGTGCATTAACTTAGCGGCTTCGATGGCGGCAACAAAGCGCAAGGTTTTGGTGATCGATCTCGACCCGCAAGGCAATGCTACGATGGCCAGTGGCGTGGATAAGTATATGGTCGACGCCACCGCATACGATCTTTTGGTCGAAGATACACCGTTCGATCAAGTCGTTTGTACCCAAACAACAGGGAAGTATGATTTGATCGCGGCGAACGGAGACGTAACCGCGGCAGAAATCAAATTGATGGAAGTTTTCGCTCGTGAAGTGCGTCTAAAAAATGCATTGTCGTCAGTTCGCGATAACTATGATTTCATCTTTATTGATTGTCCTCCTTCTCTAAACCTTCTTACAATCAATGCGATGGCGGCAGCTGACTCTGTGCTGGTGCCGATGCAATGTGAATACTTTGCGTTAGAAGGTTTAACTGCTCTTATGGATACAATCAGCAAGTTAGCGGCCGTGGTCAATGAGAACCTAAAAATCGAAGGTTTATTGCGTACCATGTACGACCCACGCAACCGCTTATCGAATGAAGTATCCGATCAACTTAAAAAACACTTTGGGAATAAAGTTTACCGTACTGTCATTCCACGTAATGTTCGTTTGGCTGAAGCGCCAAGTCACGGTAAGCCTGCAATGTACTACGATAAGTACTCCGCAGGTGCCAAAGCGTATCTTGCTCTAGCGGGCGAAATGCTCCGCCGCGAAGAAATCCCAGTTTAACTCTAACCTAAGGAATTCAATCCCATGTCTAAGCGTGGTCTCGGAAAAGGACTGGATGCGTTATTGTCGACCAGTTCGTTTGCTCGTGAAAAACAGCATATTGCATCGCATAGCCAAGAATTATCGGCAGACGGTGAGTTAACCGATTTAGCGATTGGTCAATTGCAGCCGGGCGTATACCAACCGCGTAAAGATATGGCGCCTGAAGCGCTAGAAGAACTAGCGGCTTCGATTCAATCACAAGGCATTATTCAACCAATCGTGGTTCGCCAGGTCGAAAATGGTCAGTTTGAGATCATCGCAGGTGAGCGCCGCTGGCGTGCTGCAAGGCAGGCGGGTTTAAAGCGCGTGCCGTGTTTGGTGAAAAAAGTTGAAGATCGTGCCGCCATCGCTATGGCGTTGATTGAAAACATTCAACGTGAAGACTTGAATGTGATTGAGGAAGCCCAAGCGCTTGAGCGTCTACAAGATGAATTCACGCTGACACATCAGCAAGTGGCCGATGTGATTGGTAAATCAAGAACGACGGTGAGTAACCTATTACGTCTGAATCAGTTGGAAGTTGATGTAAAAGGTCTGGTTGCAGATAAAAAATTGGAAATGGGTCATGCTCGAGCTCTGTTAGCGTTAGAAGGCGAACAGCAAGTCGAAGTAGCTCAACAAGTGGCTAAGAAGCAAATGACTGTTCGCCAAACCGAACAGTTAGTAAAAAAGTGCTTAGCCCCACAAAATGAGCAAAAAGGGCAACAAGAGGATACCGAAGCCGAGCAAATGTCGCATAAATTGAGTCAGCTGCTTGATGCAAAAGTTTCTCTTACCCGTTCTGCAAACGGAAAAGCGAAATTGACGATAAGTCTTGATGAGCCTCACAAATTGGACCAACTAATTGCCAAGCTTGAGGCCTAGATGAGATAATTGATTTAGGTCAATTAATCTAATTAATCGAATTTTGTGCGAAAGTTGTCGTTTTGTAAACAAAACTGTAAGTTTTTGATGCAATCGAATTGCTTTACGTTGAACTGAACGTATAATTTTCGCCAATTTCCCAGCACAGAGAGTTAAGTGCGAAGTGGATATTACTAGAGGTACGAATACATGGTAGCTGCGTTAGCTAGACCAGGACGAGAGCTCGCAAGGCAATTGTTAATGATCCAGTCTGGCGCGGTTATTTTTGTGGCAGCAGGAATGGCGGTAGCCATAAATCCTGACTGGGGATTTTCAGCGCTGATTGGCGGAGGCATTTTTGTTGTTGCCAATGCAGTATTCGCGCTGTGTGCTTTCATGTTTAGTGGAGCTCGCGCTGCCAAGCGCATCGCTGCTTCCTTCTATACGGGTGAAGTACTGAAAATTCTCATCACGGTTGCACTGTTCTATGTTGCCTACATGTATATGCAGGTGGAACTTGTTCCCCTCAAACTAACCTATTTGCTGGTACTAGGTATTAATATCTGTGCACCAGTGCTATTCATTAACAACAAAAAATAGGATGAGTTATGGCTGCGCCAGGTGAAGCGCTAACATCGTCCGGTTACATTGCCCACCACCTTTCTAACCTATCGCTATACAAGTTGGGTTTAGTAGGGTCGGAGACAAGTTTCTGGAACGTACATATCGATAGCCTGTTTTTTTCTTGGTTTACTGGTTTAATTTTCCTCGGAATTTTTTACAAAGTAGCAAAGAGAACAACAGCGGGTGTACCGGGTAAGCTTCAGTGTGCTGTAGAAATGATCGTTGAATTTGTCGCCGATAACGTCAAAGACACGTTCCATGGACGCAACCCACTGATCGCGCCTTTAGCACTGACTATCTTTTGTTGGGTATTTTTGATGAACGTGATGGACTTAGTTCCTATCGACTTCTTACCATACCCAGCAGAGCATTGGCTAGGTATCCCTTACCTTAAGGTTGTACCGTCTGCTGATGTGAATATCACCATGGCTATGGCTCTAGGCGTTTTTGCATTGATGATTTACTACAGCATCAAAGTAAAAGGTCTAGGTGGATTCGCAAAAGAACTTGCACTACATCCATTCAATCACCCACTGATGATTCCGTTTAACCTACTAATTGAAGTGGTATCGCTATTAGCGAAACCTCTATCACTCGGTATGCGTCTATTCGGTAACATGTTCGCGGGTGAGGTTGTATTCATTCTTTGTGCGGCAATGCTACCATGGTACTTACAATGGATGGGTTCACTACCGTGGGCAATCTTCCATATCTTGGTTATTACGATTCAAGCCTTCGTATTCATGATGTTGACAATTGTTTACCTGTCAATGGCACACGAAGATCCTGATCATTAATTTTTTTAAAGCTTTTTATTTGGGCACTAAGCCAACAACTATAAATTGGAGATAGTAATGGAAACTTTACTGAGCTTTTCTGCAATCGCCGTAGGTATTATCGTCGGTCTTGCTTCTCTTGGTACAGCGATTGGTTTCGCACTGCTAGGTGGTAAATTCCTAGAAGGTGCTGCACGTCAACCAGAAATGGCTCCTATGCTACAAGTTAAGATGTTCATCATCGCGGGTCTACTTGATGCGGTTCCAATGATCGGTATCGTAATCGCGCTACTATTCACTTTCGCAAACCCATTTGTGGGTCAACTAGCAGGCTAATTAACAACTCTGTTAATTGTATTTTTGTAGTTGATTCTTAAAAGGGAGTAGCTGTTGTGAACATAAACGCAACTCTGCTAGGTCAAGCAATCTCGTTCGCACTATTTGTGTGGTTCTGCATGAAGTATGTATGGCCACCATTGATGCAAGCGATCGAAGAGCGTCAGAAGAAAATTGCTGATGGTCTTCAAGCAGCAGAACGTGCTGCGAAAGACTTGGATCTAGCACAAGCCAACGCTTCTGATCAATTGAAAGAAGCGAAGCGCACAGCAACTGAGATCATCGAACAAGCGAACAAGCGTAAGTCTCAAATTCTTGATGAAGCTCGCGAGGAAGCTCAGGCAGAACGCCAGAAAATCCTAGCGCAAGCAGAAGCAGAACTTGAAGCTGAACGCAATCGTGCACGCGATGAGCTGCGCAAACAAGTTGCTACTCTGGCTGTAGCTGGTGCTGAGAAAATCCTTGAGCGTTCTATCGATAAAGATGCGCAAAAAGATATTCTCGACAACATTACTGCAAAACTTTAAGTCTGGGGGCGCATATGTCTGATTTGACTACTATCGCACGCCCCTATGCTAAAGCAGCCTTCGACTTTGCTTTAGAGAAAGACCAGTTGGACCAATGGGGCCAAATGTTATCTTTTGCTGCTGAAGTGGCCAAAAACGAACAAATGAACGAACTACTAACGGGTTCGGTTTCTGCTGACAAAATGGCAGAAATTTTTGTTGCAGTTTGCGGCGAACAAGTTGATGCGCACGGTCAAAACCTTTTGAAGGTAATGGCTGAGAATGGTCGTTTAGCGGCCCTTCCTGATGTTTGCACGGAGTTTTTTACTCTGAAAAAAGAACATGAGAAAGAAATTGATGTTGAAGTAATTTCAGCAACAGAGCTTTCTGATGAACAACTTGCAAACATTGGCAGCAAACTTGAAAAGCGTCTTGAACGCAAAGTGAAGCTGAATTGCAGTGTAGATGAGACCCTACTTGGTGGGGTTATTATTCGAGCCGGAGACCTAGTCATCGATGACTCAGCGCGTGGTCGTTTGAACCGCCTGAGCGATGCATTGCAGTCTTAATGGGGATTGGAGCATGCAACTTAATTCCACGGAAATTAGCGATCTGATCAAACAACGTATCGAATCTTTCGAAGTTGTTAGTGAAGCTCGCAACGAGGGTACTATCGTATCGGTAAGCGATGGTATCATCCGCATCCACGGCCTAGCGGACGTGATGCAAGGTGAAATGATTGAATTACCGGGTGGCCGTTATGCACTGGCACTTAACCTTGAGCGTGACTCGGTTGGTGCGGTTGTAATGGGCCCATATGCTGACCTTAAGGAAGGCATGAAAGTTACAGGTACTGGCCGCATTCTTGAAGTGCCAGTTGGTCCAGAACTACTAGGCCGCGTAGTAAATACGCTGGGTGAGCCTATCGATGGTAAAGGTCCAATCGAAGCGAAAATGACTTCGCCTGTAGAAGTGATCGCACCAGGTGTAATCGACCGTAAATCGGTAGACCAACCTGTGCAAACTGGTTATAAGTCAGTTGACTCAATGATCCCAATCGGTCGTGGTCAGCGTGAGCTTATCATCGGTGACCGTCAGATTGGTAAAACAGCACTGGCGATCGACGCGATCATCAACCAGAAAGACTCTGGTATTTTCTCTATCTACGTAGCAATCGGTCAGAAAGCATCGACTATCGCTAACGTTGTTCGCAAACTAGAAGAGCACGGCGCACTACAAAATACTATCGTTGTAGTTGCATCAGCTTCTGAATCTGCAGCGCTTCAATACCTAGCGCCTTACGCAGGTTGTGCGATGGGTGAATACTTCCGCGATCGCGGTGAAGACGCACTGATTGTTTACGATGATCTATCTAAGCAAGCGGTAGCTTACCGTCAGATCTCTCTACTACTTAAACGTCCACCAGGCCGTGAGGCATTCCCAGGTGACGTATTCTACTTACACTCGCGTCTACTAGAGCGTGCAGCTCGTGTAAACGAAGAGTACGTAGAGCGTTTCACTAACGGTGAAGTGAAAGGTAAGACTGGTTCTTTGACTGCTCTTCCTATCATCGAAACTCAAGCAGGTGACGTTTCAGCATTCGTACCGACTAACGTAATCTCGATTACCGATGGTCAGATCTTCCTACAAACTGAGCTATTCAACGCTGGTGTTCGTCCTGCTGTTGACCCTGGTATCTCAGTATCTCGTGTAGGTGGTTCAGCTCAGACGAAAATCATCAAGAAACTATCAGGTGGTATCCGTACAGCACTAGCTGCATACCGTGAACTAGCGGCATTTGCTCAGTTCTCTTCTGACCTTGATGACGCAACGAAGAAACAGCTAGACCATGGTCAAAAAGTTACAGAACTAATGAAGCAGAAGCAGTACGCTCCAATGTCTGTATTTGACCAAGCTCTAACTATCTTCGCGGCAGAGCGCGGTTACCTTGATGATGTAGAACTTAACAAAGTTCTAGATTTCGAGGCGGCTCTACTATCGTACGCTCGCGGTCAATACGCTGAACTAGCAGCTGAGATCGACAAGTCTGGCGCTTACAACGATGAAATCGAAGCTCAGTTGAAGAAACTGACTGACGACTTCAAAGCAACCCAAACTTGGTAATTAGGTCGGTGGCAGTTTCTGCCACCAACTAACGGAGAGTAACGATGGCCGGCGCAAAAGAGATACGTAATAAAATCGGTAGTGTTAAAAGCACTCAGAAAATTACGAAAGCGATGGAAATGGTAGCAGCTTCAAAAATGCGTCGTTCTCAAGATGCAATGGAAGCTTCTCGTCCATACGCTGAAACAATGCGTAAAGTGATCGGTCATGTGGCTAACGCAAACCTAGAGTACCGTCATCCGTACCTAGAAGAGCGTGAAGCTAAACGTGTTGGTTACATCATCGTTTCGACAGACCGTGGTCTGTGTGGTGGTTTGAACATTAACGTGTTCAAAAAAGCCGTTACAGACATGCAAGCATGGAGAGAGAAAGGTGCTGAGATTGAGCTAGCCGTTGTTGGCTCAAAAGCAACAGCTTTCTTTAAACATGGTGGCGCAAAAGTTGCGGCACAGGTTTCTGGTCTTGGAGATAATCCAAGCCTACAAGACCTAATCGGCTCTGTTGGCGTAATGCTGAAGAAATACGATGAAGGTGAACTGGACCGTCTATATGTAGTATTCAACAAGTTTGTTAATACTATGGTTCAGCAACCAACGATCGATCAATTGCTACCTTTGCCTAAATCGGACAGCGAAGAGATGCAGCGTGAGCATTCATGGGACTACATCTATGAGCCTGAACCAAAACCTCTACTGGATACGCTATTAGTGCGTTACGTAGAGTCTCAGGTATACCAAGGTGTGGTTGAGAACCTTGCTTGTGAGCAAGCGGCTCGAATGATTGCGATGAAGGCTGCAACGGATAACGCAACCAGTTTGATTGACGATTTGGAACTTGTGTACAACAAAGCCCGTCAGGCTGCGATTACACAAGAACTATCAGAAATCGTTGGTGGTGCAGCTGCGGTTTAAGCTTAGGTAAAACGAAATAGTTTAGAGGATTAACGATGGCTACAGGTAAGATCGTACAGATCATCGGTGCGGTAGTCGACGTAGAGTTCCCACAGAGCAATGTACCTAGTGTATATGACGCTCTAAACGTAACGGACTCAAAAGAGCGTCTAGTTCTTGAAGTTCAACAACAGCTAGGCGGTGGCGTAGTTCGTTGTATCGTAATGGGTAGCTCTGATGGTTTACGTCGTGGAGTAGAAGTGGTTAACACTGGCGCTCCAATTTCAGTACCAGTAGGTACTAAAACTCTAGGTCGTATCATGAACGTCCTAGGTGACGCGATTGACGAGCGTGGTGAAGTGGGTGCGGAAGAGGTTTACTCTATCCACCGTAGTGCACCAAGCTACGAAGAGCAATCAAACGAAATTGCACTTCTAGAAACGGGCGTTAAAGTAATCGACCTAATTTGTCCATTCGCTAAGGGTGGTAAAATCGGTCTATTCGGTGGTGCAGGTGTAGGTAAGACCGTTAACATGATGGAACTTATCAACAACATCGCACTACAGCACTCAGGTCTATCAGTATTTGCTGGTGTTGGTGAGCGTACTCGTGAAGGTAACGATTTCTACTACGAGATGCAGGAAGCGGGCGTTGTAAACGTTGAGAAGCCTGAAGAATCAAAAGTAGCGATGGTTTACGGTCAGATGAACGAGCCACCAGGTAACCGTCTACGTGTTGCACTGACTGGTCTAACAATGGCAGAGCGTTTCCGTGACGAAGGTCGTGACGTACTACTGTTCATTGATAACATCTACCGTTACACACTTGCAGGTACAGAGGTATCAGCACTACTAGGTCGTATGCCTTCTGCGGTAGGTTACCAGCCAACTCTTGCAGAAGAGATGGGTGTACTTCAGGAGCGTATCACGTCAACGAAATCAGGTTCTATCACGTCTGTACAGGCGGTATACGTACCAGCGGATGACTTGACTGACCCGTCTCCAGCAACAACGTTCGCGCACTTGGATGCAACGGTTGTACTTAACCGTAACATCGCTGCAATGGGTCTATACCCTGCGATCGACCCGCTAGATTCAACATCTCGTATGCTTGATCCACTAGTCGTTGGTCAAGATCACTACGAAGTTGCTCGTGGTGTTCAGCAGACTCTTCAGCGCTACAAAGAGCTGAAAGATATCATTGCTATCCTAGGTATGGACGAGCTATCTGAAGAAGATAAGCAAGTTGTATCTCGTGCACGTAAGATTGAGCGTTTCCTAACTCAGCCTTACCACGTAGCAGAAGTATTTACAGGTGACCCTGGTATTTACGTACCTCTAAAAGAGACTCTACGTGGCTTTAAAGGTCTACTAGCTGGTGAATACGACGACATTCCTGAGCAGGCATTTATGTACTGCGGTAGCATCGACGATGCTATTGAGAATGCGAAGAAGCTATAAGGCTAACTAGGAGGCGATATGGCAGCAATAACCTTTCACCTAGACGTAGTAAGCGCTGAGAAGAAAATCTTCTCTGGTCGTGTTGAAACGTTTCAGGTGACCGGTAGCGAAGGTGAACTTGGTATTTTCCATGGTCACACACCGCTGCTGACCGCTATCAAGCCTGGTATGGTGCGTATTGTGAAACAGCACGGCCACGAAGAAATTATTTATGTTTCTGGTGGTATGGTAGAGATTCAGCCTGGTACAGCGACTGTACTAGCTGATACAGCTATCCGTGGTGAAGAGCTAGACGCAGCGAAGGCAGAAGAAGCCAAACGCCGCGCTGAGGAGCAAATCCAGAATCAGCATGGTGACATGGACTTCGCACAAGCGGCCAGTGAACTGGCTAAAGCCATTGCTCAGCTACGAGTTATCGAGCTGACAAAAAAGCGTCGCTAAGCTCAATTAGCAACGTTGCATGAAAAAAGGCGGCCAATTGGTCGCCTTTTTGATTAATTTTAGTTGGAAATTTACATCCCACCATTAACTAATCCTTCCAAGGTGTTTAAAATAACGCCCAATTAAAATAGAACGTCAATAGGTTATTAATGAAATTCAGTGCTGTGATCCTTGCTGCGGGTAAAGGTACCCGTATGTATTCAAACATGCCTAAAGTGCTACACACTTTGGCAGGGAAGCCAATGGCAAAACATGTGATTGATACATGTACAGGTCTTGGCGCACAAAACATCCACTTAGTATATGGTCACGGTGGTGATCAAATGCAGCAAACGCTAGCAGAAGAGCCTGTAAACTGGGTACTGCAAGCGGAGCAACTAGGTACAGGTCATGCGGTTGATCAAGCGTCTCCGAAGTTTGAAGACGATGAAAAAGTACTGGTGCTTTACGGTGATGTTCCACTGATTTCAGCTGAAACGATTGAAAACCTATTAGATGCACAGCCAACAGGCGGTATTGCACTACTAACAGTGATTCTAGATAACCCGACAGGCTACGGTCGTATTATCCGTAAGAATGGTCCTGTTGTGGCGATCGTTGAACAAAAAGATGCAACAGAAGAACAAAAACAAATTAAAGAGATCAATACTGGCGTGATGGTTGCGACTGGTGGGGATCTTAAGCGTTGGTTGTCTGGCTTAAACAACAACAACGCACAAGGCGAATATTACCTAACTGACGTTATTGCAGCTGCACACGAAGAAGGTCGTGCCGTTGAGGCTGTACACCCAGTCAATGCCATTGAGGTGGAAGGGGTCAATGACCGCGCACAGCTTGCTCGTCTAGAGCGTGCTTTCCAGTCAATGCAAGCTCAGAAGCTACTAGAGCAAGGTGTCATGCTACGCGATCCAGCACGCTTTGATTTGCGTGGTGAGTTACAGTGCGGTATGGACTGTGAAATCGACGTGAATGTTATCGTCGAAGGTAAAGTTTCACTGGGTGATAACGTGGTTATCGGTGCGGGTTGTGTACTGAAAGATTGTGAAATCGACGACAACACCATCGTTCGCCCTTACAGTGTGATTGAAGGTGCAACGGTTGGTGAAGAATGTACGGTTGGTCCATTTACTCGCCTTCGTCCTGGTGCTGAAATGCGTAACGATTCCCATGTGGGTAACTTCGTTGAAGTGAAAAATGCGCGCATCGGAGAAGGTTCAAAAGCGAACCACCTAACTTACTTAGGTGATGCAGAGATCGGTCAACGTACTAACATCGGCGCAGGTACTATCACTTGTAACTACGATGGTGCGAACAAGTTTAAAACCATCATCGGTAATGATGTATTTGTTGGTTCTGATAGCCAGCTGGTGGCGCCTGTCACTATCGCTGATGGCGCAACCATCGGTGCAGGCACGACACTAACAAAAGATGTTGAAGAAGGTGAGTTAGTAATTACTCGCGTCAAAGAGCGCAAAATTACTGGCTGGCAGCGTCCCGTAAAACAGAAATAAGCATTACCTGCACTCTGTCGCTATATTGTCAAAGCCGCTCAACAAGAGCGGCTTTGTTGTTTCTGGCTCAGGCTTCATCGCTAGTAGCTAGGAATGGCAATACGTTTTTCGAGCCAACGAACGGCTTGAGATACAAATAGGATGAGCAACAAGTACTCCAAAACGAGGAAGGTATAAATCTCTAAGGGTAAGTACTCATTCACCACCAGCTCATTAGCACGGCGAGTGAGATCGCTTAAACCAATCACACTGACTAAAGAACTCATCTTGAGGATGTAGACGAATTGATTGCCCAGTGGTGGGAGAATTTGCCGAAACGCTTGGGGAAGAATTACCAAGCGCATCTTTTGCCAATAGCTTAAGCCCAAAGATTCAGCCGCTTCATGCTGGCCACGGCTGATAGCTTGTATTCCACCGCGAAATACTTCCGCCATAAACGCGCTCTCAGCGATAGTCAGTGCAATAACACCCGCCCAAAAGTGATTGAGTGAGACATCCAATAGCGTAGGCATGCCGTAATACACCCAAAGTAGTAAGACTAAAACTGGCACTGAACGGATCACCTCGACATAAATACGGTTTATCCACTTCAGAGAGGCAGAGTCCGACAGAGCGGGTAACGCAACGATCAGGCCCAAGCTCATCGCAAATAACATACTGAGGAGTGATACCTGAATGGTGTCATTAAACCCAGCGATTAAAAACTTTAGATTGGTGATCCCTTGATCCGTCGAAGGGTCAAGTACATACCAGCCCCATTGATAATCTGAACAACCAGTGAGTAATAGCAGTGAAAACAGCCATAGAGTTCGAAACGTCACATTTACTCCCTGAATTAACTAAAAAACTTCCTTTGTTGCTGCTATGTTATCAGTAGAGCTCTAATAAAGGTTAATTATTAAACCGTATAAGGTCATTATTTTTAAGGGAATAAAAATGAGAAAGATTTTACTAGTGCTAGGAATGTGTTTGCTTGCTGCGACTCAAGTCGCTCACGCTGAAAGCCGTCTTCAATCCATTTTAGACAATGGCGTACTCCGAGTTGGAACGACGGGAGATTGGAATCCGATGACGATGAAAGACCCCGCGACAAACAGTTATCGTGGCTTCGATATCGATGTAACAACAGAACTTGCTAAAGATCTCGGTGTAAAAGTGGAGTATGTGCCCACGGATTGGAAGACGCTAGTTAATGGCATTACCGCCAACAAATACGATATTACTGGCAGCGCATCTCTGAACATGTCGCGCGCGAAAGTAGCTGGATATAGCCAGCCATATTTCTACCTTGCCTTTGTACCTGTGGTGCAAAAGAAAGATCTCGCCAAATTCTCTGATTGGGCGGATTTTAATAAACCAGAAGTAAAAGTCGCGGCGACGTTAGGTACGGTACAAGAAAAAATGGTGAAAGAGTTCTTCCCGTCTGCTCAGCATATTGTTATTGAAGCGCCAGCGCGCGACTTCCAAGAACTACTAGCTCGCAGGGCCGATGTATCGGTGACGTCCAATGTGGAAGCAGCGACGTTGGTGGACAAGTTTAAACAGTTGGCGATAGTGCCAGTGACCGCACCGCGTAAACCAACCCCAATTGCTATGTTGTTGCCGCAAGACGATCAAGTATGGATTAATTACATCAATCACTGGGTAGAGTTGAAAAAGACTCAAGGCTTTTTTAAGCAGACTGCCAAGAAATGGGGGTTGAAAAGCTTATAAACAGAAAGAGCCGCATTGCGCGGCTCTTTTTATTATCTGAACGATTAAAGTTCGTCTTCACTCACGACTCGGGCGTTGTCAGGAGTCGTAAAGTGCTTGGATAATTCGCGATTCGACAGAATGTATCCCATCCACAGCCCACCCATACAGATGATGATTGCGATGCCAGTAACCATCTGAGCTTGGCTTGCCATTGCGGCTACCAATGCACTTGAGAAGCTACTTACACAGATTTGCAGGCTGTTTTGCAGACCTGCTGCTGTTGCAGGGCTCTGTTGTGCGCTGGCCAGTGCACGGTTTACCACGATTGGGTACAGTGCGCCGTTAGCAACGGCAATCAAACAGAATGGCGCAAGAATAGGCCAAATCGATGACAGCTCCCACTGTGAAGCAATGAAAATCATTAATGCCGCGACACTAAATAGGCCAATCAGTTGGCGCAGAACCTTTTCATCACCAAATTTTCGAACGCCTACTTTACCTAAGTAGCCACCAGCCATAAACGCGATGGTTTGTGGGATAAAGCTCAAACCAATATCTTTTGCTTCGTAGCCCAGTTGCGCCATGATTTCTGGCATCCCAGTTAGGTAAGCAAAGAATGCAGCTGAAGCCGTCGCAAACATAAACACGTTGCCAAGGTATTTTTTAGAACTCAGCAGCGCTTTGATGTCGGCAGACATACTGGTTTGTTTGATTTCTGCTTTCTCGTCTTTTTGTGCCATGGTCGCAAAGACCAAAAAGACGCCAACTAGTGTTAGCGTAATAAAGATACTGTGCCAGCCGAAGTTATCTGCCAACACAACCCCTAATTGAGGTGCTAGTGCTGGTGATAGCGCGACGAGTGGCATGATTGTCGCAAAAATTTGTTGGCTACTGCTTGAGTAGCGCTTAATGACCATAGCCTGCCAGATAACGGCTGGTGCACACACACCGATAGCTTGGATAAAGCGCAGTGTGAGTAGTTGCCATACTTGATCACAGAAAGCCAAACCGAATGACGCGATAGTAAATAGCACCAACCCGGCTGCGAGTGTATTACGATGGCCAAATTTATCGGATGCCAATCCCCACATTAGTTGGCCAATCGCCATACCAACGAGGAATACCGTTAAAGAGAGCGCAATTTGCTCAGGGCCTGTTGCAAAGTCGATTTCCATCGCTTTGAATGCTGGCAGATACATATCGGTAGCAACGAAGCCAAGCATCGATAATGCTGCCAGATAAATGAGCTGTAGTTTTGAGATTTTCATGATTCAACCAGTCAAATTATTTAATCATTTTTTAATCAACATCAGTTGGCGCCAACCCTGATTTATTTACCTTATTATTCTATTTTTCGATTTTGAGAAAATAAAACGCTAAAATTGTTGGTTATCAATCAAATTTTTTGAAAGGTTAAATCATGTTCTCTAAAGCGTCTTTGGAAATGCTGGATACGGTTGCCCGTTTAGGCAGTTTCACCGCTGCGGCTGAGGTATTGCATAAAGTCCCCTCAGCCATCAGCTATGGAGTAAGGCAGGTCGAGCAAGATTTAGATGTGGTGCTGTTTCGACGTTTACCAAGGAAAGTCGAGCTAACTCCAGCGGGTGAACTTTTTATGGCCGAGGCGCGCTCTTTGCTGCGTCAAATGGAAGAGGTGAAAGCACAAACGCGGCGAGCGGCTCAAGGATGGAAAAGCACGTTAAAGCTGACCTTAGATAACGTGGTGAAGTTAGAAAAACTCAAACCTTTGGTGGAAGATTTCTATCGCGAGTTTGAATTTGCTGAATTGCAGATCAATATGGAGGTCTTCAATGGTTCTTGGGAAGCCATAGCACAAGGTCGAGCGGACATTGTCGTTGGCGCGACATCTGCGGTTCCCGTTGGGGGAGATTTTGAAGTCAAAGATATGGGCGTATTAGATTGGGCATTTGTAATGTCACCCGCTCATCCTTGCGTTCGACAACAAGTGCTTACTGAAGCGTTTGTGAGTCAATTTCCGGCGATCTGTCTTGATGATACTTCGAACGTGCTGCCAAAACGCCATACTGGCCATTATCCGCAACAGCGCCGATTATTATTGCCCAATTGGTATAGTGCGATTGAATGTTTAAAAAATGGGGTGGGCGTGGGTTACATGCCACGTCATATTGCAACACCCTTAATCAATGATGGTGTGCTGGTGGAGAAGGTCATGCCGGATGATAAACCGCTCAGTCACTGCTGCTTAGTATGGCGCAAAGATGATAATCATAAATTGATCCAGTGGATGGTGGACTATCTTGGGTCGCCTAATCAGCTACATAAAGATTGGTTACAGTCATAAAAAAACACCTCGCATTAGCGAGGTGTTTTCATTGATATGTTTGAAATGTGGCGTTTTATGACAAGAAAAACTTATACGATGGGTTGTCTGTCTCGTCTTTGCATTGATAGCCAAGTTCACGTAAATGTGCAGAAAACTGAGCTAAATCGCTTTCATCTAACTCGAAACCACATAAAACACGTCCGTAGTCAGCGCCGTGGTTACGGTAGTTGAACAAACTGATATTCCAGTGTGTGCCGAGTGTGCTTAAGAACTTAAGTAGCGCCCCAGGATACTCTGGGAATTCAAAGCTGTAGAGGCGCTCTTTAAGCGGCTTAGACGGCTTACCACCAATCATGTAGCGCACGTGCAGCTTCGCCATTTCATCATCAGACAAATCAACCACTGGGTAGCCACCATCACGTAAGTCGTGAATGATATGTTCTAGCTCTTCCTGACCGCCTTGCAAACGCACACCGACAAAGATATTTGCCAATGCGTCATCGTTGTAGCGGTAGTTAAACTCCGTTACGGCGCGGCCGCCAATGAGGTTACAGAACTCAAAGAAGGCACCTTGACGCTCAGGAATGGTGACGGCAAGCAAACCTTCACGTTTCTCACCAAGCTCGCAACGCTCAGAAACATAACGTAAGCCATGGAAGTTAGTGTTGGCACCAGACAGCACAGTACCTAAATTCTTACCTTGCAGTTTGTTTTGCTCAGCAAACTTCTTCAAACCCGCCAGAGCAAGCGCGCCAGAAGGCTCTGCAATCGCACGGGTGTCTTCAAAGATGTCTTTTACTGCTGCGCAGATTTCATCGCTAGAGACGGCAATATGGCCATCAATGTACTTTTGGCATAGACGGAAAGTCTCTTCGCCAATGCGTTTTACAGCGACGCCATCGGCGAACATGCTGACTTGGTCTAGTACTACTGGCTCACCAGCATCCAAAGCAGCTTTGAGGCATGACGAATCTTCTGGCTCAACTGCAATCACTTTGATTTCTGGCATCAGTTGCTTCACAAGTACCGCAACACCCGCAGCCAAACCGCCGCCACCGACAGGGACGAAGATGTAATCAAGGTGACCATTTTGCTGCAGCATTTCCATGCCGATGGTGCCTTGACCTGCAATCACCAGTGGATGATCGAAGGGAGGGACAAAGGTGTACCCGTTTAACTCGGATAGACGCTCTGCCTCGGCTTTTGCCTCATCAAAGTTACTGCCGTGCAACACTACATTGCCACCAAAGCTGCGTACCGCATCGACTTTGATGTCTGGTGTGGTTTTGGGCATTACGATGGTGGTCTTGATGCCTAGCTTAGTACCAGAGAGCGCCATGCCTTGAGCGTGGTTGCCTGCCGATGCTGCAATCACCCCCGCGGCTTTTTGTGCTTCAGATAAACTCGCCACCATATTGTAGGCACCGCGCAATTTGAACGAGTGTACGGGTTGGCGATCTTCACGCTTGATCTGCACGTTATTCCCGATACGTGCAGATAAACGAGGCATTTCTTGCAGTGGCGTCACTGTTGCTACTTCATAAACAGGTGCGCGAAGGATTTGGCGCAGATAATCTGCGCCAGTTTGGTTCACTTGTTTTTCGGGTTGAGCTTCCATCATTGCTAGCCCTCTAGCTTCGACTTGTCTCGTACTGCACCCTTGTCAGCACTGGTTGCCATACTCGCGTACGCTTTGAGTGCAAAGGAAACTTCACGTTGGCGGTCAACTGGTTTCCAGCCTAGTTCGTCTTGTTTTGCACGGCGCTCAGCAAGTTCTTGTTCAGACACTTGGAGTGAAATTGAACGGTTTGGAATATCAATTGCGATCATATCACCTTCTTTTACCAGACCAATTGCACCGCCGTTTGCTGCTTCAGGAGAGGCGTGGCCGATAGAAAGACCTGATGTGCCGCCAGAGAAACGGCCGTCAGTCAGAAGTGCACACTCTTTGCCAAGGCCCATCGATTTTAGATAAGTGGTTGGGTAAAGCATTTCTTGCATGCCCGGACCACCTTTAGGGCCTTCGTAACGGATAACAACCACGTCGCCTGCTTTTACTTTGCCGCCTAAGATGCCTTCTACGGCGTCTTCTTGGCTTTCGAAAACTACGGCTGGGCCAGTGAATTTATGAATGCTCTCATCCACACCAGCAGTCTTAACGATACAACCATCTAATGCGATGTTGCCTGATAGAACGGCTAGGCCACCTTCTTGGCTAAAGGCATGATCGATAGTACGAATACAACCTTCCGCACGGTCGTCATCAAGGCGATCCCAGCGGCAATCTTGTGAGAACGCTTGAGTAGTACGAATACCCGCGGGACCTGCGCGGTAGAACTTAAGTACTTCTTCGTCTTCAGTTTGGATGATGTCGTATTTCGCCAGCTGCTCTTTCATCGAAAGGCCAAGCACGGTGCGCGCATCATTGTGTAGAAGACCTGCACGATCTAACTCACCAAGAATTGCCATGACGCCACCAGCGCGGTGTACGTCTTCCATGTGATATTTCTGGGTAGATGGTGCCACTTTACATAGGTGTGGTACTTGGCGTGATAGGCGATCGATATCTTCCATATCGAAATCCACTTCACCTTCTTGCGCTGCAGCCAACAGGTGCAAAATGGTGTTGGTTGAGCCACCCATTGCAATATCCAGTGCCATCGCATTTTCGAACGCATCAAACGTAGCGATGTTGCGTGGCAGTGCTGATTCGTCATCTTGCTCGTAGTAACGACGAGTCAGTTCAACGATGCGACGACCTGCATTAAGGAACAGCTGTTCACGGTCTGCGTGCGTTGCCAGCATAGAACCGTTACCTGGTTGAGAAAGACCCAGTGCTTCAGTTAGACAGTTCATTGAGTTTGCAGTGAACATGCCTGAACACGATCCACACGTTGGACATGCGCTGCGTTCGATCTGCTCGCTTTGCTCATCAGACACTTTTGGATCTGCGCCTTGGATCATCGCATCTACAAGGTCTAGTTTGATGATCTGATCAGAAAGCTTGGTTTTACCCGCTTCCATTGGACCACCAGAAACAAAGATAACCGGGATGTTAAGACGCATAGATGCCATCAACATTCCTGGAGTGATTTTGTCACAGTTAGAGATACATACCATGGCATCGGCACAGTGCGCGTTGACCATGTATTCTACTGAGTCTGCGATCAGTTCGCGTGAAGGCAGTGAGTACAGCATGCCGCCGTGACCCATTGCGATGCCATCATCAACCGCGATGGTGTTGAATTCTTTCGCAATACCGCCAGCTTTTTCGATTTCGCGTGCTACAAGCTGACCCATGTCTTTCAGGTGTACGTGACCCGGAACAAATTGAGTAAACGAGTTTACAACGGCGATGATTGGTTTACCGAAGTCTTCTTCTTTCACACCCGTTGCACGCCACAGTGCTCGTGCACCCGCCATGTTACGACCATGTGTGGTGGTAGCTGATCTATATTTTGGCATTTCCTAATCCTTCTTACTTCTGTTCTGGGTACACATAGTCTAACCAGCCCCACTTATCTTCCGTGGTGCCGTCAAATAGGCCAAAGTAGGCTGCTTGTAGTTCTTTAGTGATAGGGCCGCGCTTACCAGTGCCCACTTCAATCTTGTCGATGGTTGCCACTGGTACAATCTCAGCCGCAGTACCTGTCATGAAGACTTCATCGGCAAGGTAAAGGGCTTCACGAGCAATGTTCGCCTCACGTACTTTGTAGCCTTTATCGCGTGCAATTGTCATGATCGAGTCACGAGTGATGCCCGGTAGAATCGCGCTAGTTGCTGGTGGTGTGGTGATTACGCCATCTTTGATAACGAAGATGTTTTCACCAGCCCCTTCCGATAGGTAACCATCTACGCTTAGCGCAATACCTTCGTCGTAACCGTGACGACGCGCTTCACCACCAACCAGTAGTGAAGATAGGTAGTTACCGCCTGCTTTAGCCGCAGTTGGGATGGTGTTTGGCGCAGCGCGGTTCCAGCTTGAAATCATCGCATCGACACCTTTTTCTAGCGCTTCTTCGCCTAAGTAAGAGCCCCAAGGAAATGCGGCAATGATTAGATCCATCTCAGTGCCAACTGGTGGACATACGCCTAAGCCAACATTACCGACAAAACCCAATGGACGAATGTAAGCGCTGTCGAGTTTGTTTTGGCGCAGTGTTTCGCGGGTCGCTTCCATGATTTCTTCTACTGTGTATGGAATCGGAAAGCGGTAAATCTTGGCAGAATCTTTTAGACGTTGTGCATGCTCACGGTGACGGAAGACAATTGGGCCTTTTGGTGTGTTGTAACAGCGCACGCCTTCAAACACGGATGTGCCATAGTGCATTGCGTGAGTCAGAACGTGAACGTTCGCCTCTGCCCATGGAACCATCTCACCATTAAACCAAATGAAATCTGCAGTTTTCGTTGCCATTTGTTGCCTTCCTTATGCACTTACGTGTTGTTGTAAGTTGTGATTTGGCAGTTCATCGTTGCGGATTTTTAGCACCTCAACCTTACGAACGTCCCACAACTTCTCTATTTGATTGATCAAAAACGAGATTGGTCGATCGCTGTCGACGATGATCTCGACGCTGGCTACTTTGCTTTCGTGGTTTTGCGTAGCAGCGACTTGTTTGATCACGAAGCCTCGGTGACGAATCACACGTAGAACGCGCTCCAACAGTACCGGTTTGTCATCGGCTTTGATGTCGAGTAAATATCTGTCCATGCGATTGTCTCCTATGTATTTTCCAACATATCACTGTTTGATGCGCCAGGTGGCACCAATGGCCACACGTTTTCTTCTTCATCAATCAAAACGTGAAGCATGTAAGAAGTTTCACTCGCTAGCATCTCTTTGAGAGCAGGTTCGACTTCTTCTTTCTTGGTGATGGTTTTGCCCGGGATATCGAACGCTTTTGCTAACATCACGAAATCTGGGTTGTCATCAAGAATGGTTTCACTGTGGCGACCGTCAAAGAACAATGACTGCCATTGGCGAACCATGCCAAGACGTTGGTTATTAAGAAGGACAATCTTCACTGGAATCTGCCGACGCTTCAGCGTGCCCAATTCCTGAACGTTCATCATAAATGAACCGTCACCTGTAATAAGGATAGACTGATCATCAGGACGTGCGACTGCAGCGCCCATCGCTGCTGGCAAGCCAAAGCCCATGGTGCCAAGGCCAGCAGAAGTGATAAAATTTTGTGGTTCGCGTGGCTGGATATGTTGCGCTGCCCACATCTGATGCTGACCGACGTCAGTCGAGACAATTGAGCTATCTGGCATCATGTCAGACAGTTGTTTAAGCAATAGCGGTGCGTAGATTAACTCGCCTGGGTGGTCGTAACGCCACTTAAAGCCGCTGCGCAGACTTTCACTGTGATGAACCCACGGTGAGATATCTTGAGTCAGCTCTAGCTGAGGAAGAATGGTGTTGATGTCGCCACGTAATGGTGCGTTGGCGTGGCGCAGTTTATGAATCTCCGCAGCATCAATGTCGATGTGAATCACTTTCGCATTTGGTGCAAACGTATCGAGCTTACCCGTCACACGGTCATCAAAACGCGCGCCAACCACGATCAATAGATCGGCTTCTTGAACCACTAGGTTGGCGGCTTTGGTGCCATGCATACCCAACATACCAAGATAGTGAGGATCATGGCGTTCAATGGTACCGAGGCCTTTTAATGTGCTAACTGCAGGCATTGGGTTTAAGCGAAGAAATTCGCGTACTGCATCGGTTGCTTTCGCAAGTTGCACGCCACCACCAACATACAACACTGGGCGAGTAGATGCTGCCAGCACATCTTGCGCACGTTTGATATCTTCAGCGCTGACATCTTCGATTGCTGGCGCTATGTATGGAGGAAGAAGGTCTGTAGGTGCTTGAGCGAGTTGAACGTCTTTGGCGATATCGACAATGACAGGACCCGGACGACCGGTTTTTGCGACCTCAAAGGCTTCGGCAAGTGTCGGAGCTAGATCTTCAATTTCGGTCACGAGATAGCTGTGCTTAGTACAGGCTAGGGACATTCCGATCACATCCATTTCTTGGAATGCATCGGTACCGATATGAGAGCTAGCTACCTGGCCTGTGATGGCAACTAGAGGTACGGAGTCAAGGAAAGCGTCGGCAAGGCCGGTAACAAGGTTAGTGGCTCCTGGGCCGGAAGTTGCCATGCACACAGCAACGTCTTGAGTGGAACGAGCCATCCCGATAGCAGCCATAGCGGCCCCTTGCTCGTGACGGCATAGGATGTGTTCCACCCCACCGTCATACAAAGCATCATAGATTGGCATGATGGCCCCGCCGGGGTAGCCAAAAACGGTTTCGATGCCTTGCTGTCTTAAAGCGGCTACGACAAGTTGTGCACCAGTCATCGTAAACCTCCTTTGCTACGTTGTGGCTCGTAGCGATTGCCATATTTATTGCACTTCATGTGCACTCCCATTCTTCCCGTTAAACTGTCCGAGGGTTAGACAGATGACAACTTGTAGTTGTAAAAAAACCCCCGGACTTTTCAGTGCGGGGGTTTTTTGTAATTTGTGGTTACCTTTCGCCCACAATACCCCGCGCGGTGCCAATAATGACCACGATAATCAGGGCTAGCAGTGCGTTGATATGAGCGAAAAGGTTCATCTGTCTGTCGTTCTTTTTTCGTTAAAAAATGTTGTGTAATGTTCTACGAAATTGTTTGCGTCATTAGTGGTATCACACAATTCCGCTGCATGACAAGCAAAAAGTCATTCTTTTTTCACATTAACTCTCAATTGGGACGCGGTATATAACATAACCAACTAGATAAAACATTTGTTTACAGAGTGTTCAAAAAAATTGAGGAACGTATGGGGCTGGCAATCATTCATAGTCGAGCAAGCGTCGGGGTGCAAGCGCCATCGGTTAGTGTAGAAGTTCATATCAGCAACGGCATGCCAGGGTTTACCTTAGTAGGCTTGCCAGAGACAACGGTAAAAGAGTCCAAAGATCGCGTACGCAGTGCGATCATTAATTCTAACTTTCAATTTCCTGCTAAGCGGATCACCGTGAACTTGGCTCCGGCAGATCTACCCAAGGAGGGAGGGCGTTTTGATCTTCCTATTGCATTGGGAATTTTGGCCGCTTCGGAGCAAATCGCGACAGATAAGCTCAAAAACTACGAATTTGTTGGTGAGTTAGCACTATCTGGTGGTCTGAGACCTGTAAAAGGTGTGCTGCCTGCTGCGCTGGAAGCCAGTAAGATTCAACGTCATTTGGTCGTCCCACATGTGAATGGCGATCAGGCGGCGCTAGTGGGGAAGGAACAACATAAATCGGCCCAATCATTACTGGAAGTATGTGCCGAGCTTTGTGGTCAACATCGACTGAATCTTTTTCAAACGCCTAAGCGAAAAACGATCGAAAAACATGGTCGAGACTTACAAGATATTATTGGCCAACAACAAGGTAAGCGAGCACTGGAGATTGCTGCCGCTGGAAACCACAACTTACTTTTCCTTGGCCCGCCAGGTACTGGAAAAACGATGTTGGCTTCGCGTTTGTGTGACTTATTACCGGAAATGAGTGACGAAGAAGCAATGGAAACCGCTTCGGTGGCATCGTTGACTCAGAGTGAAATTAATGAGCATAACTGGAAGTCGCGTCCGTTTCGTTCTCCGCATCATTCAAGTTCAATGGCGGCATTAGTCGGCGGTGGTTCGGTACCCAGACCAGGGGAGATCTCTTTAGCCCACAACGGGTTATTGTTTCTCGATGAAATGCCCGAATTTGATCGTAAAGTTCTGGACTCGTTACGCGAACCGCTCGAATCTGGCGAGATCATTATCTCTCGAGCGCAAGGTAAAACACGCTTTCCGGCTCGTTTCCAATTAGTTGGAGCATTGAACCCAAGCCCGACAGGATATTACGAAGGCAATCAAGCGCGCACCAATCCACAAGCTATTTTGCGCTACCTTGGTCGATTATCTGGACCACTGTTAGATCGCTTTGATATGTCTTTAGAAATCCCAGCTTTGCCCAAAGGGACATTAGCAGAAGGAGGTGATCGCGGTGAGCCGACTGCTATCGTAAAAGCGCGTGTGAGCCATGCGCGTAACAATATGCTAAACCGCAGTGGTAAGGTCAATGCACTGCTAGGTAGTCGAGAAATTGAGGCGTTTTGTCCCTTGCATAAGAGTGATGCTGAGTTTCTTGAGACCGCTTTGCATCGTTTAGGACTCTCGATTCGTGCGTATCATCGTATTATCAAAGTGGCGCGAACAATCGCCGATCTGGATGGGGCGGAGCAAATTGAACGAACGCACTTGGCTGAAGCACTTGGGTATCGAGCGATGGACCGTTTGCTGAAACAGCTTACGGCGCAAGCGGTATAGAGACATGCAAAATGTCATCGCAACAAGTGTTGTGAGCGCCTTGTTGCGATGAAGGACGTTAGAAGGTGTAGTTGAGACCAAGCGACAATAGGTACTCTTTCTCCTCATAAAACGTGATATTCGAGTCAGTTTGGCTATAGCCGGCTAAAGAAATGAACGACCAGTCTTGCCAGTCAAATACGTTTTGATATTCGTAGGCCGCAAATAGGCTAATGGTGTCGTCATTTCGTGTTTTAGCAAAAGTTTGGCTAGCGGCTTGATAGTCTCTCCATGCATAACCCGCGGTAAGGGCCAATCGATGGCGGTTGATAAATTTAAACCAGCTAATGTCCAATCCGTACGAATCAAATGACTCCGCTTTACCGTCGGCATCTTGATTGATGTAGGTGAAAGCGGGTTGCAACATAGACGTTTGGTTGAGTGGAATGCGATAGTCGCCTTTGACATAGTAAAGGTTAGCATCGCGAGCAAGTGAGTGGTCTGTCACTTCCTCCTGCTCGATGTCTTTATCAGCATAAGCAAGATCAAGGTTGAAGTTCTTATCAATTAACCCTTTGATCTGAAAGCGATACGCATTGCCGTCAACATCCGTCTCTTTACGTGCGGTTCCTACTTGATAAGGGTTGCGCCAAGTTTCGCCTTTGAGTACCGTCGGCAGATAGGAAACATCGAGCACGGTGCCAGATTGTAGCTCGTGTTGATAGCCCAACTGAAAAGCGAGTGTACCTACGGCGACATCTGAGCGTGTGGTACCGGCGTAAACTTGGTGGTTGAGTCGGCTACCAAAGGTGTATGTCACACTCCCTAGCGGTGCAGCGATAACGGAACTGTCACTATCGGCACGCTTATCGAGAGAATCGATGGTGTTACTATTTTCTGTATTGAAATTGGATTCTGATGATATGAATCCGGCATTCAGCGAAATTTCACCGCCAAAACCCGCGGTTTCAGCGAGTTGAGCCTGAGCAGAACTGACGACAAAGGCCAAAGGCAAGAGAAGTAGCCTTGGTTTCATTCGTTATCTCCTTGTTGTCGAATGAATGGTGCACATATTGGTTGCGGTAACAAATCTGACCATTTCCACGCATGTTCCAATGTGGCAAAGGCGCAGTATAATTACACGCTGTTTTATTCTTCACACATTATCACTGTTGTTTGACTATCATGTTGGCATATTTGTTATTTTTTTTTAACGCTTCTTTTGTGATTCTCAATTCTGCGGTTTGTTCACTCGCAATTTGTGTTATCGCTGTATTTAAAATATTGCTTCCTGGCGTAAAGCTAAAAGCACTAGCGACCGTTTGTGCCAATAAGGTGATGTGGTTATGGGCTACCGTTAATGCGTGCATTCTGGCGGTATCTAACCGTGTTGAGTGGGATGTTCAGGGCGGTGAAGCGCTTAAAAAAGACGGGTGGTATCTGCTGATCAGTAACCATCTCAGTTGGACAGATATTGTTGTGCTTTGCTGCGTGTTTAAAGACCGTATTCCCATGCCGAAGTTTTTCCTCAAGCAACAACTGCTGTATGTGCCTTTCATCGGGATGGCGTGTTGGGCGCTCGATATGCCATTTATGCGTCGCTATTCGCGAGAGTATCTGATCCGCAACCCTCATAAGCGAGGTAAAGATTTAGAGACGACACGTCGCTCGTGCGCTAAATTCAAACACACTCCAACCACAGTGGTTAACTATGTCGAAGGAACCCGATTTACCGAAGAAAAGCAGCGTAAGAGTAAAGCAAACTATCAATATTTGCTGCAACCAAAGTCGGGCGGGATTGCGTACACGTTAGCGGCGATGGGGGAGCAGTTCGAGAGCATTATCGACGTTACGTTGGCGTACCCAGAAAATACGCATAAACCGTTCAAGGATTTATTGATGGGCCGCATGAGCAAGGTGGTTGTGCGTGTAAATGTGTTACCCGTTGATGAAAGAGTGCTTGGTGATTACTTCAACGATAAGCCCTATAAGCGACAATTTCAGCAATGGTTGGGGGATGTGTGGCAAGAAAAAGATCGGTTGCTACAAGAGATTTACAAATAAACAAAAGGGGAGCGACGTGTTCCCCTTTTGATTGATATCGATGTGCTTATTTTAGTGTCAGCAAGTAGTTCACCAGAGAGAAGTACTCATCCATCGTTTTGATGCTTTGTGCTTGAACTAGGTATTTGTTGTTAACGATAACCGCAGGAACGCCGGTTAGACCGCTGTTTTCAAATTGCTTGTCCATACGGCGAACCATTGAATCAACCGCGAAGCCTTTGAATGCAGAATCGAATTTTTTCGCATCTACACCTTCATCAAGGAAGATTTGACGAAGTTCTTCATCATTACGTGGTGCTTTCTTTAGATTGTGGATGCGGTTAAACATCACTGGCACCATTTTGTCTTCCACTTTTAGTGCAACCATGGTCGCGTAGGCTTTGCTCATTGATGGGCCCATGTTGCCACCCATGAAAGAAACGTGGTTTTTTAATAGCTTAGTACCTTCTGGCAACTGCTTTTTCAGTTGCTGGATAACTGGTTCAAAGCTATTACAGTGCGGGCAGTAGAAAGAGAAAAACTCCGTCACAAGAGGTTTTTTTGATGCCTCAAGATCCAATACTTTGTAATGTTCACCTTCTTTGAATTGCGCTGCATGTGCCGACAGGCTTAATATCAGCATAGAAAACAGTGCGAACAGTTTTTTCATCGAAATATCTCCATTTTTGAATTTTTGGCCTGACTTACCATTGAGGCATTAAAGACAGCGGTGCTTCTTCTAAAGCGGCGATCTGCTCTTTAAATGCAAGGACCTGACCTTCCCAGTATTTTGGCTCATTAAACCATGGAAAAGCGAGAGGAAATGCAGGGTCATGCCAACGTTTTGCTAGCCATGCCATATAGTGCACCATTCGTAGACCGCGAAGTGGCTCGATTAGTTTCAATTCTGCAGGATTAAAGTCGCAAAACTCTTGGTAAGCCTCTAAAACAATATCCAACTGCATCAGTTTGTCTTGGCGTTCACCGTTCAATAGCATCCATAAGTCTTGTACTGCAGGGCCGTCACGAGCGTCATCCAAATCAACAAACATAGGGCCATCTCGCCACAAAATATTGCCTGGGTGGCAATCGCCATGCAAACGAATGATATTGAAGCCTTCTTGCCAGTGGCTTTCAATTGATTTGATCAGCATATCCAAGTCATTGAAGAAGCTGTTCTCCAAGTGCATTGGAATCATATTGGCGTTTTGCAGAATCTCTCTTGGTTGATACAGGTATTCTTGTAAGCCAATAGTAGGACGATGTTGGAAGGCTTGGCGGCTGCCGACTTTATGGATTCGGCCAAGGAAACGCCCTACACCTTCGAGCTGATCTAAATTGTCAACCTCGTATTGGCGACCACCCACGCTATCAAACAGCGCAAAAGCATAGCCTTGATAGTGATGCAGGGTTTCACCGTTGATGCGCACAGGTGGTGCGACGGGGATCTCATTGCCAATCAGTTCTAAAGTAAAGTCGTGTTCCTCTTGGATCTGTTCATTGCTCCAACGTTCAGGACGGTAAAACTTGACGACATAACGACGACGCTCTTCGTCAGTGAATTGATAAACACGGTTTTCGTAGCTATTGAGGGGAAGAAAGCCTGATTCTGCGCGAACGCCGATGCTTTCTAACGCGTACCACATAAAGTCTGGGGTAAGGGCGTCAAAGTTAAACATACTTTGGGACATATAAACAAAAAGGCTCATTACTGAGCCTTTTTCCGTTAGTCACTGAAGTAGCGCTATAGTTTTTTAATAAAACGGCTTTCTACTTCAATAGTGAATTCGTTGCTCTTATCGGTGAGTATAAACTGAATTGTCGTAATCGCAGAGTTTAGCTTGTCAGGATCGGCACCAAGACTCATTGGCAGGTTCAATACCTCACCTGGCTGGACCTGAATTGTCTGCTTACCATACCAGCTTACATCGGATAGCCCTTCAACATCCAACGAGTACTCTTGCACTTGCTGAGTTTTGTTGATCACCTTGAGGGTGTAGGTGTTTTCTACTTCTCCCGAGCCATTAACGCGGAACAGTTGGTTACGGTCGCGAATAACACTCATGCCGGCTGGGTCTACCGCTGCAATTTGGGCAAAGAAAAGACCGACCATGACGAGTAGTACGGCACCATAGCCTAGCAGCTTCGGACGCATGACTTTGGTACTCTTACCCGATAAGCGATGCTCGGTGGTATAACTAATTAGGCCTTTCTCGTAGCCCATGCGATCCATGGTGTTATCACACGCATCAATACAGGCGCCACAGTTGATACATTCATACTGCAAGCCGTCACGAATATCGATACCTGTTGGGCACACCTGCACACACAAATCACAATCAATACAATCACCCAAACCAAGTTGCTTTGGATCGGCTTTACGCGGACGTGGGCCACGTTTTTCCCCACGTTTTGCATCGTAGCCAACGATGAAGGTGTCTTTATCAAACATGGCAGACTGGAAGCGCGCGTAAGGACACATGTGAATACACATGATGGAACGCATCCAACCAGCATTACCATAAGTACAAATGGCAAAGAACATTACCCAAAAGACGGGCCAGAAGTTGGCGTTAAAGGTGAAAAAGTCGATAACCAATTGCTTCATTGGTACGAAGTAGCCAACAAAAGTAAAACCAGTGGCGAGTGCAATGGCAAACCAAGCTATATGTTTGACGGTTTTACGCATCGCTAAATTCGCCGTCAGCTTATTGGAGTCTTGTTTACGGCGTTTATTGGCACTACCTTCGAGCTTCTCTTCAAACCAGATATACATGAAGGTCCAGACGGTTTGTGGGCAGAGATAGCCACACCAAACCCGACCTAAGAAGGTGGTAATAAAGAACAACCCAAACGCCGCGATCACAAACAGCAAGGCGAGTAGGGTAAGATCTTGTGGGTACAGGGTGGTACCGAAAAAGTTGAACTGCTGGTTGCCAATATCAAGTAAGATCGCTTGACGTTCACCGTAAGGAATCCACGGTATCAAAGCGAAGAGAAGTAGTAAGAACCAACCACCGTAACGACGTAGTTTCTGGTAAGTCCCTTTGCTTTCGCGTACATAGATGCGATTACTTGGGTTAAACCGATCCCCGTTTCCTTTATGGGTTTTGGGATTATAGGTTTTAGGAGTCACATCTTTGATATCGATCTTGTCCTGACTCATGCACTCATCCTTCTTAGGCTTTTATAATGTACGGCGTCATTTCTATTGATGTCGCTCGATGACATTGCTGCTCGTTCCGTCATAAAGATGACCGAACATAATTATTTTAGTAAATACTGATGAACGGCGATTATACAATCAATAACAATTCCGTTTCTTTAACGCAGTCAATGTTTAACAACAAAAATCAGTACAGTTAACCTGATAATTGGCTGAACAGTTATAACCAATTGTGGGACTAAAAACTTTGGTTATAAAAAAGCGACTCACAGAGAGAGTCGCTTAAAGAATACTGGCTGTTGAGCTGGTTATTTGATGATGCCACGAGCGCGTAGGATCGCCGTTTTAAAATCGTCCTCTTGGTCTTTTTTGAGTCCAGGGATCATTTCATCTTTGCTGCTATTACGCATTTTAAGGTGGTAGATCAGTACATCGTCGGTCAGATCTTCTAGCTTTCCTTTGTAGCCTGCTTCTTTTGCCAGCTTAACGATGAACTGCAAGAGGTTCAGCTCTTGATCTTTATGCCATTCAGGCTCTAGTAGCTCAAGCAGCTCTTCAATGCGATGACACTTCATTTCTTTCTCCACAGAATTTATAGGTGTAATTAGCAGTAAAGGTACCAAATTGCTTTGCGAAGACCAAATAGGAAAAACTATCTCTTTCACTGTAGTTTGTTCTAAGTCTTTGAAGCTTTATGAGTCGCGTGCAAAAAAAAAAGCGCAGCTAGCGCCGCGCTTTTGATTAAGCTGCTTTGATAACTTTGGCCGGAACACTCGACATCATTGCTGTCTTCTCAACCAATGTCATTGCTGGCGCAACTTGCTTTGCCTTTGGTGCAGTAGTAAAGCCACTGCGGCGGCGCATTGCACTAGTATTAGTGTGTGCGAACCTGACTGTTGTTGGGCGCATTAATTTACCTAACTGTCAGGCATATCCATTGCCGATGTAATGGCCTGAATCATTATGAGCTAGGCTCCAACAAGATTGAAGAATCACTCTTCTGGCTCTCGCCAATCCAGTTAATGAGTCAGGAATACCGATATGCATGCATATCAAGTGTAAGATTAGCATCCTTGTAATAATTGGTCGATAGTTGAGCAATTGAATTGTTTAGATTTTGTCATTTTGTCGCGATGTTCGAGGCAATTTTTGTTTGATCCCACGATCAGCAGTAGTAGTATGAGATCTCGATGAAGGAGGTGCCTATGTCATTTTTGAAGAAGACACTTGCCAGTTTTGGGATTGGGAGCGCGAAGGTCGACTCAATCTTAAACCAAGACGTGCTATACCCAGGTCAAAGTGTGGATGTGTCGATCCATGTATATGGTGGTGCGACTGAACAAGCGATCGACAACATTGATTTAAAACTCTGTTGCCGCTACATCGCAGAAGCCCCTGATGACCGTGGTGCGCGAGAAGGACACAGCATGCGCCGAGTACCTCAAACTCATGTGCTTGCTAAGTGGAGTCTCCCTTACGCATTTACCATCCATTCCGGCGAAGAGCGTACCTTCGATGTTAAGCTCGATGTGCCTTGGAACACGCCTGTCACCATTGGTGATGCCAAAGTATGGTTAGAAACCGGCTTAGACGTTGCTGCTGCTTTGGATCCGACTGATAAAGACATCCTCACCGTTCGACCTGATCCACTGATGGATGCGGTACTATCTGCATTTGAAGCGCAAGGTTTACGAATTCGCCAGGTGGAATGCGAGGAAGTGAAAGGATTCGATCTACCATTTGTGCAAGAGTTTGAGCTGGTGCCAACCGACGGACCTTACCACGGCGTGTGGCGCGAATTAGAATTTGTTGCCCACCGCAGTGAGCAAGAGCTCAAGTTATGGTTTGAAGTTGACCGCACACGCAAGGGGCAAGGTGGCATGCTCGCGAGCTTACTGGGTAGTGGCAAACTCAAGCGAGAGCTGACCATTCCTGCCACGACTAAGCCAGATCAAGTTGGCGAACTGGTACTCAATTATCTCGATCAAACTACTGCCGTTCATGAGTCTTAATTTAAGCTTACACGTGTAAGCCTAATGTGCCATACTAGAGCAAATTTCAAACTCTAGTATAGGCGCATTGATGTCCGAGCTGCAGAAACCTCAATACAGTCAACGTGAAGAACTGGCCAATACCATCACCCACGGTATAGGGATGATTTTTGGTATTGTTGGCTTGATACTGCTGTTAGTTAAAGCCATAGACCATCAAGCTGACACTTTAACGCTTACCAGTATGGCGATTTATGGTGCGAGTATTATCGTGCTATTTTTGGCCTCGACGCTCTATCATGCGATCCCTCATCCCAAAGCGAAACGTTGGCTAAAAACCTTCGACCACTGTGCTATTTATCTTTTGATAGCAGGCAGCTATACCCCTTTCTTGTTAGTCAGCTTAAGAACACCTCTAGCATTTGGGTTGATGATCGTTATTTGGAGCATTGCGTTGATCGGCATCATCATGAAAGTTGCGTTCGTCTATCGATTTAAAAAGCTTTCTTTGATGACGTATTTGGTGATGGGATGGTTATCGTTGATTGTGATTTATCAGTTGGCGATCAACTTGGATGTCGGCGGACTTACACTGCTTGCTGCTGGTGGAGTTGTGTATTCACTGGGCGTGATTTTCTACGTTGCGAAGCGCATTCCCTTTAACCATGCGATTTGGCACGGCTTTGTTTTGGCTGGCTGCGTGTGCCATTTCTTTGCTATTTATTACTTTGTTGAGCCTATCTAGCCGATAGGCTCAACAAAGAATATTAAACACGTATTAGCGAGTTTTTACCTCTAGCACTTTGGCAGAAAACTGGTATTGCTGTGATTGCGGTACAGCCAATTTAATGCTCTTACCTTGTTCCGCTTGCTGTGGTCGCAGGTAGGTATCCGCCATGCGCTTGATGGATTGCCAAACCGTCACGTTTTCTTTTGCCAGTTGCTGACCAGACATATCAAACACTTGCACCTCAACTTCCACTTGAATGACAGATTGAGAGCTTTGGTTAGTGATTGATGTAGGCAAAATAAGCTCACCGCTTTGATAGCTTGCTGAACCAATCAATACATCCACACCTGAATCTGATAGCTGCATGGTTGGCTTTTTGGCGTTTACCACCACGGTCGTGCCAACGGTTTTCGTTACCACAGGAATTGTCGCAATCGCAGGAGCTGCGATTGTTTCAACTACGCTTGCTGTTGTTTGTGTCTCCGTCGCTTGCTGCGCCGGTTTTTTCATGACGTACTCCCAGGTAAAGTCATCGTTCAACTTCACTTCTCGACCATCGGCTAAAGTGATGACCTCGGCGGCGTATGTGGATGAGGCGGCAAGTAGGGTCGCCAGAGTAATCCATGTTTTCATTGTTATACCTTTTAATTAGAGTCTGCTTAGCGGCGCCAAAACGCAGGAAAGAACAGTACAAGAATAGTCAGAATTTCCAAGCGGCCCATTAACATCCCAAAGCTTAAGAGCCATTTGGCAGTATCGGGCAGAGGCGCGAAGTTGCCTGTCGGGCCAATCACACTACCCATACCAGGGCCAACATTGGCAACGGCGGTGATTGAGCCAGAAATACTGGTCACAGGGTCGAGGCCAAGAGCACTTAAACAACCTGCGATAAAGATAATGGTGATAAAAAACATCAAGCCAAATGCCACCACTGAGCGAACAATATCATCATTCACCGGTCGCTGGTTATAACGCTGTACAAACACCCCTGAAGGGTGAATCAACTTCATCATTTGTTTGTTTAGCAGCGTCATCGCAATTTGGAAGCGGAAGATTTTGATCCCGCCAGACGTTGATCCTGAGCATGCTCCCGCCATCATTAAGAATGCGAAAAGAGTGGTGGGTAATGCGCCCCATGCGGTGAAGTCTTCTAAGCCAAAGCCAGTTGTGGTGACGACAGAGACAATATTAAACATCGACACTCGCAGGGCATCCAAAATGGTGTACCCATCTCGAATCACTAGCCAAGCTGAAATCACTAAGCTTGAGAATACGAACAGGTACGCAAATCCTCTAACTTGAGCGTCGTTAACCAACACATCAATACGGCGTTTACGTAATGCGGCGATAAAGAGCAAAAACGGCAAACCACCTAAGAACATAAAGGTAGTGGCCACCCAATGTGCGCCATTAGAGAAGTGGTTCATTGACCCATCAGATGTAGAGTATCCACCCGTCGATAGCGTAGTAAAGGCATGGTTGATTGCTTCGAACAGGTTCATGCCGGTGATCAAGTAGCCCAAAATACATAGGCCTGTTAGCATTAAATATACCGCTACGATGTTTTTGGCGACCGTTTTCGCTCTTGGACTACTTTTATCCGACCAATCTGATGATTCGGTTTGGAATAGCTTCATACCACCGACATTCAGCATAGGTAGCACTGCTACCGCCATCACGATAAAACCAATGCCACCAAGCCACTGTAAAATAGAGCGCCACAACAATATGCTCGGCGCCATGTTGTCTAGGCCACTGAGCACCGTTGAGCCCGTCGTGGTGATACCCGACATCGTTTCGAAGTAGGCGTCGGTGAAGCTGATGTGGTTGATAAACACAAATGGCAAAGCGGCAAACGCACTCGCGATGGTCCAAACCAAACTGGTGATGAGGAACATATCGCGTACGCTGAGTTTGAACTTGGCGGTTCGACCTATCGTTAGGCAGATGAAGGCGGCAAGGTGCGTGATCACAACGGCTTGGGCGAAATCGAGGAATCCCCCCGTACCGGTAAAGAAAGCGACCAAAGTCGGCACGTACATAAACAGGGCCAGTTTGGATAAAACCAGCCCGATAACAAACAGTACGGGACGTAAGTTGACCATAGGAAAATCCTAGAGGAAGAATGGACTCGGCTGGAATAGCGCTTCGACGTCTGATACGTATTTTTTGTTGACCAGGAACATCACCACATGGTCATCCTGCTCGATGACCGTACGGTCGTGGGCAATAAGAACTTCTTCGCCACGAACGATAGCACCAATGGTGGTCCCAGGTGGAAGCTTTATATCTCCAATCGCACGTCCAACCACTTTAGATGTACTTTCATCACCGTGAGCGACGGCTTCAATCGCTTCCGCAGCGCCGCGGCGAAGTGAGGATACGTTTACGATATCAGCGCGACGAACGTGCGTTAGCAAGGCTGAAATAGTGGCTTGCTGAGGTGAGATTGCTACATCAATTACGCCGCCTTGTACCAGGTCTACATAAGCGCCACGTTGGATCAGCACCATCACTTTTTTAGCGCCCATGCGTTTTGCCAACATTGCAGACATGATGTTGGTTTCATCTTCGTTGGTCAGCGCGATGAAAACGTCGACTTGGTCGATGTTCTCTTCCGAGAGAAGCTCTTGGTCTGCCGCATCACCGCAGAACACGATGGTGTTTTCTAGTTGCTCAGAGAGCTTTTCTGCACGCTGGTAGTTACGCTCAATCAGCTTCACGCTGTAAGTTTGCTCTAGGCGTTTAGCCAAGCTTGCGCCGATGTTACCCCCGCCAACAATCATGATGCGGCGGTACGGTTTTTCTAGGCGCTGAAGCTCACTCATCACTGAGCGAATATGATTACTTGCTGCAACGAAGAACACTTCATCGTCGGCTTCAATAATCGTGGTGCCTTGTGGGCGAATCGGGCGACCCTGGCGGAAAATAGCCGCCACACGGGTATCGATGTGCGGCATGTGCTCACGCAAAGCAGACAGCGCATTACCCACCAGCGGGCCACCATAGTAGGCTTTCACCGCCACTAGGCTGACTTTCTGTTCAGCAAAGCTCACCACTTGCAGCGCGCCTGGGTATTGGATCAGACGTTCGATGTAGCTCGTGACGAGTTCTTCTGGTGCGATAAGGTGATCAACAGGAATAGCGCCAGATTTAAACAGGGCTTCTTTTTCTGCCAAGTATTCTGGAGAGCGAATACGTGCAACGCGGTTTGGGGTATTGAATAGAGTGAACGCGACCTGACAGGCAGCCATGTTGGTTTCATCAGTGTTGGTTACTGCGACGAGCATATCGGCGTCTTGCGCGCCAGCTTCATGCAGCACGTCTGGGTGGCTCGCATGGCCATTGACCACACGCAGGTCGTATTTGTCCTGCAATTCACGCAGTCGGTCGGCATTATTGTCGACGATGGTGATGTCGTTGTTTTCACCCACTAGGTTTTCTGCCAGTGTGCCGCCAACCTGACCTGCACCAAGAATAATGATCTTCATACTCTTTTCTCGTATCTGAAAAAGGCGATTGAAATCACTTCAATCGCCCTATTTAGCATGCTGTTACGCGTGTGTTTTAGTTAGCACTGCGTAGTAGAAACCATCCATATCTTCTTCGCCTGGTAGAATTTGACGACCAGGCTGGTCGGGATCAGAATCCAGCAGTTGCGCATCCGCGGTACGTGCTAAAAACGCTTTTACTTGCTCCACGTTTTCTTGCGGTGTGATTGAACAAGTCGCGTAAACCATGGTGCCGCCGGGCTTCAGTTGCGTCCACATGGCATCAAAAATTTCACTTTGCAGCTCTGCTAATGCGGCGATGTCGTCTGCACGACGTAGCCATTTGATGTCTGGGTGACGACGAATCACGCCAGTCGCAGAACATGGGGCATCCAGCAAAATGCGATCAAATTGCTCGCCTTGCCACCATTCTTGTGGATTACGCGCATCACCGCAAACCACTTTTGCCTGAAGGTTGAGACGCTTCAGGTTTTCATGCACACGTTTCAAGCGTGTGTCGTCGCAGTCAATCGCGACCACTTCACTGCCCGACGTGCGCTCTAGAATGTGCGCAGTCTTGCCACCTGGCGCAGCACAGCAATCTAAAATCAGTTCGCCGTCTTGTGGTTTTAGGTAGTTGATCGAAAGCTGCGCCGCCGCATCTTGTACCGAAACCCAACCTTTATCAAAACCAGGTAGCTTCATCACGTCACATGGTGCGGCCAATTTTATGGCGTCCATTGCTTCTGTGTGTGGCGTGCTATCAATGTTTTCATTTTTGAGCAGCGCAAGGTATTCATTTCGAGTGTGGTGTTGGTGATTTACACGCAGCCACATTGGTGCTTTTTGGTTGTTCGCTTCAACTATGCTTTCCCATTGCTGTGGGTAGGCCTCTTGCAGCAGTTTTAGTAACCAGCTTGGGTGACCGTACTTGCCAGCGTTGTTGCTGACGGCCATTTGGTCGAGTTCTTCTTGGTTGCGCTGGTAGTTACGCAATACAGCGTTAATCAAACCACGCAGACGAGGACCTTTCAGCTCTTTAGTGCCTTCAACCGTTTCACCGACAGCTGCGTGCGCAGGAATGCGCATGAAGCTCAGTTGGTAAATACCAACCAGAATTAGGTGATGGAATACACGTTGTTTGCCTTTTAGCGGCTTATCCATCAATTGGTTTGCGATCATTTCTAGGCGAGGTAGGTAACGTAGCGCACCGTAACAGATCTCTTGTAACAGAGCGTGGTCACGAGGTCGTACCGTTTGTTGAGCCGCTGGAAGAGCGCTTGAAAGTGAGTGGCCCTTGTCGACGACAAGATACAGGACGTTAGCAGCCGCAGCGCGAACATTCATGATGAGTACCTTAAAGTAAAGGAGGGCATCTCTGCCCTCTAAAAGTTCGTATAATTGGGAATAATAACCCCTAGTATGGCTTAAACCAGCAGAGTGCCAACTTCAAACCAAGCCGCACGCGAATTCAGAATATCCTGAACTGACATGGCTTTTTTGCCAGGAACTTGCAGTTGCTCTAGCACCAGTACGCCGTTGCCTGTCGCAACATAAATACCGGTTTTATCTGCTTGCACGATGGTGCCGGCTGGCTTGTCACTGGTTTGCTCTGCCACACGGCTTTGCCATACTTTGATGCTGTTTTCTGCCGCCTCAAAGTGGCTCATTGGCCATGGGTTAAATGCACGAACGCAGCGCTCAATGTGCGCCGCATCGTCGTTCCAGTTGATGCGTGCTTCTTCTTTGCTGAGTTTTTTCGCATAGTTCGCTAGCTCATCGTCTTGCTTCACTGGCACTGCTTTACCCGCAGCAATGTCTGCTAGGCAGTCAATCAGGGCTTCTGGACCAAGCTCAGCCAATTTTTCGTACATTGAAGCGCTGGTATCTGTCGCTTCGATTGGCAGAGTTGCAATCTTCAGCATATCACCAGTGTCGAGACCGATGTCCATCTGCATGATGGTTACGCCAGTTTCTGCATCGCCCGCCCAAATAGAGCGTTGGATTGGAGCCGCACCACGCCAACGAGGTAGGATAGAACCATGTACGTTGATACAACCCAGTTTAGGGGTATCAAGAACCGCTTGTGGCAGCAGCATACCGTACGCCACGACAACCATGAGGTCGGCGTTCAGATCGGCAAGTTCTTGTTTCGCTTCGTCGGACTTAAAGCTTTCAGGTTGGTAAACCGGGATATTGTGTTCTAGCGCCAGTTGTTTTACCGGTGGCGCAGCCAATTTTTTGCCACGACCCGCTGGACGATCTGGGTTTGTGTAAACCGCGATGACTTCATGCTCCGAAGACAACAACGCCGCCAAGTGACGGGCGGCGAAATCCGGAGTACCTGCAAAGACAATTCGTAAAGACTGACTCAAGGTAGACTTCCTTCTAATTGGTATGGTTCGAGATTAAGCGTTTTGCTGCTTCTCGTTAAAGCGTTTGATTTTCGCTAGCTTGTCCTGAATGCGTTTGCGTTTCAGTGGCGATAGGTAATCCACGAACAGCTTACCTTGTAGGTGATCAAGCTCGTGTTGAACACAAATCGCTAGCAGGTCGTCGGCTTCAAAGGTGAACTCTTTGCCATCACGATCCAGTGCTTTAACGGTAACTTCTGCAGCGCGAGGCACAAGTGCGCGCGCACCTGGTACCGACAGACAGCCTTCTTCGATGCCATCTTCGCCACGCTTTTCCAGAATCTCAGGGTTGATTAGCACCATCGGCTCATCGCGAGTTTCTGAAATATCAATCACTACGATACGTTTGTGGATATCAACCTGCGTTGCAGCAAGGCCAATACCTTCTTCGTCGTACATGGTTTCAATCATGTCATCGACGATTTTTTGAATCTCAGGGGTCACCGCTTCAACAGGCTTTGCGACTGTGCGCAGGCGATCATCCGGGAATGTTAATACTTGTAATACAGACATATTCACTCGAAATATTGAACTGTGCCGAAACAGCACAAACCTTGTTGGCTCAATTCTAGACATTTTATAGCCTAAATGACAGCATCCTTGCACCAATTTCCATTCTGGTTCCTGCTTAATAGACCAAGGACGAGGGTCATGAATCGAATTTTCCGCAACGTTGCCAGTGTTACGTTGCCGCTACTTTTCTCTTTCAACGCTGTAGCAAATGTGGATGCGAACCCACTGACTGTTAAAGATGATGCGCCACAAACGTATGTAGTCGTGAAGGGCGATACGCTATGGGATATTTCGGCCATGTACTTAGATAGCCCGTGGTTGTGGCCTCGTTTATGGCAAGTAAACCCGGAAATCGATAACCCTCATTTAATTTATCCCGGAGACAAGCTGTCTTTGGTGTGGATTAACGGTCAGCCCGTGTTGAGCCTAAAACCGGTTAAGAAGCTGAGCCCGAAAGCTCGCATCACAGAAAAGAAAGCCGTACCAACCGTTGCGGAAGGTTTGGTGATGCCTTACCTTCAATCGGATCGGTTGCTAGATAAAGATTCGTTGAACAGAGCAGCAAAAGTGATGGGTAGCAGCAAAGGCAGTAAGTATCTGACTGCAGAAGATGTGCTGTATATCAATGGCAATCAGACCGCGACAGGTTGGGCTATTTACCGACCAGTAGCTACCTTTTCGCGTGACGATGTGTCCGAAGAGATTACCGCGCTGCGTTTGATTGCCAAAGGCGAGCTCGTTGAAGCTTCGAGTGATTATTCAGGTTTGAAGCTTACATCGCAAATGCAAGAAATCCTACGTAACGATATCGCGTTGCCAAATCAATCGGTTGAGAATACTGACTTCACGACTACGTTCTATCCGCTGCCGTCGCCACAAGGCAGTTCTGCAAAGTTGCTAGGTAATATCGAAGGCATTCGCTTTAGTTCAACTAACCAAGTCGTGGTGATTGATAAAGGCACGTCAGACAATCTGAAGCAAGGCAGTGTGTTTGATTTAAAAGAAGACGCGCACCCAGTTTACAAAGACGGCGATGAGTTCAAGAAAGAGTTTGGCGTGCTTGATAAGAAAATTACTTTGCCTCAAAGCAAAGTTGGTGAGTTGCTGGTCATTCGTCCTTATGAGTACTTTAGCTTGGCACTGATCACTAACAGTACTAAACCCATTAACCAAGATATTTCGGTGGTGTCACCGTTGGCGGACGAATTAACCATCGATGAATCGACGAAATAACGATGATCTCGCTGCCTGGTTAAAACTGAGTTGTTTACCAGGCATTGGCGGCGTCAAAATGAATAAGCTACTGGCAAGAGACACGCCACGTAACATCGTAAACTTCTCTCCTGAACAGCTACAACAACTTGGGTTAACAACTAAGCAAATTCAAGCTTGGGCTTCAACAGATAAAGAAGTCGATGCTTGTTTAAGCTGGCTTGAGGCTTCTACAAATCATCATATCCTGACACTGACTGACCCGCGTTATCCACCTCAACTCAAACAAATCGTTGCACCGCCACCTCTACTTTTTGTTCAAGGAAACCCTACTTGTCTCTCTCAGCCACAAATCGCGATGGTTGGCAGTCGAAATGCGAGTATTGATGGATTACAGCATGCACGTCAGTTTGCTGCAGAGTTTGTTCAGCACGATTTTATTGTCACCAGTGGTCTCGCTTTAGGCATTGATGGTCATGCGCATGATGGTGCGTTGCAAGCCGGTGGTAAGACGATTGCGGTGCTAGGATCTGGTTTAGCAAATATTTATCCAGCACGTCATCGTAGTTTAGCGCAACGTGTTATTGAACACGGGGCTTTGGTGTCTGAGTTTCGGCCTAATGCCAAGCCGCGCCCAGAAAACTTCCCGCGTCGTAATCGTATTATTAGTGGATTATCGCTTGGTGTACTGGTCGTCGAGGCGGCGAAAAAGAGCGGCTCGTTAATTACAGCTCGTTACGCGCTTGAGCAAGGTCGAGAAGTATTTGCGCTGCCAGCGTCAATCAATGCCCCCAATGCCTGCGGTGGAAACCAGTTGATACGTCATGGCGCTTGCCTCGTAGAAAAGACGAAAGATGTCTTAGATGAAATACAGTCCTTGCTTGATTGGTCTATTAATCAGAGTACCGATTTATTTTCTACGTTAAATGATGAAGAAGAATTGCCATTTCCTCAGCTGTTAGCTAACGTAGGAAGTGAAGCTACACCGGTTGATATTCTTGCAAACAGGACCAATATACCTGTCCAAGAAGTCATGATGCAGCTCTTAGAGTTAGAACTCTCTGGGCATGTCGTTGCGGTTTCAGGTGGCTATATTCGAAAGGGGAGGGGCTAGCTATGATGATGGATATACTGATGTATCTATTCGAAACCTACATCCATAGCGATGCAGAGTTACAGGTCGAACAAGACGAGTTGGAAGAAGAGTTGCTTCGTGCAGGCTTCCAACAAAAAGATATCTACAAAGCCCTTGTCTGGTTAGAAGAGCTTGCCGCATTGCAGCAAAGTGACACCTCTTCTGCAATCTCGACTTGCATGGCTTCGTCATCAACTCGTATCTACACAGCGAAAGAGACGCAGCGTTTAGATTTGGAATGCCGAGGATTTCTATTGTTTCTCGAGCAAATCAATGTGTTAACCACAGAAACTCGCGAAATGGTGATTGACCGAGTGATGGGATTAGAAACGAGTGAGTTTGAGCTTGAAGACCTCAAATGGATCATTCTGATGGTGCTGTTTAATGTGCCTGGCAACGAAAACGCTTACACGCTAATGGAAGAGCTGTTGTACACCAAGGAACAAGGGATTCTTCACTAACCATCTGGGCAAGTTCGAGTTTAGCTAGAATAAACGCGAGTTTGTCTTTTTGTGTGTTTTTCACGAAACGGTAAGTATGAGTAGTAAAATCGACAACACCCTTTTCTCTGCCCATGAACACGCTTTGGAACACGAGCCGTGTCCAAAATGTGGTGGTGAGCTGACTCTCAAGCACGGAAAACATGGCCCATTTCTCGGCTGTAACCATTACCCAAGCTGTGATTACATTAAACCGCTACACAGCAATGATGGGCACATCGTGAAAGAGTTGGGTGTGCCTTGTCCTGAGTGTGGCAATGAGTTGGTTCTCCGCCAAGGGCGCTACGGTATGTTCGTTGGTTGTAGCCATTACCCGGCTTGTCATCATATTGAGTCGATTAATCAACCTGAGCCAGAAAAGCAGTCGCAAGAGCACCACGCGTGTCCTGAATGCGGTAAAGGTCATTTAGTTGAACGTAAGACGCGTTTTGGTAAAACTTTCTACGCATGTGATAACTACCCTAAATGCAAATTTGCAGTGAATCTCCCTCCGGTAAAGGGGAGGTGCGAAGAATGTGGTTTTACGTTGTTGGTGGAGAAGAAACTCGCCAGTGGTGTGAAATTGCAATGTGCCAACCGTAAGTGCCAGCACACTCAACAAGGGTAAATACATCAAAGGAATTAAAAAGGGTCGCATCGTGCGACCCTTTGTGGTTTTTGGGGCTAGATTTTAGCGTTGTGCTTGTTTCGCAAACTCGTGCACGGCTGGGAATGTCATTGGATCTAAGACCTTCGCGAGAGCGCACAACCTACGGTGCAACTCTCCTGGGTAGTCACCGCATACGTTGATGTGACCCATTTTGCGCCCTTCGCGCTTCTCTTTGCCGTACCAATGGATGTGACAACCATCCATGGCGAGCAGCGTTTCTGGCAACGTATCTTCACCAAGAATATTCACCATTGAGGTTTCACGAACCAATTTCGTACTACCTAATGGTAAGCCGCATACTGCGCGCAGATGGTTTTCAAACTGACACGTTTCTGCACCTTGCTGTGTCCAGTGACCAGAGTTGTGCACGCGTGGAGCAATCTCATTCACTAAAAGTGCCCCATCGACATCAAAGAACTCAAGCGCTAATACGCCAACGTAATCTAGGCTATCTGCGACAGCCGTGAACATTTGCTTTGCTTGTTCCTGTAACTCTGGCGCATCAATCGCAGTAGAAAGACTCAATACACCGTTGGTGTGAACATTCTCTGCCAGAGGGTACACTTCCACATTTCCATCTTTGCTTCGAGCACCAACTAGTGATACTTCGCGGTTAAAAGGAACAAACTCTTCAGCAACAATCGCTTGAGTTGGTGTTGCCGCGATGCACTCTGCCATCTCAGTCCAAATGTCGTCGACTTGAGAAGCTTCTTTTAAGCGCCATTGGCCTTTACCATCGTAGCCACCCAATGCACTTTTCAGAACCATTGGCATACCAACGTGTTCAATTGCGCGCTCAAAGTCTTCACGAGTTTCAATGACGTAGTATTTCGCGTTGCGCACGCCAGCATCATCAAGCAGTGCTTTTTCAATACGGCGATCACCACCTGCTTTGATGGCTTGCGTACTTGGTAGGAACTTGCCGCTCGCTTCGCAAACCTTTAGCACGTCATGTGGAATATGCTCGAACTCGGCAGTAATCACATCAACTTGCGTAATCGCATTTTCCAAGCCATGGCCAAGTACCTGTTGAGTTAAAGGGTGAACGACATCACCGCTGCTGACATCGTAAGCTGAAATTTGAATATTCAGTGGCGCACCAGCCAGAGACATCATACGAGCCAACTGACCCGCACCAAGAACCAGTACATGCATCTGATTAATCCTCTGCAGGGTTTGGATTTGCGAGAACTGTTTCCGTTTGCTCATTACGGAATGCTTCTACCTTCGCCATGATGTTTTCATCATGAGTGCCTAGGATTTGCGCTGCTAGGATACCGGCGTTTGCTGCGCCCGCTTCGCCAATCGCCAATGTACCAACCGCAACTCCCTTTGGCATCTGTACAATAGAGAGCAGTGAATCCATACCTTTCAGTGCACGAGACTGAACGGGAACCCCAAGCACTGGCAAACTAGTAAACGCCGCCGCCATACCTGGTAGGTGGGCTGCACCACCTGCGCCTGCGATGATAACTTTGATGCCGCGTTCTTTTGCGCCACTAGCGTAGTCAGCCAGTAATTGAGGAGTTCGGTGTGCTGACACGACTTTTGTTTCGTAAGGCACGCCAAATTGATCTAGCATGTCCGCTGCTAGTTTCATGGTTGGCCAATCGGATTTAGAACCCATGATGATACCGACTTTCATCTCAAACTCCTTTAAGCTGCAAAAAATTAGGTGAGCTATAAATTTGTGCGCATTATACGGGGATTTTTATCTCAAGCAAACGTTTGCGTCTTGTTGTTGGCGCTATTGATACATTTTATAAAAAAATTGCTTTAGTGTCTGAGAGTGAATATTTGTACACTTAGTGAAAACAACACAGTCAAACAAATAGGAAGTAATCGGTGGATAACTTTGAACAAGTGCTCAACGCACTCAAGCAAGGCGAAGTGATTGCCTATCCAACAGAAGGGGTTTTTGGTGTCGGATGTGATCCAGATAACCCAGAAGCAATTCAAAAGCTATTAGAGCTCAAGCAGCGTCCGGTAGAAAAAGGGCTGATTCTAATCGCGGCAAGTTATGATCAGCTTTTGCCTTATATTGATGAATCTCAGTTGACTGAAGAACAATTACAGACTGTTCATGCCACTTGGCCAGGCCCATACACTTGGATCATGCCAGCGAGCGATAAAGTATCCAACTGGGTTTCAGGGCAGTTTGATTCAATTGCGGTTCGTGTGACTGATCATCCTTTGGTGCAAAAAATGTGTAATGCATTCGGAAAGCCGTTAACCTCTACCAGCGCGAATCTCTCCAGCTTACCACCGTGTATGACCACGGAAGAAGTCGAAGAGCAGTTGGGTGATAAGCTGGTCGCCATTCTTCGTGGCGAGACCAGCGGTCGTGATAAACCCAGCGAGATTCGTGACGCCAAAACTTCACAAATATTAAGACAGGGTTAACCCTGCTAGCCAGCCATCATTAGGTTTCACGTAATAGGTAATAACGTATGTCAGCGATCGATAAGCACGCCGTAAAGCAGTTCTTGATGTCACTTCAGGACTCCATTTGTCAGCAGTTAGAACAAGAAGATGGAAAGGCCGTCTTTGTCGAAGATGCATGGCAACGTGAAAAAGGAGAGCGTCTGGGTGGCGGTGGTCGCTCACGTGTTTTGCGTGATGGCCTTGTTTTCGAGCAGGGAGGCGTGAACTTCTCGCATGTGGAAGGGAAAGAAATGCCAGCATCTGCGACAGCGCATCGCCCAGAGCTAGCGGGTCGTCGTTTTGAAGCGATGGGTGTTTCTTTGGTTATTCACCCTAAAAACCCTTATGTACCGACTTCACACGCCAATGTCCGCTTCTTTATTGCAGAAAAAGATGGCGAAGACCCAATTTGGTGGTTTGGTGGTGGTTTTGACCTAACGCCGTTCTATCCATTTGAAGAAGATTGCCAATCATGGCACGACACTGCAAAACTGCTTTGTGCGCCATTTGGTGACGATGTTTACCAAGAGCATAAAGCATGGTGTGACAAATACTTCTTCCTACCACATCGTAATGAAACTCGCGGTGTTGGCGGTTTGTTCTTTGATGATCTAAACCAGTGGGAATTTGATAAGTGTTTTGCTTACATCAAAGCAGTGGGTGAAGGCTATTGCCAGGCTTACTTGCCGATCGTTTCTCGTCGTAAAGAGTTCAAGTATGGTGAGCGTGAGCGTGAATTCCAACTATATCGTCGCGGCCGTTACGTAGAGTTCAACTTAGTGTATGACCGTGGCACCTTATTTGGTTTACAAAGTGGTGGGCGTACTGAGTCGATTCTGATGTCAATGCCGCCGCTCGCTCGCTGGGAGTACTGCTACGAGCCAGAAGCGGGATCGCCAGAAGCTGAACTTTACGAGCGATACCTAACGCCCCGAGAGTGGTAAGCACGGAATCTCCTTTTCTATATAGATAGATAGTGATAGGGTCATCTGTAATCAGGTGGCCCTGTTTTCTCTATATCTAAGTAAGGAACAAAGGTAAGGAAATGACCCAGCAAATCGATCGCTATGCCGTGTTTGGTAATCCTATCGGACACAGTAAGTCGCCATTCATTCACACCTTGTTTGCTCGTCAAACTAATCAATCTTTGGTGTATACCGCAGAAAGTGCACCTGTTGATGGTTTTATTGACGCGGCGAAGGTGTTTTTTGCTGAAGGTGGCAAGGGGTGCAACATCACTATGCCATTTAAAGAAGATGCTTATCAATTTGCTAGTCGATTGACAGAACGGGCTCAGTTAGCAGGCGCGGTAAATACCCTCAAGAAGTTAGACGATGGTGAAATCATCGGTGACAACACTGATGGTGCAGGTTTAGTGCAAGATCTGCTTCAGCATCAGGTTGTATTGGAAGGTGCGCGAATCCTAATTATTGGTGCTGGTGGTGCAGCTCGTGGTGTTATTAAGCCACTACTCGATCAAAAGCCGACCTCTTTAACCATTACCAACCGTACCTTTAGTAAAGCACAAGAGCTCGCAGAGCTGTTTGTCTCTCACGGTCCTATCCTCGCCAAAGAGATGGCAAGTATTGATGAAGAGTATGATGTCATCATTAACTCCACATCCGCTTCTCTTAGTGGTGAACTGCCGACTATTTCATCCTCCATCTTTGCCGCTAACAGTACAAGCTATGACATGATTTATGGCAAAGGGGTGACGAGCTTTAACTTATGGGCAAAAGATAATGGCGCCGCTCATGCGTATGATGGTCTTGGAATGTTAGTTGGGCAGGCTGCGGAAAGCTTTATGCTCTGGCGTGGCTTACGTCCTGGTGCCAAACAAATTCTCAGAGAACTAAGAAAGAACCTTGAAGGTCAATAAGCGATGAATCAATCCATCTTATTCCCAGATATTCAATCATGGGATGAAGTATCACAATCGGTAAACTTTTCGGCGCAACAATCAGGCGCACTAATAGAGTGCTTTGTGACGAAACAAAAGTTAGAAAAGCTCAGTGGTTCACTGATTGAAACTGAGCAAGCGGCAATTAAAGTGTTTACTGATTACCGATTCGACCTAGAAGAAATGGCTGAAGAGCTAATAGAAGATGAAGCCTTCAACGAAGAAGGCCATATCATCATCGGTTAACAGGGCTTTAGTTCAAGTCTTTTACTTCATTTAAGTAGTCGTTTTTGTTTTGCACATAGTTGTTGGCAGACTTTTGCAAGAAAGCTCGTTCTTTTTCTGATAGAGGGCGAGCTTGTTTTACTGGGCTTCCAACATATAAGTAGCCACTTTCTAATACTTTCCCAGGTGGCACTAAACTGCCTGCTCCGATCATCACCTCTGACTCAATTACAACAGCATCTAAAACAATAGCTCCCATACCAACCAAAACACGATCGTGGATCTGACAACCGTGCAGCATCACTTTGTGGCCAATCGTAACGTCATTACCAATAATCAATGGGTAGCCGTTTGGGTTTTCAGCGTTCTTATGGGTGACATGCAAAACACTGCCATCTTGAATATTCGTTCGATCACCAATGTGAATGTGGTTTACATCGCCTCGCGCTGCTACCAATGGCCAAATGCTAGAATCATCGCCAATTCGGATATCACCGACTAAAACAGAGGTTGGGTCAACGTAAACACGCTCACCAAGTTCAGGCTTTATACCTTTGTAGCTTCTCATTGAGCTCATCTTTTTTCCTTATTCAGGGCGATTACAGGGTGTATGGAGGTAGAATAGTAGTGAAAACTCGCCTTTTAGAATAAAAAACACCCA
>NZ_JAWOWE010000016.1:0-74360 GCF_033340275.1 Vibrio sp. 1402
TGATGTGCGCATTGCTTCCATTGATGACGCCGTTTATGAAGGCCCTGAAGATTTCAGTGTGACAGTAACCGGCATTGCCGCAGTACAAGGCAGTGATACGGGTATGGCGACGATTATTGATAATGATGCTCCTCCTTCTATTTCAAATGTTGTGAATGCAGTTGTTTCGGAAGAAGGTTTAGCTAATGGTATCCCTGATAATACAGGATCCCCTTCTGACACTACTAACTCCGCAAGTTTCTCAGGAACATTCACAGTTGCCGATCCAGACACGGCGAATGTTTCAGTGGTATTGGCAGGCCCTAACAACCTAACATCAGGAGGGGAGCCTATATCGTGGACGTGGGACAACAGTACTCAAACGCTGACTGCGAAAACTGCTCACCTGAGCATTGTTGCTACTGTTGTGCTGAGCGAGCCTTCAGCTTCAGGTCAAGGTTCTTGGGACTATACTATCACTCTGTTTGAGCCACTTGATCATCCTGTTAATGATGTGGAAGACATCATCAACTTTGATTTACAGATTTCTGTAAGTGATGGACAAACAACAACATCTCAAAGCTTAAATGTGGCCGTTGAAGATGATTGCCCATACGTGCCTGTGGTTGTTCAACCCGTCGATGTGTCGCTTACTGGTGCACCTAACGTTCTGACAGGGCGCATAGATTTTGCAGGAAGTGAGGCAGACGCAACCAGTCGAACATTTGGGGACGTTGTTGTGACTGCAAACGGTTTTGTGTCTGACGAATCTGTGATGCTGGGAACAGCTGAAATCAATCAATCATCAGAAGGGATTGGCGTTAAAAGTTCTGGTAACAACGGCTTCCAATTAGAAAACGAAGTCGATTATCGATTCGCGGGTAATGAGGGTGTATCAGAGCAGTTAATCATAGACTTAGGCAATAAAGTTGCTTACGGAGCAGAAATAGAATTTGAGAAAATGTTTGGTGGTGAACTTGAGAAAGGAATCGCATCTTTTTATAGAGATGGTGTATTAATTGCTCAGCAATCGTTCAGCTCTGACGCAAGCAGTGGTGATTACGCGGCAAATTTCAATGTTCAACAGGGAGGCTTTGATAAAATCATCCTCGAGGCGACCAGTAATGGCAATGGCCCGGATACTGAAGACAACAGTGACTTTACCGTTAAATCAATAACCTTTACAGGTGCGTACTCTGGCGTGCCAATTGCTAGTGCGGATGGGAACCTCGGTGCTGTATATGGAGCTGATGGCCCTGGTTCTATAGTCTTAAATGGAGGTGAGGCTGGTTTAGAGACTCTAGATGGTAAAGACGTGTTGATATACGTCGATCCACAAAACTCTAATAGACTGATTGCAGAGGCTGATGGAGAGCTTGCATTCGAAGTTCAACTTACACCTAGCACTGGAAAATGGGAGTTCTTCCAATACTTGCCTTTGACCTCACCTTATGGCGATGGGGATATCGATTTTAACTACACTATTACTGATAATGATGGCGACAGTAAAACGGGGTACTTTTCTGTCAACCCTTACGCCCCACCAATTGTAGAAGGTGTAACACTAAACGTTTCTGAGGAAGGCTTAAGCAACGCCATTGCTGATGACTCTGCTCTAAACGGCTTTGATGACACAACTGACTCGAGTACTGATGTAGAACAATTGACGCTGGGTCAAACCGTTGATTCTGTTACGCTCAGTGAACCATCTACAGCTCTTACTAGTAACGGTATCTCTGTAACGTGGACGTTATCAAATAACGACCAAATGCTTATCGGTTCAGCGAACGGTGAAGAGGTTATCAAAATATCAGTCAATGATACTGGAGTGGTATCTACGGAGCTTCTTGGTCCGATTGATCACTCCAACCCATCTGGAGAAGACACCTTAAATATTGAGGTGCCTGTGCTTGTCTCGAATGCTCGTGGTCTTACTAACTCCACAACGGTCAACGTTATTGTGGAAGATGACTCACCAGATTCTGCATCTATTATTCACGATGTAGTTGCAGAAACTAAAGAAAGTGCCAACGTTCAGCTCATAATGGATGTCTCGGGTTCTATGCGAACGGATAATCGCTTGCAGATAATGAAAGATTCGGCAACTCAGTTATTGAATCAATATGAGTCTATCGGTCAAACGCGAGTTCAAATTATTACTTATAGCAGTACAGCATCCACTTACGCTATAGGTGCTGCGACGTGGCTGACGGTCGAGGAGGCCAAAGCGTATATTGAGACGCTAACTGCGGGTGGCGCGACTAACTATAACAACGCGCTAAATGAAGCAAAACAGTCATGGGATGATGTAGGTAAGTTAACCAGTGCGTCGAATGTTAGTTACTTCTTGTCAGATGGTCAGCCAAACCCTGCGTCATCATTTATAAACGACGCTCGCGAGCAGAGTTGGATTGATCACCTAACCGATCCTGATAATCAGATAACAGCCCTAGCGTATGGTATGGGCGTTAATCTTATGCCGGAGCAATTAGATCGCGTAGCATATGATGGCTTTTTGAATCAAGACCTTGATGGTGTTGTGGTTCCTGACGTAACTCAATTACCTCCGGTTATGTTGCAGTCAGTGATTCAACCTGTTGGGGGGAACTTGATGTATACCACTTCTCCAGATACAGGTATTGGTGCAGATGGTGGTTATATTAGCGAAATAGAACATGACGGTGTCACTTATTCGTTTGATGGTTCAGACCTAATAGTAACTGAAAATAACGATGGTATTTCGCATGCATTTGACGACACAACGATGCAGCTTACTATCTATATCGACAGCAAACATACTCTGGAAATCGACTTAAACGACGGTGCGTATGCATTTTATGGTGCGGTGGGTGATACAGTTGAAACGTTAGACTTCGATTATGTATTGACGGATAACGATGGTGATCAAAGTGAGAACACCCTGCAATTCGTTATTGATGAAAACGGAGGAGTAAATGCTTCAAGTAATGGCTCTGCAAATATTATTGAAGCTGAAGTGGACGTAAGTCATGACATCTTGATCGGTAATGATAACGAGGCAGATGTCTTTAAATGGGTCAACGACTCCTTGGATACAGGAACAGATCTAATTAGAGGTTTTGAGAGAGATTTGGACACCTTAGATCTGAGTGAAGTCGTTGAAGATGCAGGGCACAATACGATAGAAGAACTTCTCAATAGTATTGACTTGAACATTGATGGCGATGACTTATCTCTAGAAATAACCCATAACGATGGAAACTCAATTCAAACTATCGTAATAGAAAACGGGGCGACAGAGTTTAGTGATTTAATCGTGGGAAATGCGGACTTTGAGAGAGATGTGTTATCCGCACTAACTAAGGTTAACTTAGAGCCATAATGAAAAAGGGCCAGTAGGCCCTTTTCTTCTGCTTTGTCTTACTTATTCGTAGCCTAAAGCACTTTACATGCAAAACCTTTTAAGTAGAAACCTTCTGGATATGCGGTATCGGTTGGGTGGTCAGCGGCTTGTTCAAAACGCTCCACAAACTTTACTTGGCGGTTAGCATCTACGGCTGCATCAGCGATGATTTTCTGGAACAGAACTTGATCCATCAAGCCAGAGCACGAGTAGGTTAGTAGCGTGCCGCCCGGTTTTAGAATTTGCATTGCTAGCATGTTGATGTCTTTGTAACCACGACATGCGCCGTTTAGTTGTGCTTTGCTCTCTGCGAACTTCGGTGGGTCCATGATCACAACATCGAACTGAGTTCCTTGATCACGATACTCACGAAGCAGCTTAAACACGTCTGCATTTAGGAACACGGCACGCTTCTTCGAAATATCAAACTCGTTTAGCTCTGCGTTGAATTTTGCGGTATCTAAAGCAGGTTGCGACACGTCAGCGTTAATCACACGCTTTGCATCACCTTTTAGAGCGTAAAGTCCGAAGCCACCTGTGTAAGAGAAGCAGTTAAGAACTTCTTTGCCTTTCATATATTTCATCGCTTGCTGGCGACTATCACGTTGATCTAGGTAGAAACCTGTTTTGTGTCCGCCAACGATATCTACACTAATCTTTACGCCATTTTCTTCGATGACGACTGATTTAGGTGGCTCTTCGCCGTGCAAGACGCCCGTGCTCTCTTTTAAACCTTCTTTTTTACGAACGGCCACGTCAGAGCGCTCGTACACATTACAATCAGGGAAGCACTCAACCAGAGCGTCAACAATAGCCTGCTTATTGTGTTCTGCGCCAGCACTGAGAAGTTGGCACACAAAGAAATTTTGGTAACGGTCGATCGTAACGCCTGGTAAGCCGTCAGACTCTGCTGCGATAAGGCGATAACCCGTAAGGCCATCACGTTCGATAATGTCTTCACGAAGAAGTTGTGCGTCTTTAAGTCGTTTAACGAAAAACGCGGTGTCGATTTCTTCTTTATCAAAACTCCAAATACGAGCACGAATTTGTGAAGCTGGCGAATATGCCGCTTTAGCTAGCCATTTACCGTCGTGAGTGAATACATCAACCGTTTCGCCAAGAGCAGGTTCGCCCTCAACTTTGTTGATGCCTCGAGAGAAGATCCAAGGGTGCTTGCGCTTGACCGATTTCTCACGACCTTTAACCAAATAGATAGCAGCTGTCATTTCATTAGCTCTTGTTGAATTTTGAAAGGGGCGTATTGTCCGGGATGTGAATGGTAAAAGCAATATCCCTCGGCAATCCAGTACATTGTAGTGACTTTTAAATACAAAAAGGTCACTAAAGTGACCCTTTTATTTGAATTTGCTGTAACAGATTCCGTTGCTATGCTTTAAGTCCAGTCAGTAGCGACTCCATTGTGTCGCTTTGCTTACGCAGTTGATCAACGTTTTGTGAAGTCGTGCTTATCATATTGCACACGTTATCTGCTTGAACTCGAATTTCTTCAACGCTTGAGGCGATATTGTCCGCGACTACACCTTGCTCTTCAGCTGCTGTTGCAATTTGAATGCTACTGTCGGAGATAGTTTGATTTTTATCTGCCAAAGAGCCGATTTCGTGATTCACTTCCGTCATGAGGTTTTGTCCCTCATTTGCATTATTAACTGTCACTTCCATCAGCTTAGTAAGCGACTGGCTGTTACGCTGTAACGATTCAATCATCGTTTGGATTTCAACTGTCGCTTGCTGAGTGCGTCCCGCAAGAGCGCGAACCTCATCCGCAACGACCGCAAATCCACGACCTTGTTCTCCAGCACGTGCTGCTTCAATGGCTGCGTTCAATGCAAGTAGGTTAGTTTGCTCGGAAATCCCATTAATGGTTGTCACGACTTCATCAATTTGTGCGGCATTAGCATCTAACTCCGCTACTGCTTGAGACGCAGATTGAATCTCATTAGAGAGGTTCGAAATCGAGTGAAGCGTATTCTCAACTTTCACTTGTCCAGACTGAGCCACGTTACGTGCATCATCGGTTTGCGTGCTTGAATCGTGAGCTAGTGTCGCGACTTCTCGAATCGTTGATGCCATCTGTTCAGTTGCACTCGCAAGAGAGTTGAGGTGTTCCTGCTGAGTCGCTGAAATATCTGAACTGTGATGAATCGATTGATTCAGGTCTGAGCTAATTTGTTGCATTAACGCCACAGACTCTTGAATCGACAGCACCATTTGTTGCTCTCGTTCTGCAACTTTGTCTATCGTAATAGCAATTTCACTAAACTCGTCGCGAACAGGGAAGAAGTTCATTCTCGCAGTTAAGTCGCCACCAGCAAGAGTGTTTAATGCTTTGTTCATCGTGAACATCGCGCCGCCAATAAACGTCATGATGTAGTAAACACCAAGAGCGAGAATAAACAAGCTCACACAGATGATGCTCACTTGAGTCGTTGATAGGGCAGTCCATAAAGAAAGTTCATGGTTCGCAACCAAACTGTACGCACCATTTAAAACAGACACGGATTGCGGACCAGAGCCAATAGAAACGGTTTCTGAACCCGCTATGAGGCTTGCTACTTGAGATTGAGAAAGATTGCCTGCCTCTATCAGACCTTTCATAAGCATGAGCTCTTCTTGGTACATACTTGAGATCAGTGTATTAGCCGCGCTATTAAGGACGAGAGTGAGAATGACTAAAGCAAGAAGAGGGAGAACGAAGAGCAAATAGAACTTTTCTTGAATCTTTAAGTGAATGAGATACTTATCAATCCAGCGGAATGGAATTTCTTTCATAATTATAATAACCGTGCAAAAACCCACTATCCTTAGTGGGGTGAATAGACGAAAAGAATATATCACTCAGTAAAAAGAAGCGGTACAAAGATGAACGTAAAGTGTGAGAGATTTATAGTAAAAGGTCATGTTCAAGGCGTGGGCTTTCGTTACCATACTTCCCATCAAGGATTGAAGCTAGGGTTAACAGGTTATGCGAAGAACCTAAACAATGGTGATGTTGAAGTGATGGCGTGTGGAACAGACGCGCAAATAGTTGCGTTTTCGAAATGGTTACAAGAAGGACCGCGAACGGCAACAGTAGAGCATGTGATGCAGGAGCCTGCGTCGTATAAGCCGTTACGCGGTTTTAAAATTTTATGAATCTACAAGCATTTAGCTGGCTTTGGTAGGCCGGCTAATTTGGTTGCTTGTTTGGCTGGCCCCTTTTTAAACAGCTTGAATAGATACTTACTATTACCTTTTTCTGGGCCGTGCGCTTTTTCCATCGCTTTCACAAGCATACGCACTGCAGGGGAGGTATTAAACTCTTCATAAAAGTCTCGCACAAAATGCACAACTTCCAAATGAGCATCCGTAAGCTCGATGTCTTCTTCTTTTGCTAAAAGCTCAATCATACCTTCTTCCCATTGAGTATGATCCAATAAGTAGCCTTGAGCATCCGTTTCAATTTCTTTGCCGTTGTAAACGAACATAACGTTTTATCCGTTAAGTAAACATGGATGTTTATAGATTAGCGACAGCCGAGAATGTTCTCAACAAAAGAATCTCGAAGTCGTATCGAGCGAATCAAAAGCGTACAAAATGGTGAGTGTTTTTGACTGAGCTAGGCACTTTGATATAAATGCTCTTTTATTCAAATAAATAGGAAACTATTCAGTTTGTTAGAAATTTTACGGGGTGAGTACCAACGAAATTGCATGGATACCCAGGCTTATTCATTTTTGTTTTGGTTTTTTCTTGGCTACTTGTCTGATTATGGGATTTTAAGGGTGAATGAATAGCTGACAACGTTGTGTTTGTTTTCATAGACCGATATTCTCTTTGATTGATGAAAAGCCTGTATTCAGGTTAGAAACAACAATGATGACAAGGAGTTAGTCATGTCGAAACAACGTTACATTGAGATTAATGACAATGTAAAATCCACTTGGTCCATCGAGCGTATTTGGCAACTTGCAGAATCCTTACCTGTAGAAGAAATTTCGATTGATGATATCAAAGGCCCAAATGAAGTGACTTGGTTTAGTCATGAAGGGCCACAGCCAACCTGCCGTGAAATTGCAAAACATTGCCAACGAATCAACAATGCTGATTTGTCGTATCCGGTAATCTTAACCAGTGACTATCGTGTTTTTGACGGTATGCACCGAATCGCCAAGCAAATCATGTTAGGAGAGGAAACGATCAAAGTGAGACGCTTTAGAGAAAATCCAGAAGCTGACGAAGTTATCGAGTTGTCAGTAGAGCAGGCGTAATACACTGAATTGCACACAAAGAAAAAGCCCGAAGGAATTACCTTCGGGCTTTTTTATTCTACTTAACGAGAAACGATTAATCGTCGTTCATAATACCTAGAATGCTTAGTAGGCTGATGAAGATGTTGTAGATTGATACATACAAAGTTACTGTCGCAGAGATGTAGTTTGTTTCACCGCCACGAATAATGCTTTGTGTTGTCATCAGGATCGCCATAGTAGAGAAAATGATAAACAAGCTGCTCAACGCCAAGTGTAAGAGGGTTGATTGAATAAAGAAGCTTGCAATCATGCCCACAACCAGCACAACAAATAGTGATAGCATTAAGCCACCCATCATCGATAGGTCACGTTTCGTTGTTAGTGCGTATGCCGATGCTGCCATGAAAGATAGTGCCGTACCACCGAGTGCGGTTAATACGATATCGCCCATGCCTGCACCAATGTACATGTTTAGAATAGGGCCAACGGTGTAACCTAAGAAGCCAGTAAATAGGAACGTAAACACAAGGCCAAGACTGTTGTTACGGTTTTTCTCTGTTAAGAATAATAGGCCGTAGAAACCAACCAGCATTAGGATGATACCTGGATGTGGAAGGTTAAATGCCATTGCAACGCCAGCAACGACTGCCGACCATAAAAGTGTCATTGAAAGTAGAGCGTAAGTATTACGCAATACTTTGTTCGTTTGTAGAGCACTTTCTTGAGTTGAAGTGCGGGTAAACATTGGACTGTTCATAATCTTCCTCGATAAGAGACTTTCTTTTAAGTACATTTATGGGATTGAAAGTTCAAAAAATCAAGCCCTAACCATACGTAATTTAGATAAAATAATAATAGAAATAAGATGTTATGTATTTGGCAACTTGTAACACAATATTACTGCCTAGCATAGCTATGTTGATTCTTACACAGATTTTTGAATTTAGTAACAAAAAGCACTGGCTTCATAGAAACCAGTGCTTTTTTATGTCGATTCGGCTAAATCTTAGTGGTGTAAGATTTGCGCTAGGAAATTTTGGGTCCTATCCGATTGAGGATTTTCGAAGAAATCAACAGGGTTGTTTTCTTCGATGATCTCTCCTGCGTCCATGAATATCACGCGATCGGCAACCTCTTTAGCAAAGCCCATTTCATGTGTCACACATAGCATAGTCATGCCTTCCTCGGCGAGTTCGACCATTACATCCAGTACTTCGCGAACCATTTCCGGGTCGAGTGCAGATGTTGGCTCATCAAAAAGCATGACTTTAGGGTTCATACACAAAGAGCGAGCAATCGCCACACGTTGTTGCTGGCCACCAGACAGCTGACCGGGATACTTCTCCGCTTGGTCTGGAATTTTTACACGTTCCAGATATTTCATCGCAACTGCTTCTGCCTCATCTTTTGGCATCTTCTTCACCCAGATAGGCGCGAGCGTACAGTTTTCCAGTACGGTTAAATGAGGGAAGAGATTAAAGTGTTGAAAGCACATGCCCACTTCTCGGCGTACTGCTTCAATGTTCTTTAAGTCTTCAGTTAATTCCGTACCAGAGACGTAAATGCTGCCTGTTTGGTGCTCTTCAAGACGGTTAATACAGCGAATCATCGTTGATTTTCCCGACCCTGATGGACCACAGATAACGATTTTCTCGCCGCGCTTAACGTCGAGGTTAATATTTTTTAGTACGTGAAACTCACCATACCATTTATTCATGTCCTTCAATTGGATCATGTAGTCTTGTTGTTGCGTCATAATACGTCCTTGATCTTGATGAGTTATCGTTTGTGACCGGTATGAAGTTTGTTTTCAAGCCATATCGAATAGCGCGACATGCCAAAACAAAACACCCAAAACACTAACGCGACAAATACATAACTTTCTGTAGCAAAACCTAACCATTCAGGGTCGGTATTTGCTGCTTGTCCTATACCGAGTACGTCAAACATGCCAATGATGAGTACCAAACTGGTGTCTTTAAACAAACCGATGAAGGTGTTCACGATAGAAGGAATAGTAATCTTTAGCGCCTGTGGCAAGATAATCAGCCCAGTCTTTTTCCAGTAACTTAACCCAAGCGCATCAGCGGCTTCATATTGACCTTTCGGAATGGCTTGTAGACCACCGCGTACCACTTCTGCCATGTAAGCGGAGGCAAACATAACCACACCTATAAGGGCGCGAATCAGTTTATCTGTCTCTGAGCCTTCAGACATAAACAATGGAAGCATAACCGAAGCCATGAACAAAACCGTAATCAGAGGAACGCCACGCCAAACTTCAATGTAGACGGTACAAATGCTGCGAATGATCGGCATCTCTGAACGTCTACCAAGCGCAAGCACCACACCAATTGGCAATGAAACTACGATACCAACTAGCGCAATAATGAGCGTAACGAGTAGTCCACCCCACTTGTGTGTATCTACCACTTCTAGTCCAAAGACACCACCGTATAAAAGTCCAGCGATGATGAATGGGTAGATGTTTACGAAGAAAAGCCAAATCCACATCCGTTTCGGTGTCTTCTCATACGCGAGTAAAACAGTAAATATGGCTAATGTGATATAGAACAGGCGAGGGCGCCATAGTTCGGACTCTGGATAAAAACCATACATGAACTGCTCCCAGCGCACGCTGATAAATACCCAGCAAGCACCATCTCGGCTACAGTCGTCACGCGTTGAGCCAATCCAGTCTGCGTTAATAAACGCCCAATCCACGATATACCATATTGCAGTTACGACAATATACGCAAGAATGACAGTAACAATGGAATTGATAGGGCCATTAAATAGATTTTTCCGCATCCAACCAACGAAGCCTACAGTATTGGCGGGTGGCGGGAGATCCGGTTGAAATTGATGAGTACTCATATTATCTCTCCACCAGCGCGACTTTACGGTTATACAAGTTCATTAATGCAGACGTAATCAGACTTAATGTCAAGTACACGCCCATCGTCATCGCAATGATCTCAATCGCTTGTCCCGTTTGGTTCAGGGTAGTACCAGCAAACACAGAGACAAGATCTGGGTAACCAATCGCCATCGCTAACGATGAGTTTTTGGTGAGGTTGAGATATTGACTGGTTAAAGGTGGAATAATAATTCGTAACGCTTGAGGAATGACAACAAGCTTTAAAGTTTTCGAGCGTGGTAAGCCTAGCGACATCGCTGCTTCGGTTTGACCATGGCTAACCGCATTAATACCAGAGCGCACAATCTCAGCAATGAAAGAAGCTGTATAAACACTCAATGCCAAAAGTAGCGCAGCCAATTCAGGAATAATGCTAATACCACCTCGGAAGTTAAACCCTTTTAGTTCAGGATAATTCAGTGAAATTGGCATACCAGCAAGGAAGTACACAACCAATGGAAGGCCAACAACTAAACCCAAAACTATTCTTCCCATTGGGGTTTGTTGCCCAGTGAGACGTTGCTTATTATTCGCCCATACATTAATTAATAAGCTTGCGATTACCCCGAAGATTAACGCGGCAATAACGTAGCTACTGCCAGGTTCCATAGTCGGTGCAGGGAAATATAAGCCACGAACGTTCAGGAAAATAGCTTCACCAAGACTTAAGCTTTGGCGTGGTGAGGGTAATGCTTGAAGAACAGCGAAATACCAGAAGAATATTTGCAGAAGAAGGGGGATATTTCGGAAAGTTTCGATATAAACTGCCGCTAAACGACTAACTAACCAGTTAGAAGAAAGGCGGGCAACCCCCATGGTAAAGCCAATCACAGTAGCCAGAATAATACCTAATACGGAGACTAACGCCGTATTAAGAAGGCCGATGATAAATGTTCTACCGTAAGAGTACGTTTCATCGTATTCAATTAATGTTAACCCAATACCAAACCCGGCTTCTTGATTCAGAAAACCGAAGCCCGTTGCAATACCACGAGCATCTAAGTTATTGAGAGCGTTGTTTACAATCGTGTAAAAGAAAAATACCAGTGCAGCAATGGCAATGATCTGGAAAATAGCAGAACGAAAGGCAGGATTATAAATCAGGCTCTTGCTTCCGCTTGGTTTGGACATCGTACTTGGCGATGTATCTTGTGTCGGTTTCATACAGCGATAACCTCAAACCTTAGTTATAGATATCGGCCTGTATAACGAAGTTTCGTCCTTGCTGGCTAAAGAATAACGCTCTCATGTCTGGTGACATACGAACCTTTAAAGCCGTTCCACCAAGCGAGCGCTTTTCGCCATCCAATGAGCGATCCTTACTCATACAGTGAGATATAATCAAGAAAAAGGGCGGCATGAACCGCCCTGATTAACTCTTTCTATCGGATTGGTGGCGCGTACATAAAGCCGCCTGAATTCCATAGCGCATTAACGCCACGAGAGATTTCTAACGGCGAACCAGTACCGACTGTACGTTCGAAGCTTTCACCATAGTTACCAACTTGTTTGATAACCTGGTAGCCCCAATCGTCGCGGATACCCAACCCTTTGCCTTTAGGGCCATCAACACCGAGGATACGCTTGATGTTTGGATCTGTTGACTTCAGCATTTCATCCGCATTCTTCGAACTAATACCGTATTCTTCAGCGTTAATCATCGCAGACAATGTCCACTTAGCGATGTTAAACCATTGATCATCGCCTTGACGAACGACTGGACCTAGTGGCTCTTTAGAGATGATTTCTGGAAGAACGGCCGCAGAGGACGGATCTTTCAAATTCAAACGTAGTGCATAAAGGCCAGATTGGTCAGTTGTTAATACGTCACAGCGTCCCGCATCAAAACCTTTCGAAGTTTGCGCCGCTGTGTCGAATACCACTGGTTTGTACGCCATGCCTTGGTTGCGGAAATAATCTGCAAGGTTTAGCTCGGTTGTTGTACCTGATTGAACACATACCGACGCACCATCAAGCTCTTTAGCACTTGATATACCAAGTTCCTTCTTCACCATAAAGCCTTGACCGTCGTAGTAGTTCACACCTACGAAGTTTAGGCCCAGTGCAGTGTCACGGTGGAGAGTCCAGGTCGTGTTACGGGAAAGCACATCAATCTCACCAGATTGAAGCGCAGTGAAACGTTCTTTTGCGGTTAGGGGTACATATTTAACTTTCGTTTTATCCCCAAGAACGGCTGCAGCCAGTGCTTGGCAATATTCTACGTCGATACCTTCCCATTCGCCTTTTGAGTTAGGGTTAGAGAAACCAGGTAGACCGGTACTTACGCCACAAGTAAGAAAACCTTGTTTTGTGACTTTGTCCAGAGTAGTGTCTGCTGCTTGAGCTGATGTTGCCATCATCGCAGTAGAAGCCGCTACGACGGAAGCAAGAACTGTGAGTTTATTTGCCATTTGTATCCTTCCTGTATGATCCATGTTTAATCAGGAGTGACCTGAAATAACGTGTCCAATTCGTTAGAGTTATCGTCCTACGTGATTGATTTTCGAAGAAACGGCATTCGATAGATCAACCAGTTATAAGCGTAGGAAAGGATCTGTTAATTCTCAAATATATAATTTAAATGAAGTTTTGAGAGAACTTACAAAGTGCCTTGAGATTTAGAATGACGAAATGTTAATTGTTTGTAAATAGTGCAATTCATGGACAATTTGGTGCATCAGAACAATCAATAGAAGAGTGAACAATACAAAAGAATAAAAAGTTGTTATTAAAACTGTCATTAGCTGAGCAAGGTGAAGTTCAGTAAAAATTCAAACAAAAATTATTTGTGATACCGAAACAGGGTGATGAGCTTGCCCCATTTTTGGTAGCATGGTCTACAACAGCTAATTAGAGTAATCATGGATTGAAATGCGATATTTTCCTCTGTTCTTAGATTTAATTAATAAACCCGTTCTCGTCGTGGGTGGCGGTGAGGTGGCAAGCCGAAAGGTGGAAGCGTTGCTAAAGGCTGGGGCGGATGTGACTATCGTTTCTCCGACGTTGGTTGATTTTCTGTCTAAGCTTGCTTCTGAGCATCAACTGCGCTGGGTACAACGTTTCTATTCGAGTGACATTGTCACTAAAAACTTTGTTCAAGTGTGGGCGACGACAGACAATCCTGAGCTAAATCACCAAGTGTACAAAGATGCCAAAGAGCTAGGCATCTTGGTTAACGTTGTGGATGATAAGCCTTATTGTGATTTCATCACGCCGTCAATGATTAATCGTGGCCGCATCCAAATCGCTATCTCTAGTGGTGGAGCTTCGCCAGTTTTAATTCGAAACATCCGTGAAAAGCTTGAATCGATACTGCCACAAAACATGGGGTTGATGGCGGATTTTGCTAACTCAAAGCGAAACTCAATTAAAGAGGCACTGCCTAGCGTCGATTTACGCCGCAAGTTTTGGGAGCAATTTTTCTCGAATCCCGAGGTGGAAAACGCGCGAGATAATCGTGAGTTAGAAGCAATTTACCAAGCGACCATGGCAACACCTTTAGATGAAAAGGGAAGTTGTACTTGGATACATGTTGGGAAAGATGTTGAGATGTTGCCAATAAAAGCCGTACGCTATATGCAACAAGCGGAGCTGGCTCTGTACTCAACTCGATGTGAAGCGAATGTGTTAGAACTAATACGCAGAGATGCAGAAAGAGAAGCTTTCTCGAGCGCTGCTGAGCTTTCGGATATGCTGGCCAAGGCTAAAGCTGAAAAGCTTCGAATTTGCGTGTTCATACCGCAAGGAACGAGCGAATTCGTATTGCTGCAAGGGCAGGACTTGGTTATCTAGCAATGCCAAATGCTAAAAGTGGATACGTAGTTCGTTACACAAAAGCCAATAAAAAACGCCAGCGGATTATGCGCTGGCGTTTTTACTTACTTCTCAGATTGATTAATCACGGAAGTTGTTAAACTGGAATGGGATACCCATCTCTGCTTCACGAATCGCTGCCATTGTCGCTTGCAGGTCGTCGCGTTTCTTACCAGTAACACGTACTTTGTCGCCTTGAATAGAAGCTTGTACTTTTAACTTTGCGTCTTTGATAAGTTTCACTACTTTTTTCGCCGTTGGAGTATCAATACCTTGACGGAAAAGCAGAGTTTGGTGCCAGTTTTTACCAGTAACGTCTGGGTCTTGTGCATCCATTGCGTTCGCGTCAATGTTACGCTTCGCTAAGTGGCCGCGTAAAATGTCGCGCATTTGCTTAAGTTGGAAGTCACCTTCCGCAGACATTTTTACGTTTTCTTCTACTAGCTCAAAGCTCGCATTTACGTTGCGGAAATCGAAACGAGTAGACAATTCACGGTTAGCGTTATCAACGGCGTTACGTAGTTCAACCGTATCGATTTCAGAAACAATATCAAACGATGGCATGAAGATTCCTTGATTATTTTGTTATAGGGACTTTCGGGACTTAACAGCGCTTGCCAGCATATCTAGCATTGTAGCAGTGTCTTCCCAACCTAGGCATGGATCTGTAATAGACTGACCATACGTTAGGTTATTGATGTCAGTCATTGGCTGATTGCCTTCAAGAATAAAGCTTTCAGCCATGATACCCGCAATACGAGTGCTGCCTGACTTAATTTGGTTACAAATGTCTTGAGCTACGTCGATTTGTTTTCTGTGTTGCTTCTGACAGTTTGCATGGCTGAAATCCACAACCAAACGTTGTGGCAATCCAAACTCAGCTAAAGCATCACATGCTTGTTTGACTGATGCTTCATCAAAGTTAGGGCCTTTTTCTCCACCGCGCAGAATAATATGACCGTAAGGGTTGCCACTTGTGCGGTAAACCGTCATTCGACCGTTCTTATCTGGCGAGTAGAAGTAATGCGATGCTTTCGATGCGCGAATTGCATCAATTGCAATTTTTACGTTGCCATTTGTGCCATTTTTGAAACCAACTGGGCAAGATAGTGCCGACGCCATTTCACGGTGAATTTGTGATTCCGTTGTGCGAGCACCAATCGCGCCCCAAGTGATCAAATCCGCGATGTATTGGCCAGTGATCATATCAAGAAACTCAGTAGCAGTCGCAAGACCAAGCTTGTTGATATCCAGTAGTAGTTTACGAGCTTTATGAAGACCAGCTTCAAGTGCGTAAGAACCATCTAGGTTAGGGTCCGTAATCAAACCTTTCCAACCAACTACTGTACGAGGCTTTTCAAAGTAAGTACGCATCACGATAAACAGTTCGTCTTTGTACTTGTCTTGGATTTCACTCAGGCGAGTGGCGTAATCAATGGCAGCTTCAGTGTCGTGAACAGAACACGGACCTACAATCGCAAGAAGGCGATCGTCTTCACCCGATAAAATGTTTTCAATCTGACGACGAGATTGAGCGATACGGTCTGCAACGTCATCCGTAATAGGATGTACACTACCTAGCTCTGCTGGGGTAGGCATTGGACCCAAAGGTTGGGTTCTCAATTCATCTGTTTTTATAGGCATGTTATAGCTTTATTCTCTATTGCGAAGGGGTAAAGATAACGGAATTACAGGCAGGAATAAACCGTTTCACGGGAATCTTCGCCAGGAAATACCGAATTGTATACAAAGGTGTAGGTATTCATTTAAATGACTTATGTATAAATGACAAAACTTGATCATTAAATCAATATATATACATTTGAATTTATAACCATTTTATCTATCTCGCTGTAAGGTAATCTAAGTAACTGCGATAAACTTCATACCTCACGGGTGACGCTGTCACTTCCTGAGGGTTAAATAACTCGTGAGATCGAGCTTTTGTTAACATTTCTTTGACATCTATTTCTTTCGTTGATTAACTGGTCTGACTAGATTGGTAAGGAGACCAAAATGTTATCAGCTCTACGTCGTGCGAATTTGTATCTAAATCTGTTTGGCTTTTCAAAAGTGCCGCTGATTTGGCTTTGCCACCCTAAAATCATTGCGATAGATAGCAAGCATGTTGAGGTTCGTATCCCATTGCGCAGAAGAACGAAGAACCACCTGAATAGCATGTATTTCGGCGCTTTAGCCGTTGGCGCTGATGTTGCTGGTGGTTTTCTTGCTATGAGTAAAGCGCAAGAAAAGGGAGAAGCGATCTCGCTAGCATTTAAAGGTGTGAAAGCCGAGTTTTTAAAGCGCCCGGAAGCCGATGTGCACTTTGTTTGTAACGATGGTCATGTCATTGATGAGATGCTCGAGCACACCTTGGCAACGGGTGAACGAGTAAATCGTGACGTAAAAATTGTCGCGCTGTGTCCTAACTTACATGGTGACGAGCCAATGGCTGAATTTTCGCTTACTCTTTCGATAAAAAAAGCAGCCCAACAAAGAAAAGAGGCTGCCTAGTGGTTTGTGGCTCGTTTGTTTAAAGGCGTTGGCTTAATTGAGTTCAATCTTCTCGATAGAGACGATTTTGGAGCGATTTAAGACCACTTTCCAGCGGTAATAAACAGGCTCATCGGTGTGGTTGTCCTCTTTGACAATCACATTGAGCAAATGACGTTTCTCTACTGACTCTTTGGTTACTTGACCTTCATTTAAACGGTAAACTCGGTTTGAGCTTTTATCCATCAAGCGGATGATAGGGCGCAAACTGATGTTCAATGTTTCTCTCGTTTGTTCGTAACCACTCAAGAAAAGAGAGGTCGCCATTTCGGTTTTCTCGTGATAATGAAGAATCTGCTCTTCACGTTGAACGACGCGTTTTTTACGTATTCTTTGAATCTTATCCGGCAAGCTACTTAAGGTACGATAATCGAGCCACTCCAATTTTTTGCCAACCACTTTTTTCGTCGTTGGATCAACGTACTTCTTACGCCATTTTGGTTTGCCTTTACGGATCCATCGCCACATGGCATCGCGTAAATCATCTTTAAAGATTTCTCGTAAAGCGTAAATAAAAGACATCGCGATAATGAATGAGGCAGAAATTTCCCCCAGATAATCGCGAGCGAGAATCACGGTCGAGGTCACGACAACCATCACTAAACCGGTTGCAATACCTTTGATAGCGCGCTTAATGTTGTTACCCATCGATATGGTTTCTTCACGAAGCACGATAGGGTGTTCAATCAATCGCCTTAGCAAGCGCATTTTGTTAGATAGGCGAGTAACGTCTTCAACGACTCTTGATGAGTTGTATTTGTTGAGTTTACGATGGGCTTGCTCTTTCTCACATAGCGTGATCAGACGCTTTTTGATCGTGCCATAGTCGCCTTCACGTGGTAGATGGGCCACCAGTGACAGGAACTTTTGCTCGGTATACCAAGACAGATAGTTATCGATGTTAACGTAGTAGCGTTTTAAGTTCTCTTCATAAGGAATAGAACGCCGCAAGCGCTTTAAGATCTCAAGCGTGAGCTCGATAACTTCGTCCACTTCATCTTCCGTTACGGAGTTGTTCTCATGCTTGTTTAAACTTGCTACCGCTTTGTCTAGCGCGATAACGTATTGGTAAGCGAACAAACTCAAACTTACTCGGTATTGCTGATTCGACAGGCGTCCACGTTTGGCAAGTCGACTGTGTACTAGCGGAAGAAGGATTTCAGTACTGTAATAAGATCGTTGCTGTGTGATTGAGGTGTAATAAAATTCGGATTCACTGATGATATCGGCGTTTAAACCAAGCTCACCAGGTATAAAAAAGTAAATATCTAGGTCGACACTTTTGCTCTTTGCGAGTGCATGACTGATTTTTAATGTTATTGAGTCTTGTTTATCGACGGTGACCAAAGAAAGCTCCTGACTTTGCTAAAGCATTCTTAACTTATGCGTTCCGTTGAGCAGGTAAGTATAAGAGTGCTAAAAGAGTGACTGGGGCATATAGCTGAACGACAACAGCATAACAGAGCACTATGCTTTTCTCTCTGATTTTCTTGTTAGTTTAGGTATAATTCCACGTAAATTTAAAAAGAGACAAAATCAATGATTAAAATTGGTCAAATTAACAGCTTAGAAGTCATTAAAAAGGCTGATTTTGGCGTATTTCTGGATGGCGATGATTACGGTTCTGTTCTACTACCTAGTAAGTATGTACCAGAGGGTACTGAAATTGGTGAGCATGTAGACGTATTTCTGTACTTCGATTCAGAAAGCCAACTTGCTGCGACCATTGAAAGACCAATTGCCCAAGTGGGTGAGTGGGGTTTAATGAAGATTGAGGGTGTGAATGCGACAGGTGCTTTTGTAAATTGGGGCATCAAAGAAAAGGACTTACTGATTCCTTTTAGTGAGCAACGCACTCGCTTCTCTGCCGGACAAACCATTTTAGTGTATGTTTATACCGACAAAGCGTCAGGTCGCATTGTTGGTACGACTAAGTTCAATAAATGGTTAGATAAAACTCCAGCGAATTATGAAGTTAACGAGCAAGTTGATTTGATCATCGCAGAGCGTAGTCAACTTGGTTATAAAGCTATCGTTAACGGTAAGCATTGGGGCATGATTTTCCCATCGGATGTTTTTGGTAAGCTTTACATCGGTAAAAAGCTGAAAGGCTTTATTAAGCACATTCGTGAAGATGGCAAAATCGACCTTGCTCTACAAAAAGTCGGTGTGGCGAAAATGGACGATCTTTCTAGTAAGATCCTTGACTTGCTAGAGAAGAAAGGCGGATTTTTGCCTTTGAATGACAAGTCTTCTCCTGAAGCGATTTTTGATGCTTTCCGCACAAGTAAAGGGACTTATAAAAAGACCATCGGTGGCTTATACAAGCAGGGTAAAATTGTCATTGAGAAAGACGGTATTCGTATAGCGTAGTCCAAACTCACGTATAGTGGAACTACAGCCAAAAAAACGGCCCAAACTTTTCCTTTTTTTGGGCCTAGGGGAAACGGCTCCGCAGAGCCTGCGCTAAACTTGTCCAACAATAATTTTGTTGGTGAACATAGAGAGAAATGCCACATCAAAGCATTACTTTGATACAACTAGTTTAGTACAGCGTGTCCGGATCGCTAGCGAGCCCACTTGCTTTCATACTTACGAATTAAAAAGCCATCGCAAATACGATGGCTTTTCATTTATTTATGGTTCGTTACGTCTTTTAAAATAAGTTCTTATCTCGTACTAATTCGCGAGGGAGACCATTCTTTATTCGGTTGCTTACCCACTTGCCAAGGCCAATAACTGCGCCTTGATAGGTGACAAGCACTTCGCCTTTACCTGTTTTCATTCCCTCAGGAATGGTTTGTGGGCGAACATCACGCCCCATGTACCATTCGCGCGCTTCTTCAATACTGAGTTCAATGGCGTTGCTTTCAGAACCTGTCGCCAGGGCAGTCGCGACTTGGTGTTGCCAACGGTAGCCATTTTTATGGGCTTCAGCGATCTTTATACCCATACGGGAGAAGCGTAATTCGCCGATCATCGCTTCTAAATCATTAGGGAATAACCAGACATCTTTATCGCGAAGCCATACAGAACTGTCATTTGGAAGTTTAATACCTAACGCGCTTTGGAGTTGTTGAGCAATTTCTGTCGATTCTTTTTTTGACGTTTTAGCAAAGGGGAATTTCCCCATGCGCTTTTTGACTTCTGGCGCCTCAACAGCAGCCTGTTTGCGAATTCTTGCAACAAAGAACCCTTCACAGTCGTAGACCTGTGGGAAAATATGCAAAAAGCCTTCTTCAGTTAGAGCTGCCTCTGCGTTTTCAAACAAGTTCTCAAGGCTTTCAAACTCTACAGCATCCCCAAAGGTTTCTTTCAAGTGTTGACAAACTTGTTGGTTTTCTTCTGTACTGAGCGTACATGTTGAGTAAACCATCACACCACCGGGCTTTAATGCATGGAAGGCGCTTTCAATAAGATCTTTCTGTGTGTCAGCGATGTCGAGTACGGAAGCTTGCGTCCAGTTTTTCATCGCATCTTCGTCTTTGCGAACGGTGCCTTCTCCAGAGCAAGGCGCGTCGAGCAAAACCGCATCAAATTGTTCTGGTAGCCAACCGCCAAAAACGCGTCCATCGAAGTTACTTAGTGCGGCGTTAAGTACCCCACAACGTTCCACATTAGCGTGCAGTACTTTTACACGACTTGCGGCGTATTCATTGGCCACAAGTACACCTTCGTTGTTCATTAAAGCTGCAATTTGAGTGGTTTTTGAGCCTGGAGCGGCTGCGGTATCTAACACGGCATCGTAAGATTCACCATTCATAAACAGAGCAGATACCGGCATCATCGAACTGGCTTCTTGAATGTAGAATAAGCCAGACATGTGTTCTGCTGTGTTGCCTAATGGTACAACTGACTCATCCGCTTCAATCCAAAAACCTGTGTCACACCAAGGCACAGGAGAAAGCTTCCAGCCTTTTGTTTCTGCTCGTTCTAGAAACGCTTCAACACTGATCTTCAACGTATTAACTCGAATACTTTTGCGCAGTGGCTTTTGGCACGACGCGATAAAGTCTTCCATGTTGAGGTGAGCAGGAAGGATAGTTTGGATTTTTTCCAGAAACGCGTCTGGGATGTAAACATTAGGATGCAATGTGGGATCTCGTTTGCAGAATTTGTGGCAAATAATATACGAAAGCGAAGCAGAAACGAATAGTGACAAGGGCCGAGCAATAAAAAAGAGCAGCGATTGCTGCTCTTTTAAAGTGATCAAACTTCAATTGTACGTGAATTGAGCTTTATTCTACGGCTTAGGAATCGCTGTACGCCATTGAGTCCAACCTTCTTCAGCTTGTGGATACAAAAAGAAAGATTGCCCACTGTTTGCCGCTGGTGGAATAGTCGATTGCTCTGGCGTTGAAAACGCAATTCCTCCGCGAACTAAACTATCAAAGGTTCCCGCTTTGATGTTAGCGCCGGTAAGCCCGATGGAAACATCTACTCCTGAAACATTCCAGAACACACTGTTTTGACGAACGAGGTAAGCATATTCAGGCTGTATTTTGATAGTCGTGACGATGCGATCAGCAAATTCTCCTAGGCTTACGTCGGTCACTTGGCCAACTTCCATCTGGCGGTAAAGAATAGGGGTACCGACTTGTACTGAGCCTCTCTGTTCACTTTGTAACGTAAACATGATTCCATGCACGCGTTCGGAAGTATTTTCTAATTGAAAATCAAATTTAGCTTTACCTTTACCTGGCTCAACACTGATGGATTTCGACACCAACGCCCCGAGGTTTTTAACGCCACCTAAACCAATTTCTGGTTCAGTTAGCCAAAAATGTGAGCCTTCAACTGCAATGTTTTCTACGTATTCAGGTAGGATCCTTGCAGTGACTTCAACCATGTTACGACGAAAATTCGGTACAACCAGAGTGATTTCACCAACTTTAACACCTTGATATTCAATCGGCATTCCTTTAGCAATCTCTTGCGAACCGTCGGTTTCTAAAGCAATGACGCGCCCAAACTTGCGAGCGGTTTTTTGATCAGAATACAGCTTCCAGTTTTCTCCGATTTTGTTTTCAACGCCTGGTACGGAGTCAAAAGCGATGCCACCTTCGATTAACGATTTTAAAGGGTGCGCTTTCACACTGACTCCGGCTAATGATGCATCTATCTCAATCCCTGAACGATTCCAAAAAACGGTTTGTGGCGTTACAAGATAAGCGAAGCGGTTTTCGATAGTAGCCTTAATTAGTACTCCGCCATCAACTAGTTGGAAATCGGAGACGTTACCAACTGGAAGATTACGATAGAGTAGAGGACTGCCTTTGGAAATCGGCGGCAATTCAGAAGCAAATAGTGTTAGCGCCCTAGAGCCACTTTGATTGTACTGCGCCAATTCAGCCAATGATTCATTTTGGAACAGTTGATACTCTTTTTGAATATCCTGCTTGCCTTCGCTCACAAAACTAATTGACCCGGTTAACAACTGCTTTGCTGGAGGAACGGTAACGCTGAGCCCCGATTCAGTTAACTCTGCTGATGCACTGCCGGTTACATAAAAACGATTGTTTGATTTGATCAGATGTTTGTATTCATGGTCAATCAATACATCCATAAATACTTCGTGTTGTGATTTTTTATCTTCCTTGACTAGGCCCACTTTGATGATTGAACCAACAACGATGCCTTTATAAAGTACATTGGCACCGCTATCTAGGCCAAACGAATTGTCGGACACCAACCGAATCGCGATGGACTTTTCTTGCTGTTGGTTAAACACGTTTTTACGAATCGCAGTAAAGCGGCGAGAGCGTTCACCCGCGCCCGGTACGATCGTTAAGAAGTTTCCTCGCACTAAATTAGCAATGTTTTCAACACCAGAAAGGGACACCTTTGCTTCTTCTAAGACAAATCGAGTACCTGTCGTCAGCATGTCACTAAAAGCGGGTTGAATTGCCGCTGACGCCAATATCACTTCTCGACCTTCGGAAAGGCTCAAGTCCGTAACTTGGCCAATTTCAATTCCGCGATACATAATTGGAGCGCCTTCTCCGCTGATCTTGCTGTCATCAGGTAGGACAATTTTAACCGCGATGCCTCGACCAGCAGTTTTCAAATCTTTATACAAACGGAACTCGGTGTTCTCTTCTACAGGCTCACCATCATCCGGAGAGTCGACGGCGATGGCGCCACCTAGTAAGGCACTCATGCTTTCTAGTCTTACATCGACACCTTCAAAACCGATGCTGGCACCAATTCCACTGACGTTCCAGAATCGACTGCGGTTGTTAATGATATGTCGGTATTGATCCTGAATGTTGGCTTGAATAGTGATAGATTTTGCATCTTCATCTAGCTGGTAACTGTACACTTCACCTATTGGGATTTTCTTATAAACAATTTGAGAACCAACCGATACACCACCTAAATCACGGCTTTTGAGCTTAATATTCAAACCTTGAGAAACGCGTAAATCTGTTGGGGCAGAGTCTAACGCATGGAATGTTGTCTCAAACTCTTGACCATCTCCGGGTTGAATCGAGATGTAGTTACCTGAGACGAGCGCATCCAGTCCGGAAACTCCCGTTAGGCTAGCTGTTGGTTTTACTAACCAAAAGCGTGTTTTATCGTTCAGTAACTTTGCAGCTTCAGGATAGATATCAGCATCGACATAAATACTGCCGAGATCTTCGGTGAGGTTAATGTCTCTTACCATGCCGACTTCTAATCCTTGGTAACGGATAGTGGTTCGGCCGGCGACAAGACCAGCGGCATCAGAAAAATAGATTTGCACTCGTTGTCCTGCATCGTGTATCGACTTCACCACAAGCCAGCCAGCTAAGACCATGGTCAAAATTGGCAACAGCCAAAGAGGAGATATGCCTTTACTCCGCTTTACATCTGGTACGTATGACGTTTGAGAACTGTTCTGATCACTCATTCATTGACTCTTTTTCTGATTGTTTTGGGCTTGTTTGGTCCCAGATTAGCCTTGGATCAATACTTTCTGCTGCAAGCATGGTCAACACTACGACAACACCAAATGCTACGGCGCCATATCCTGGTGTGAAATCCAGTATCTGACCACGATCGACTAAAGTCATCATGATAGAAATAACAAACAAATCCATCACAGACCATTTACCGATCCATTTAACAACAAAGTAAACCATCATTCGTTGTCTCTTAAACACCGAACGTTTGAATTGGATGCAAAGCATGATGTAGGCGAGCCCAAGTATTTTAATCACCGGGACAACGATACTGGCAACAAAAATGATCGCAGCGATTCCATACATGCCGCTTTTTACCAAACCAGCCACGCCTGAAAAAATAGTGTCCTCCAAACGCTTACCATTGGTAAGCAAGATGGAAATAGGGATCAGGTTAGCAGGGAAGATGGCGACCGTTGCTGCGATGAGGTAAGCCCATGTTTTCTGAATGGAGTTTGGCTTGCGATGATATAACTCGTGATGACAACGCTGGCAATGGTCACCTTCAGGCTGGGACAAGTGGCATTCATGGCAATGCACATCTTTATGCTCAAAAGCATATAAACTTTCTGGTTTCCAAGCTTCCCAATAACGACGCACGCTGATTCTTGAAACTAACAAAACGGTAAATATCTGCAAAAGAACCAGACCAATTAACCCTGGACCGACGAAAATGTCGGAATAATCTTGGAGTTTAAAACAGGAAATGGCGATGCTAACTAAGAACACATCCAACATAACCCAATGCTTCAAATGTTGAATTAGCCACAGTGAGATACGAAGCCCACGGAACCATCGTTGATGTAAAGAAATATGCGCCGTTACCACTGAAACACAAACCGTCAGTGGCGCTAGAGAGCTACAAAATAGAATGAGCAATGAAAGAAGAACAAATCCTTCTTCCATCAATGTGATCATCCCTGAAGGCAGGGTTGCCGGAATCATCACACCAAAGAGTCGGATGCTAATAAAGTTAAAAAAGTGCGATGGAATAAATAGTAGGATGCAGGTTATCGCGACGGCTAGATTACCAGAGAGACTAGGGCTACCTCCGCGATATAATTGTGTACCACAACGAGGGCAGTGTGCATTTTTGCCATGGGGTAAGTCGACGATGTCGACAGGCAATTCACAACCTTGGCACAGACGTACGTTATTGGGTTGCATGGCGTGCTTAGACAGAGAGATCATAACGACCTCTCTAGCTTGAACGATTTAAGCGTGGGACTGTATGCCCCCATATAAGGTTTGATATAAGCCTTCTTGCTCAACTAACTCACCATGAGTACCTGTTTGCGTCACTTTCCCATCTTCAAGCACGTAGATCAAATCGGCTTGTTTAACAGCGGATAGTCGGTGCGCAACGATTAATGTTGTTCTACCACGTAAGAACTCGGTCAGTGCTTTGTGTAAAGCCGCTTCAGTAGCGGTATCTAGCGCAGACGTGGCTTCGTCTAAAATAACAAATTGAGGATTACTCAGCACCATTCTAGCAATGGCAAGCCGTTGTCGTTGACCTCCTGACAAACGAATGCCATTACGACCAACTTGAGTATCCAAGCCGTGGTTCAGTTGAGAAATAACATCTTGCAGCTGAGCCACTTCAAGCGCACGCCAAAGTGACATTTCGTCAAAATTCCCACCAAGCGTTAGATTATGCCTCAAGGTATCGTTAAATAGTATAGGTTGCTGTAATACCACGGCAATTTTGTCGCGAATTACTTCAAAACCAATATCTTCTGTTAATTCATCATTAAAGCGAATGCTACCGGAGTTTTGACGGTAAACCCCAATAAGTAATTGTATCAAGGTTGACTTACCACCGCCGCTTGCACCAACCAACGCCACTTTCTTTCCTGCCGGCATATGTAAAGAAAGATTATCTAGGACTTTGTTTTCATTATTGTAAGAGAAATTAATGTTTTCTACTTTAACATCAACTTCTCTACCTTCTTTGAAAGGATTTACCTTAGGAACCGGTCTCTGCTCTTCTTCTAACTCTAATAAGTCGTTGATGCGTTTTAATGCCGCTTTAGCGCTATACCAAGAAAACTGAATCCCAAGCAACTCTTGAACAGGAGACAGCATGAACCATAGGTAACCAAAAACGGCAAATATTTGGCCAATAGTAAGGTCACTGAACATGACCATTAACATTGCGACAGCTCTGAATAATTCAAAGCCGATCAAAAAGAGAAGGAAAGATACGCGACCAGCCGCTTCAGATTGCCAAGCATACTTGTCTGCATCAACGCGAACTTGGTTCGCACTGTCTTTGAGTTGTTGGAGGAATTCTCGCTCTTTATTGGCCGCGCGTAGTTGGTAGATTCCATCTAATGTTTCAACTAAGCGGTTTTGGAAAATTTCAAAAGAATGATTTTCCTTCCGTTTCAGATGTTTAACCATACTGCCTAGTTTACGTGAGAAGTAAATGACAATAGGGTTAACTAACAGGATAAACAGACCAAGTCGCCAATCGAGCCAAAGTAGAACGATAGCAGTACCAATAACAGTCAGAAAACTGATAACGAATTTTGCTAACGTAGAACCAATAAATTTATCAATGGTCTCAATGTCAGTGATAAGGTGTGCGTTGATTCCTCCGCTACCTTTGGTTTCGTATTGTCGGATGCTGATACGGCCGAGTTTGTCGATCATTTTACTGCGCATCTCAAACGTGATGGTTTTTGAAACAAGCGTAAATTGTCGGCTTTGAAGGATATTTAATCCTTGGCTCGCAGCTCGCATAAGAACAACCAAGAACAGGGTGAAGAAAATATAGCCTGTCGGAGTGTGCCACGCTTCAGGGAGAATGGCATTCATGGCATCTAAGCCTTTTGCAGGTTGGTCCAATAAGACCTCATCAACCATCAAAGGCATGAGGAGGGGGATTGGAACACTAATCAAGGTTGCAAGCACCGCTATCAAGTTCGCTATGATCAGCTTGGACTTGTGCTTTTTTACTTGTGTTATCAACCAAGAACGGCTAATAGTGTCATTTTTCAGAAGCATTGTAATTGAGAATAAGTCCTATTATAAAGTAGGGCTGCATTTTAGCGCCATACATTGAGAATGGAAGCTTTTATAGTAAGTAGGAAGTTAATATGAACTTAGAACAATACCAAAGACTAACCAAACAAGCTGTTGCTCTAATTGAGTCTGAACCAGACTTTATTGCGAACCTAGCAAACTTGAGCTCATTGCTTTTCATGGAACTTGACGATCTTAACTGGGCAGGCTTTTACCTAACAAAAGGTGAAGAGCTTGTTCTTGGTCCGTTCCAAGGAAAACCAGCTTGTGTTCGTATCCCAATGGGTCGAGGCGTCTGCGGTACTGCTGCACAAACTAATACTATACAAAGAGTATACGACGTTCACGAATTTGAGGGGCATATTGCGTGCGATGCAGCGAGCAATTCAGAAATTGTGATTCCATTTTCTATTAATGGAAAGGTGGTTGGTGTACTTGATATTGATAGTCCAAGTATTGGCCGATTTAATGAAACAGACGAAGAAGGTCTCACTCATTTCATGGTTGAAGTAGAAAAGCTGCTTAATTCACACGCGAACGACGCATAAATTAGCCTTCGAGTGTGGTTTTTCCTTGGCATGTCACTATAATACGAGAATATTTTTTCTTAATGCTCGCGGAAATCCGCTCAAATCAGGACCCCTCATGACTGAAAAGTTAAAAAACAGCAAAGAAGTTATTGCATATATTGCTGAATGTTTCCCTAAGTGCTTTACTTTAGAAGGTGAAGCAAAACCTCTGAAAATTGGTATTTTTCAAGATCTTGCGGAACGTCTAAATGAAGACGAAAAAGTAAGCAAAACACAGCTTCGTGCAGCGTTAAGACAGTACACTTCATCATGGCGTTACCTACACGGTGTAAAACCAGGTGCAGTACGTGTAGACCTAGATGGCAACCCTTGTGGTGAGCTAGAAGAAGAGCACGTTGAACACGCGAAAGCGACACTTGCAGAAAGCAAGGCGAAAGTTCAGGCTCGTCGTAAAGAACAAGCACAAAAAGCTCGTGAAGAGGGTAAGGCGAAAGCGAAACCTGCGGCTAAAAAGCCTCAACAGCCTCGTCGTACTAATAAACCAAAAGTACAAAAACCAACTAAGCCTGTAGAAACGCGCGCTCTAAATGCTGATGAAATCACAGTAGGTAACGCAGTTAACGTGAACATGGGCAAAGGAAACATGGCAGCGACCATTGTTGAAATCAATAAGGATGATGTACGTGTTCAACTTGCTAACGGCCTACAAATGGTTGTGAAAGCGGAGCACTTGCGCGCATAAAGGAGATACTCCTACGCATGAATTGCCGTTCAAAAGTGACCCTGATTGCTGCTAGCTTATGGCTAGCAGCATCAGCTCAGGCTCTTGAAGCCAAACTACATAAAGATGACCTGCCGGTTCTTTCTCCTGAAGTTCAGCATGAAACAGCTAGCAAACGAGTCACCTCGCGATTTACCCGCTCTCATTATAAGCACTTCAGCCTCAATGATGATTTCTCTAAAGCGATCTTTGAACGCTATGTAGAGTTGCTTGATTACAATAGAAATATTTTCACTCAAGCAGACATCGATTCATTTAAAAATTGGTCAGTCGAGCTTGATGATCAGCTTAAATCGGGCAACAACCAAATTGCTTTTGATGTTTACAACCTCTCAATGCAGAAGCGTTTCGATCGTTTTGCTTATGCGTTAACTCTACTCGATGAAGAGATCAAGTTTGATACCGATGACGAGATAGAGTTAGACCGCTCTGAAGCCGCATGGCCAAAAGACGAAGCAGAGCTCAACGAGTTGTGGCGCAAGCGTGTGAAATATGACGCGTTAAATCTGAAACTGACTGGCAAAGAGTGGCCAGAGATTAAAGAAGTTTTAGAGAAGCGTTATAACAATGCGATGAAGCGCATCACACAGACCAACAATGAAGACGCATTTCAGTTGTATATGAATGCCTTCGCGCGACAGGTTGACCCTCATACAAGCTACCTTTCTCCACGTAATGCCGAGCAATTCCAATCGGAAATGAATCTTTCTCTAGAAGGCATCGGCGCCGTTTTGCAAATGACAGACGATTACACAGTAATTCGTTCACTTGTTGTTGGCGGTCCGGCCTCAAAGAGTAAGCAACTTGGTGAAGGGGACCGAATCACTGGTGTTGGACAAGACGGTGAAGAAATTGTCGACGTGATCGGTTGGCGTCTGGATGATGTTGTTCAGTTAATCAAAGGCCCTAAAGGCACAAAGGTTAATCTACAGATCTTGCCAGAAGGTAACGATGCTAAGAGTTACATTGTCACAATTGTTCGTGACAAAGTTCGCTTAGAAGATCGTGCGGTTAAGTCAGAAATCATCGAAAAAGACGGTAAGAAGATTGGTATTTTAGAAGTACCAAGTTTCTACGTCGGCTTATCGAAAGACACCGATAAATTACTAGCTGAGTTGAAAACCAAAAACGTTGACGGCGTAATCGTTGATCTACGCAACAATGGCGGTGGTGCGCTAACAGAAGCAACGGCATTGACAGGTCTATTCATTAAAGAAGGCCCTGTAGTTCAAGTCCGTGACAGCTATGGCCGCATCAAGGTGAATGCCGATACCGATGGAAAAGTGAGTTATGATGGCCCATTGACGGTATTGATTAACCGCTACAGTGCTTCAGCATCTGAAATTTTTGCAGCGGCAATGCAAGATTATAATCGTGCAATCATCTTAGGTGAAAACTCTTTCGGTAAAGGTACAGTTCAGCAACATCGTTCACTGAATCATATTTATGATCTTTTCGATAAAGAGCTAGGTTATGTTCAGTACACGATTCAGAAATTTTATCGTATTGACGGTGGAAGTACGCAAAATCGTGGTGTTGCACCAGATATTTCGTACCCAACGCCAATTGAGGCTTCTGAAACTGGTGAAAGTGTTGAAGACAATGCTTTACCTTGGGATCAGATTGATAAAGCACAATATCAAACGTTTCCAAGTAACGACGCCTTAGTTGAAAAACTTACTGCTCTTCATAACAAGCGTATTTCTGATGAGATGGAGTTCCGCTTTATCAATGAAGACATCGAGAAATATCGTAAAGAAAAAGACGATAATACTTTGTCTTTGAACGAGAAAGTTCGTAAAGCTGAATCGGATAAAGCGGAAGCACTTCGATTACAACGCATAAATGAACGTCAAGCTGCTTTGGGTAAAAAAGCATTCAAAACATTGGATGACATACCAAAAGACTACGAGGCTCCTGATGTTTATTTAGATGAGTCTGTCGCGATTATGGTCGATCTACTTAAGCAGGAAAATCAGTCATAAGAACTGGCAATTTAGAATAAAAAGAGTGAGTCTTTCAGATTCACTCTTTTTTTATGCCTTTTTGTCTTCCGCTGTCTCGATATCGAGCAAGATATTCGCTTATTTTCCCCCAATAATTTACGTGATCTACATCTAAAATTTCGCGAAAGTGAGGACTACTGGCTAAGCTAAAAGAAAACGATAAGGATGCCGATATGAAGTGGTTCTTTATTTTACTTAGCTTTTGCTGCTTTAGTGTGTTTGGTGGAGAAAACACCAGAGAAGATGAATTAAGTCACTTTGACACGCCGTTTCTCATCGGAGACTGGTATTTGATGAACCCAAACCCCGAAGAGTCGGCTGAAAACTTTCGTGCGATCAAACTCTCATTAGGTTCTGACTACAGCTTTTCTATTGATATTCAAAAGAAAGACTATTCCGTTGACCATTGGGAAGGGCTGTATAACGCAAATGAAGACACAATCGTTCTTGGTTTAAACACCGACGAGCCTCAAATTTATGCCTATCGCAACAACCATAATACGCTTGATCTTAATGGTGTAACATTCACTAAGGGATTATCCAATTCACTTGCAGGTATTTGGTCTAGCTCTCACGTATCTGGCGACGGTCTTGTGGCAAACAACATTAATCAGATGGATTTGATACTTCAACCTGATTTCGTGTTCATGTTTAGGGTTTCGAACGAAGAAGGGGATGAGTCCATCAAACAAGGTGTGTTTTACACAGAAGATGAGTTTCTGGTTCTGTTGTATGAAAATGGCGAGCATGGAACCACGTATAAGCTCAACAAGAATGAGCTAACGATCGAAGATTCCAATGGTGATATGTACGCCGTACTCAATAGAGTTACGCCATGATGCCTTTAACATGCGCCAAATTACGCGTGCGTACGGTAAGTCATTAATGTTGTTTAAATGTTAATCAAAAAACGGAGCTAGAGCACTAAAAGCTCCGTTTTTTGATGGAAAGACTTGTATTCTGATACCACAACCCCTACAAATAGCTTATATAGTGATACCAGAACTGCATTTTTGATCATGCAGTCTGGTATTTTTGTTGTTCGACATACAAGGATTTATGCTCATGTCTCAAGCTCCCCTGGCCAAATATCGTAAAGATTATAAAGAGCCATCTCATGCGATTACTGATATCGATCTTACTTTTGATCTATATGACAATGACACAATCGTTACGGCGGTATCAAAAGTTGCTCAAAAAGGCGATACAACAACGCTAGAACTCGATGGCGAAGGGCTTGAGCTACGCGCTGTAAAAGTAAATGGTGAGGATTGGGCTCATCACGAGGTGAAGGAGTCATCGCTGGTACTGACCGATCTTCCATCCGAGTTTGAACTTGAAATCGTCACCAAAATTGATCCTGAAGCGAATACAGCACTCGAAGGTTTGTACAAATCAGGCGGCGCATTTTGTACTCAGTGTGAGGCTGAGGGCTTCCGCCGTATCACGTACTATCTAGACCGTCCGGATGTTCTAGCAAAATACACAACAAAAGTGATCGCAGATAAAGCGGTTTATCCATATTTGCTGAGCAATGGTAACCGAATTGCAGAAGGCGATGCAGAGAACGGTCGTCACTGGGTTCAATGGCAGGATCCGCATCCAAAACCAGCTTACTTGTTCGCCCTTGTTGCAGGCGACTTTGATGTATTGCGTGACAAATATACAACGATGTCAGGTCGCAGTGTTGATTTAGAAATCTTTGTTGATAAAGGTAACTTAGATCGTGCAGGCCATGCGATGACATCGCTGATCAACTCGATGAAGTGGGATGAGGAACGCTTTGGCCTAGAATACGATCTGGATATTTACATGATCGTTGCTGTTGATTTCTTCAACATGGGTGCAATGGAAAACAAAGGCTTGAACATTTTTAACTCAAAATATGTGCTGGCGAACGATCAAACTGCGACAGATCGTGATTATTTAGGCATCGAAGCTGTGATCGGTCATGAGTACTTCCACAACTGGACTGGCAACCGTGTCACTTGTCGTGACTGGTTCCAACTAAGTTTAAAAGAAGGCTTAACCGTATTCCGAGACCAAGAATTCTCTTCTGACTTAGGCTCTCGTGCTGATAACCGTATTGATAACGTACGTATTATTCGTGGTCCTCAATTTGCGGAAGATGCAAGCCCAATGTCTCACCCGATTCGTCCTGACAAAGTCATTGAGATGAATAACTTCTACACGCTAACGGTGTATGAAAAGGGCAGCGAAGTTATTCGTATGTACCATACACTCCTTGGCGAAGAGGGCTTCCAAAAAGGAATGAAACTTTATTTTGAACGTCACGATGGTACCGCCGCGACGTGTGAAGACTTTGTTTCTGCAATGGAAGATGCCACCGGTGTTGATTTAAAACAGTTCCGTCTGTGGTACAGCCAATCGGGTACACCAACGCTGCGCGTAAATAGCGAATACAACGCTGATGCAAAAACTTACGCACTAACGGTAGAGCAATTTACGGAGCCGACGCAAGACCAAGCAGAAAAACAAGCGCTGCATATTCCGTTCGATATCGAGTTGTATGATTCGAAAGGTCGAGTTATCCCACTGGTGATTAACGGTGAATCAGTTAATAACGTGCTGGATATTAAACAAGATAAGCAAACGTTCGTATTTGAAAATGTCGAAGAACAGCCAGTGCCATCTTTGTTGCGTGAATTCTCGGCACCAGTCAAATTAGAATACGATTACAGCGATGACGAGTTAGTCTTCTTGATGAAGCACGCAACGAACGATTTTGCTCGATGGGACGCTAGCCAAATGCTATTGGCTAAATACATTCGTCAGAATGTGAAAAACGTTCAAGCGGGACAAGAAGTATCGCTTTCTGAAGGTGTGATAGATGCTTTCCGCGGTGTGCTGTTGGATGAAACGCTTGAGCCAGCTTTCATTGCTCAAGTTTTCTCTATGCCTTCAATCAATGAGATTACTGGTTGGTACCAGCAAATTGATATCGATGCCGTAGACAAAGTGCTAAACAGCATTACAGTGTCACTTTCTAAGGAATTAGAAGATGAGCTAAGTGCGACTTATCACACGCTTAAGCAAACAGAGTATACGATCGACCATGCTGCTATTGGCAAGCGTGCTTTACGTAACCGTTGCCTTCAGTACCTAGCATATACGGAAAAAGGTAATGATTTAGTCAACGCGCAGTACGCATCTGCAAATAACATGACAGATACGATTGCTGCGATGAGTGCTGCAAATAACGCTCAGCTCGAGTGTCGTGAAGCACTTATGGCTGATTATAGCGATAAATGGAAGCACGATGGTTTGGTTATGGATAAGTGGTTTGCACTGCAAGGTAGCAATCCTGCAGAGGATGCTCTTGAAAAAGTAAAAGCAACCATGAACCACGAAGCATTTAGTTTGAAAAATCCGAACCGTACGCGCAGCTTAATTGGCTCGTTCTTAAGTGCGAACCCTGTACGTTTCCATGATAAATCCGGTGTAGGTTACCAATTTGCCGGTGAAATTCTTCGCCAACTAAATGATTCGAACCCACAAGTAGCTTCTCGAATGATTGATCCTTTGCTTAAGTTCCGTAAATACGATGAAGCTCGCCAAGCAATGATTCGTGCAGAACTTGAAAAGCTCAAAGCAATGGATAATCTTGCTAAAGATCTATTCGAAAAAGTGACTAAAGCACTAGACGAATAGTAAACAACACAATAGGGTGGTCATTAAGACCACCTTATTTGTTTATGTCACTTAGTTTTCACTTCATGAACTATTACTACTTCAATCTCAACATTTCATATCAAACGTTTTTATCTCATTATTCTGGTGCGGCAAGTGTTGTTCAAGTTGTCACACACAACGGTTTGCGTTTGCAGTTACCCGCCGCGAGATTTAGACCATTTCTTAGTCAATTGGGCGTTAGAGGCCAGTTTAGACTAACAACTGACCAAAATAATAAGTTTCTTAAGTTAGAAACTCTGTGATGTATTGTATTTGCAGAGAGTTAAATAGGAATCTTAGTCACAGAATCGGACATTTCACCTCTTACCACTACGATTAGTTGTTAAACATTTGTAATTATGCTTTTACAATGGGCACATGCATTACCTATGCTTAGTTTCTAAGGTAACAACCTAGCTACTAAGTCCCCCTACAAAACAACAATTCTAATGTGGAGTGTGAATATGACCGCGCGTGAAAATGTAGTGCCGGTTCTGCTTGAAAAGGTTTACCAACTGATTCAAGACAAACTCGAGCTTTCTCACCAAACGCTTGTAACTAAACTTGCTCAACACTTATTCAGTAACATTGCTGATGATGATCTAATTCAGCGAAACGAATCCGACCTTTATGGTGCTGTCGTTAGCCTTTGGCACCATATCAATGAAAAAAAACCAGAAGAGATTTCGGTTCGAGTATTTAACCCGACCGTAAGTCGTCAAGGCTGGCAATCCACACACACAATCGTAGAAATTGTTGTTCCAGATAGTCCATTCTTAGTGGACTCAGTCAAAATGGCTTTAGCACGTTTGGATCTTGTTTGTCACCTAATGTTGAATAACCCAACACAGATTCAGCGTGATAAAAAAGGCCAAGTTACAGACGTAAACGGTGAGGGTGGTGTTCTTCAATCACTTTTCCACATAGAGGTAGACCGCCTTACTAGTAAAGACGAGATGCAAGCGCTTAAAGAAGAGCTGTTAAGAATTCTATCTGATACTCGCTTAGTCGTTGATGACTGGAAGCAGATGGTTGATAAGCTTAAGTTTGTTACTGATGAACTTGAGAAAAATAAAGATCGTGTTTCTATCCAAACTGATCGTATGGATGAAACGATCGCATTTCTTCGTTGGCTAGAAGATCATAACTTTACCTTTATGGGTTATAAAGATTATGACTTAAAAGAGGTCAATGGTGATACCGAACTTGTTCCTGCTAAAGAAAAAGGACTAGGTCTGTTTGCTGATGACAAGCGCGTGCGTAGCGTCAAGCTCTCTGAATTATCAGATTCAGCGCGATTAGAAGCGAAAAAACCATACGCTCTGATCATCACCAAAGGTAACAAAGCATCTCGTATCCACCGTCCGGCTTATACTGATTACATCGGTATTAAAAAGTTTGATGAAAACGGTAAAGTAATAGGTGAGCATCGCTTTACTGGTTTATATACCTCCGCCGTTTACAACCAAGCGGTACAAAGTATTCCTCTGATCCGTGAAAAAGTTGACCGTATCCTTGAAGCAAGTGGATACCGCCACGGATCATACTCATACAAAGCATTGCACAATATCTTAGAAAACTACCCACGCGACGAGTTGCTTCAAGCTAATGAAGAAGAGCTGCTTGAGGTGGGAATGGGTGTTGTACAAATGCAAGACCGTGACTTGCTGCGTTTGTTTGTTCGTAAAGACCCATTTGGTCGTTTCTTCAGTTGCATGGTTTATGTCACTAAAGATCGTTACAACACAGAATTGCGTCGTCAAACTCAACGCATTCTTAAGCAGTACTTTGGTTGCGAGCAAGAGGTTGAATTTACAACGTACTTCTCAGAAAGCCCACTAGCGAGAACACATTACATTGTTCGTGTAGACAATAACAACATTGACGTAGACGTGAAAAAGATCGAGCAAAATCTAATGGAAGTTTCTACCTCTTGGGATGACAGACTAAAAGAATCCATCATTGCTAACTTTGGTGAAAGTAAAGGCCTTCCTCTTTCAAAAGAATATATGAGTGCGTTCCCTCGCTCATACAAAGAGGACATGATGCCAGGTTCTGCGGTTGCAGATATCGAGCGCTTAGAAGCGTTAAGTGATGATAATAAACTTGGTATGTTGTTCTACCGACCTCAAGAAGAGGGAGCAGATTCCAAAGCTGTCCGCTTAAAGTTATACCATCGCGATGAACCAATTCACCTTTCTGACGTAATGCCGATGTTGGAAAACCTTGGTTTGCGTGTGATTGGCGAATCGCCATATGAGATCGAGAAAAACAACGGGCAGACTTTCTGGATCCTTGACTTCTCTATGCTGCATAAGAGCGAGAAAACCGTTGACCTTCGTGAAGCTCGTGATCGTTTCCAACAAGCATTTGCTGCCATTTGGGCGGGTAATCTTGAAAGTGATGGTTTCAACCGATTGTTATTAGGTGCGTCGTTATCTGGCCGTGAGATTTCCATTCTTCGTGCTTACGCACGATACATGCGCCAAGTCGGCTTCCCATTCAGTCAGCAGTACATCGAAGACACGCTAAGCCACTACCCAGACTTAGCGACAGGTCTAGTCAAGCTGTTCACCAAGCGATTTGATCCGAAACACAAAGGCAGCGAGAAAGGCCAAAACGATCTAATTAAAAAGCTAACAGAGCAGTTGGATCGTGTAGAGAGCTTGGATGATGATCGTATTATTCGTCGTTATATTGAAATGATCATGGCGACGCTTCGTACCAACTACTACCAAGTAGACGAGAATAAGCAGCCTAAGCCTTGGTTATCTTTGAAAATGAAGCCAAGCGATATTCCTGAGATTCCGCAGCCTGTACCTGCATTCGAGATCTTTGTTTACGCACCAGATATTGAAGGTGTTCACCTTCGTGGTGGAAAAGTGGCTCGTGGTGGTTTGCGTTGGTCAGATCGTCAAGAAGACTTCCGTACGGAGATTCTTGGCTTAGTAAAAGCGCAACAGGTTAAGAACACTGTAATTGTACCAGTGGGTGCAAAAGGCGGCTTCGTTTGTAAACGCCAGCCATCTCTCACCACTCGTGATGAAATTTTTGCGGAAGGTCAGCGTTGTTACAAACGCTTTATCCGTGCACTGCTAGATGTGTCAGATAACATCATTGAAGGAGAGGTGGTACCACCACAAAACGTTGTTCGTCACGATGAAGATGACCCATATCTAGTAGTGGCTGCCGATAAAGGCACAGCAACCTTCTCAGATTTGGCAAACTCTGTTTCTGCAGAATACAACTTCTGGCTAGGTGACGCATTCGCTTCAGGTGGTTCAAACGGTTACGATCACAAAGCAATGGGAATCACCGCAAAAGGTGGTTGGGAATCTGTTAAACGTCACTTCCGTGAAATGGGCATCAACTGTCAGACCACTGATTTTACTGCAATCGGTGTAGGTGATATGGCAGGTGACGTGTTCGGTAACGGTATGCTGTTATCGAAGCATATTCGATTGCAAGCTGCGTTTAACCACATGCACATCTTTATTGATCCAAATCCAGATTCAGCCAGCAGCTGGGAAGAGCGTAACCGCTTGTTTAATTTGCCAAGATCAAGCTGGGAAGATTACAACAAAGACTTGATCTCTCAAGGTGGTGGCATCTTCTCTCGTCGATCAAAATCGATCCAGTTGACGCCAGAAATTCAGAAAATGTTAGGTACTAAGAAAGCATCTTTAGCGCCTAACGATCTGATAAAGATGATCTTGAAAATGAAAGTCGATCTGCTTTGGAATGGTGGTATCGGCACTTACGTTAAATCATCGACAGAAACTCATACAGATGTTGGCGACCGTGCTAACGACATGCTGCGCATTGACGGCCGTGACTTAAGAGCCAAAGTGGTTGGCGAAGGTGGTAACTTGGGTATGACTCAGCTTGGTCGTATCGAATACGCACTAACTGGCGGTCGAGTGAACACGGACTTCGTTGATAACGTAGGTGGCGTTGACTGTTCGGATAATGAAGTCAACATCAAGATCTTCCTCAATGGACTGGTTTCAAATGGCGATCTTACGGTTAAGCAACGTAACCAAATTCTAGAGTCTATGGAAGACGAAGTGGGTGAAATTGTCTTGGATGATGCTTACCGTCAGTCGGAGTCGATCTCTGTTACTGAACAGCAAGGTGTTGGCATTGTTAAGGAGCAAATTCGATTCATCCACACTATGGAGAAAGCAGGGTACTTGGACCGTGCTCTCGAATACATTCCTGATGATGAAACGCTAATCGAGCGTGAAAAACAGGGACTAGGTCTGACTCGCCCTGAGCTATCAGTGTTAGTTGCCTACGGTAAAATGGTACTTAAACAGCAACTTGTTACGGATGAAATCGCAAATGATGAATTCCATGCAAAACAACTTGTTGAATATTTCCCAAGTGCGTTACGACGTAACTATAAAGATCAAATGGTTAATCACCCACTGCGAGCTGAAATTATCGCTACAGCATTGGCTAACCAGATGGTTAATGAAATGGGCTGTAACTTCGTTACTCGTTTGCAAGAAGAAACTGGTGCAAGTGTTGTCGATATTGCCAACGCTTACAGTGCGGCTAGAGAAATCTTTGATTTAGAAGAAATCCTCAAGCAAACTCGCAAACTTGATAACGTTGCGACAGCGCAAGCTCAATACGAAATTATGTTTTACGTGCGCCGAGCACTGCGTCGAATTGCACGCTGGTTGCTTCGTAACCGTAGCGGCAAATGCACGGTCGGTGAGTTGATTGCTATCTACAAGCAAGATGTCAATGTTATCACTGAAACCCTAGACACTATGTTAGTTGAGTCTGAAGTTGAAGAACACAATGAGTTGGCTCAAGGTTGGATAGAGAAAGGGGTTGAAGAGAAACTCGCTCACCAAGTTGCCCGCTTATCAAGCTTACAATCTGCACTGGATATTTCATCAGTAGCAAGTGAAACAGGTAAAACGGTTGAGCAAGCATCGAAACTCTACTTTAACTTGGGTGACCGTTTATCGTTGCATTGGTTCTTGAAGCAAATTAATAGCCAAGCCGTTGATAACAACTGGCAAGCACTTGCAAGAGCGGCATTCCGTGAAGATCTGGACTGGCAACAACGTCAACTTACCGCTCAGGTACTGACTTGTGGCTGCTCAACCGAAGAGCTTGACGTGATGGCTGCGTTAGAAGATTGGATTGAAACTAACGAACAATCGTTGCACCGCTGGGAGAGTATCTTAAACGAGTTCAAAGTTGGCTCAGTACACGAATTTGCTAAGTTCTCTGTAGCACTTCGAGAGCTAGTACTTTTAAACCTCAACTGCTCATCGAAAGAGTAGTGGAATAATCAAGTCATAAGTAAAAGCCTCGTTATTTAACGGGGCTTTTTATTATCTATTATTCACATTTGGAACGAAAATAGTTACATTGTCACATTGAATTGAAATTAAAACAGAGTGAAATCGATTGCTTTTAAGCGGTTAGTTACGATTTTTATCGCAGAAACTTGATTGTAATTGTTTGTTTTATATTTAAAAATCTTATAAAGATATAGGTTTTTACTTATTACGTTCATTTTCATTGAATTACGATGAAAAACGGTAAATAATATTGTCCCGTTTATACGGGGCTTTTTTCTTTCGGAGGCACAATGCTTTACCGTCTAGCCAGAACTGGCTTTTTCCAACTCGATGCCGAGAAGGCACATGATCTTGCAATCAAGAACTTCCAACGCTTTAACGGCACACCACTTGATCTCTTTTACCGCCAACAGTTACCAACTCGTCCAGTTGAGTGTATGGGTCTAACATTCCGTAACCCTGTTGGTCTTGCGGCTGGTTTAGATAAAAACGGCGAATGTATTGAAGCATTTGATGCCATGGGCTTTGGCTTTGTCGAAGTCGGCACTGTAACGCCACGACCACAACCAGGTAATGATAAACCACGCCTATTCCGTTTAGTGGAAGCAGAAGGGATCATCAACCGCATGGGCTTTAATAACCTAGGCGTTGATAATTTGATCGAGAATGTTAAACGAGCAAAATTCAATTGTGTTCTCGGAATTAATATCGGTAAAAATAAAGATACGCCAATTGAGAAAGGGGCAGAGGACTACCTGATTTGTATGGAAAAAGTGTATGAGTATGCTGGCTATATTGCAGTAAACATCTCATCGCCAAACACTCCAGGCCTTCGTTCACTTCAATATGGTGAAGCGCTTGATGAACTGCTTTCCGAATTAAAGGCGAAACAAGCGGAGTTATCAGAGAAGTACAACAAGTACGTCCCGTTAGCATTAAAGATTGCGCCAGATTTAAGTGACGATGAAATCTGCCAAATTTGCGATTCTTTATTGAAAAACAATATAGATGGTGTGATCGCGACTAACACAACTTTGGATCGCACGATCGTAGAAGGGATGAAACACGCCAATGAGGCAGGTGGCTTGAGTGGTCGCCCTGTGCAATCACGCTCTACGGAGGTCGTACGTAAGCTTCATGAAGAGCTTGGAGACAAACTTCCAATTATCGGTGTTGGTGGTGTAGATTCCTATGTTGCAGCCAAAGAAAAGATCATGGCAGGCGCTAAACTTGTTCAAGTCTACACTGGCTTTATTTACCACGGCCCAGGTCTCGTACGTGATATTGTTAAAAATCTTTAACATATACATCAAAAACTACTGAAAAATCAGTACCTGTTACATAAAAAAGAGGACTTTGTTTCCTCTTTTTTTTTATCCGTTCGTTTGTAGAATTTAAAAATCACGAGTAGGTAATTAAGCGTCTTACCTCTTTACCACTGATTTAACTAGTCAAGAGAGAACGGAATAATGCTTAAACCCAGCGACAAATGGAATTGGTATTTTGACGAGCAAAAAGCTTGCTTAATGCTGGATCTGGGGGAGGAAATGATTTTCCAAACCAATCTATCCCGAAAATTGTTGGTTAACTGTGCCTTCTCAAACAGTGAATTTACCGTTGATGACGCCAGCGCATTTCAAACGTTTAATGAGCGCATTCGCTGTCTCGATATCAGTGAATATCGCCAAGCTGAATTAACACTGTATTGTGTTGCTGCAAAGCGTTTTCATAAACCTGTACAGCCTAAGAGCTGGTTCTTCGATGCACAGACCTCTGATTATGAACCTCAAGAAGGGGACATGGTCTTTCTCACAAATCAATATTCTGATGGTATGTTCATCGTTCTAGAACCAGGCGAAACATCGAGCTTATGTGCTTATGTTAACCAAGAAGCCTTTGTTCTTGATGGCAATAAGGCGCTTCAATTTGGGCAGCCGATTAAAGTAATGCATGATCGCATGGCTTGTGCAAACCACCTCTTTGCAATGACCCCTATGGCAATGGTGGGTTAAAGCGGTTTAATTTTTCTTTATTTCGTTCCTTTGTTTGCCTTAATCGACCTTATTGGGTCGATTTTTTTTGTCCTTTCCTCAGACACTCCAATCCGAAAGACCATGAAACTGTTTGTTTTCTATGCATGCAAACATGAAGCTGGTCACTTTTATTTTACTTATTTCAATTTGATTACTCCTTTAATTAGGCAACCTAGCGCCTAAAACAACCCTATTTATTCCCCTATAAAGGGTATTTGTAAGTAACTTACATCAACCAATCCCGACTGGTATATACCAAAATGCATGTAAATAAGTATTCACTTCTTCTAAATGAAACAAAATACGTTCATGAATGAAAAACATTCAAACTAAAGATGTTGAAAGTTTTAGATCATTTGAGTGGTGATGATTTGAACTAACGGGTGGGAAAATACCTTTAAAAACGAGGCATTGATCGTAAAGTCAGGTATAATTGAAGCCATTTTTTATCAGCGAAAGAACACTATGAATCAATATCTCGCGGTAACTTCAAATGGCATGGAAAATTTGCTTGTTGAAGAACTGACTAAACTAGGCATTGAAAATGCGAAACCAGTACAGGCAGGCGTAAAATTTAAAGCGACAAACGAACAGGTTTATCGCTGTTGTTTGTGGAGCCGTTTAGCGTCTCGATTTGTACGTGTTTTATCTGAGTTCACGTGTAACAACGACATGGACTTGTATCTATCCACTTCCACTATTAACTGGGTTAACCAATTTCATAGCTCTAAACGCTTTGTTGTGGACTTTAACGGCACAAACCGTGAGATTAGAAATAGCCAATACGGAGCTATGAAGGTCAAAGATGGCATCGTAGATTGCTTTGAGAATAAAGGCTTGCCACGTCCTAATATCAGCAAAGAACGCCCAGATATTCGTATTCACGTTCGTTTGCATAAAGATAAAGCGTTGCTTGGGGTAGACATGGTAGGTAGTGGTCTTCATCAGCGTGGTTATCGACCAGAATCGGGTCGTGCGCCATTACGTGAAACGCTTGCTTCTGCGATTATCATGCGTTGTGGCTGGGATGGGCATCAACCATTACTCGATCCAATGTGTGGTTCTGGTACTTTGCTTATTGAAGCGGCGATGATGGCAGCCAACATGGCACCTGGCGTTAAGCGCAAACAATGGGGCTTCGAAGTTTTGGAAGATTTTGAACCGGAGACCTGGGCTGAGATTAAATCAGAGGCTAATGTTCAAGCTAGACGAGGTGTCAAGAAAGTTGACGCTAAGTTTTTTGGATTCGATAACGACCCCAAAGTATTAAAAGTTGCTCAAGAAAACGCCCGCAGAGCAGGTGTTGAAGAGTTGATTGAGTTTGCGCAAGGTGATGCTGCAACTATTACTCGTCCCGCAGGATTTGAACACGGTGTTATCGTTTCAAACCCACCTTACGGTGAGCGTCTAGGAACTGAGCCGGGGCTGATTGCGCTCTATACCGCATTCGGTGGACAGCTAAAATCTGAGTTTGGCGGATGTAAAGCATCTATCTTCTCTAGCTCAGACGAGCTCTTGAGTTGCCTTCGTATGCGCGCTGATAAACAGTTTAAATTGAACAATGGTGCGTTACCGTGTCACCAAAAGAACTACAGCATTGCCGAGCGCAGCGCTGATGAAGTTAAAGGTGCAGATACTAACGTTCAAATCGCACCAGACTTCTCAAACCGTTTGAAGAAAAACATTGGCAAGATTGGCAAGTGGGCGCGCAAAGAGAAACTAGACTGCTACCGTATCTACGATGCAGACCTTCCAGAATATAACGTAGCGATCGACGTGTACGGCGATCAAATTGTGATTCAAGAGTACGCAGCACCTAAGAACATCCCTGAAGAAAAAGCCAAGCGTCGTCTAACGGACATTATCCGTGCGACGATTCAGGTGACAGGTGTCGAAGCGAACAAAGTTGTACTGAAAGTTCGTGAGAAGCAGAAAGGTCGAAGCCAGTACCAAAAATTAGGTCAGGTATCAGAGACGCTCGAAGTAAACGAGTACGGTGTGAAGCTGATCGTGAACCTTCATGACTACCTAGACACAGGCCTGTTCTTGGATCATAAGATCACTCGTCGTCGTCTTGGCGAAATGGCACAGGGTAAAGATTTCCTTAACTTGTTTGCTTACACTGGTAGTGCAACAGTGCACGCTGCAGTTGGTGGTGCGCGTTCCACTACAACTGTCGATATGTCAAACACCTACTTGAACTGGGCGAAAGACAATATGCAGCTTAATGGCTGTGTAGGGCGCCAACATAAATATGAACAAGCGGACTGTTTGCAATGGCTAGAAAACGCAAAAGGTGAGTACGACTTGATCTTTATTGACCCACCTACGTTCTCTAACTCTAAGCGTATGGAAACATCATTCGATGTACAACGTGACCACATTAAGCTAATGAAGAACCTCAAACGTTTACTGAGAAGTGAAGGCACAATCGTATTTTCAAATAACAAACGTCACTTCAAGATGGATGAAGAATCACTCGCTGAATTGGGTTTGAAGGCTCAGAATATTTCTTCTCAAACGTTACCATTAGATTTTGCGCGTAATAAACAGATTCATAACTGTTGGCTAGTAACGCACGCGTAGTATAAACAAAAGGATTAATACGTGCTGATATTGTATAGCACGGAGGGATGCCATCTTTGTGAGATGGCATTTGCTCTAGTAGACCAAGTCGGTTTGGCCGAGCAAACAGATATCATTGATATTGCGTTCGATGATGTACTATTTTCTCGTTACGGCGTCACAATACCCGTATTAAAATATCAAGATTCTGAGTTGAACTGGCCGTTTGACTTAGAACAACTCACACATTGGTTGGATAATAATGGCATTACTTACCATTCATAACGCACAACTTGCATTTGGTGACCACCCATTGCTAGACAAAGCGGAGTTCGCTCTTCAAGAAAACGAACGCGTTTGTTTAGTTGGTCGTAACGGAGCAGGTAAGTCCACGTTAATGAAAGTGCTTGCCGGCGACATTTTGTTGGATGATGGCAAGATTCAAATAACTCAAGACGTAGTAGTTTCTCGGCTTGAACAAGATCCACCGCGCAATCAAGAGGGTACGGTTTACGAATACGTATCTGGCGGTTTGGCTGAAATCGGCGAACAATTGAAGATCTATCACGATCTTCTCGATCTTGTTGCTCAAGACCCAAGTGAGAAGAACATTAACCGTTTGGCGAAAGTTCAAGAGCAACTTGATCATTCTAACGCTTGGCGCTTTGATGACCGTGTTAAGAACGTACTTGGCGCTTTAAAACTAAGCCCAGAAACCAAACTGACCGATCTATCCGGTGGCTGGCAACGTAAAGCTGCTTTAGCTCGTGCGCTGGTTTGTGATCCTGATGTATTGCTTCTTGATGAACCAACAAACCATCTCGATGTGACAACGATCGAATGGTTAGAGAACTTCTTAAAAGACTTCAAAGGCTCGATCATCTTTATTTCTCACGACCGTGCATTCATCAAGTCGATGGCGACACGCATCGTCGACTTAGATCGCGGTCAATTAGCTTCTTTCCCTGGTAATTACGAACAGTATTTGAATGACAAAGAAGAAATGCTTCGCGTCGAAGAAATGCAAAATGCTGAGTTCGATAAGAAACTAGCTCAGGAAGAAGTGTGGATTCGTCAAGGTATTAAAGCACGTCGTACTCGTAATGAAGGCCGTGTTCGAGCCCTTAAAAAACTTCGTGAAGAGCGTCGTGACCGTCGTGAAGTTCAAGGTAAAGTTAACCTAAACATCGATGATGCTTCTCGTTCAGGTAAGATTGTATTTGAAGCAGAAAATGTATCTTTTGCTTACGAAGGCAAGACAATTGTCGACGACTTTAGCTTTAACATCATGCGTGGTGACCGTATTGCACTTATCGGACCAAATGGCTGCGGTAAGAGTACGGTACTTAAATTGCTACTAGGGCAATTGGAAGCGCAGTCTGGTCGTTTACACTGCGGAACAAAATTAGAAGTCGCGTACTTTGATCAGTACCGAGAGATTTTGGATCCAGAAAAGACAGTGATCGATAACTTAGCGGATGGGAAACAAGAAGTAATGGTTGGGGGACGTCAGCGTCATGCGCTGAGTTATCTTCAAGACTTCTTATTTGCACCTAAGCGCGCCAGAACCCCGGTTAAGGCACTTTCTGGTGGTGAGAAAAACCGATTATTGCTAGCCCGTATCTTGTTGAAACCAAACAACTTACTTATTCTTGATGAACCAACTAACGATTTGGATATCGAAACGTTGGAACTTTTAGAAGAAATGCTTGCCAATTATCAGGGTACATTATTGTTAGTGAGTCACGACCGTGAGTTCGTAGACAACACAGTAACAACAAGCTGGATTTTTGAGGGTAACGGTATAATCGAAGAGTTCGTTGGTGGTTATCATGATGCTAAACAACAGCGTGACCAAGTTCTTGCTTCGCGCAGTCAGGTTGAAAAACCAACGAAGAAAGAGAAAGTGGTTGAGGAAACTCCCAAAACTACGCAACCTAAGAACAATTCGAAGAAGTTATCGTATAAGCTGCAAAGAGAATTAGAGGCTCTACCAGCTAAACTTGAACAATTAGAGTCGGATATCGAGAGCCTTCAGGAGCAAGTGAACGATCCAGAGTTCTTTGCTAAACCTGTAGAGCAAACTCAGCCGGTATTGGAACAGCTTGCTGCACTAGAGCAGGAGTTGGAAATCGCATTCGAGAGATGGGAAGAACTCGAAGCAATGCAACAGGATAGTTAAGAATTCAATGAATTGTAGTAATAAATTCAAATTGACCGCCATTGCAATGATGGTTGGTACCACAATGAACGCACAGGCGGCATTGTATCAAGTTGTTGAGGTTTCACCTCAGGATCATGGTTCAAACGGTGACTACCAAACGGCTTACGGGGTTGCAATTCAACAGGGCGATGCAGGTACAGATCCTTCAACAGGTTCACCTTTCGCTTTAGGCTGCTTTGATGCAGCAGCAAACTGCACGCCAGAGCAGTTTAAACTTGCAATGGAAACTCGCACTACACCGATTTCAGCGACACAAGCCGTGGATGGGAACAGCTATCGTGAAGAAATCCCATTCGGATTAGACGCTGGCTTTTATTACATCCAAGAACTCAAAGACTTTGAGCGTTACTGTTACAACCAGCTTCGTTATTCCACCTGTGACTCTTGGGCTTCAGTAAACTGGACGCCGTGGAATAAAGAACGTAGTAAAGACTTTACTTCTAATGCGTTAGCGTTCATAGAAGAAGATTCTACTGCTTATAAAAATGAATATAACAATGTTATCAACCAGCTTACCGAGGGTGGTGCAGCTGTCGGTAATCAGAGTAAAGTTAGCACAGAAAATACTTCTACATTAGAAACACGAAATACCGTAGTTGCACCAGTAGAGCCAAATATTCTTACTGGCGATAGTGACGCAAGTGTTGTGCAAAGCCATGCTTGGAGCACAGACGGCATTTTTACTGTTGGCAGTGTTTCTCGAACAGCAAGCAATACCAATGGATCTCACCACACATCAAAAGCAGCGATTTGGGATCAAAGCGGAACCGTCAGTGAATTGGCTTGGCCTAGTGGCACATCTAAAGATGGAGAAAGGTTAGCTCAAGGGAGCATGCGTGACCTTGTCACTGATGGAACAACGGTCTATGGCGTAGGTTACAACACTTACAGTGATGATAACTACCTGAATGCGACTGTTTTTGTCGGAACTCTAGAAGCCGAAGGTAGCGTTGAAAACGCAACTTGGAAAAATAAAGTTGTTGTAGGAGCTAGACAGCGCGAAGGTGATGATACGGTTCATACAAACTCACGCTTAACCGACGTTAACTCTAATTTTGTTGCTATTGGTGAAGCGAAACGTTCGGGCGGATACTTAATGCCAACGGGCTCTGCTCCGAATCGTCTCTTTATCGTAGATGATGTTCGTAAGGATTCTATTAGCGCTTTTTACCCAACTACTGGCATTTTCTTTAGCGGTGCGGGCGGTAAGATGGGCGGTATCAACTCTTACAATGAAATCGTCGGGCAACTTGATGCGGAAACGACTCGTGAAGACGATGGCAAGCCACGTCGTAAGCGCGGTTTTATCTATCCATATAGCGTAGGTGGCGAGACTAGTGAACGTGCTGCAACATTATTCAATGGAAAAGCTTGGTTCCTAGACAGTTTGACTAATGGCGGTGATTACTCTGAACAAAACAATCAGTTCCGTATTATCGACGCAACTGATATCAATGATGCAGGTGTGATCTCTGGTACTGCTATGAAATGTGCAGGTGGTTATAGCACAACAGCAAACAATGCGACATGTAGCTCTGAAGAGCAAATTGTAGCAGTCAAACTAGTACCTATTGCTGACGCAACTAAGGACGACATCGTATCTCGAAGCATTGACTCAACGACGACAGAGCGTCAAGGTGCAGGCCTTGGTTGGTTAGCTTTGACCATGCTTGGATTGTTTGGGTTCCGTAGAAAATAGTTAAAAGTCGTCAGTAATTTTTAAATCAAGCAGAGGCTCACACATTTGAGTCTCTGCTTTTTTTATGCCTTGAGAAATTGCCTACTTTGATCGATTCTTATAAGTGGAGTCATAAAAACTCCATCAAAGTTTCACAATAACAGCTGTACGTTAGTAAATGGACCTGTATGAGGAATTAACTATGAAGAGACAAAAGCGTGATCGCCTAGAACGAGCTCAATCTCAAGGCTACAAAGCTGGGTTGAATGGAAGGTCTCAAGAGGCTTGCCCATATCAACAAGTTGATGCTCGGTCGTATTGGTTAGGTGGTTGGCGTGATGCCAGAGATGAAAGACAATCTGGTCTCTACAAATAAACTCTCCACATACAAAAAGAAGGATTCGAAAGGGCTCTACGGAGCCTTTTCTACATTATAGGGACATAGGGAAGTAGGTTAACACTCGATAACAAAAAGGCTCCTAAATAGGAGCCTTAATAAATCGATTAAAATCGTGATTAGAAGCTTGAAGTATCTTGGAACAAGCCAACTTTCAAATCTTTTGCTACGTAGATTTCTTTGCCGTCCACACATACACGACCGTCAGCCAAACCCATCACAAGCTTACGGTTTACAACGCGTTTCATGTGGATTTCGTACGTCACTTTTTTCGCTGTTGGTAGGATCTGACCTGTAAACTTCACTTCGCCAACACCCAGAGCACGACCTTTTCCTTTGCCACCAACCCAGCCAAGGAAGAAACCAACAAGTTGCCACATCGCATCAAGGCCAAGACAACCCGGCATTACAGGGTCGCCAGGGAAGTGGCAGTCAAAGAACCACAAATCTGGAGTAATATCCAATTCCGCCAAGATCAAACCTTTACCAAAATCGCCTTCAGTCTCAGACATTTTAGTAACACGATCCATCATTAGCATGTTTGGCGCAGGAAGCTGAGGGTAACCAGGCCCAAACAGTTCGCCTTGGCTAGAAGCAAGTAGATCGTCACGGTTATAAGAATCACGTTTGTTTTGCATTATCAATTACTCCAATTTTTGATAGCTGCATCTTAGTGAACACGTGTACGCTAAACAACTCCGATCAGTACTAGACAAACCAGTTTTTGATGCGCTGCACAATTCCTTCTGGATGCTCATGTCTTTCAAAGTTTTCAATACGTTCCGCTATTTTGCCAATAATGCTATCGTCTTCACCTCTAAAAGGTTTATTCATTACAATCGGAATAGCTTCATCTACGGTAGAAACGGACCAAATATGGAACTCACCATTTTTAATGCTTTCTATTACATCTTTATGTAATGCAAGGTGTTTAAGGTTTGATTTTGGCATCACAACACCTTGATTTCCTGTAAAACCTTGATGTTTACAAACCTGATAAAAGCCTTCAATTTTTTCGTTCAAGCCACCGACGGCTTGCACTCGACCAAACTGATCAACAGCTCCTGTAACAGCAACTTGTTGATTAATTGGAGATTCAGATAAAGCACTCACCAAGCAACAAAGTTCTGCAAGAGATGCGCTGTCACCATCAACTTCACTATAAGACTGTTCAAATACGATGGAGGCAGAGTAAGGCAGTGGTTCATCCAGTTTCAGAGCAGAGCTCAAGAAAGCTTGCATAATCATCATGCCTTTTGCATGTAGATTGCCTCCAAGCTCAGCTTTGCGCTCAACATCGGAAACATCGCCATCACCAAAATGAATTACACAAGATATTCGTGCAGGCTCACCATAGCTGACAGGGTGCCCAGCCATATCAATAACGGTTAGGCCATTGATTTGACCAACTTGTTCCCCAGTTGTCTCAATGATGACTTGTCCATCTAAAATATCGTACACGGCACGCTGAGGAAGGTAAGATTCTCGGTAATACTTGTCGTCAATCGCTTTATCTAACGACTTGTAATCTAATGCGTGGCCATCACTGAACTGGCTGGCAAGCGTTAGAAGTTGAGAGTGCCACATTACTCCTAAAGGCAGATAATGTTGATCTTCAGTAAATCTCATACCGGCCAGCAACAATCTTCTAAAACCACATTCAGTTAAGTGAGGCAGTTGATATTGAGAACAAATCCAGTTCACTAAACCAAAGTAATCTGTCAAATTCTGCTCTGACAGATGAATATCTTCTTCAACTTCCGTATACATGGCAAAGCCAGAACAGAAGTCGTCATCGATGTATTCTAGCTCTGCTAACTGACTTCTTTCTCCTGTTACAATCAGTTTTACATCATAAGCTTTAGCTTGCGGTACTGAAGTAGGTAAACGAGTAGGGCTTAGGTTCAGTGGCTCGATAAGGTTTTGTTGAATTGCAGACTTTATATTTGGCCAAAGTCCTGGGTTAGCCAAAATTAGATTAGCCGGTACAATTAAGTAACCGCTATCTGCCTGTGAAATTAAGCCAGGTTGGAAGGCAATATCACCACTTAAATCGACACTGTAACGGTCAAATAAGCGTTTGGCATCAAGTGATTCCGACAAAACAATCGCAGCGTTAGACTGGCTCTGAAGAGCTTTACTGATGAACTCTCTATAGACAGAATTATCTACGCAGTTAATGAGTAGTACTCGCGTCAATCCAGAAATTTTTGAAAAACGAGATATCGTTGCCGACATTCTCGGTTGGAGCTCAGTAAAAGACTTCTTTGGTAACGAAGGTGCAGACTTTAAAAGTGCTTCGTACTGCTCAAGTGAAGGTGTTACGTCTTGCCAATTAAGTTGGTTCATTAAAATTCATCGTAATTCAATCTTGCCGACATTATAACGAAACGGACTATAACACCCTAGCACCAATTTGGTTTGCTCACGGCATTCAACTCTCAATGAACAATACTTAGACAAATGAGTGATCAACATCGATACTTCTAAGAGTTTTATTTGCCCAAATAAACCATCTGGGTTACGCTGTCACTAGGTTATGTTTATGGGTCGGAACAAATGAAATATCAGCAGCTTGAGAATCTAGAATGTGGGTGGAAATGGAAGTATCTCATCAAAAAATGGAAAGATGGTGAAGCGATTACCCGACATATTGATACAAGCGAAGCAGATGCAGCGGTCGCAGAACTAAAACGCCTTGAACACGAGCCTACACTTGTCTTGGCTTGGATAGAAAACCACATGTCAGAAGAGTTAGATAATAAACTCAAGCAGGCTATCCGAGCGAAACGGAAACGTCACTTCAATGCAGAGCAAGTCCATACAAAGAAGAAATCCATTGATTTAGATTACCGAGTTTGGGAAAAGCTTTCTAGTAGAGCGAATGAACTTGGTTGTACGTTATCTGACGCAATTGAATATTTGCTTTCCGAAGCGTCGAGAAGTGAAAAAGCGAGTCAAAAAGTTACCTCAATTAAAGAGGATTTGAGTAAATTGCTATCTAGCTAGGATAGGGAGTGCCAAATGTTATATGTAATCTTAATTGCAGCCATCGTGATCTTTTGGTTGATCGCAGTCGATAGGCCGGTGTTAAAAGTAAAGTTCGATAATGGCCATATTAGTAACGTAAAAGGGCATCTACCTCCTTCTTTCAAACACAACTTACAGGATATTAGTGAGCATAACCCGTTTACTGGTGAAATGAAGGTGTATAGCCAACGAACAGGAATGCGCTTAAGCTTTTCCAAAGGCATTCCCAAAAAAGTTCAACAGAGGATTCGTAACGTTTTTCCGCACCAGGGCTTCAAAGCAAACAAAGGCAAGAAGCGCGCTTAATTACATATCAGTTACTTCATCATGTTAAATGGGACGCAATGTGGCGTCCCATTTTCGTATCTACAGAAAAATTACTTATCATCGAACAATCAACAACATAAACGGACCAAAACGATGAGATACGTTGTAACTTTAATGGTATTGATCTTTGCAAGTAATTCAGTTTTTGCTGACGATTCAGAAACGAACCTGTTGGCTAAAAAGATTAAGACTAAGCTTCAAAAGAAAGTAGACAATAAGTTTGATGGCTATCAAGGTTATTGTGACGTCATGATAGAAATGGAGCACAAAAGTAAAAACGCAGTAATAAAAAGAGTAACCAGTAGTGGTGACCAAAAAGTGTGTAGGTACGTTAAGTCCAACTTGAAGAAAGGAAAACGCTATCGTTACAAATACCCCGAAAAGTACATTCGCCTCCATATAACCACAGGCTTATAAATGTTTCAGAACGCCTTGATTAAGAGCGAGTGAACTGATCTCGTGATTTTTGGCAGATTTCGTTGCGGAGCGATTAGAGCGTTGAGCTGATTTTTGCTGTTGTACGAGGCGAGTATGAAAGGCTTTTTTGTTTGGTAGTGCTTAAGTTAGTAATCGTGATGCCATTGAATGGCAAATTCAGTGAGTTGGCCATCATCACCATACATAGATTGATTCAGGTACTTACGGAAGAACACGCCAGTAAGTCGAGGACTAAGCGCGCATCAATTTTCAATAAGAGATTTGATTTGCTTCGTAAGCATAACCACAAACCAAACTAGCGATTGCAAGTCCACAGGAACCTCGGTTAAAGCCTCAAAAGCAAACAATGTTGTTAATCTTAGGAGGACATTTTAAAGTAGCTAAAACCGGACATTATTGCTTTGAGATCCCACCCCTTGGTGCGCATTATATGTGTTATGTTAAATTGTATATCGCCGTACGCTAAATGTTGTCTGAGTATGCTCCTATTCCCCTGCAGATTTTAAATTTAAGGGCCTTACTGTGAGCATTAAACATAATGGTTATTTACCATAAAATACTTAATATAGATCTTAATAATCTATCGATTGTTAAGATCTATATTAACGCCTTTTTACTTATTGAAATGACTGTATAGCTTCAAAGATATCTTGTCTTCTAACTGGCTTAGAAATGAATCCGTCCATACCGGCATCCAGGCATTTATCTCTATCGCTTTCTAGCGCATGTGCAGTTAACGCTATAATTGGGGTCCTGAGACCTTTATCTCGAATAAGTCTTGTTGCGGTAATTCCATCCATCACTGGCATCGAGACATCCATGAGAATCAAATCGATTAAATCCTCATTCTCTTCTAAAAATGTTAATGCCTCTGCTCCATGGCTTGCGATATGAACATTATGGCCAAGCTTATTTAAGATAAGCTTTATTACGAACTGATTCGACTCGGTATCTTCTACGACGAGAAGTTCCATTGCTTTTGTCGGTTGATTGGTTTCGATTCTAACTGGACGATTTTGATTACAACGAGTCAAAACTGGAATCGAAATCGTAAAGGTTGAACCAACATGCTCATCACTTTTAACGGCAATCTTTCCACGCATCATTTCAACTAAATGCTTGGTTATTGCGAGCCCCAGTCCTGTACCACCGAAGCGTCTCGTGATGGAACGGTCTCCTTGATGAAATGCCGTAAACAAGTGCTCTTGCTTTGCTTTAGATATACCAATTCCAGTGTCAGATATTGAGATCACAAGTTCAGCATCTTGCTCAGATACAGAAACTTTTACTTCACCTTCGTCTGTAAACTTTATTGCATTCCCTATTAGATTAAACAGGATTTGAGATAACCGCGTGGAGTCAATCCAAAATTGTTTGTCATTAGTGACAGTACAGTTGAGTTTAAATTGGAGATTTTTCTTCTTAGCTATTTGTTTTTGCTGAGAAATGACAAAAGTGACAGTGTCTCTTAAATTAATCCATTGTTCATTGAGCTGAAAGCGACCTGACTCGATTTTAGAGAGATCAAGAATGTCACTGATTATCGCGAGAAGTAACTCTGCAGAGCACTCCATTTGGCTCAACGCATCAATTTGTTCTTCTGACAAGGTTGATTGCTTCAGTATATCTAGCATTCCAAGAACGGAATTTAAAGGGGTTCTTATTTCATGGCTCATCATCGCTAAGAACTCCGACTTAGAGCGGTTCGCAAGCTCTGCTTCTTCTCTTGCTTTAGCGAGCTGAGTTGTTCTTACCTCAACGATACGTTGTAACTTCTCTTTGGTCTCGATATCAATGACCGCCCTTTCAATTAAGGGACGAAACCGCCTCAAGGTTTCCTTATTCTCTATGCTAAAGTGCCCTTTCTGAGCTCCAATAAGTAGGATTACGGTTTGCGTTACTTCTGAACGTATACCAGTTAAAACGACCGAGTTTACATGGCTTTTTATAAAGCTGTTTAAGTTAACAAACTCAGCGAGTTTATCTGGCTCGAACAGTAGAATGCATTCACCATTGAGAGCTCTTTGATAGGTGTTACCGTGTAACCAGGATACATTATCAAATACGCTATTAGTTGATATCAATGTCTTGAAGGGATATCGTTCACCATCACGAGTCAGTACAATAAAATCATCGAAGTTGATGTACTTTTTGAGGACATTGTTTAATCCCGTAAATATCTCATGCCGATTCTTTGCCTCACTCATCGCAGATATCGCGGAAAGAATGGCCTTGTTTTCATCAGCGAGTAGTCGTTCTCTTTGTCTAGCCTGCTTTAGCTCAACTAACGCTTCTTGAAGCGCTTCCTGTTGATATATGTCTAAGTATTTATCTTTCATAAGGTTTATGGAATATAGCCGATGAAATCATCAGGTTTCCATGTCCATTCTCACCACCAATAAATCTACCTTGCTCGCCGAAAGTAAAAGGGCAAATAAAAGGCAAATGTTCTAGTTCTTGGTTAATTTGTTCACAAACGCTATTCATGTCTTGCATTAAGTGCAACATGGGACCTGCGCAAAAGATATTTATCACTCCAATTTTTCGAGACTCTTCTAATTTTTGGTTAAAAGCGGCATTGACGACTTTTGCAGCGCGCGCAACGAGATGCTCACGACTTCCTTTCATTAATGTGAGCTCGTCACCCTCTTCTATTCGTGTAAACAACTCGATTCCACCATCTGGCGTCTCACGGATCGGATGGGATAACTTGTAATATGGGCGATCATAGAGATGACCTGCGATCCGCCCTAATGGATAAGCACTCGAGTTTGTAAACAGCATATTATCTTTACCTACTTGGTTATCCTGGTGATTTGTCCACCTTCTATAAACATTGAGCGCAGGTTCATTATCAATTTCAAGTAAGCATCTATCGTTGGTCTTGGTTGCAACACCTTTGATATTAGTTGGTGTATGCCCAGCGCTGAAAGCGATATCAACAGGTTGAGAGGAGTAAAAGAGAGTTAAGCTTAAACCTGAAGTTTGAGAGCCTTGGGCGGTTATCACAGACCATTTCCCAGCGATGTTATTATCAGCGGCCGAACCACCAATAATTGGAATTAGAGTTCCAAATCTTTCATCTATAGACGCAATGATTGATTCCTCTTGCCCTGGTGTAGCATGAAGTAGAATTAAGTTTGGTACCTCTCCTACACGGTTTGCGTTCTCAAGGGCCATATCCAAAGCCTTGGTGACGCTGTCACCTGAGTTGTGATTAGAAATACCAGTACCATAAGCATGAGGACCTGTATCATAAACAGCAAGTGCCGCAATTACTGGTCCTGTATGAAAGCCCTGATCTGTCATTACGGCTTGACATGAACTGGCGCCATGAAAAGGCACACCAGGAAAATGCGCAAGAAACGCTTCTCGAATCAACTCGAAATTGTATTCTTCCGTGTAGTAACACATCACGTAAGACAAGTTCTGTTGTGTCAATTCTGACCTGAGCGTTTTTATCGCTGAGTCTTCATCTTTAATATGAGTAAAAACTGATTGGCAATGCATACGATTTTATAATTGGATATCACTCTGCTGTTATACCATTCCAACCAATTTTCTCTAGGTAAGAAGGTGTTAATTTCATTAATAAGTTACGATTATCTCGTGATAGATCGTATTTATAATTGAACTACAACAATGTTTTCACCTTTTTTAAAGGTGATTTTTTTCGATTCAGGCATGATGTCCCATTCTACTGACTTATGCTTTTCGTTGAGATTGATAAAATTACCAGATTGATTTAGATCAATTTTTAGAGTGCTACTTTCTGTCGTTTCGAGCGAAATTCCCATTGAGTCACGATTAATCGTGATTATTTCTCCTTCAATTGTTACATCGCATCGTTCTTTTTGTGAACAGTCAACGCTATTAACGCTCTCGTGTGTAAAGGTACGCCAGAAAAATGCGCCTATTAAAACACTGAGCATGATTAAGATTTGTGCAAGTCGCGCCTTTGTTAACTTTTGTGCAGGCATAATTACTAATATCCTTGTTACAAACTTCAAACTTTTTAAATAAAAAATGATTTCCAGAGGTCCAGTAAGGTTACTACCCTGTCATTGAATTGTTAATTCAAGTATAGTGTCACGCTGAAAATGCCACTTTTTATTAAAGTCAGCAATGGAAATAAGGTGATGATAACACTTGAATTCTAGAGTTTACTTGGGTGGTGTTACGACGCAAGTCGTGTTGGAAGTAAAAGTGTAGTTAATTAGAAATTGGAAGCATGCAAATGAGCCAAGTAAAGCAGCTTGAACAAAACTACAACTATACAGTCGTTCGCCAATTTACCCTTGTGACCATTTTATGGGGCATAGTTGGTATGGCTGTTGGTGTTTTGATTGCCGCTCAATTAGTTTGGCCACAGCTAAACTTTGATACGCCGTGGTTGACGTACAGTCGCTTACGTCCACTGCATACTAATGCGGTAATTTTTGCGTTTGGTACCAGTGCTCTGTTCGCAACGTCTTATTATGTTGTACAGCGCACATGTCAAACACGTCTTTTTGGTGGCCCACTCGTTGCCTTCACCTTTTGGGGTTGGCAAGCAATCATCCTGGCAGCAGCCATTACTTTGCCTCTCGGTTTAACATCGGGTAAAGAGTATGCTGAGCTAGAATGGCCTATTGATATCGCAATTGCGCTAATATGGGTATCATATGCGGTGGTGTTCTTCGGCACACTAGTGAAGCGAAACACGTCACATATTTATGTGGCAAACTGGTTCTTCGGTGCCTTTATTATCACAGTAGCAGTACTTCACATCGTGAACAGCATGGCTATTCCTGTGTCACTTGGTAAATCTTACTCGATTTACTCGGGCGCAGTGGATGCGATGGTTCAGTGGTGGTATGGACACAATGCGGTAGGTTTCCTACTGACCGCTGGTTTCCTAGGTATGATGTACTACTTCGTTCCTAAACAAGCTGAACGTCCTGTTTATTCTTACCGTCTATCTATCGTTCACTTCTGGGCACTTATTTCTCTATATATTTGGGCAGGCCCTCACCACCTTCATTATACAGCGCTACCAGACTGGACTCAGTCTCTAGGTATGGTTATGTCGCTGGTTCTATTTGCTCCTTCTTGGGGTGGTATGATCAACGGTATTATGACGTTATCTGGTGCATGGCATAAGCTTCGTTATGACCCTATCCTACGTTTCCTAATCGTTTCACTGTCGTTCTACGGTATGTCTACCTTTGAAGGCCCGATGATGTCGATTAAGACGGTTAACGCACTTTCTCACTACACAGACTGGACCATTGGTCACGTTCACTCTGGTGCGTTAGGTTGGGTTGCGATGGTTTCTATCGGCTCTGTATATCACTTGGTACCTCGCCTATTTGGCCAAGAGCGTATGTACTCTGTTGGTCTAGTTAATGTGCATTTCTGGCTAGCAACAATCGGTACCGTTCTTTACATCGTTGCGATGTGGATCTCTGGTGTAATGCAAGGTCTTATGTGGCGCGCGGTTAACTCTGACGGTACGCTAACTTACAGTTTTGTTGAATCTGTAGAAGCGTCTTATCCGTTCTACTTTGTACGTTTCCTAGGCGGATTTATCTTCCTATCTGGTATGTTCCTAATGGCATACAACACGTACAAAACGGTAAGTGCACCTAAAGAAAGCCTAAAAGCTATCCCACATCCGGCATAAGGAGATTTAAGAATGAGTAATAATTCTAATAATCGCCATGAAATCTTAGAACGTAATGTCGGTTTGTTGGCTATTTTTATCGTGTTTGCTATCAGTTGGGGTGCTCTTGTAGAGATCACTCCTCTGATTTTCCAAAAGCAAACGACTGAACCTGTAGAAAATCTGCGCGCTTACACTCCTTTGGAGATGGAAGGCCGTGATATCTACATCCGTGAAGGTTGTAACGTCTGTCACAGCCAGATGGTTCGTCCTTTCCGCTCAGAGACTGAACGTTACGGTCACTACTCTGTTGCTGGTGAGAGTGTTTGGGAACACCCATTCCTTTGGGGCTCTAAGCGTACAGGCCCGGATTTAGCTCGTGTTGGTGGTCGTTATTCTGACGAATGGCACCGTGTTCACCTGTTAGATCCTCGTGAGCTTGTACCTGAGTCAAACATGCCAGGTTTCCCGTGGCTAGCTGAAAACGTTTTAGACGGTAAGCTAACTCAGAAGAAACTTGAGCTATTTCGTGATCAGTTCGGCGTTCCATACACTGATGAAGAGATCGCGAATTCGGCTAAAGAAGTAGAAGGTAAAACAGAGATGGATGCAATCATCGCTTACCTTCAGTCTCTTGGTCATGCAATGAAGTAAGGGGATCATATGGATTTCGGTACAATTCATAGTATTTATACCGTTGTACTCTTCGCTAGTTTTATTGGCATCGTATGGTGGGCATTTAGTAAAAAGCGTAAAGCACGCTTTGAAGAAGATGCCAACTTGGTGTTTGCTGACGAAGAACAAAAGACCCCTAATAACCAAGGAGTGAAGAAGTAATGACTACATTCTGGAGTCTCTGGATTATCGTGATTACTGTCGGTACGCTAGTAGGCTGTGCGATTCTCCTGACTTGGTGCGCTAAAGATAAAATGGGCGTCGAGGAAGGGGAAGACATGGGCCACGAGTACGATGGTATTCGCGAGCTAAACAACCCTCTACCAAAGTGGTGGACTTACCTGTTTGTAAGCACATTTGTGTTCGCAGCAGTTTACCTTGCCCTATTCCCAGGTCTAGGTAGCTTCAAGGGCTTTTTAAACTGGCAGAGTTCGGCTCAAACCGTTCGCTCACTAGAAGAGTCAAAAGAAGCCATCGCTGCAGCACAAGAGAACAAGCAACTAAACCAATATGCAAAAGAACTGGATGATGCCGACGCTTACTTCGGCGAAGCATTCCGTAAACTTGCGCACAATGACAGTGGTCTACGCCCAATTCCTGAAATTGCGCAAGATCCTGAAGCATTAAAAGTTGGTCAGCGTTTGTTTTTGCAAAACTGTTCTCAATGCCATGGCTCTGATGCACGTGGTCAGAAAGGCTTCCCTAACCTGACTGATGATGCATGGCTATATGGTGGCGAGCCAGCAGCGATCGTTACAACCATCATGCACGGCCGTATTGGTCAAATGCCAGCATGGAAAGATGCCCTTGGTGAGCAAGGTGTTCAAGAAGTTGTAAGTTACACACTTAGTTTATCTGGTCGTAAAGTAAATGCTCGTGAAGCCGCGGCAGGTAAAGCACGCTTCGTAGTGTGTGCTGCTTGTCATGGTACCGATGGTAAGGGTAACCCTGCAGTCGGTGCGCCTGACCTTACAGACCAAGACTGGTTATTTGGTGACTCTCGTGCAGCTGTAACAGAAACCGTAATGAACGGACGCTCAGGCGTAATGCCTGCGTGGAAAGACATTTTGGGTGAAGATAAAGTTCAGCTCGTTGCCTCATATGTCTGGAGTTTAAGTAACTCAGAGAGTAAGTAACTGAGATATTACGTAACATAGCAATAACAGCCCCTTTCATAGGGGCTGTCTTTCCTTTAAATTTAACGCCTTACATTTTTTCATTTAGCTGTTGAGAACTTTTTTATGGTAAAGCCTTGGTATAAACAATTTTGGCCGTGGTTCCTAATCATCCTTCCTCTTACTGTCGTAGTTTGGACTGTGATTACTGTGGTCGTTTTCTCGAACAACTCTGTTTCTTTAGTCGCCGAGGATTACTATAAAAAAGGCAAAGGTATTAATATCGACATTAGTAAAATGAATGTCGCTCGTGACCTAGGTCTTAACGCTGAGATTTCCTCTGAAAATAACAATGTTGTGATTGTTTTCGCTAAAGGGAAGCTACCTCATTACCCTGCTCTAACGGCCACTTTCACTCATCGTACTCTTCCTGATCGTGACTTCACAAAGCTTGTAACAGCGGATGCATCTGGTAATTACCGACTAAAAGCTGAGGAATCTATTCAAGGACCATGGTTTGTTGAACTACAACCACACGACAAGCAATGGATGATCCAAGGTAAAGTTGAGTTTCCTGCCTCTTCAACACCGTTAATGAAGTAAGCATATGTGTAAATCCTGTTATCACTGCGGTGAAGATGTACCAGCCAACACGGATTTCAAAGTAGAAATATTGGGTGAAATTCGCGACATGTGTTGTCCGGGCTGCGAAACTGTGGCGCAGACTATTGTCGATAGTGGTCTTGTATCATATTACCAATACCGCACTGCGCCTGCAGAAAAGGCAGATCTAGTACCAGAGCAACTCCAAGCTTTAATTCATTATGACAATGCGGATGTACAATCTGAATTCGTACGAAATCGCGAAAATGTTTCTGAAGTAACCCTTTCTTTGGAAGGCGTTTCATGTGCCGCTTGTGCGTGGTTAATCGAAAAGCAAGTTTCTAATACGGCCGGGTTGGTATCTATCCGTGTTAATACAACCACCAATCGAGCGTTACTAGCCTGGGATAAAACTCAGGTACGGTTAAGCGAGCTCCTTTCCGTTATACATAAACTTGGTTACAAAGCTGCACCTTTTGAAGCAGATAAGCAAGAAGCTTCTTACCATCGAATGATGAAGCAATATCTATATCGGCTAGGTATTGCAGGTTTAGCAACCATGCAGGTCATGATGCTCGCCGTTGCACTGTATCTCGAAGTCTTTGGTGATTTAGAGCCAGAGTTTAAAAGTTACTTTCGTTGGGTAAGTTTGATTTTTGCTACTCCTGTTTTGCTTTATTCCGCTCTTCCATTTTACTTAAACGCATGGCGCAGTATCAAAGGCCGAACCCTTGGTATGGATGTCCCGGTTTCTATCGCGTTGATCTTTGCCTATGTTGCAAGTTTAGTTGCAACAGTAACTGAACAAGGCGAAGTCTTCTTTGAATCTATCTCGATGTTTACCTTCTTTTTGTTAGTAGGTCGATTCTTAGAGATGCGCGCTCGTCGCAAAGCTGCTGCAGCGAGTGGTAACCTTCTTAAGTTGATTCCGGCAATTGCTACAACGCTGGACGGTGATCAGATACCCGTGAAGACGCTAAAAGTTGGCGATCGTATCCGCGTTCTACCTGGTGAACATATCCCCGCTGACGGTAAAGTTATTTCAGGCCGTATTCATATTGATGAATCCATGCTAACGGGTGAGTCAGTGCACGTTGTGAAACGAGAAGGCGATATTGTTTATGCGGGAACGCTAAACGGAGACGAATCATTTGAACTTGAGGTAGTAAGCTCAAAGGCCGATTCAATGATTTCTAACATCGTGCGTTTACAAGATGAAGCTCAACACTCCAAACCTAAAATTGCGGAAATTGCAGACATTGTCGCCCGTTACTTTGTTGGTGTGATTCTTATCATCTCTGCTGGTACTTGGTTTTACTGGCATCAAACAAAACCAGATGATGCGTTTTGGATCATGCTGTCTGTGTTAGTCGCTACGTGTCCATGTGCGCTATCTCTGGCCACACCGACCGCACTCACTTGTGCTACCTCTAGAATGGGTAATTTTGGCATTTTACTTCGTAAAGGCCATGTGTTTGAGACATTATGTAAGATCAACCACTTAGTTGTAGATAAAACAGGCACTCTAACGAAAGGTGATATTGAGATCTGTGAAACAAAGGTACTTAGTGATCTCCCACAGAAAGATTGTCTATCACTAGCTGCAGCTTTAGAGGCTCATGCAAACCACCCTATCGCTCGTTCTTTTGCAACTTTCACCAATGATGACTTTATCGTGTCTGATGTGCAAAACGTGATTGGGTCAGGGATTGAAGGGATATGGAATGGCAAAATCGTTAAGATAGGCAGTGCGGCTTTTGTTCAAGGCAAAGAAAGTGGTGAAAGCCAGGCGGTCTATCTGTCGGTTGATGGCAAGCATGTCGCTAGCTTTTACTACCGCGACCCTATCCGAAAAGAAAGCAAAGCCTTTATTCAACGTTTTGCTGACGCTGGAATTAAGACAACCCTGCTAACTGGTGATTCTCTCTCAAACGCCCAACCAGTGGCGAATGAAATTGGTATCGGTCACATCGTCGCGTCAGCAAAGCCAGAAGATAAGCTTGCATACCTTAAGAGCTTGGACGAAAACAGTATCACTATGATGGTTGGTGATGGAATCAATGACGCGCCGACTCTCGCCGGAGCTCACCTTTCTGTCGCAATGGGCGGTGGTACAGATGTCGCTAAAGCTTCTGCAGATATGACGTTACTTGGGGATAATCTCGAAAAGCTACTAGAAGCACGTTTGCTTGCACTGCTTACAAGAAAGATTATTCGAGAAAACTTGGCTTGGTCTTTGGGTTACAACCTGTTAATTTTGCCTTTGGCGGTCGCAGGTTTAGTGGCTCCCTACATTGCAGTAGTTGGCATGTCTGCAAGCTCAATTATCGTTGTATCTAACTCTTTGCGCCTGCTCAAAGAGAAATAAGTAGAGAAAGCAAACATGGAAAGTCTTTATATATTGATTCCCATCGCTATCGTTCTCGTTTGTGTTGCTGTCGCCGTTTTTCTTTGGGCGGTAAGAAGCGATCAGTTTGAAGATCTTGAACGGCAAGGGCACAACATTCTTCTCGACGAAGAAGACCAATCTAATAGTGATAAAAAGTAGCGACCTTTATGACTCCTGATTTTATCGGTGCGTTGATGATCGGCTTAGTAGGAGCCGGTCATTGTATGGGTATGTGTGGTGGTATCGCGTCTCTGCTTACCATGGGCTCTTCTGCTAAAAATAAAACCACCCCTCTTATCCCCCTCTTCTACAACCTCGGACGATTGATCAGTTATACCTTAATAGGAGCATTAGTGGGTGGTGCTATATCAGGTTTATCTGAGCTTAGTGGGTTAACGCATTCTCTTGCTTGGTTAAGGCTGATTGCTGCGTTATTCATGATTCTGGTCGCGCTGTATATTGCTAAATGGTGGCAAGGCTTACTTTTAATAGAAAAGCTAGGGCAGTATCTCTGGCGCTTTATCTCGCCGGCAGGGAAGAGTTTGTTGCCATTAAAGCATCCTCTTCACGCGTTGCCATTTGGCTTTATTTGGGGTTGGTTACCATGTGGTTTAGTTTATTCAGCGCTTACTTGGTCGGCGGTTTCTGGTAGTGCGATGAACGGCGGCCTAATTATGCTTGCGTTTGGGCTCGGAACGCTACCTGCAATGCTTATTATTGGATACGGTGCCAATCATTTTCAGAAATTACAAAAATCATTAATATTTAGAAATATTTCAGCATTAATCCTTATTGGCTATGGTACGTATACCGCTGTAGGAGCCTTAGCATTACTCGGTTTCATATAACGTTAAACTCTATTGAGGTGACATTTTTGCTACCCTTTAGGATTAAGCGATGCTAAAATATTGATGTATATCAAATAGTGAAAGGTTGTTATGATTTCTGAAAAACCTGCAACAAAGCGTATCCAATCAGGCGGTTGCGCCATTCATTGCCAAGATTGTAGCATTAGTCAACTGTGTATCCCGTTCACTCTAAATGAGGCAGAACTTGACCAGCTTGACCAAATCATCGAACGTAAGAAGCCTATTCAAAAAGGACAAGAGCTTTTTAAGGCCGGTGATGAGCTAAAATCGCTATACGCTATCCGCTCTGGTACCATCAAGAGCTATACGATCACAGAGCAAGGTGATGAGCAAATCACAGCGTTTCACTTAGCTGGAGACTTAGTCGGTTTCGATGCTATCACTGGTGACTCCCACCCTAGCTTTGCTCAAGCACTCGAAACGTCGATGGTATGTGAAATCCCATACGAAATTTTAGACGATCTATCGGGTAAAATGCCTAAGCTTCGCCAGCAAATCATGCGTTTGATGAGTAACGAAATTAAAGGTGATCAGGAAATGATTTTGCTTCTTTCTAAAAAGAACGCAGAAGAGCGACTAGCTGCTTTCCTTTACAACCTATCAACGCGTTTTTCTCAGCGTGGCTTCAGCCCTAGAGAGTTTCGTTTAACTATGACTCGTGGTGATATTGGCAACTACCTTGGTCTTACAGTCGAAACGATCAGTCGTTTGTTAGGTCGTTTCCAGAAATCTGAGATCCTAAGCGTAAAAGGTAAATATATCACTATCTTAGACCACGATGCATTGATGGAACTTGCTGGTGTAACTAAAGAATAATACACCCTAATTATTGATGTAGCTCGAAAATGAGCTACATCATATTTCTCATAAATTCCTTTCGAAAGTCCTCAAAAAGTTCTCCAAACTAAGCTACAGTAAAAATGTACGGTGAGTACTCCAAAATACTGATTTAATTTACATTCAGTATCTGGTTTTGCAATAGAAGTGGGCTTAGTTATGAGTATATACAGTAAGATCCTTGTTGTAGCTGACATCAATAATGATGAGCAGCCCGCACTTGCAAGAGCTGTTCAATTAGCTCAGAAAAGTGTATCTAGAAGCCGAATCACTTTCTTTTTATCCATTTACGATTTCTCGTATGACATGACGTCAATGCTATCAGTGGATGAAAGAGATGCTATGCGTCGAGGTGTCATTCATCAGCGTGAGCAGTGGATGCGTAAAATTGCTCAACCATACCTAAACGATGGCTTCGACTTTGATGTTTGTGTTGTCTGGCACAACCGCCCTTATGAGGCGATTATTGCTGAAGTCTATGCAGGCAATCATGACCTAGTCATCAAAGGCACACGTAAGCATGATGTTTTAGAGTCTGTCATTTTCACACCGACAGATTGGCACTTGTTGCGAAAATGCCCTATTCCAGTGCTTCTTATCAAGAATGCTGCTTGGCCGGAACAAGCAAGTATCCTTGCCTCAGTACATGTGGGCTCAGAAAACCCGACTCATATTGATCTCAACGATACGATGGTCGAGCGATTAAAAGAAATCACCACTCGGCTTGAGGCCAAGCCATATCTTGTAAACGCCTATCCCGTTACACCGGCGAATATTACGATTGAACTTCCTGAATTTGACCCAACGACTTATACCGATGCAGTGCGAGGTCATCATTTAACGGCTATGAAAGCACTACGCCAAAAACATGGTCTTGATGAAGAACAAACGATAGTTGAGCAAGGTTTACCTGAAGATGTCATTCCAGCAGCTGCAGAGCGCTTGAACGCAGCAATGGTTATTTTAGGTACCACAGGGCGAACAGGGCTTTCTGCTGTCTTTATTGGTAATACAGCGGAGCACGTAATTGATAAAATAAATTGCGACGTGTTGGCTCTAAAACCAAAAGGCTACATTAGCCCTCTCGACCCAAATACAGCAACCTAATCTCTCTTTAGTATTGCTATGTATTGAGCGCTTTCAAATAAGCGCTAATAAATCCCCCGAATACAGGGGGATTTTTGTTTGGGAACAGTTAAAGCGTTGGGTACAAAAAAGGAGGTCTAATTGACCTCCTTTTTTACGAGTTAGATGTTCGTAACATCGATGAACATCGATTCATCAATATTCGTCGAAGAAACGACAGCCTCATTAAATTCATACTCTTCGCGGTTACCTTCACGATCTAGCGGTAAGTTAACAAAGTCGAACAATTCGCGGTCTGCTAGTTGGCTTGGGCTTACGTTTTGAATTGATTTAAAAATTGCTTCCACACGCCCTGGCGTCTTCTTATCCCATTCAATCAACATTGCTTTTATAGATTGACGCTGAAGGTTCTCTTGAGAGCCACAAAGGTTACACGGAATTATTGGGAAATCCTTGTGCTCAGCGTATTTGATCAAATCTTTTTCACGACAGTAAGTCAATGGACGAATGACCACGTTACGGCCATCATCAGAGCGTAGCTTTGGTGGCATCGCTTTAAGGCGAGAGCCGTGGAACATATTCAAGAACATTGTTTCGACGATGTCATCCATGTGATGACCTAGCGCAAGCTTAGTTGCACCAATCTTCTCTGCAAATGAATACAGCGTACCACGTCGCAGGCGTGAACAAAGACCACAAGTGGTTTTGCCTTCTGGTACCTTCTCTTTTACGACGGAATACGTGTCCTTATCGACAATATAGTAAGGGATATTCAGTGTTTCGAAATACTCTGGCAGAATGTGCTCAGGGAAGCCCGGTTGTTTTTGGTCTAGGTTTACTGCAACCACTTCAAATTTGATTGGCGCAGCTTTTTGAAGATTCAACAGGATATCAAGCATCGCGAATGAATCTTTACCACCGCTAATACATGCCATCACAACATCGCCTTCTTCGATCATGTTGTAATCAGTAATGGCATTTCCAACATGTCTTCTCAGGCGTTTCTGAAGCTTGTTGAATTCTAGGGTTTCTTTTCTTGTATCTATTTGGTTCATTGCGGGCTCTCACATCGCCGATAAATCGACTAGGACTTCCTAACATGGGTTTCTTTGGGGCGTGGATTATACGAGCTTTTTACACAGGATTAAATGCTTGTCTTATTGAGTCTTTAAGAAAAGAGTGTGAAAGATACTTTAGTTACGGTCACAAATGAAAAAAGAGCTGCGATTGCAGCCCTTTCTAAACGTTCAGTGTTCATTTCTTTGCGTTAGGTAGATAAGGTAACACTCGCATCGTCGGTTCTGGTAGTGTCATTGTGCCACCTTGCCCTATTTCACTTAGTGCGACTTGTATCTTGCCATTGACAATTGGCTTTTCGGTTCCGTTTGAGAAAATCACTTTATCATTCAGTTGATTTGCAAACTCCATCGTCACACCTTGAACCTCCGGTGTAAACCAACCCGCAAACATACCGCCTAAATCTTCCAGCATCGTCTGCATTTGAGGTAGAAGAGGCTTAAGTTGGTCGTAAGAAACGTTACCCTGTAATGGTTCTTTGGTCATCACGACAAGTGAGTAATCGCAACGTGTATCTTTTGGGGTATCGACAAAAACCAACGGATTCGCTGACTTTAAGTTTTTATCAACAGGTAAAGGCAACTCTTGTGAAGCAGGGATAACAAACTCTTCATAGTGCTCTTCTTTTTCCATCCAAGCTTTTTCTATCATACAAATTTGTTTAGTTTTTGCGTCCACAAAAAAGACACCAACTTTCACATCGTCATGCCCTTCTTTATTGTTGTTTTTTAGTTGAGTATATAACTTTGAGTACGTGAACATGTACTCTTGAGCTTGGGTTATCGGCGATGCAAGAATTAGCGCCGCACTTCCCAACAGACTTAGGCTTAACTTTTTCATTTTATCCGTTATTTTATTGCGTCCAGTAGGCGTTGTTATGACGAATCATAGCGCGAAGATCGTGTACATAGGCGATGCCACGTTCAGAATAGGCTAGCAACCCATGCGTTAACTCTGACGCGGTTGCGACCGTTAACAAGCCCTTGTTCTTTTCAGCCAGAGATGTTCTGATTTCACGCAGGTCTGCATACGCTGGGTTTCGATTAACGTTCATAAAGTAGCCATGAACAGACTGTTGTACAGAATCGAATTTTTCAACTTCATGAACTTTGTTAGCGCCACGTTGCGCTGGAACAATTCCACAGCCCTTTTTATAACACCATTGGCCGAACAAGTTGTTTGCTTGAGTAGCAAAACGAGAAGTGCCCCACGCAGATTCATTTGCCGCTTGAGTTAGAACCAAGGCTTCAGGTAAGACGTTCACTCGCACAAGCATCTCATCTAGCCACGTTTGATCAATCTTATCGTTACTCAAGGGCAACGAATACAGAGATGATAACCGCTGAGCATACTCTTGTTGTTCTTGCGTCACTTGTCCCACCTTTAAAGAGGTAAGAAAGGCCCGCTCATGACGAATTCGTTGATTCTCAAGAGCAATTTTAGGCCTTAAAAAATCAAAAAAAGCAGCTTTTTTCTCTTTCGTATCTTTTATTGAATTGAAGTCTGGGATATCACCGATGTATGGCAAGTGTGATAAATCGACATGCTTAATCTTGCCAGAGAGTACGTCAGGATTTTCCACATATTTAAACTGTTTCTCGTAGTGTAAATATGGGCCTATAGAAATGAAAGTGGCGGCTATACAGGTTGCCGCCACTCGTAAACTTATTGATTTCAAAGAATTAGGCATCAAACACCTGTGAGTTACCATCGTGATCATTATCGTTTTTCTGTGTTGTAACGATCTTAAGCTTAATTCCAAACATTTCGCGGTAGAGTATGCCTTTCAAATGGAAGAAGAATGGCAGCACAAAAATCAAGCCAATACCGTAGAACATTGCTGCAATAATAAACATTAACATCACGCCTAAGTAAAGCCCCGCGACCACAAAAATCTTCTTGTTGATTGCGCGAAGTGATAACAGCAACGCTTGCATTGGTGGCACCCTTTTCTCACAAATCAACAAAATAGAGTGACTAAATGCCAAGGAAAGATACAGCGACAGTAAAGGAAAAATCATACCAACCACACCTTGTAGCATTAAGCTCATGAGCGTTGCTAGAATAACAGGAATGGTGAACTGCAACCCCTTTCCAACATGGCGCAACTTAGTCTTCAGGCCAGCGACATGGCTCATAGCCATCAAGCTGATCCCCGCATAAATTGGTGCGCTAATCACCTCATAACTGAAATTCGCGACATAAATAGAAGACACAATATCGTTTGTGAACGACTCTGGGTTCTCAAATGCATCAAGAATAACGCTCAAATCGCCCAACTGCAGTTTTAATGCAATATAGAAAATACCTAACTGGACAAAAAGCAATACAATAATGGCAGGAGAAAATGATAAAAAGTGCTGGATGGTTGCTCGCCAAGCTTCGTTAAAAACCGCGCCAGCTTTAAGCTCGTAGTTGCCAGACAAAGCTCGCTCTACACTCCCCCCAAGATTGAAATCTTTCTCAAAATCGTCGTTCATAGTTTATCCAAGACTAACTTGTAAAATTTTGACTGGAATTCCAGTCAATTAATGTAATCGTCATTATAAAGAAATCTTTCCACATCTAACATCACAACTCACCTACAATCCTTGCAATCTCAACTGTATGGTTGATAATTAACCACTTTCAAGGTCATGAAATTGAAACAATTGTTGAACAAAGTTTAGTGCTATCAAACTGTGTCTAGATGCCAATTAATCTCATAAAAACAGTATGGTAAGGAATGATGGCTTTTTCCTGCAAAATTATTTCTGTTTCAAGATAAGAAAATGCTTTAATTTCACACTTTTGGTGATTATGATGCGCGCCTCAAAAGTGAATGGTTAGTGTCACATCAGCTGGGATAATCCCGGCTTGAACGTGGGGGAAATACAGACGTTGAACGCAAAACCGCAAGCAGGAAAGCCAGTTATTCGTTTATCTGGTATTAGTAAAAGTTTCGATGGTAAGGAAATCATCGGTAATTTAAATCTGGATGTTAATCATGGTGAATTTCTGACGATTCTCGGGCCTTCTGGTTGTGGTAAGACAACAGTTTTACGCATGATTGCAGGTTTTGAAACGGCAGATAACGGTCAAATTATTTTGGATGACCAGGATGTAACACAGGTTCCTGCAGAGCAAAGGCACGTCAACACGGTATTTCAAAGTTACGCATTGTTTCCACACATGACCGTATATGAGAATGTCGCTTTTGGTCTTCGTATGCAGAAAACGCCTACTGCGGACATTGAACCACGAGTAATGGAAGCGCTACGCATGGTGCGCCTAGAAAAAATGGCTCAGCGTAAGCCTCATCAGCTTTCTGGCGGTCAGCAACAACGTATCGCCATTGCGCGTGCGGTTGTTAACAAACCAAAAGTACTGCTGCTAGATGAATCTCTATCTGCACTTGATTACAAACTGCGTAAGCAAATGCAAATCGAGCTTAAACAGCTTCAGCGTCAACTTGGTATTACCTTTATCTTCGTTACGCACGATCAGGAAGAGGCCCTATCGATGTCTGACCGCATTATTGTTATGCGCGACGGTGTTATCGAGCAGGATGGTTCTCCACGTGAGATTTACGAAGAGCCGAAGAACCTATTTGTTGCTCGCTTTATCGGTGAGATCAACGTATTCAACGCAACCATGCTAGAGCGTATCGACGAGAAACGTATCCGTGCAGAAATCGAAGGTGTCGAGTCTGTTGTTTACTACGATCAGGAAGCGCAAGCAGGTGAAAAACTGCAAGTACTACTTCGCCCAGAAGACTTACGTATCGAAGAGATCAAAGAGTCTGAAGAAAAAGGCATCGTAGGTCACGTAACAGAGCGTACCTATAAAGGTATGACGCTTGATTCCGTTATCCAATTGGATTCAGGCATGCGTGTAATGGTTAGCGAATTCTTTAACGAAGATGATCCTGATGTGGACCACTCACTTGGCCAGAAAGTCGCTATCACTTGGGTTGAGAGTTGGGAGGTAGTCCTCAATGATAAGCAAGAAGATTAATCTTCAAAACGCGATCATTACCTTAATCGTCGGTTGGTTAACACTTTTCGTGTTGGTACCAAATGTGATGATTATCGGTACGAGTTTCTTAACGCGTGATGAAGCAAACTTAATCGAAATGACATTTACTTTCGACAACTACTTACGTCTACTCGATCCCTTGTATGCGAAAGTGCTGATGCACTCGTTCTACATGGCGATTGTGGCGACGTTGTTGTGTTTAGTAATTGGTTACCCATTTGCTTACATCATAGCGAAAATGCCAGAGAAATGGCGCCCATTCATGTTGTTCTTAGTTATCGTACCTTTTTGGACAAACTCTCTTATCCGTACTTACGGCCTGAAGATTGTTCTGGGTACACAAGGTATTTTGAACAAATCATTAATGGCGATGGAAATCATCGATAAGCCATTACGTATTATGTACACCGAAACAGCAGTAATGATTGGTCTTGTGTACATCCTGCTTCCATTTATGATTCTGCCGCTTTACTCGGCAATCGAGAAGTTGGACAACACTTATATCGAGGCGGCGAAAGATCTTGGTGCGAACAAGTTCCAAACCATTACGAAAGTGATTCTACCTCTTACAATGCCTGGCATTATCGGTGGTTGTTTGTTGGTTCTGCTACCAGCACTAGGTATGTTCTACATCTCTGACCTTCTTGGTGGTGCGAAGAACCTACTGATTGGTAACGTTATTAAGAGCCAAGTATTGAACGCTCGTGACTGGCCATTTGGTGCTGCGACCAGTATCGCCCTCACCTTCGCAATGGCTGTGATGCTTTACGCTTACTACAGAGCAGGCAAACTATTGAATAAGAAAGTGGAGCTAGACTAATGGGACGCACAGTTAGATTTAGCTTTATGGCGCTGGTGTATGCATTTTTGTATCTGCCAATCATCGTCTTAATTGTTAACTCATTTAATGCCAACAAATTTGGTATGAAATGGGGTGGTTTCACCACGAAATGGTACGAAACCTTAGTAAATAACGACAGCCTAATGCAAGCTGCATGGCATTCATTGAACGTAGCGGTATTCTCAGCGACAGCAGCAACCATCATTGGTAGCTTAACGGCCGTTGCCCTATTCCGTTACTCGTTCAAAGGTAAAGGTGCGGTAAACGGCATGCTGTTTGTCGTGATGATGTCTCCCGATATTGTAATGGCGATTTCATTACTTGCTCTGTTCCTAGTATTAGGCGCACAGCTTGGCTTCTTTACACTATTGATTGCTCACATCACCTTTTGTCTACCATTCGTTGTGGTAACTGTATACAGCCGCTTAAATGGCTTTGATGTGAAAATGTTGGAAGCAGCAAAAGACCTTGGTGCAAGCGAGTGGGTTATCTTGAAACAGATCATCCTTCCTCTCGCTAAACCAGCGGTTGCCGCAGGTTGGCTATTGAGCTTTACCTTGTCTTTGGACGATGTGATCATCAGCTCGTTTGTAACGGGTCCAACATACGAAATCTTGCCATTGAAGATTTACTCAATGGTTAAGGTGGGCATTTCACCGGAAGTTAACGCCCTAGCAACGGTGATGTTGATTGTTTCTTTGGTCTTGGTAGTAATTTCTCAGTTGCTAGCAAGAGAAAAAGTGAAGTAGAATCCGCACCTGTTAACATCACGAAACAGAATGGTTACATGCCATTCTGTTTTTCTATCTATCGTCCAAAATTGGACAACGTTTGGTTTGGAGCTAACGTCAATGAAAAAATGGGCTACTCTATTAGCTGGTAGTGCATGTGCGCTTTCTCTGTTCTCTGGTACAGCGACAGCGGATGATAAAGAACTAGTATTTATGAACTGGGGTCCTTACATCAACAGTAATATCCTAGAGCAATTTACTAAAGAAACTGGCATCAAAGTGATCTACTCGACTTACGAGTCGAACGAAACTTTGTATGCAAAGCTAAAAACTCATAACCAAGGTTATGACCTAGTAGTACCTTCAACGTACTTCGTGGCGAAGATGCGTGACGAAGGCATGCTACAAAAGATCGATAAGACTAAGCTGAAAAACTTCGGCAACCTAGATAAAAACTACCTAGACAAGCCTTACGATCCAAGTAACGACTACTCTATCCCACACGTTGTTGCGATTACAGGCCTAGCGGTTAACGCAGATATGTACGATCCAAACGACTTCCAAAGCTGGGCTGACCTATGGAAGCCTGAGCTTGAAGGTCAAGTAATGTTGATGGACGACACTCGTGAAGTGTTCCATATCGCTCTGCGTAAACTTGGCTACTCAGGTAACTCAAAAGACCCTAAGCAAATCGATGAAGCGTACGCTGAGCTACAAAAGTTGATGCCTAACGTTTTAGTTTTCAACTCTGACAACCCTGGCGCACCTTACATGTCTGGTGAAGTGGGCGTTGGTATGCTTTGGAACGGTAGCGCCGCAGCGGCACAAAGTGAAGGCCTGAACCTTAAACTCGTTTTTCCTAAAGAAGGCGGTATCGGCTGGGTTGATAACTTCGCTATCTCTTCCGGTGCGAAGAACGTAGAAGCCGCTCACAAGATGATTGACTTCCTACTGCGCCCAGAAATCGCAGAGCAAATCTCTCGTGATACTGGCTACCTAACGGCGGTGGAAGAATCGAATGCTAAGTTTAAAGACGTTGCCCCACTGTTCCCTTCTCAAGAAGACCTTGACCGTGTTGAATGGCAAGATGCGGTTGGTGATCTAACCGTTAAGTACGAAGATTATTTCCTCAAGCTGAAAGCGGGACAATAATCTAGCTTGTGTAACAAGTCATCAACCATAGGAAAATAGGCAGCAATACGCTGCCTATTTTTGTCTTAGGCTGATATAATCGCGCGTTGCTAGGTTTATTTGTCTTGGTATCATAGATTTATCGTCTCATAACAAGGAGACAACGATATTCAAGCTAAATGAACATATTTGTGCTTACTGCGATTTGGCTCAACTCGATAACTCCAGCTAGTATTGACTTGTCCAATCGCGAAACAAAACGGAAAACAAATGAAAAGTAAATTCTACGCAAGCGCTCTATGTGCAGCGACGCTCATCGCTACCCCTGCAATGGCTGCTGATCAAGAACTGTATTTCTACAACTGGTCGGAATACATTCCAAACGAAGTTCTTGAAGACTTTACAAAAGAAACCGGAATCAAAGTTATTTACTCTACATACGAATCTAACGAGAGTATGTACGCAAAACTAAAAACTCAAGGTTCTGGTTACGACTTGGTAGTACCGTCTACCTATTTCGTCTCTAAAATGCGTAAAGAAGGCATGCTACAACAGATCGACAAAGAGAAATTATCTCATTTTGCCGATCTTGATACTAACTTCCTAAACAAACCGTTCGATCCGAACAACAACTACTCTATCCCATACATTTGGGGTGCGACCGGTATTGGTATCAATGCTGACATGCTAGACAAATCATCGGTTACTAAGTGGGATGATTTTTGGGATAGTAAGTGGGAAGGTCAACTAATGCTGATGGATGATTCTCGCGAAGTATTCCACATTGCATTGACTAAGCTTGGTTACTCACCAAACACGACTAACCCAGAAGAAATCAAAGCCGCTTACGAAGAACTGAAAAAGCTAATGCCAAACGTATTAGTATTTAACTCAGACTTTCCTGCAAACCCTTACCTTGCGGGTGAAGTTTCACTAGGCATGCTTTGGAACGGTTCTGCATACATGGCTCGTCAAGAAGGTGCGAACATCGACATCATCTGGCCAGAAAAAGGCACTATCTTCTGGATGGACAGCCTAGCAATTCCAGCTGGTGCGAAGAACGTTGACGCAGCTCATAAGATGATCGATTTCCTACTACGTCCTGAGAACGCAGCTAAGATTGCACTAGAGATTGGTTATCCTACGCCAGTTAAAACGGCACACGATCTGCTACCGAAAGAATTTGCTAATGATCCAAGCATCTTCCCACCACAAGAAGTGATGGACAGCGGTACTTGGCAAGATGAAGTTGGCGAAGCGAGCGTAATGTACGATGAGTACTTCCAAAAGCTAAAAGTGAACAACTAATTCGTTAGTTTTAAAGATATGAAAAAGCGGCTCATGAGCCGCTTTTTTGTTCTTAATGACTGTGCCGTCCTAAATAAGGTTGACACTTTCTACCCCCAAAATTGGAGAGTGTTATGAAATCAACAACTAAAAGAACT
>NZ_JAWOWE010000017.1:0-66396 GCF_033340275.1 Vibrio sp. 1402
TACCTTAAACCCACTTTCATATTGAAACCTTGCATCGAGAGGCCGGCTTCCCTCTGGCGATGCTTTCTAAGCCCTGTTATGAGTGAAGTGGAACGCAGTTTTGTGTGGTTTCTGCAGTCTCGAGCGCTAGTTTTGAGCCCCTGTGCTTAACTTACCAAAGCTTCCTTTATTATTACCTGGAAAATTTATTCAATAGGTTATGTTATTTTCGGGGGAGATTTCTCTGCTTTAGATGTTTTGATTTAGCCATAGGCGCTTATTAATATAAACTCAGCGCATTTAAAACTTTCCAAACATGGATTTTGTTTTGTCGATCTATTTAAGCCAGTGTCTTAAAGTATATTCGCTACTTCTTCCCTCTAACCCTCTCCAACCTTCAAAGCCACCACTACGTACGTATAACGTGAGCGGTATAGGTGCTTTCATAGCTGTGTTTGCTGAGTAAGTCGTTCACCTAGCACATTGACTGAGGAAAGGTCTTCTTTCAGTGGATCTTCGTCTAAGTCACGATAGTTTTTAATAATTATCTGGTACTTTTTATTCTAAAGGTGTACGCTTCACATCGAATATTTTTTCGACAGTAAATCATGTTATATCTCTTGTTTAAAAGCTTTGTAAGAAGGCTGAACTCCGTGCAAAAAACGCGATGAAGTGTTGCTCGGAGTCTTAAATTAATCTTCATCAGGTGTTTTATGTGTGGGTAGCTTCGCTGAAGTTATACGCAGGTGCTTGTACACCTGATAAAAGAGAAGAGATGGCCGGTGATATTTCATCATCGGCCTTTTTGTATCTGTTAAGCAGCTACAAAGCATTTCCCAGTATTGAAATAAGGGCCGGTATTGATCACCGGCCCTTTTTTATTTGGTTGAAAACATGAGTATTTTACAAGTTAAAAATTTGTCTTATCAGATAGCCGATAAGACATTATACAACAACGTGACCTTTCGTATTAACGTGGGAGAGAAAGTAGGTATCACCGGAGCGAATGGTGTTGGAAAAAGCACCTTATTGAAACTGCTTTTCGGTGAATTATCTGCAGATAAGGGCCGCATTGAATGGTTACCAAGCCTTGAGGTAGGGTATTTAGAACAACATTTTAAGATCGATAATGTGCTGACAGTTCATGAGTGTTTAAAGGGCTCTTTTGAGAGTTTATACGCTGCAGAGCAAAAGCTTTGGACTTTGTATCATGCGATGACCGAGTCTCACTCTACATCTCTTTTAAGCCAAGTCGCTCGGCTACAGGCATATTTAGAAGATGAAAACTTCTATGCAATTAATACCAAAATTGAACAAGTTGCTGTAGGTCTTGGCATTTATCAATTTGGCTTAGATACACCGCTTGTCTCGCTAAGTGGCGGTCAAAGACACAAAGTCCTTTTAGGCAGGTTGTTACTTCGCAACCCCGATGTGTTAATTCTTGATGAGCCGACAAACTATCTTGATGCTCCGCACATTGAATGGCTAGTCACGTTTCTCAATGATTACATTGGCACCGTTTTACTGGTTTCTCATGATGTTGATTTCCTTAATCAAGTAGCGACCAGTATTTGTGATATTGATTATCAAACGGTTCGAAAATACAGCGGCACTTATGTCAAAGCAATGCAGCAAAAGCATCACGATGGTGCTTTGATAGAAAAGCAATATAAGGCTCAGCAAAATGAAATTCGAAAGTTAGAGCAATTTATTGCCAAAAATGGCGCTGGAGTTAACGCGAGTCTTGCTAAAGGGCGTAAGAAAAAACTGGATAAAATCGAACGTATTCAACTGAATAATGTAGAGAAAGTATCGATGTTTGACTTTGCTTACCAGCCCATTGGGCAACCGAATGTGATTGACGCAAAAGCGTTGATGATCGGTTATCAGCAGCCTCTGCTTCCAGTGTTTGATATCACGTTAGCGCGCGGGGAAAAGTTGGTTGTTGCTGGCTTTAACGGCGTGGGTAAGTCGACCTTACTTAAAACCCTGATGGGGGAGATCGAGCCACTCTCTGGTGAGGTGGTATTGGCAAAAGGTGCAATAATTGGTTATTTTTCTCAAGATTTGTCTTGGCGCCATCCTCAGAACACGCCTGAACAGGAGCTGTGCTCTTGTGCGCCAACAATCTCAAGCAAAGAGCCACGCAAGCTATTAGCTCGCTTTGGGATTACGGGGGATAAGACGCAGCGCCACTTAGATACATTGAGCGGTGGTGAGCAAACTCGGGTGAAACTGTGTTGTTTATCGGTTCAGAAATGCAATGTTTTGCTGTTGGACGAACCAACAACACATTTGGATAGCAGCAGTAAAAATGCGCTTAAAGAGGCTCTCCTGCGCTTTTCCGGTAGCGTGATTGTAGTATCTCATGAGAAGGCATTTTTGCAATCTTGGCCTGATAGAGTTTTAGATATTTCGTTGCTCACTTGTGCTGAATCGGAAACAGAACAGGAGGTGGAGCTATGATGCAGTCCATGATCCTATTTCTCGTTGCTTTTCTTGTTGGTGCTGATGAGTTGATGCTTGGATCTATTCTTGAACCTATCGGAAATGATTTAAGTGTTCAACCGAGTCAGGTGACCTTATTTATTACAGCATATAGTTTAGCCATAGCAATTTGCGCTCCTTACTTGGGCCGTTTATCAGACCGAGTTGGGCGTATTCGTATCATGGTGCCTGCTTGCTTTGTATTTGGGGTTGCGTCTATTACGACGGGCATAGTTCATGATTTTGAACTTGCTATTGCAACTCGAGTGATCACTGGTATTGCAAGTGCAGGCATGTTACCAATTGCATTCGCGTTAGCGGGAGAAGAGCGATGCGTCAAATTGTGATGGTTCAGGCGGGATTAACGCTAGGTATGATAACTAGCCCGGCGATCGGAGCATTGTTGACCCAGCTTTTATCATGGCGTGCCGCTTTTATTATTTTGGGCGTTGCGGCTCTTTTTGTCGGTGCCATGAGCGTAGTGTCCATGAACAACAAGCATAATGAGTCCAAGAAGTCAGATACTCTGCCACCTATCACAGACGTCATTCATCTTCCAGGCGCGTTGAGGGCGATTCTAGCGATGTGTTTAGGCCTAGGGGGAGGTATTGGTGTATTTAACCTGATAGGCCTTCATATTCGAGATACCAGTGATTTGGCGCTCGGTTGGGTGGGCGCTATTTATGCAGCTCTAGGGATCGTGAGTGTGGTTGGAAATATGTGCGTGGCGAGAGCTTCTCGCTGGCTTGGTAGCTCTCGAGCCGTTATGCGAGTGGCTTTAATGGTGTGCATACCTTGCAGTGCATGGGTGTTCTCAAATGAGATGAGTACGGTGACCGCTTATCTTCCAGCTCTAGTGCTCTGGTCTCTTGCTGGAGGGGTAGGCTCTCCGGCGTTACAAGCACATATAGCAAGCTTATCTGATGAACATCGAGGTGTGCTGATGTCTTCTGGAATGAGTATGATGCACTTTGGTGTCGCGATTTGGTCTGCCTTGGCGGGCTTTGCTTATTCTGTAGGTAGTGAATGGGTCGCTGTCGTGGCTTTGTTATTGTTTGGCTCAGCGGTAGTTATATTAAAGCCAGTTGGTAATGCTGAACAAAGTGAGCGTTATTCGTAGTGTTTTAGTAGATAAAGAAAAGCCGTTATCTAAAAAGGTAACGGCTTGTTCCAAATACTTTTTGAAAGCCGGTCTTAGTTCATGCCGTATTTCTTAAGTTTCTTGCGAAGAGTACCGCGGTTGATACCCATCATAGTTGCTGCGCGAGTTTGGTTACCGCGAGTGTACTGCATGATAGTATCTAATAGTGGCTGTTCAACTTCAGCTAGAACTAATTCGTATAGTTCTGTTACTTCCTGGCCGTTTAGTTGAGCAAGGTAGTTTTTAAGAGACGCTTTAACAGAGTCACGTAAAGGCTTCTGAGTAATCTGGTCTTGTGACGTTACTGTAGTTACTGTTAATGCTTCTGAAGTCAGATTTTGTTCGAACATATTCGGTCTAGCTCTTCTCTTAATTATGATGCAACGTTATCAAAATAACCTTCTAACGCCTCAATTTGCAGCGGAGCTGCGTCGATAGCGTTGAAGGTACGGCGAAACTCACTTGCCTGTTCATGCTCTTTCAGGTACCACCCAACGTGCTTGCGCGCGATACGTGGACCTAAGAACTCCCCATAAAATTCATGCAGAGCATTTACATGACCAAGCATAATGGTTTTCACTTCCTCAGTTGGAAGTTCCTCCATTGTGGTGCCGTTTTCCAAATAGTGATGGATTTCCTGGAAAATCCAAGGACGACCCTGGGCAGGGCGTCCAATCATTAAAGCGTCCGCACCGGTGTACTCCAGTACAAATTTGGCTTTCTCCGGGCTATCGATATCACCGTTCGCGATAACCGGAATTGAAATCGCCTCTTTTACCGCTTTAATGCTGTCATATTCGGCCTCACCTTTGTACATACATGCTTTCGTTCTGCCATGCAGAGCAAGAGCTTGTATGCCGCAGTTTTCGGCTAATTTAGCGATCTGGACACAGTTCTTGTTGTCTGTATCCCAGCCAGTTCGAGTCTTTAACGTTACAGGAACGTCCACTGCATTCACGACCGCTTTCAAAATCTCTTCGATAATGTTTGGGTATTGAAGCAGAGCAGAGCCCGCTAGCTTCTTATTCACTTTTTTTGCCGGGCAGCCCATGTTGATGTCGATGATTTGTGCACCGTTCTCAACACTGAATTGAGCTGCGTCCGCCATAAGCTGTGGATCGGAACCCGCAATCTGTACAGAGCGAATGCCCGATTCGCCCTCGTGTACCATGCGCTGTTTCGACTTTGACGTTCCCCATAGTTTTGGGTTAGCAGACATCATTTCACTGACGGCCATTCCCGCACCATAGCGAAGACACAACTCGCGAAACGGTCTATCCGTTACACCAGCCATAGGGGCTACGATTAGATTGTTCTTAAGTTGATAGTTTCCGATTTTCAAAACGTCATCACAGTTCTGTACCAGCAAGGGCGCGCATTTTACGCATTTTTTCACTGCGTGAAAAGACTAATATTTGAGCATTTACAAATTGTTTTTGTAAATTGTATGAATTTCAAACAATTAGCTCTGAAAACCTTGTCTAGCCTTGCTTACGACCAGAGATGCGACACCATTCACTTTGCTCAACAATCGGGTCAATGTGAAGCTCGTCACGGTAATAGTTCGCAACATCTTCAGCTTGAGTGTCTAATACGCCGGACATAGCGAGGTCGCCATTTGGCTTAACTAGTCCTTTGATGATAGGTGCAAGTTCACGTAAAGGTCCCGCAAGGATGTTGGCCACAACGACGTCAGCGACGAGACCTTCTGGTTGATTTTGCGGTAAGTAAACTTCTAGTTTGTCTGCAACGCCATTACGCTCAGCATTGTCTTTTGAAGCAAGCAGGGCTTGAGGATCAATGTCGATCCCTATCACTTTTTCAGCGCCCAGTTTGATCGCTGCGATCGCAAGAATACCTGAGCCACAACCGAAGTCGATAACGGTCTTACCGCTTAAGTCCATGCTTTCTAGCCACTCAAGACAAAGTGCTGTTGTAGGGTGAGTACCCGTACCGAATGCAAGGCCTGGATCCAACATAACATTAACAGCGTCAGGATCTGGAATGTCGCGCCAGCTTGGACAAATCCATAAGCGTTCACCAAATTTCATTGGGTGGAAGTTTTCCATCCATTCGCGTTCCCAGTCTTTATCTTCAAGCTGTTCTACTTTGTAAGCAAAATTGTCAGCCAGCATATTGCTCGCTTTAATTTGGTCGATGATGAAGTTAGTGTCTGCTTCTGCATCATACAGTGCCAGAATATCAGTATCGCCCCATAAGCGAGTTTCGCCAGGTAGAGGTTCGAATACAGGTGTATCCTGCGCGTCTAAGAATGTAACAGACAGCGCGCCAGTCTCTTCCATTAGCATATCGCCGATTTGCTCAGCGTTTTCATTGGTCGCGTTGAGTTTGATTTGAATCCAAGGCATTGGTTTTTGCTCTTAAAGTGAATGAAGTGGCGCAGAGTTTACCAGAACTCTACGATTTGTTTGAGTATATACCCAAATAAGCCGATTTATATGTTGAGCCCTTTGCGTACATATAAAACAAAAATGCCCACGGGAGTGGGCATTTTTTAAGACGTTTGCTTAGGCTTATTGTAAGCCAAGCTTCTTCTCTAGGTAGTGGATGTTTGCACCACCGTGTTGGAAGTTTTCGTCATTCATAATGGAGAATTGCAGTGGCACGTTAGTTTTGATGCCTTCGATGATCATCTCACCCAGTGCGTTTTTCATACGTGCAATCGCTACATCACGGTTCTCACCGTAAGTGATCAGTTTACCAATCATTGAATCGTAATGAGGTGGTACTGTGTAGCCTGTGTAGATATGAGATTCCCAACGTACACCCATACCGCCAGGAGCGTGGAAACGCTCGATCTTACCCGGAGATGGTAGGAAGCGCTCAGGGTCTTCTGCGTTGATACGACACTCAATCGCATGGCCACGGATCTTAATATCATCTTGAGTGAATGACAGAGGCTGACCCGCTGCAACACGAAGCTGTTCTTTGATTAGGTCGATGCCAGTAACCATCTCTGTTACTGGGTGCTCTACCTGAATACGAGTGTTCATTTCGATGAAGTAGAACTCACCGTTCTCGTATAGGAATTCAAACGTACCTGCGCCGCGGTAACCGATCTCGATACATGCACGAGTACAGCGTTCACCGATGTACTTACGCATTTCTTCGGTGATACCAGGTGCTGGAGCTTCTTCCACTACTTTTTGGTGACGACGTTGCATTGAACAGTCACGCTCACCAAGGTGGATTGCGCCGCCTTGACCGTCAGCAATAACCTGAACTTCAACGTGACGAGGGTTTTCTAGGAATTTCTCCATGTAAACCATGTCATTGTTGAACGCCGCTTTTGCTTCAGCACGTGTCATTGCAATGGCTTGGATAAGGTCTTTCTCTGCGCGAACAACACGCATACCACGACCGCCGCCGCCGCCAGATGCTTTGATGATTACTGGGTAACCAATGCGCTTAGCAAATGCTTTGTTTTTCTCTTCGTCATTGTCTAGAGGGCCGTCAGAACCCGGTACACAAGGAACGCCTGCTTTCTTCATTGCATTGATAGCAGATACTTTATCGCCCATTAGGCGGATAGTGTCTGCCTTTGGACCAACGAAGATGAAACCACTGCGCTCAACTTGCTCTGCGAAGTCTGCGTTCTCAGACAGGAAGCCGTAACCTGGGTGGATAGCCACAGCACCAGTCACTTCTGCTGCAGAAATGATGCGTGGAATGTTTAGGTAGCTGTCGATACCACGAGCAGGGCCGATACATACGGTTTCGTCTGCGAGTAGTACGTGCTTAAGATCGCGGTCCGCTGTTGAGTGAACAGCGACGGTCTTAATACCTAATTCTTTACAAGCGCGAAGAATACGAAGTGCAATTTCACCTCGGTTCGCGATGACTACTTTGTCTAGCATAAGGCAAGCCCCGCTTATTCGATTACAACAAGAGGTTGGTCGAATTCAACTGGTTGGCCGTCTTCAGCTAGGATTGCTGTAACAACGCCAGATTTGTCCGCTTCGATTTGGTTCATCATTTTCATTGCTTCAACAATACATAGAGTATCGCCAGCATTTACTTTCTGACCCACTTCTACGAATGCTTTAGAGTCTGGGCTTGGAGAGCGGTAGAAAGTACCAACCATTGGAGAAAGAACTTGGTGACCTGCAGGTGTTGCTGCTGGAGCTTCTGCTGCTGGCGCTTCCGCTACTGGTGCCGCTGCTACTGGAGCAGGTGCCGCCGCTGGAGCTGCTGCGTAGTGAATTGGTGCTTGAGGGGCTGCAGTGCCATGACGGCTGATGCGCACTGACTCTTCACCTTCAGAGATCTCTAGCTCAGCAATGCCAGACTCTTCAACTAACTCAATTAGCTTCTTGATTTTACGAATATCCATCTTTTCTTTCTCTTTTATCTTGTGATTAAGACAACCCTCGTAGGGTTGCAGAGTGTTAGGGTTACTTTGCCTGTAGCTTATTGATCGCTGCAGACAGAGCAAATTCATAACCTTGTGCGCCTAAACCGCAAATCACACCCTCTGCTTTATCTGACAGGTAAGAGTGATGACGGAATGGTTCACGTGCGTGCACATTTGATAAGTGCACCTCAATAAATGGGATGGCGACGCCAAGTAATGCATCTCGCAGCGCCACACTAGTATGAGTGAAAGCCGCTGGATTGATGATGATGAAGTCAATCTTGCCATAGGCAGCGTGAATGGCTTCAATCAGTTCGTACTCACGATTTGATTGTAGGTGTTCCAGTTCTACCCCAGCATTATGGGCTTGCTCTGTAAGAGTATCCACAACTTGAGCTAAGGTACTGTGACCATAGTGTGTCGGTTCGCGCAGACCCAATAGATTAAGATTTGGTCCGTTTAGAACAAGAATCCGTGACTTTGCAGACATTGTGTTGCTATCTTCCCTTATCGTGAGTGGAACGTTTATATTCCCAAATATACGATAGTTCAGCACGATTTTTTTGTTAAAACCGAGCAAATTTTAAAAAATCGACCAAGATTATAGCTAATTCATAGCAATTAGCAGCAATTTACTGGTCTAATCTCCTAATAGCCACTCTCGTTTCTGTAACCAAGTTAACAAAAACAACATAATTGCCATATTTTTTGTGTGGCCAATTTGTGCACTAAAGCAAAAAACCGCCATGAGTGATGGCGGTTTTTAAAGTGCTTTTAAAACAGTTGGTTGAATTTATGCCAATTCTGCTTTCTCTGCGATAAGTTTATCTACAACGCTCGGATCGGCAAGCGTTGATGTGTCTCCGAGGTTGCTAGTATCACCCGTTGCAATTTTACGCAGGATTCGACGCATGATCTTACCAGAACGAGTCTTCGGTAAGGAATCCGTCCAGTGCAGTACATCTGGTGTTGCAATTGGACCAATTTCTTTACGCACCCAATCTTTCACTTCTTTGTGTAGCTCTGCTGACGGGAATTCACCATCGTTCAAGGTAATGTAAGCGTAGATAGCTTGGCCTTTGATATCATGCGGAATGCCCACAATAGCGGCCTCAGCAATTTTATGATGTGCGACAAGAGCCGATTCTATTTCAGCGGTACCCATGCGGTGACCCGACACGTTTAGTACGTCATCAACACGGCCCGTGATCCAGTAGTAACCGTCTTCGTCACGACGAGCTCCATCACTAGTAAAGTACATTCCCTTGAAGGTTGAGAAGTAGGTCTGTTCAAAGCGCTCGTGGTCGCCATAAACAGTGCGCATCTGACCTGGCCATGAATCAAGGATCACCAAGTTACCTTCTGCTGCGGTTTCTTCAATGATGTTGCCCATGTTGTCAACCAGTGCAGGTTGGACTCCGAAGAATGGTCGAGTTGCTGAGCCTGGTTTTAAGTCTGTTGCACCTGGTAGTGGTGCAATTAAGATACCGCCGGTCTCTGTTTGCCACCAAGTATCAACGATAGGCGAGCTCTCGTTACCAATCGTTTTGTAGTACCACTCCCACGCTTCAGGGTTGATAGGCTCACCTACTGAACCCATCACACGTAAGCTTGAACGAGATGTCCCTGCTACCGCTTCGTTACCTTTTGCCATTAGTGCACGAATAGCGGTTGGCGCAGTGTAGAGAATGTTCACTTGGTGCTTATCAACCACTTCACTCATACGAGCCGTGCTTGGGTAGTTTGGAACACCTTCAAACAGAATGGTTTTGGCCCCGTTCGCTAGTGGACCATAAATTAGGTAAGTATGGCCTGTAATCCAGCCCACATCCGCGGTACACCAGAAGGTTTCACCTGGTTGATAATCGAAGACATATTTAAAGGTCATTGCCGCGTAGACGAGGTAACCGCCTGTAGTATGTAGTACGCCTTTAGGTTTACCTGTCGAGCCTGATGTGTAGAGGATGAACAGCGGGTCTTCGGCTTTCATCTCTTCTGGTGGGCAAACGTCAGAAACGTTGGCTGTTGCTTCGTGCCACCAAACATCACGGTGTTCATGCCATTCAACATCACCACCTGTACGTTTAAGCACGACGACTTTATTGATGGTTTTTACGTCTGGGTTGGTTAGTGCTTCATCCACGTTCTTTTTCAGTGGAACAGCGCGTCCGCCACGTACGCCTTCGTCTGCGGTGATCACGACTTTAGCGTCAGAGTCGATGATACGGCCGGATAGCGCTTCTGGTGAGAAACCGCCAAATACTACGGTGTGAACCGCACCAATACGGGTACAAGCGAGCATCGCCACTGCGGCTTCTGGCACCATTGGCATGTATAGACACACCACGTCGCCCTTGCGTACGCCTTGCTCTTTCAATGCGTTGGAGAATTTACACACTTCTTTGTGCAGTTCGTTGAAAGTGAGTGTTTTGTCGTCGGCTGGATCATCGCCTTCCCAAATGATGGCGACGTCGTCCCCGTGTTCTGCAAGATGACGGTCAATACAGTTAGCCGAGACGTTCAGTGTGCCATCTTCAAACCAGCGAATATCAACATGGCCAGTGTCGAAAGAAGTGCTTTTTACTTTGGTGAAAGGTTTGATCCAATCAACGATGTTGCCGTGCTCGCTCCAGAAGCCCTCTGGATCGGTTACCGACTGCTGATACATGGCTAAGTAAGTATCATTATCCGCGTGTGTATGAGTTTTAATATTTTCTTTTACCGGATAAACGTGGGCTTCGCTCATGGCTTCTCTCCTTGTGCCTTATTTCTCGGCCTTACACCAATCTAGATAAGATTTTGAATATATTTTTGTAGGGCTGTTTTTTGGTTCTAAATAACTTGGTCGTGGTAATGACGACGTTGTGCTTATAACTGTCAGTCACCGCGCGTATTTCCACAATTAGACTTTAGGATGAGAGTGATAGAGGCGCCGGGGAAATCGCTGAAACAAAAGTATTTCTGGGAGCTAGGTCAACTGATTTTTATGTATACGGTGTGGTTAGGTTGGGTAAATCGCCTTTCGTTAAGCGGACAAAGACCAAAGCGGCAGAAATCGCGTCTTGCAAGGCGTCGTGTTTGTCTTGGATAGGAAGTTCGAGGTGTTTACAAATGGCATCCAGACTTAAGTCGAAATAGGCATTCGGCAAATGTCGTTCCAACTTATCGTGATAAATCTGACTGACCTCGATAAGTGGGTTAGGAAGTGGGAAGCCAAGTTGCCGCAGACAAGCAAGGTCTAAGATCTTTTTATCGTAACGAATGTGATAGCCCACAAGTGGTCGGTTGCCGATAAAGTCGAGCAGCTCGAGCAGAGCCTCTTTTTCACTGATGCCATCGACTAAGTCTTGGTGGCGAATTCGATGGATCTTGACCGAGCCTGAGTCGAGCGATTGCGGCGCGCGTAAGCGGACTTCAAATGGTTGACTGGTGATGATGCGGTTGTCGATGATCTTGGTGGCTGCAATAGTCACCAGCTCGGCGCGATTTGGGTCAAGGCTGGTGGTTTCGCAGTCAAGAGAGACGTATTCTGTTTTATCTGGCGTGCAAAACAGCGACTGATAAGGCGAACCTTTCAGTTTGTAGTGCCAGTATTTGCGTTGTAACCAGTTCATTGCCTACGCCTCTGTGATTTATGAAAATCAGGGTTAATCACGAATTTGATAATGGAAGCCTAAAAATTGCTTAAATTTCTTCACCACATGTAAGCTGTGGCGAAGCAAATCACGCTCAGTTCTATCCAGTTGTTTAATATCAATGTTATTCAACGCTTCTTGCTTTTTGAGTTGCTGATTAAGGCGAAGTTTAAAGAACAATTTCAGTGCTTCGTTGAGATTATCTGCCGTTTCGGATTCTAAGATGCGCTTATTTCTCAGAGCTTCAATGCGCTCAAACGTGTTCTTCTCTTCAATGGCATATTCCAAAGACAAGGTGCGAATGCCGTGTACAATTGGGAAAATACCGCCGCGTTTAATGTCCAATCCGTCTTTAGCACTTTTTACGTTGCCAAACAGAGTTAGGGGCACAGAAAACTGCAAGGCAGGGCGAGTAAAGTCAGACAATATCAACATGCGATCTTTCATTGTGTTACGAAGATGCGCCGCAATTGGAGCCAGCAGCTCGCAATTCCCAGCAACAGCATGGGCGTCACTGAAAATGGCTAAGTCCATGATTTGTTCTGGTTCGGCTTTAGCTATCCAGTGGTTTAGGGTACTTATCCATTCTTGCTGTGTTTTGACCCATTTCGGGTTGTTAACCATCACTTTACCAGGGCAAAGTGGATAACCGAGCTGTTGTAGGGTGTGTGTGAAGGATCGCATCACTTGTTCGCAATGAGGCCATTCCAAACCATCTTGAATAATCAGGGCATTGTCTTGATCGGTTTTGAGAATTTGCTCTCCTCGGCCTTCAGAGCCGAGTACGATCAAGCAACAATGGTCGTGCAAGGCTGGTGGTATCACTAACTCGAACGCTTTCTCGATAATTTGTTCGTTTACGGCTGAGATCAGCTCCATGATGAAGCGAGTGCGGATGCCGTTTTTCAATAAGCTCTCGACCAATTGACGTTGGCGGTTTGAGGCCAAAGCGAGCTCTTCCACGCTGCTTGCTCGAGCAATACTGAGCGTTAACACGTGAGAGTGGGTTGAAAACGCGCTGAGAATTTGGGTCATATCCAGCATGCCGACGGCTCGGTTGCCTTCACATACCATGAGGCGTTTCATTCTATTTCTGGTCATTGTGATCATGGCGTTGAATAGAAAGTCACCATCATCAACGTGATAAACAGGAAAGCTCGCGATCTCACCTACTGGTGTGTCGAGCGCGCAACCATCTATCATCACAGAATGCAGCATATTAGTACGAGTCACTATTGCGTACGGGTGGGCTGATGGCCATTTTTCCAATCGTGGATCATCGCCATGGAGTTGAACCAATGCAGCGTCAATCCCATTTTCTTTTAAGGAACGTGTTACCTCGTTAATTGGTGTATTTGGTTCAAGGATCATCGGTGGGTGATAAATGCTGCGGTCAACTTTAGTGAGAATAAACTCCGCTAAGTTTTGCTGTTGATGGGCCGCTTCGATGAGCTCTTGCCGTTTCGATAAATTGTTATCGAAATAGGCTGCAAACTGGCCATTTTCGTTGTAAAGGGCAAGGAAAATTTCTTTCGGCAGTAGGTAAGAGAGCGTGTCCTCAAGCGCGATGTAGTGATGACGTACCTTGTCTTCAAGTAACGAGCGTACATCGAACATATCGTCGTTGGCATAATGTGCGAACACTTCCTGTTGATCGTTGGATCGCTCTTCTACCGCGCCTTTGATCAGAATATGTAAGTGGGGGTTCTTCTGTCCGCAGGATAAAATAACATCTCGAGCTCGATAGTAGGCGACGTCCAGAGACGATCGCAGTCGCGTTTGTTGTGCTTCAGTTAAGCGATCGAACGGTGGAGATTGCATGTTAAATTTGTCAGGCATGAGAACACCCAATAATGATGGAAGGAACACTCTCTAAGTCTGACAAATTTCTTACCGGAAGCCAGACGACTTTGGTCTAAATTACGATGTTTTCGCTTGAAGATGCCAAATGTCGCAAAGTTAGTATTCCATCGAGGAAACGATAAGTTTCTTATTCTTCCCTTTTTATAATACGCATGGCGATCCATAATTCCCGGCTCGAACGTTGGTGTTCCCGTTTTAGGATATTAGTAATGTTGAAACCTTCTCCGTATGGCTGGATTTCCCAGTACTTTCTCGGATTCTTCTTTGCGTATGGCGTGTATCTGCCATTTTGGTCACTTTGGTTTAAGGATCAGGGCGTATCTTCGACAGATATCGGTTTGCTGGTCGGGTTAGGCCTTGCGACACGTTGTGTTGCCAATATCGTGATCACCCCACGAGTACACAAAGTCGAACATCTTATGCCTGCTTTACGTTGGTTGAGTTTCGCTGCCCTCCTTTTTGTTGGATTTCACTTTTTTACGGGTGGTAGCTTTTGGTTAATGGCACTAGCGACAGTGTTGTTCAATCTTTGTTGTGGACCGATTATTCCGTTGTCGGACGCGATGGCAAATTACTACGCTCGCCTGAAAATGCTCGATTATGGCCGCACGCGGCTATGGGGTTCGATCGCCTTTATCGCAGGCTCGACGGCAGTGGGCTACCTGGTGGCTGAATTTGGCTCCGATATGATCTTGTACACTGCGATGTTCGGCGTGTTTATCTCGTTGCTGTTTGCTATGCGACCGACTAACCCAATGCCTGTAACGCACGGTGGGCAAAGCGCAGAACGTCCAAAGCTGACCGCTCTTTTGACCGACAAGCCGATACTAAAATTCTTAGTGTTGGTGTCACTAATTCAGGGCAGTCATGCGGCTTACTACGGCTTTAGTGCGATTCACTGGAAGGCCGCTGGTCACTCGGAAGATGTCATTGGCTACTTGTGGAGCTTAGGAGTGGCCGCAGAAGTGGCAGTGTTTGCATTGAGTAAGCGCTTATTCGTAGGTTGGTCAATACGCGCGCTGTTTATTGCTGCTGCCGTTGGTGTAATGATGCGTTGGGGTATTACGGCGTCGACAACATCAATTATTGCTTTGGTGGTTGTTCAACTATTGCATGGTGTGACTTTCGCTACCGCACACATTGCCGCGATCCAATATATCCAAAACTCCGAAGAAAATAAGATCGTAGCGTTGCAAGCGTTGTATAACGCGATTCCGTTGGGCGCATTTATCGCGTTAATGACCGTATTGAGTGGCTGGGGTTATGAGCACTGGGGATCGCTTGTGTTCTGGGGCATGGCCGCGATGGGGTTATTGGCTCTGTTCATCAAGCTTGATTCGCAAGACCCACATCAGGTGGTTGATGTATCAGACAAGCCACTTGAAACACAGAATTAGACTTATGTAACAAAGGTTAAAAACTAAGCTTTGTCTCCGTTATCAAAGCAGTGTTAAATGAAACCTCTCCCTCATGGAGAGGTTTTTTTATTCTCTTGCTTTAAAAGTAGCAAGAAAGGCAAGAAAGGATATCGGATGCAAGGATGGCTGGTGGTTCCCGTTTCTTTAGCGTATTTGGGAGCTTTATTTATCATCGCGTGGTACGGCGACATTCAGAAAAGGTGGCTAGCGCGCTGGCGGCCTTGGATTTATAGCCTTTCCATTGCGGTGTACTGTACATCGTGGACCTTCTACGGCACGGTCGGGCAGGCCAGCAGTAATCCTTGGTCTTTCTTGCCTATCTATATTGCTCCCATTTTAGTGTTTACCATCGGATGGCGCGTTTTAGCTCGGCTTATTTTGATTGCTAAACGGGAACACATCACGTCGATTGCTGACTTTATCGGAGCACGCTACGGTAAATCCCAAGGTTTGGCCGTGGTTGTTACGCTCATAGCGGTTGCGGGAATTTTGCCGTACATCGCTTTACAGCTGCGTGGTATCACTATGGGGCTTGAAATTATTGCTCCGGAGCTGGCTACTGATTTTGGTTATCAAAACGATAGCGTGTCGTGGTTTGTTGTGGTCGCATTGGCGATTTTTACGATGCTATTCGGTACCCGCCACATTGATAACACGGAACACCATCGTGGGATGATGATGGCAATTGCCTTCGAATCCATTATCAAACTGCTGGCTTTTTTAGTGGTCGGTGTCTTCATTGTTTGGTTGGCGATGAACACCGAGAGTTTGAGCTTACTTGATGTTGCCGCGCAGACGTATCAGTCACCAAATATCCCGACTATATTGATTCATACTGTACTGACCATGCTGGCGATCGTTTGCCTTCCGCGACAATTCCATACGATGGTGGTGGAAAATGAACGTGCTCAAGATTTGCACGTGGCTCGTTGGTTGTTCCCCATTTATCTGATCTTAATGGGGATTTTTGTTTTACCTATTGCGTGGGTAGGGCAAGGCCTCTTGAGTGGCGCTTCGCCTGATACTTATGTCATCAGTGTGCCGATGTCGGTCGGGGCGAGTGAAATCGCCTTGCTTGCGTTTCTAGGCGGTACTTCAGCGGCAAGCGGCATGGTTATCGTATCGACGATTGCCTTAGCGATCATGGTCTCGAATGACTTGGTTATGCCATTGCTATTGCGTCGCATGCGACTGACGCAGCGTAACCACCACCATTTTTCTGAATTATTACTGCGGATCCGCCGTGGTTTGATTTTAGTTTTGTTGATTGGCGCGTGGTGTTTCTATCAAGCGTTGGACACCATTCATTCACTTTCTGCTATCGGCTTTCTCTCGTTCGCGGCTATCACGCAATTTGCTCCTGCGCTGGTTGGCGGTATGTATTGGCGTCAAGGGAATAAGAAAGGTGTGTATGTTGGCCTCGCGGTGGGTTTTGCTACCTGGTTGATTACGTTAATGAGCCAAACAGACATGCTTGCCGGAGACGCCAGTAATAACTTCCTGATCTGGTTGATTACGCCACCAGAGGTATTGGCTAGTTTTGATATCGCGATTTCAGATTGGGGGATGATCCTCAGTGTGGTCGCTAATGCAGTGTGTTTTGTTGTGGTTTCTATGGCTACCCGACCAAGCCTAAGTGAGCGCTTACAATCGGCATCATTCGTTGGTACACCGCTGCCTGAAAGCGAAAATATGAGCCTGTACCAGAGCCGCGTTACGGTTGCGGAACTGGAAATGCTAGCGTCCAGATTTGTCGGACGAACGCGAGTTAAAGCGGCGTTTCAAGCCTACTGGAGCCAGCAACGAGAAGAGTTAATGCCGAATCAGCAAGCGCCATCTTCTCTGATTCGGCATACGGAGCGTGTGCTAGCAGGGGTATTTGGTGCATCTTCTGCTAAGTTAGTACTTACTTCCGCTCTGCAAGGAAGAAACATGCAGCTTGAAGAGGTGGCGACTATCGTCGATGAAGCCTCTGAACTGTACGATTTTAGTCGGGGTTTACTCCAAGGCGCGATTGAGCATATTGGACAAGGTATTGCGGTCGTCGATAAGCAACTACGCTTGGTAGCGTGGAACCAACGCTATTTAGAACTCTTTGAATTTCCGCCAGGCCTGATTCAAGTAGGTCGACCGATTGCGGATGTGATTCGGCACAATGCAGAGCAGGGGTTGTGTGGCCCTGGTGACCCTGATGACCACGTCCGTCGCCGTGTTTATCACCTTGAGCAAGGGACTCGGCACACCTCTTCTCGGGTTCGTCCCGATGGTCGCGTGATAGAGGTGCAAGGTAACCCAATGCCAGGTGGTGGCTTTGTGATGAGCTTTACCGACATCACCGTATTCCGTGATGCAGAGCAAGCACTGAAAGACGCCAACGAGACATTGGAAGAAAGGGTACGTCTGCGGACTCGAGAATTAGAACAACTTAACAAGCAGCTGGTGGAAGCGACGCAGCGCTCGGATTTGGAATCGAAGTCCAAATCACGGTTCTTGGCGGCAGTAAGCCATGACTTGATGCAACCGCTCAACGCGGCGCGTCTATTTGCATCTTCACTATCGGAAGTCGCCAAAGACAGCGAAGCCAAAAAGCTGTCAGCACACATTGAAAGTGCTTTAGAGGCTGCCGAAGACTTAATTGGAGATTTGCTGGATATCTCGCGTTTGGAATCGGGCAAGTTGGAAGTCAACGTGCATGGCTTTGCGTTAAATGATGTGTTATCGAATTTGAATGCTGAGTTTAGTGCGTTAGCCAAACAGCAAGGTATAGAGTTCACGATGATTCCGTCCTCACTCATGGTTAAGTCGGATCCCAAACTGCTGCGCCGTGTGGTGCAAAACTTCCTGACCAATGCGTTTCGTTATAACCCGAATGGCAAAGTCGCACTCGGTGTTCGCCGCGTGAAAGGGCGAGTGCGTATTGATGTATGGGATAATGGAGTGGGGATTGAAGAAGAGAAGCAGCAAGAGATTTTTGAAGAGTTTAATCGCGGAACTCAAGTTCGTTCCGACCAAGGCCTCGGACTTGGTTTGGCGATTTCGAAAGGAATTGCTCAGGTACTTGGGCATGAAATTTCGATGCGCTCTTGGGTTGGAAAAGGCAGTGTTTTTTCCATCACCCTAGATAAAGCTGATCATGTTCAGCCTCATCCAGTTCACGTGGCGATGAATAAGCAATCTGAACTCGGTCATCTGAGAATCCTTTGTGTCGATAATGAGCCTGACATTCTAGTCGGCATGGAAAACTTACTTTCCCGATGGGGTTGCGATACACGAGTTGCGATTGATTTAGTTGAAAGTCTACAAGCGCTTGAGGATGGTTGGATTCCGGATGTAATTTTCTCCGATTACCGACTTGATGATGGTCGTACTGGTTTAGAAGTGTTACAGCAATGCCGCCTGAGATTAGGCCACAGCTTTGAAGGCGTCATCATCAGTGCAGATCGTACCGATGATATGCTTGATGGCATCAAAGCAAATGGGTTCAGCTTTATTGCTAAGCCAGTTAAGCCGCTTAAGCTGCGTTCGGTGCTCAATCGAGTCGCTTAGGATTGGAGTGTTTGAAAAATCGCTATAAAAGAGACCTCCGAATGGAGGTCTCGATGTTTGTAATCTTAGTTGATAGGCTGAGTTTGCCGTTTATTCTGCGACGCCGCCTTGGGTCAGTTTGGCTGGATTAAGCAATCGCTCTAGTGTGGCTCTATCCAAATCAGTTTCTTCTTCCGCGACATCAATAATCGCGCGTCCCTGTTTGTAGGCTTTTTTCGCGACTTCTGCCGCTTTTAGGTAACCAATGACCGGGTTGAGAGCCGTGACCAAAATTGGGTTTTTGGCGAGTGCTACATCCAAGTTATCTTGGCGAACTTCAAACGTCGCAATGGCTTTGTCAGCTAAAGCGGTTGCGCTGTTAGAGAGTAACTCGATGCTCTCCAATACGTTATGAGCAATAACTGGCAGCATGACGTTAAGCTGGAAGTTGCCCGCTTGGCCTGCGACGGTTATGGTGGTGTCATTACCAATGACTTGCGCTGATGCCATAGCTGCTGCTTCTGGGATCACAGGATTTACTTTGCCAGGCATGATGGAAGAACCCGGCTGCAAGCCTTGTAATTCAATTTCACCTAAACCAGCCAATGGGCCTGAATTCATCCAACGAAGATCATTTGCGATCTTCATGATCGCAACTGCTGCTGTTTTGAGCTGTCCCGACAGAGCGACGATCGCATCTTGACTGCTTAAATTGAAAAAGAAGTTATCACTGGCCGTGAACTGAATGCGAGTTGATTGGGTTAGGTTGCTAGCGAATAAGTCTGCAAAGCGTGGATCGGCATTGATCCCCGTTCCAACCGCCGTACCACCTTGGGCTAAGGCTTTTACAGCAGGAAGTGTTTGTTCAATCGCTTGTTTTGCATGCTCGATTTGGAACTGCCAACCGCCAAGTTCTTGAGCAAAGGTAATTGGCATCGCGTCCATTAAGTGGGTGCGACCGGTTTTTACAACATCTTTCAATGCTTGCTGTTTAGACTCTAGTGTTTGGCTGAGGTGTGACAGGGCCGGGAAGAGCTGTTTTTCGATGGCTAATGCTGCGCTAACTTGAATGGCCGTCGGTACCACATCGTTGCTGCTTTGCCCCATGTTGACGTGATCATTAGGGCTAACAGTGCCGCCTAGATGCTGGGAGGCCAGTGTTGCAATTACTTCATTCGCATTCATATTTGAGCTAGTGCCTGATCCTGTTTGGAACACGTCAATTGGGAATTGCTCAATATGATTGCCTTCGATAATTGCTTGAGCTGCGTCAGCAATCGCGTTGGCAATATCTCCTTCAAGCAGCCCTAGCTGTGCGTTGGTGAGTGCCGCAGTCTGCTTGATGTGTGCTAACGCTTTGATAAAACCAGATGGCATTTTATGTTGACTGAATGAGAAGTTATCGACGGCGCGTTGAGTTTGGGCTTGGTAGAGAGCATCTGCAGGGACCGTTACTTCGCCCATACTGTCAGTTTCTATGCGGAATTCGGTGCTCATGGTAGGGATCCTTTTGGTTAATCGAGTGAGATTTGAATCAGGCGTAATTGTTGTTGTAGTGCGAGAAATTTCACGTCGCCTTGTTCAAACTGGTAGTAATAGCGTTTGAGGCAGAATAATGGCGTATGGATAGAATCGAGACAGACACGACGGAAGATACGGCTGCGAGTTGAGTCTTGAATTGCGTCTAGTAAATGGAAATAAACCTGACGTAAAAACAGCTCACACAACAATAGATTTTCTTCATCGGCATCGTGTTCATAACAAGAAGACAACACCATTCCCCAATGAATATAGTCATGAATCACGTCTGGCTCAAAGCCATGTGGTGCGGCGAGAAGGAATCTATCTTGGGCTTTAAAAAATGCGTTAAAGATGTCCCGTTTGTTGTCCATAACCACCTCTCATTAAATGTAATGATAATTATTATCAATTAAATTGTGGGTTGGCAACCCTTTTTAGAGTAAGAGGTTGTTGAAGAAAGACTTACGGAAACAAAAGCCGACGCAAAGGCGTCGGCTGAGTAGGAATTCATTTATGCTGAGTGAAACTAAGTCACTGTCGTTTGAATACCGGTGAATTAGCTTGTCGCCGTTATTCAGTAAATAAGGTTTCGTACTTCACAAATGCGGTTTGTGTTTCACCATAATACAGTGTGCCGCCTGATTGAATGACGACTCTTAACCAGCTTTCTGCAGATGCAGGCTTTGGTAAGGTGATGTACCAGCTTTGGCCTGCTTGATCGGCGGGCTTCATATCAATCGGTTGAGCGTTTTTCTCTTTGTCACTCACAATAGAAACTTTAACCCCTTCGAGTGGGTAAGCGGCGTTGAGTGACAATTCTAAGTTATTTTTAGTGAGTTTTTCAGAGCGAAATTTCACTTTAAAATCGCCATTTTCCATATCACACAGACCACTGGTGTAACGACAATTAGACTTACTCGCGAGTTTGTAAGTTTCCCCTTCTTGCGCCGCGTGGGGTTTCTCGCTGAGGGCCATATCGGTACCGAAGTAAGCGATCAAAGAGAGAACTGGCGCAATCAGTAGAGCGAGAATAAAGTGCTTGTTTTTGAACATCTTGGCTTCCTTGCAACGACATACTGCGAATATGGTAACTGAAAAGTGAGAATAAAAAAGCCCCGGACGGCTGGTTCCAAACGGGGCTTTTGTGGTTTTGATTAGTTTTTAGTGATCCACTGCACTACCAGCACCTACTGGCACGCGAACGTGTTCGACTAGGTCTTTTACTTCTTGTGGCGTTTCTGCTGTTACTTTGGAGACAGCGAATGCGACGATGAAGTTAAATAGTGCGCCAATAGCACCAAACGCGTTTGGCTCAATACCCAGGAACCAGTTTGTTCCCCAGCTTTCTAGATATTTCCAATCAGCAACGAAAAGGATGCCTTTGTGTTGGAATACGTAGAACAGCGTAATACTGATACCTGCAATCATACCGGCGATTGCGCCTTCTTTGTTGATGCTCTTGCTGAAGATGCCCATCATCAATGCAGGGAAGATGGATGAAGCGGCAAGACCAAAGGCGAGTGCTACCGTACCTGCGGCAAATCCAGGCGGATTTAAACCGAGATAGCCTGCGGCTGCTATCGCTACTGCCATTGATATTCGACTAGCAAGTAGCTCTTTTTTCTCGGATATGTTCGGATTGATAACCCCTTTGATTAAGTCATGGGAAATAGCTGAAGAAATGGCGAGTAGTAAACCTGCTGCGGTAGATAGTGCAGCTGCAAGACCACCTGCTGCCACAAGTGCGATCACCCAGTTTGGTAGTTTAGCGATCTCTGGGTTAGCCAATACCATGATGTCGTTATCAACGCGCAGTTCGTTGGTGGACGCATCTGAAGTGTATTGGATATTGCCATCGCCATTTTTATCGTCAAAACCGAGTAGTCCAGTTGTTTCCCAGTTTTTGAACCACGCAGGACGCTCGTCATACGCTAGGTGCTGACCCGGAGCTGGATTTACCGTATTCATTAGGTTGAGACGAGCCATCGCTGATACCGCTGGTGCTGTAGTGTAAAGGATTGCGATGAAGATCAGAGCCCAGCCTGCTGATGTACGTGCGTCGCGAACCTTCGGCACGGTAAAGAAACGGATAATTACGTGTGGTAGACCGGCAGTACCAATCATCAGTGACATGGTGTAGACAAACATATTAAGTGTGTCGCCACGTACTTGGGTCGTGTATTCACTGAATCCGAGTTCGGTCACAACTTGGTCAAGCCGATCGAGTAGATAGACATCGGTACCAGCCATGGTACTCCCCAGACCAATTTGTGGGATTGGGTTACCAGTGAGTTGCAGAGAGATAAAGATTGCAGGGATAGTGTAAGCAAGAATGAGTACGCAATATTGAGCAATCTGCGTGTAAGTGATGCCTTTCATGCCGCCAAGAACCGCGTACATGAAAACGATACACATACCAATTAATAGGCCGGTGGAGTAATCCACTTCTAAGAAGCGACCAAACGCAACGCCCACGCCTTTCATCTGACCGATAACATAAGTCACTGATGCGATGATAAGACAAACAACCGCTACGATACGTGCTGTGTTGGAGTAAAAGCGTTCACCAACAAACTCTGGCACCGTAAACTTACCAAATTTGCGTAGGTAAGGCGCTAGCAACAGCGCAAGCAGAACGTAGCCACCAGTCCAACCCATTAGAAATACTGAGCCGCCATAGCCCATGAAGGCAATTAAGCCTGCCATTGAGATAAACGACGCTGCGGACATCCAATCGGCTGCGGTTGCCATACCGTTTGCAATCGGGTTTACACCGCCACCAGCAACGTAAAACTCTTTGGTTGATCCGGCGCGAGCCCAAATAGCAATCCCGATGTACAGGATGAACGTGGCGCCAACGACCAGGTAGGTAATAGTTTTCAAATCCATCTGAGTGACTCCTTATTCGTCCACGCCGAATTCACGGTCAATTTGGCGCATCTTCCATGCGTAATAGAAAATAATTCCTAGGAACGCATAGATGGAGCCTTGTTGAGCAAACCAGAAACCGAGTTTGTAACCGCCTAGTTGAAATTGATTTAGTACGTCGACAAATAAAATGCCGCAGCCGAAAGACACGACGAACCAGATGACCATTAGGCCGATCATGAGCTTCACGTTTTTGTCCCAATAGGCTTTGGCTCTTTCTTCGCTTTCAAATGCCATTGCCGTCTCCTTACGATTGGTATTGTTGTTAATGAAATGTTTCAATATGTACATTAGCAAGGTGTTGGCAATAACTCTTTTCAACTTTAGTCGGGGTGTTAAAAATGAAGAACCCCCATATTATGGGCTTTTGCAGCGAACAAAGGGGCAAAACGTTATGTTAATAAACTGTTAAGTTAGCCAAAGGTCTAAAGGTTGATTGGATAAACAGGCATGATTAAGACGGGCCATTAATCTTTTCTTCATTGAACTTGGAGATGCTGTGTAAGTATTGGTGGTGATCTTGTGGCTCTTAAAGAGAGAAGGCGTAGATAAGAAAGCTCACAAGTAATTTATTTACATAAAGTTTTCGCATCAAATCACCGTTTTAACGCACAATAAAGTAATATAACTGAGTCATTCTCGTACAACCTCGCATTTTGAGACGGTGTAAAGGGGAGGCAGATTAGGGCATTACCTCATTAACGAAGTAGCCTTGCTCATCACAATTATTATCGTTTTTCATTAAGGGAGGGTGAGAATGGACGCAGACACCATTAACAGTTTTTTTCTAATAGGTGCGTTGTTAATCGCACTTAGCGTTCTTTTAAGCCCAGTGTCTTCTAAGTTGGGAATCCCAATTCTTTTGGTATTTTTAGCCGTTGGAATGCTAGCGGGGGAAGACGGCTTAGGCGGCATTTTATTCGATAACTTTTCGATCGCTTATTTGGTTAGTAACCTCGCATTAGCCATCATTTTGCTTGATGGTGGGATGAGAACGCGGGTCGCCAGCTTTAGGGTTGCGTTATGGCCCTCGGTCTCTTTGGCGACATTTGGCGTTGCGATCACCACCATTTTAACCGGGCTGATGGCAACGTGGTTATTCGACTTAGATTTATTGCAAGGCATATTGGTTGGTGCGATTGTTGGTTCCACCGATGCTGCCGCGGTCTTCTCTCTACTCAAAGGTCGTAGCCTGAACGAACGTGTTGGTTCAACGCTGGAAATTGAATCCGGCACCAATGACCCAATGGCGGTGTTTCTGACCGTAACTCTGATTGCTATTTTAGCGAACCCTGGCGCAGATTTAAGTGCGGGCTTTTTGGCGTTCAGTTTTCTTAAGCAGTTTGGTATTGGCGCGTTACTTGGCTTCGCTGGTGGCTGGATCTTATGGAAAGTTATCAATCGCAATCAATTACCAGATGGGCTGTATTCTATTTTAACGGTCAGTGGTGGCTTGCTTATTTTCGCTTTATCTAACACTTTGGGTGGCAGTGGTATTTTGTCGATTTACCTTGTTGGTCTTTTATTAGGTAACCGTCCAACACGCAGCCGCCACTCTATTCTTCATGTTTTAGATGGTATGACGTGGCTAGCTCAAATTGGTATGTTCTTGGTGCTTGGTTTGTTGGTTACGCCATCCAATTTACTCTCTATTGCGTTGCCAGGTCTTGCGCTTGCTTTCGGGATGATTTTGTTTGCCCGACCAATCTCAGTTTGGATTGGTTTACTGCCATTCAAGAGTTTCACGCCACGTGAAAAGTGGTTTGTCTCTTGGGTAGGACTGCGTGGTGCTGTACCTATCATCCTCGCGGTATTTCCGATGATGGCAGGGTTGCCAGATGCTCAACTGTACTTCAATTTGGCATTCTTTGTAGTAATGGTGTCTTTGATAGTACAAGGGGGCACGTTGACTAAGGCGATGTCTCTTGCAAAGGTCGAGCTACCTTCTAAGCCTGAGCCAATTTCGCGTACGGGTGTAGAGATTTACCCGACCAGTGAGTGGGAGCTGTTTATCTATAGACTTAAAGCAGATAAATGGTGCATTGGTGAGCCATTACGTAGTCTTTCGATGCCGGAAGGAACGCGTATCGCCGCTGTATTTCGCAGTAAAGAGCTATTGCACCCATCCGGCAGTACGCGTCTTGAGGAAGATGATACCTTGTGTGTATTAGCACAAGAAAAGGATTTAGATGCACTGAGCTTACTGTTTAGTGAAGCCCCAGAGAAAGCGTCGCTAGCGCGATTCTTCGGTGACTTCTTCCTCGATATTGAAGTGAAGCTTGCCGATATTGCCGTGATGTATGGTTTGAATCTGGGGGATGAACCGCTGGATAAAAGTTTGAGAAACCTTGTCGAAGAGCAATTAGGTAGCACGCCAGTATTGGGAGACCATTTCGAGTGGCAAGGTTTGCATTGGATCGTCGCTGATGTTGTTGATCAGCAGGTCACTAAAGTCGGTATCCGATTGCCAAACGAAAAAAGTAAGTCTGACGATAAGATGTCAATCTAGTCGCTCATTTCCGTCAGCATAATCACGGCTTGCGTGCGGTTCTTTACACCGAGCTTACGGAAAATCGCTGTCATGTGCGCTTTTATGGTGGCTTCTGAAACATTCAATTCGTAAGCGATTTGCTTGTTCAGCAAGCCATCGGACAACATTCCCAACACTTTATATTGCTGCGGTGTTAGCGCAGCAATCTTTTCCGCTAAGTCATTACATGCCGCGTTATTGGTGATCAACCCTTCAGGGAAGTATGGGTCGCCATTCAGCACTTGATTGAGCGCGTTCACTAATTCGCGCATGTCGCTGGACTTGGGAATAAAACCAAATGCACCATGGCTTTTCACCTGCGTCACGATCGCCGGCTCTTCACTCGCTGAAACGACGACGATAGGTAAATCTGGATGCTCTGCTCGCAAATGAATCAAGCCAGACATACCATTTGCTCCTGGCATTTTGAGATCCAATAGCACTAAATCTGGCTCTTCCTCTCGCTCCAACAAAGCCAGAAGTGCGTCGAGTGAGTCCGCTTCCAGCAAATTTGCACCACTAATAGCCATGTGGATAGATTGAAACAAGGCATTCCGGAAGAGTGGGTGATCATCTGCAATAATGATGGTGTAGGTCGAATCCATGACGTTAAACACTTTTGACTATTTCGTTAAATTTATTATTGTCCAGCTTTGAGAGAGTGGACAATATTTATTCGCTAAAAGTCTGAACCAAATCGACTTTTATTAGGAAAATTGCATATAAACGCAATGTTCTTATTCAAATCTGAGCAACAAAAAAAGCCAGTGGACATCACTGGCGTTTGAAATATCTGGTTATCAGAACTGCTTGATATGCTCTAAGAAAGGCTCGGCTTGCATAAAGCCCGTCAAACGAGCGTTTGAAACGTGTTCACCACTGGCATCCCAAAACTCAATTGTTGGTAAACCAAGCACACTCATGTGCTTCAGTAGTTCGATGTCTTGCACTTGGTTTTTGGTCACGTCCGCTTGCAGAAGAACGAAGTCTTGCAGTTTGGCTTCGACGCTTGGGTCATGGAAGGTGTACTTTTCAAACTCTTTACATGCTACACACCAATCGGCGTAGAAATCGAGCATGACGGGTTTACCTGCCGCTTTCGCAAGTGCCAGTTGTTCTTCAAGATCCGCCACGTTAGCAATGCGAGTAAAGCTAACAGTGGCTTGCTGAGTTTGTGTTGTGCTGTTGCCAAACCAGTAATTTAAGATAGGTTGTGCTGAGGCTAGCAAACCTAAGACGGCGATTATGCCCACGGCACTTTGTTTCCAGCCACCAAACTCTAGACTGTTTTTGATGTGGTATAGCCAACCAAAAGCAGCAATACCCAGTGCTGACCACAGAATCGTTGACCACATTTCTGGCATGATGCGTTCTAGTAAGAAGATAGGTGCGGCAAGCAGAATAAAGCCGAAGAGTGTTTTCACTCGGTCCATCCAACCACCTGCTTTTGGTAGCAGTTTGTTGCCGAAGACCGCAACAAGAATCAGCGGAATACCCATGCCCATCGCCAGCGCGTATAACGCGATACCACCGGTAAGCAAATCGCCGCTTTGTGCCACGTAAAGTAGCGCACCAGACAGAGGTGCCGTGGTACATGGTGAGCACACCAGTCCAGAAATCGCCCCCATGGCGAATACGCCTGCACTGCTGCCGCCTTGCTGTTTGTTGCTGAGGTTGTTTAACCACGTTTGAACGTTGCTTGGTAGCTGTAATGAGTACAGACCAAACATAGACAAAGCGAGTGCGATGAACAGTACGCTCAAGCCAATCAGCACATAAGGGTGTTGCATTGCCGCTTGGAACTGCATACCTGCAGATGCCACCACAAGGCCGAGTAGGGTGTAAGTCAGTGCCATGCCTTGCACGTAGACGAATGACAAGCCTAGCGCGCGGCGTTGGCTTAGCTTGCCACTGCCAAGCACTATGCTGGTCAGAATTGGGTACATCGGCAGCACACAAGGTGTAAACGCCAAGCCCACACCAAGCGCCAAGAACAGAAGTGGTGTCCACCAGTTATCAGCAAGGTTGGCAGCAAGGCTATCTTGCTGTGTTACTGGCACTGATGATGTGTCACCAGACGTAGATGATTGCACCGCTGGTGGCGTTGCTGTTGGTGCCTGTTCTGCTTTTGATGCAGTTGTCGCCGTTGTTGAATCTGAGTTCGACGAAGTAAACGCGCTGATAGGAATCACGCGAGTTTCTGGCGGGTAACAGAAGCCTGCTTTCGCACAACCTTGGTATTGCACCACCACGCGCGCACCGTCTTGCCAATCATACATTGGTACGTTAACGAAGAGAGGTTGCGTATAGATATGCACGTCACCAAAGAATTCATCTTTATGCGGTGTGCCGTCTTCCATTTGCAGTTCGCCTAGCGATACTTTCTCACCAGCTACAGACAAGCGCTCTTGATATAGGTAGTACCCGTCACGTACCTGCCAATCGAGCATCAATTTGTCATCTTGCTGGTAGAAGTTAAATGGAAACGCCTGATCAACCGGAACAAAGCTGTCGCTGCTGCTACCAAAACTGTTGTTCTGGCTACTGTTAAACTGGTCTTTGCCAAATAAAGCTAAAGACGGAGTGGAAAAGGTAATGAGCCCTAAGAGTAAAACGGAAAGTAATGCGCGCATAAAAGAGTCAATTCATCTTAGATAATTGCCGTTAGTGTAACTCAATCAGACCCGGAGGCGAGTCAATAAGTTTCATGAAAATGAAGATTTATTGAGCATAAATCAAGACAACAGGCAATAAAAAAGGGAGCCGAAGCTCCCCGAGTAAGACTCTGTTTCTACTAGATCAGTAGACCACCGAATGCGAAGCCAAGTGCTACCGCAGAAGCGATGGTTACCACACCAGGTACAAAGAATGGGTGGTTGAATACGTACTTACCGATACGAGTTGAACCCGTGTCGTCCATCTCAACCGCTGCTAGAAGCGTTGGGTAAGTTGGCAGCACGAATAGCGCACTTACTGCTGCGAAAGATGCAACTGCGGTAAGTGGTGCCACACCGATAGCAAGTGCTGCTGGCATCAGCGCAACAGTGGTTGCACCTTGTGAGTAAAGCAGCATTGAAGCGAAGAATAGAACGAGTGCTAGCATCCATGGGTAGTCTGCTAGTAGCGCACCCGCAACTTCTTTGATGCCGTCAACGTGCGCGTTAACGAACGTAGAACCTAGCCATGCCACACCAAGAACACACACACATGCTGTCATACCAGAGCGGAATGTTGCTGCTGCTGGGATTTTGCCAGCATCGATTTTACAGCTCATTACGATAGCTGCCGCAGCTGCTAGCATTACCGTCATGATAGCTTCGTTACGACCTAGAGCAGGGTTCTCGATAAGGCCAACAGAGCCAGAAATTGCTGCTGCGTAACACACGACAAATGCGATTGCGCCTAGGAAGATGAATGTTGCTTTCTTCGCTGTTGGTAGGATTTCGCGTTTTGCTTCTGTATTTAGCTTGATTAAGCCTTTTTCTAGACGCTCTTGGTATTCAGCATCGTCTTTTAGCTCACAGCCCATGAAGTTCGCCACGAACGCACCGATCATGCACGCGATGAACGTCGTTGGGATACAGATTGCTAGTAGTGTTAGGTAGTCAACGCCAAATGGGTGCAGCATTGCCGCGAACGCTACAACAGCCGCTGAGATTGGTGATGCGGTGATAGCGATTTGCGATGCTACGACCGCGATAGACAGTGGACGAGAAGGGCGCACGCCTTGGCCTTTCGCTACTTCTGCAATCACTGGCAAAGTAGAGAATGCCGTGTGGCCAGTACCCGCCATTAATGTCATTAGGTAAGTTACGATAGGCGCATAAAAGGTGATGCGCTCAGGATGCTTGCGCAAAAAGTTTTCAGCAACTTGCACCATCCAGTCTAAACCACCCGCTACCTGCATTGCTGCGATAGCGGTGATTACAGACATGATGATCAAAATTACGTCAACGGGAATGTAAGCTTGGCTTGTTGGTACGCCCAAGATCAAAGACAACGCAATGACCCCAGCACCACCGGCAAAACCAATGCCGATACCACCGATTCTTGCCCCCAAATAGATGAAGAGCAGAACCACGAAGAGTTCGACCATGACCATATTGATACCTCTTTAGTTTTTTATTTGATTCTGATTTTTTGAACACTCAGGAACAGGAGTAAATGCTCAGAGAATGAGAACCTAGTGGTTTAGCGGCAATAAAAGCATATAAAAAATGTGGTTAACCGTATGAGAGCCTAAAAAAGGGGCCTGAGTGGCCCCCTTCGGATTCGTTATTACTCGTAACGTTTTGCTTTGTAAGTAGGATGCATGAAGTTTTCTACTGACAAGATTTCATCAAGCTCCTCTGCTGTAAGCAGACCGCGCTCTAGCACGACTTCACGAACACTCTTACCAGTTTCTGCACAAATCTTACCTACGATGTCACCTTCGTGGTGGCCGATGTATGGGTTTAGGTAAGTGACGATACCGATAGAGTTGTAAACGTAGTTTTCGCAAACTTCTTTGTTCACAGTGATGCCGTCGATACATTTATCGCGTAGGTTCACACACGCATTGTGTAGTAGAGAGATAGACTCAAACACGCTTTGTGCGATAACTGGTTCCATTACGTTTAGCTGTAGCTGACCGCCTTCTGCTGCGAAAGAAACCGTGTTGTCGTTACCGAGAACTTTGAAGCAAACTTGGTTTACTACTTCTGGGATAACTGGGTTTACTTTAGCTGGCATGATTGAAGAGCCTGCTTGCATTTCAGGTAGGTTCAATTCATTTAGACCCGCACGAGGACCAGAAGAAAGTAGACGAAGGTCGTTACAGATCTTCGATAGTTTCACTGCTAGGCGTTTTAGCGCGCCGTGAGTCATTACGTATGCACCACAGTCAGACGTTGCTTCGATAAGGTCTTCTGCTGCAACAACGTCAAGGCCTGTTACTTCCGCTAGGTGTTTTACTGCAAGTGCTTGGTAGCCAGTTGGTGTATTTAGACCAGTACCGATTGCGGTTGCGCCTAGGTTGATTTCTAGGAGGAGTTTAGATGTGTAATCTAGAGCACGAATCTCTTCGTTTAGTGTTACCGCCCACGCATGGAACTCTTGACCTACTGTCATTGGTACTGCGTCTTGAAGCTGAGTACGGCCCATTTTCAGTACATCTTTAAACTCAACGGCTTTAAGTTCGAATGCGCCTTTTAGGTACTCAATTGCTTCCATTAGCTTATGTACGCTGTTGTATACCGCAATACGGAAACCTGTTGGGTACGCACAGTTGGTTGATTGGCTCTTGTTTACATGGTCATTTGGGTTAACAAATTCGTATTGGCCTTTCTCTTTACCCATCAACTCAAGCGCAACGTTTGCGATCACTTCGTTCGTGTTCATGTTAACTGAAGTGCCTGCACCGCCTTGGAATACGTCTGATGGGAACTGATCCATACACTTGCCAGTTTCTAGGATCAAATCACACGCTTCGATGATGTAGTTTGCAACGTCTTTTGGAATAGCGCCAAGTTCTTTGTTTGCTAACGCTGCTGCTTTTTTGGTCATTACCATGCCGCGTACAAATTCTGGTACGTCAGAGATGGTCATATTGGAGATGTTGAAGTTCTCGATCGCACGTAGCGTATGAATACCGTAGTACGCATCTGCAGGGACATGACGTTGACCTAATAGATCTTCTTCAATACGAGTGGCTGGGTTTGCTGTTTTTGGAGCATCAGATAGGGTAGCCATAGCAGGATCCTTAGATGATAATTCTGATAATAAAGTTATTTATTAGCCATTTCTGCAATCTAGAATCCATTCATCAGAATTTTTGGCTGGAAAATCCGTCCTGACTTATGTGGCACATGATACTGCACCTAGCGCATAAAAATAGTAACTAGATCACCTTTTTCGTTTTTCATGAGTCAATAATTTGCAAAGTATGAACGGGTTATTAATAACCCTTTATAGGTACTCGATTTTCCTCGACAAACATGAGTTTTTAGAGTTCGAAATTAGCACTTTAAAAGCACGAAAAAATCGGTATGCAATTGAATGAAACGCGTTCCCGCTACTTTGTCTAAAAGAGAAGGAGACCAGTATGAACACGCTTTTTTACAACGATTCGTTTGAGCTTAGTCTGCTTTTACCATTACACTGAATTAAACAAAGGAGGGCGTGTGTTTCCTATCTTATTATTAGCGTTTATTTTTGTTCCGATCATTGAAATCGGCTTATTTATTCAGGTGGGCGGCTTTTTAGGTTTATGGCCGACCATTGCACTAGTCTTAATCACTGCATTTGTTGGTGCGTCGTTGGTTCGTAGCCAAGGTATACAAACACTGATGTCAGTACAGGGGCGTCTTGAACAAGGTGAAATTCCAGCCCAGCAAATTTTTGAAGGCGTAATGCTAGCGGTGGCTGGCGTGCTACTGTTAACCCCGGGCTTTATGACCGATGCCCTTGGTATGTTGGTGTTGCTTCCTGCGCCACGCGCCGCGATAGCTAAATACTTGATGAGCAAAATGGTGGTGAAAACCATGCATGGTGGTGGCTTCCAAGGTGGTTTCTCTAACCAGGGGCCATTTGAGCAAGACCCGTTCCGTCGTGACCCTTTTGATTCCCAGTCAGATAATGGCAAGACCTTCGAAGGGGAATACGAGCGTAAAGACGATGATGATCGCAACAAGCTCAACTGATTGAGTTAGACAGTAAAGAAAACAAAAGGGCGCACCAAGCGCCCTTTTCTGTATTTGGAATTCGTGCTGCTTACAATGCGCCTTCAAAGCCCATTTGACGCCATGCTTCAAAAGCAATGATCGCAACGGCATTCGAAAGGTTTAGGCTGCGCGCATCTGGCATCATTGGAATGCGAATACGCTGCTCCATTGGCAAGCTATCGATGATTTCAGCAGGCAAGCCACGAGTTTCTGGACCAAACATCAAAACATCACCCGCTTGGTATTGTGCATCAACGTGGTGACCTGTGGTTTTGGTGGTGCAGGCAAACAATCGATAGTTACCTTGCTTCTCTTTCTCTAAATACTCTAAGAACGCTTGATAGTTTTTATGGCGTGTTACGCGAGCTAAATCATGGTAATCCAAACCAGCACGACGGACTTTTTTCTCTTCAAGATCGAAACCCAGAGGTTCAATTAAGTGAAGGTTTGCACCGCAGTTGGCGCATAGTCGAATGATGTTGCCGGTGTTCGGCGCGATTTCTGGTTCGTATAAAGCGATATCAAACATGGTATTGAAATAGAGTTGGTCAAAGAGAGGGGCAGTATATACCCAAGTCACCGAGATATGCGAGATTCAGCAAGATTGACCTGGGTATGAAAGCAGGCATTAGCGCGGATGTTAATACCGTGAGTAGTGATGCTCTTTATAAGAGAGCGTGAGCATAGTTTTCTTCAACTGCTCGCCAGTTGACGACGTTCCACCACGCATCAATATATTCTGGGCGACGGTTTTGGTAGCTGATGTAATACGCGTGCTCCCACACGTCTAATGCGAGGATTGGTTCACCGCGCACATCCACTACGTCCATCAGAGGGTTGTCTTGATTACTGGTGGACGTAATGTGAATCTCACCATCTTTTACGATCAGCCATGCAAAGCCAGACCCAAAGGTATTGATGGCAGCTTGGGCAAACGCCTCTTTAAATTGCGCAAAGCTACCAAATTTATCGTTAATTGCTTGAGCAAGCGCGCCTTGAGGCTCTCCGCCACCGTTTGGTGACATGCAATTCCAATAAATGATGTGGTTGTAATAGCCGCCACCATTATTACGTACTGCTGGACTGAGCTTAGAGATATTGTCAAAGATCTCGTCTAATGACTGAGTTTCGAGCTCGCTCCCTTCAACGGCATTTACAAACTTATCAAAGTACGTCTTGTGGTGTTTGCTGTAATGCACTTCCATGGTTTTCGCGTCGATGTACGGCTCTAGTGAATCGTACGGGTAAGGCAGAGCGGGAAATGTATGTGACATAGTAAATCCTCCTTAATTGGAAAATTTACTTTAATGCTAACGATAATTATTATCAACTTTGATCTTTGTAAGGGTATTCTAAGAAGCCTCGCCAATTTCTAAAGTGAGGGTGGGGCTGTGAATCACTCACTCTAGAAATATGGTGCGAATTATTGTTAGTTCATCAAATTGAGACTAACAATTGATCGGTAAGGTGATACTCATGCGCAATCCGCCTAACGGACTTCGGCTGGCTGCGATCGTGCCACTGTGCTGGCGAATGGCACTTTCGGTAATGGTTAGGCCGAGACCTGTGCCGCCAGAGTGGCGATCGCGTGCCGTGGAAACGCGATAGAACGGGCGAAAAATCGCGGCCAGTTCCTCTTCTGGTACACCTTCTCCATTATCGTCAACCGTGATACGAAGCGTATCGTCATCGGCTTTGATGTCGATTTGTACCTCATCTTTTCCGTAGTAAATGGCGTTACGAACGATATTTTCCACCGCACTCATCAGCAGTTTAGGGTTACCGGAAATATTGCGCTTAGGTAATTCTGAATAGTGTAGCTGTTTGCCCATTTGCTCTGCTTCAAACTGCGCATCTTTAATGATTTCTTCCCATAAACTTTCTAGTGGCTGTGTTTCGCGAGTCATATGACTGTTCGCCTGCATGCGAGAAAGCTCTAATAGTTCGCTGATCATCTGTTCCAAGCGCTGCGCTTCGGTATCGATACGAGTCAGTTCTGGGCTTTCGCCTTGTTTACGCGTCGCTAATGCGCTTGCCATACGCAGACGAGTTAAAGGTGAGCGCAGCTCGTGAGAGATATCGGATAGCAAACGTTGTTGTCCTGAAATCATTTGATTAACCGCTTCGACCATCTGGTTGAAGCTGCTGCCTGCTTGACGAAATTCCGCCGTACCTTTTTCTAAATTTGGGTCTGTGACAAATTCACCTTTCGCCACACGTTGAGCAGCGGCTTCAAGACGACGTGCAGGCTGACTCAAAGCCCAAGCAAGCCATAACAGCAATGGTGTACTAACCAGCATGACCGCAAGCAAGAGCTGGAATGGGTGATCAAACAGACGCAGGAGTAGAGGTGGTGGCTCATTCCACTTGAAGCCCACGTACATCAAGATATCGGAACCTGCCAAAGTGATAGGAATTGGGCCCGCAATCATGTATCGACCATACAGCTTCTGCTTTGGATTATTGTAATCTTCGATACTGGTGACAAAGTTTTGCATGGCACGCAATTGAAAATTGCTGCGTTTTTCTGTCGTAAGAACATTACCGCTGTAGTCAGAAAAAAAGACTCGTGGGCGAGGGTCGTGCTTGCCGTGGCGGTTGCCCTCGATACGAAAAAGTATGCGGCCTAAATCAGTTTGCTGGCTGTATTTTTGTTGGATTGAGTCACGCGTTTCTACCATACGTTTGTAGTGTTCTTCTGGAATATCGCGAGCTTTGCGTGGGTCCAAATGTGGCAGTGATAGCACGGCTATCAATACTAATAACATGGTGAACCAAAAAATGGCAAAGATGCGTCCATACAGGCTATTGATGTTTGGCAGTTTGATGCGTGATAGGTGCATTAATCCTCCTCAAGCAGCATGTAGCCACGACCACGCAGGGTTTTAATTCGCGGCTTGCCATTGCTTTGATCTGGTAATTTTTTACGTAAGTTCGAGACATGCATATCGATAGCGCGATCAAAAGCAGCGAGTCGTTTACCAAGCACATCTAAGCTCAGTGTCTCTTTGGTCAGCACTTGTCCTGGGTTTTGTACGAAGTGGGTGAGTAGCGCAAACTCGGTTGCCGTGAGGTCGAGTAGCTGTTGCTCACAATACGCTTCTTGCTTACCGGGATAGAGGCGGATTTCTTGATACTCAATGCAATCGCTGTTTTTGGTATTTTTTTGTGTGCTGCTAGTGCGGCGTAAAATCGCACGGATACGCGCCAACAGCTCTCGGTCACTAAAAGGTTTTGGTAAATAATCATCCGCGCCCAGTTCCAAGCCGATCACGCGATCAATTTCTTCCCCTTTAGCGGTCAGCATCAAGACGGGAGTTTCCCAATTTTCACGTAAGCGTTTCAGCGTTTCCATGCCATTGAGTTTTGGCATCATGACATCCAACAAAATCAAATCAATCTTATCATTGATCGCGGCTAAGCCGGCTTCACCGTCATTTGCTTCGCTGACGTCAAACCCTTCGAAACTGAGTACTTCTTTTAATAAGCTGGTTAGCTCGATATCGTCATCGATTAAAAGAATGTTTGCCATGGGGGCACCTATAGTAAGTTACCGATAGCCTAATATTACATTGGAATGATGCGCAACGAAGAGGAGAAAAATCACTCTTTACGATTCTTTACGCTCCCTATACGTCGCTTTACCTAGCGGGTCGTATTCTATACTCAAGCGCTGTGAGAACAGCTCAGAAGAACCACTCACCTGTGTAAGGAATCGTATTATGAAGTCTGCAAAAAAACTTGTGTTAGCTGCTGTTGTTCTACCTCTTACTCTTGGCGCCGCAAGCGCATTCGCTTACGGTGGTAAAAACCATCATAAAGGTCCTCGTGACGAATGCGGCATGGGTATGGACCGAGGTGTCATGCGTCAACTAGACCTGACTGATGCACAAAAAGATCAGCTAAAAGAAATGCGTGAAGCAAACAAAGCAGAAATGAAAGCAAAATTCGCTGATGGCAAAGAAGCACGTATGGCTGAGCGTCAAGCGCATCACGCAAAAGTACAATCGCTTTTGCTGGCGGATAACTTTGATGAAGCTCAAGCTAGCGAATTAGCAAAAGAGATGGTTGAGCGCCAAACGGAACGTCGCGTGCAAATGCTAGAAAGAAAGCACCAAATGCTTAGCGTATTAACACCTGAGCAGAAAGCGAAGTTTGTTGAGCTACAAAATGAACGTATGCAAGAGTGTGGCGACAGAATGCACAAGCGCATGGAAAAGTCGCGCAATAATTAAGTCATGAATTGATGTTATATAAAGAGGCAGCCATTGGTTGCCTCTTTTTGATCTGGTTATTTCATGGTCATTCAATATACTCAACGTATGGTTTTAGTTAACTCTTTGATTATGAAACAGCAATACGCACGTTTAGTTACGACCGCCGCTTGGACTGCAACCATTGTGGCGACGCTTCTTCTGATAGTAAAAGTCATCACGTGGTGGGTAACCGGCTCAGTGAGCTTATTGGCGTCATTGATTGACTCCATGTTAGATATCGCGGCTTCGGTTGTGAATCTTGTGGTGGTTCGTTACGCCTTACAACCGGCAGACCGCGAACATACGTTTGGACATGGTAAAGCTGAGTCCTTAGCGGCCCTAGCCCAAGCAATGTTTATTTCGGGCTCGGCAGTATTTTTGATTCTTAACGGGATTGACCGATTTTTCCGCCCACATGCTTTACACGCACCGGAGTTAGGTGTGTATGTATCGCTGTTTGCGATTGTGGTCACACTTGGCTTGGTGATGTTCCAAAAACATGTGGTTCGCGTGACGGGGAGCCAAGCAATAGCGGCGGATTCTCTGCATTATCAGACTGACTTGTATATGAATGCTGCGATCATGGTGGCTCTGGGGCTCAGTTATTTTGGAGTGACTCAAGCGGATGCTGTGTTTGCGATTGGTATTGGTGTCTTCATTCTTTATAGCGCTTTCAAAATGGTCAGCGAAGCGATTCAAACCTTACTTGATAGAAAGTTGCCCGATGAAGAACTTGAGCAAATTAACCAAGCTTGTTTGAGCGTAAAAGGGGTATTGGGCGTGCATCAGTTACGCACGCGAATGTCCGGACCGACGCGCTTTATACAGTTGCATTTAGAGCTAGACGATAACTTACGATTAATTGAGGCGCATTACATTGCTGATAAAGTGGAAGATAATTTATTGGCTCTGTTTCCTGATGCGGACGTACTGATCCATCAAGATCCATTGTCTGTCGTTTTCGGACCAGAGAAAGAGCAGAAAGCGCAAGATTGGTAGGCTTGAAAAATCCATCAGTGCCCGACGACAAACAGGTACTTATTGACTATCTTTCCATCAATACTTATTAAGATTCGTGATCCTGATATGAATCAACAAAGTTTTATAGAGAAACTGTAATACTCTTACATAAGTAGAAAAGTTACATAAAAAAGTGCGTTTTCATTGGTAATCCTGTAGAGGAAATGTAACATAACGCACAGTTCTGGATTATGCAGGTTGCTTGGTAACAAGGGGCCTAAAAGAAAATTAAATAATTGATTGCCAAAGATCGAGGGTGAGCATGATTAAGAAGATCGGTGTTTTAACAAGTGGCGGTGACGCACCTGGTATGAACGCTGCGATACGCGGCGTAGTACGTACAGCACTATCCGAAGGATTGGAAGTATTCGGTGTGTACGACGGCTACCTAGGCCTATACGAAGGCCGCATCGAGAAGCTAGATCGTTCTAGCGTTTCAGATGTGATCAACAAAGGTGGTACGTTCCTAGGTTCTGCACGTTTCCCTGAATTTAAACAAGTGGAAGTTCGTGAAAAAGCGATTGAGAACCTGAAAAAACATGGTATCGATGCACTAGTGGTAATCGGTGGTGATGGTTCGTACATGGGTGCGAAGAAACTGACTGAAATGGGTTACCCATGTATCGGTCTTCCGGGCACAATCGACAACGATATCGCAGGTACGGATTACACTGTGGGCTACCTAAGTGCACTAAACACCGTTATCGATGCAATCGACCGTTTACGTGATACTTCTTCATCTCACCAACGCATTTCAATTGTAGAAATCATGGGCCGTCACTGTGGTGATTTGACTCTGATGTCTGCAATTGCGGGCGGTTGTGAATACATCATCACTCCGGAAACTGGTCTAGACAAAGACAAGCTGATCAGCAACATCCAAGATGGTATCGCTAAAGGTAAGAAACACGCGATCATCGCGCTTACTGAGCTAATGATGGATGCTAATGAACTAGCACGTGACATCGAAGCCGCGACAGGTCGTGAAACTCGTGCAACAGTACTTGGTCACATCCAACGTGGTGGTCGTCCAACTGCATTTGACCGCGTACTAGCATCTCGTATGGGTAACTACGCTGTTCACCTATTGATCGAAGGTCATGGTGGTCGTTGTGTAGGTATCGTGAAAGAGCAACTTGTTCACCACGATATCATCGATGCAATCGAGAACATGAAGCGTCCAGTACGCAACGATCTATACAAAGTTGCTGAAGAGTTGTTCTAAGCAAGTTTGAAATAGATAAACAAAACCGCGGCTTTCCGCGGTTTTTTTGTATTTGAGAATCAACAAAAAGAAACTAGCGATAGACGAGTGTTAAGACACGCTGCTCTGCTCTATGAGCGTTAATTTTCGCTCGCGCAGCGCAAACAAGTAGCCCAGTAGCCCACCCAACGTATTCCCAACCGCGATACCGATAAACAAGCCTTCAATACTGTAGATTTGGCTCCCGATCCACGCCGATGGCAAGGTAAAAATGAACAGCCGCATAAAGCTCCACTGGAATGCACGCAATGGCTTGTGCATCGCATTCAAACCACTGACTAACATCATCACTATGCCTTGGAAGCCATAACTAAATGGCACCACCAGTAAATAATGCCAAAGCAGGTTTTTCACCGCATCTTCCTGAGAAAACAGCGCAGCCAGAGGAATGCTCAGTGGCACCATCATCAAGAAGATAAACCCTTGGAATACCACTGCAAAACGCATGCTAATAAATAAACCGGAAAAGGCTCGTTGCGGTTGTTTGGCTCCTAAATTTTGTGCCATAAACGGTGTGAGGGCAGAGGTCAGCGACATCAATACTAAAATCAATATAGACTCAATACGCTGCGCTGCGCCGTAAGCAGCAACCGCCGCTGTACCATGGTTGGATAACAGCATCATCAGAATGGCACCGGACAACGGATTCATCGCGTTTGATAGCGCAGCAGGGGTACCAATTCTTAGTGTCTGTTGCCAGTCTTGTTTCAGCAAAGCCCATTGGGGTTGAGCAAGCAATTTTTCCCTTTTAACTAGCACATAGAATGAGCCACATAAAGCACCTAACCAGCTAAAGGCACTTGCTATGGCTGCGCCTTGAATGCCAAGTTCCGGAAAAGGGCCATAACCGAAAATCAACAATGGATCGAGCATGCCATTAATCAAACCAGCCAACATCATGACTTTTGCTGGTGTTTTTGTGTCGCCAGTAGCTCGGATAGCACTGTTGCCCGCCATTGGGATCACTAGCAGAGGAATGGTGAGATACCAGACCTGCATATATTGCTCAATAAGAGGGATGAGATCATCAGACGCACCAAGAAAACGAAACAATGGCGCAATGGTGGTAAAGCCAATAGAAGACGTGATAGCCACAAGTAACACGGCTAACAACAAACCGTGGGTGGTGAACCGAGCAGCTTGTGGTGCATGACCTTGCCCAAGCAAGCGACCAATATTGGTCGATAGTCCCATCCCAATCCCCATCGTAATGCAGTTAACCGCAAAGGTGACAGGGAAGGTATAGCTGATAGCCGCTAGCGCTTGAGTGCCAAGCAACGAGATAAAAAACGTGTCCACCAAGTTAAACATCAAAATTGCGATCATGCCCATAGTCATGGGGACGGTCATTTTCCGCAGCGTTTCAGGAATGGGTGCGGTCAACAAACCATGCTTATCGGTCGCTTGGGGTTCCAGCTTGTTATTTTCCTGCATGTGTGACAACTATCTGGTGAGCAAACTGCAAGGATACAAGAAAGCGAGATGCCGAGCGAGTGAGCATTTCTAACGCAAACCGTTGCCTAGTTGTTCGTTATTTTAACTAAGTCACAAAAATTTTGTGCCACCCCCTTGGGATCGCTGCTTCGACCCCTTATATAGGGATCACGTGTCTGGGGCTACAGTCCCTAAGGACAATTATCAAATAAACATGGAAATTTTCAGGAGAGACGACCGATGAACATTCGTCCATTACATGACCGAGTTATCGTTGAACGTAAAGAAGTTGAATCTAAGTCTGCTGGTGGCATCGTTCTGACTGGTTCTGCTGCAGAAAAATCGACTCGCGGTGTTGTTCTAGCTGTGGGTAAAGGCCGCATCCTAGAAAACGGCACCGTACTGCCACTAGACGTTAAAGTCGGTGATACCGTTATCTTCGCTGAAGGTTACGGTACAAAAACTGAAAAAATCGACGGTAAAGAAGTGCTTGTCATGTCTGAAAACGACATCATGGCGATCGTTGAATAATAGCAATCATTGAGTAATTTTTTGCTCAGATTCAATTACGAAATTACACACAAAGAATTTTAGAAAGGAAATCAAAGATGGCTGCTAAAGACGTTAAATTTGGTAATGACGCACGAGTTAAAATGCTGGAAGGTGTAAACGTTCTGGCTGACGCAGTAAAAGTAACACTGGGTCCTAAAGGACGTAATGTCGTTCTAGACAAATCTTTTGGTGCACCAACTATCACTAAAGATGGTGTATCAGTAGCGCGTGAAATCGAGCTGGAAGATAAATTCCAGAACATGGGCGCACAAATGGTTAAAGAAGTTGCGTCTAAAGCAAACGACGCAGCGGGTGACGGTACAACAACAGCAACGGTACTAGCGCAATCTATCGTTAACGAAGGTCTAAAAGCAGTCGCAGCGGGCATGAACCCAATGGATCTTAAGCGTGGTATCGACAAAGCTGTTGCCGCGGCAGTTGAGCAACTAAAAGAGCTTTCTGTTGAATGTAACGACACAAAAGCGATCGCGCAGGTTGGTACTATCTCTGCAAACTCAGACGCAAGCGTAGGTAATATCATTGCAGAAGCAATGGAGCGTGTGGGTCGTGATGGCGTTATCACGGTTGAAGAAGGTCAGGCGCTACAAGACGAGTTAGACGTAGTAGAAGGTATGCAGTTCGACCGCGGTTACCTGTCTCCTTACTTCATCAACAACCAAGAATCAGGCAGTGTTGATCTAGAAAACCCATTCATTCTTCTTGTTGATAAGAAGATCTCAAACATTCGTGAGCTTCTTCCAACGCTAGAAGCTGTCGCGAAAGCATCTCGTCCATTGCTTATCATTGCAGAAGATGTAGAAGGCGAAGCGCTAGCAACATTGGTTGTGAACAACATGCGTGGCATCGTAAAAGTTGCAGCTGTGAAAGCACCTGGCTTCGGTGACCGCCGTAAAGCAATGCTACAAGACATCGCTATCCTAACTGGCGGTACTGTGATTTCTGAAGAGATCGGTCTAGAGCTAGAAAAAGTTGCACTAGAAGATCTAGGTCAAGCGAAGCGTGTTTCTATCACGAAAGAAAACACGACTATCATCGATGGTATCGGTGAAGAAGAGATGATCTCTGGCCGTGTTACTCAGATTCGTCAACAAATCGAAGACGCAACTTCAGACTACGACAAAGAGAAACTACAAGAGCGCGTAGCTAAACTGGCTGGCGGTGTTGCAGTAATCAAAGTCGGTGCAGCGACTGAAGTTGAAATGAAAGAGAAGAAAGATCGTGTAGAAGATGCGCTAGCCGCAACTCGCGCAGCGGTTGAAGAAGGTGTTGTTGCTGGTGGTGGTGTTGCACTTATCCGCGCGGCATCTAAGATTGCTCACCTAACGGGTGACAACGAAGAACAAAACGTTGGTATTCGCGTTGCACTACGTGCAATGGAAGCGCCAATCCGTCAAATCACGAAGAACGCAGGTGAGGAAGACTCAGTTGTTGCGAACAACGTGAAAGCGGGTGAAGGTAGCTACGGCTACAACGCGGCAACAGGAGAATACGGCGACATGCTAGAAATGGGTATCCTAGATCCAACTAAAGTTACTCGTTCTGCACTACAATTCGCAGCATCGGTTGCAGGTCTGATGATCACAACTGAAGCGATGGTTACTGACCTACCGCAAAAAGACGCGCCAGCGATGCCTGACATGGGCGGCATGGGTGGCATGGGCGGTATGGGCGGCATGATGTAAGCTAGCTTATCTCATCGCTCTATGGAAGCCCTTATAGCGGAAAGATAACCGACCAAACCTTTAAAAGTCGAGGCAGATGCCTCGACTTTTTTATGCGTGTCACCCGAGAAACATGACGTTCTGGAGTGGCTTATCATGAGATTTTTGAGCGTAAAAAGCGCCATTTCAGAAGCAAAAAATCGAAGAGAAATATTTTTTCTTTTGAGTCAGATGGTTAAATCTGACCTATTGCTAACACTTTTTGAACGGGGACAGAGCAAAATCTGAACATTACACTATGTTGTAAATTGTTGCTTCCCATCATGGAGATGAAAATGAAAAAGCTTATGACGTCATTGGCGGTTGCAGCCGCTATCGCATCACCTGTTGCTTTTGCCGACAGTACACCTGTGATGTTCTCTACTATCGATAACACAAACGCACCTTCTAATTCTTCAGTTGGTGGCGTTCGTTTAGCTGTGCTGCATGGGCAGGTAAATGAGGTTAAAGGTGTCGACTTTTCACTGCTTGGTATGTCAGAAACGGATCGTACGACAGGTGTGAACTTCGGTCTGTTTTTTGGCGCAGCAAAAGTAAATCAAGAAATGAAAGGCGCGTCTTTAGGCTTAGTTAACTGGAACCAAGGTCAGACGACGGGTGTTAACTTGGGTGCTGTTAACATTACGAACAACGTAAAAGGCTTGAACTGGAGCGCGGTGAACTATTCTGAAGGCTACACCATGGCGGATGTGGGCTTAGCGAGTATCTCTAAGAAGTCTAATTTCCAGTTTGGTTTCTTCAACATGACCGATCAAATCGATGGCGTGCAAATTGGTCTTTTGAACTGTGCGGATAACGGTTTCTTCAAGTGTTTCCCACTCATCAACTTTGCTAAGTAATCCCTGAGAAAGTCAGAATCTTTATATACAGAAAGCCCTCGATGTTCGTCGAGGGCTTTTTAATTACAGATGGGATGAAGCGAGTTTCTCGGAGCGTTAACTATTTAATTAATCGTGATGAAGTTTTGCGTTGTTGAATTCTTTGATGAACACCGCGGCGTAATGCTTTGATGTGGTTTTCTGCTTTATCCACACCTAACAACACGGTTAATGTCAGGAGAGTAATAACCACCGACTGCGTTAAATAACCTAAACCTATCATCAAACCTAAACCTGCTAGCACCCATATTACAGCCGCGGATGTTACGCCATGGATTTTTCCATCAAGTGTCATCATAACGCCAGCGCCTAAGAAGCCGACGCCAGTAATGATCTGACCAAGCACTCGTGCTTGATCAAGTGTATTTGGCGATAACGACACGGCCATCGACATAAACAGGTAGGTGCCTGAAATAATTAGTATTGCTGTGCGAATGCCAACCGGTTTACCACGAGTTTGGCGCTCTATACCGATCATGAGCCCATTAATGGCGCAGCATAGTAGGGCAGGCCAACTGAATGGGCCAAGATCGAAAATTTGTTCGAATGCAGTATGCATCTTGACCTCCAAAAGTGCGGAGTATGCATAGACTTACCGTGCAAAGCGAACAAAAATAATCAATCTAGACGACAAATTTAATTGAGCGTTGGAGCTTATTCTAAATGCAAATCCAACGGCGTTTTACTTGGCCTGCCACCAATTTCTCGTGTGAGTTTTGGCACCAGATAACCCGATACACGCGTGATGAGTCCGCGCATAATAGCTCTCGCTTCTTCGTCCGAAATAAAGTAGTGCGCTGCGCCTTGCACCTTATCAAGAACGTGGAGGTAATAAGGCAAGATACCCGCGTCAAATAAGGCCTCACTTAACGCCACTTGAGCTTCTACCGAATCATTCACGCCTTTCAGCAGAACGCCTTGGTTTAGAAGCGTAACGCCCGCTCTTTTGAGCTTGAACATCTGTTCAGCAAATTCGTCATTGATTTCGTTGGCATGGTTGATGTGAGTGACGAGGATGATTTGTAACCTTGATGCTTGCAGAAGTTGGCATAGTTCATCAGTGACTCGAGCTGGAATCACCACAGGTAAACGGCTATGAATACGCAGACGTTTGATGTGAGGAATATGAGCAATGTGCTCTAAAAGCCAATGAATCTCATCGTCTTTTGCCATTAATGGATCACCACCTGAGAAGATGACTTCGTTCAACTCTGGTTGTTGTGCCATGTACTCTAAGCACTTGGTCCAGGCTTGTTTCCCGCTTTTGTTCTCTTGATAAGGGAAGTGACGACGAAAACAGTAACGGCAATTTACCGCGCAGCCACCTTTGACAATCATCAGGGCGCGGTTGCGATACTTGTGTAGCAGGCCAGGGACTTCATTGTCTTGCTCTTCCAATGGATCATTGGAGTAACCCGGATGCACCTCAAATTCGTCGCTCAGTGGTAAAACCTGACGTAAAAGAGGGTCTTTAGGGTTGCCTTTCTCCATCCTATCGACAAAACTTTGCGGTACACGCTGTGCAAACAGCTTGCGCGCGGCAAACCCGTCTTGCCACGGTGAAGGATCAATTTCCAGTATTTCGAGCAATTTTGCAGGATCAGAGATCCCATTCGCCAACTGTTTGAGCCAGTTTTGCTCAACAGATTCGACTTTTCGGGTTATTATGTGCGGCATTGAATTTAGCTCTAAGAATGTAAGAGGAAAAAATGGCTACAGTTAGCACCAATGAATTTAAAGGCGGTCTTAAGTTAATGCTTGATAACGAGCCTTGTGTAATTCTGGAAAACGAATACGTTAAACCAGGTAAAGGCCAAGCGTTCAACCGTGTTAAAATTCGTAAACTTCTTTCTGGTAAAGTGCTAGAGAAAACATTCAAGTCTGGTGACACTTGTGAAGTGGCAGACGTAATGGATATCGACCTAGATTATCTATATTCAGACGGCGAATTCTACCACTTTATGAACAGTGAAACGTTTGAACAGATCGCAGCGGATGCAAAAGCGGTAGGTGAAAACGCTAAGTGGTTGGTAGAAAACAACACTTGTATGATCACTCTTTGGAACGGTAACCCAATTACTGTTACTCCACCAAACTTCGTTGAGCTAGAAGTTGTAGACACAGATCCAGGCCTGAAAGGTGATACTCAAGGTACTGGCGGTAAACCAGCGACGCTATCAACTGGCGCTGTTGTTCGTGTTCCTCTGTTCATCTCAATTGGTGAAGTGATTCGTGTAGATACTCGTACTGCTGAATACGTAGGTCGTGTGAAGTAAGCACTTTATATTATTGTTAGAAAGGTCGCTTCGGCGGCCTTTTTTATTGCCTGTGATTCTTCTCTTTTAATCCCTCTGCGTAAAACATCGATATCCTCCGCAAATTTTTGATGATTTTGTATTATTCGTAAAAATCTTATTTATTCCATGAATCTGTCGATTATTCCTTAATGTAACATTTTGATACATTAGTGCTTGTCGCTGAGTTGCATAGCAATCTGATTTTTATCGATTTAACTCAGTAACAATCCAAAAAGGAGAACAAAATGGAAAGCAGAGGTTTAGGAAGGGGTTTAAAGGTGGAAGAAAGACGTCAGTTACTACATAAAGGATTAAAAGCAGCCGTATTTGGCGTACCGCTGTTGGCAATAGGCTTAACGATTAATAGCTCGGTGCTGATGACCGATGCGGGTTACAGCTACGTGCATCAGAATAATATTACTGGTGAGTTGGATGTGTTTACTGAACCTGGCATTCATTTTCGTATGCCATTTCTGTCCAAAATCACCAAGTATGACCAAGTGATCACCGTGTCATTCGGTAACAGCAAGGGCGAAGATTTTTATCAACGCCTTGATGCGATTCAGGTTCGATTTGCCGACACCTATATTGGTCAGATCCCCGTAACATTCCGCTTTAAGCTCAGTAATGACCCTGAAGCGGTGAAGAAGATGCATAAAGAGTTCCGCAACAACAGTAACTTGATCGATGCGCTGCTTGTAAAGAACGCACGTAACGTAACGGTGATTACCGCAACCCAATACACGGGTGAAGAGTTTTTCCAAGGTGGTTTGAACCAGTTCAAATCGAAACTTGGCGATCAGTTACGAGAGGGGATTTATCTAACAGAGCGACGTCAGGTTGAAGTGGAAGAGTTGGATCTTGCGCCTGTTGGGGTGAATCAAGCTAATCCGAACCAATTACAGCGCACCAATCAACTGGTATGGAAAACTGTGCCAGTCGTAGACAAAACCGGGCAACCAATTCGTCAAGACAATCCGTTACAACAATACGGTATTCAAGTGACGCAGGTGACCATTGGTGACCCGCAGCCAGAAAAGCAATTAGATCAGCTATTGGCAGATAAAAAGCGTTTAGTGGCGGATCGTATTCGCGCGATTCAGGAACAAGAAACGTCGAAAGCACAGGCAGAGACCGAGCAGTTACGCAAAGAGATTCAACGAACACGTGAGGTGCAAGACGCCCAGCGTGGTAAAGAACTCGCAATTATTGCTCAACAAAAAGAAGTGGAAGTGGCGCGTCAGATTGCAGAGCGTGAAATCGTTGAAGTGGAAAAAACCAAACGACTTGCTGAGGTCGAGAAGGAGAAAGAGCTAGCTATCGCAGAGGCTAACTTAGCGATTCAAAAAGCGAACGCACTTTCTGCTGAGTTTGAAGCGAAAGCGATATTAGCGAAAGGTCGCGCAGAATCTGAAGTCCTAAAAGGTAAGTATGCGGCGTTAGGAGCAAACCGTGAAGTTTACTTGGCAGAATTGAATCGAGACGTAGCGAACTCGCTGTACAACAATTTGCAAAACTTCCAAGTTCAGATGCCACAAAATTACATTGGTGGAAGTGACGAAACGGGCTTGAAAACAAACCTAGATGTGATTACTGGCTTTGGTGCTCTGGGTCTTATGGACCAGACAAAGAAGGTCGCACAGCAATAAGATCATGGGTGGTCAAAAGCTTAAAAAGCAAAAAGATCATAGGTAACCCAAAGCAATAAAAAGCTGGCATTTAGCCAGCTTTTTCTTTTTTTGGTTAGTCTCTTAAATCATGAAGATAAAGATAACTGCTAGTGCAGTGATGAGGCCTGCAAATGCATAGCATGCAATTTTACCAATCACACCAGTGTGGAACTTAAGGTCGTGCATGCCGTGGTGTACACGGTGCATTGCGTGCCACATTGGCAATGCTAGCGTGCCAATGATGAATAGCGCACCGATGATGCTGGTTGCGAATGCAGAGACACGCTCGTAGCTCATCGCTTCTGCGTCAATCACGCCTAGTGGTACCAAGATACCTAGCACAAGAACAGTGATTGGCGTGATCATCGCGAACCAAGTACCGCCTGCGCCAAACAGACCCCACCAGATTGGCTCATCAGAACGTTTTGGTGATGTGTTTACACTATAATTCGGTTTCATTGCTCAGCTCCTTACACCACGATGAGAACGATCAGTGAGATGAACGCAACCGCGGCCCACTGAGTCAATACGATGATCTTCTTGTCCACTGGTTTGCCTTTCAAACGAATTGGCATTACTTGTGGCATCATGCTGAAGAAAGTTTGAGCGTGGAATAGGCTACCGAGTAGTGCAACAATGTTGATTGCGACTACGATTGGGTTCGCCATGAACGCTAACCAACCTTGCCATGCTTCAGGACCTTTCACCAAGCAACCTAAACCGAAAGTTAGGAACAGAGTGAATAGAATTAACGGAAGCACCGTCGCTTCACGTAGCATGTAGAAGCGGTAGAAAGGATGGTTCTTCCACCAAGTGCGTTTTACTTCACGAACGTAAGGTTTACGATTGCTCATCCTTATGCCTCCACTTTCTTTGGTGAACCATCAGGTTTCAACATAGCAATCACGAAGTCCATAGAAGACTCCACTTTGCCTTGGTTTACTGCCGCTGCTGGGTCAACGTTCTTCGGACAAACTTCAGAACAGTAACCAACAAACGTACAACCCCAAGCACCGTTTTCACCGTTGATAAGCTTCATGCGCTCATCTTTACCGTTGTCACGACTGTCTAGGTTGTAGCGGTGGGCTAGCGTTAGTGCAGCAGGACCGATGAACTCTGGGTTAAGACCAAACTGAGGACATGCTGCATAGCACAGACCACAGTTGATACAGCCAGCAAACTGTTTGTATTTCGCCATCTGTTCTGGCGTTTGCAAGTTCGTACCGTCTTCTGGTTTACGATCGTTACCAATGATGTATGGTTTGATTGCTTCTAGGCGCTCGATGAATGGCGTCATATCAACAATCAAGTCTTTCTCGATTGGGAAGTTCGCTAGAGGCTCGATAGTCACACCGTCTGGGTAGTCACGTAGGAAGCTCTTACAAGCAAGTTTCGGTACGTTGTTCACCATGATGCCGCAAGAGCCACAGATCGCCATACGGCAAGACCAACGGTAAGACAGATCTTTGTCTAGGTGGTCTTTGATGTAACCAAGTGCGTCAAGTACAGACATGGTTTCATCGAATGGGACTTCGAATGTTTGCTTGTATGGTTCTGCATCTTTTTCTGGGTCGTAACGCAGGATGTCTACTTTTTGAATGCGATTTGCTGACATTATGCTTGCTCCTCTGCGTTCTTCTCTTCAGCCGCGGCTTTTTCTGCTGCTTCACCGTATAGACGAGCTTTTGGTTGTGACTTAGTGATGGTCACATTGCTGTAATCGATACTTGGTGCTGACTCTGGCTTGTAGAAAGCAAGTGAGTGTTTTAGGAAGTTCACGTCATCACGTTCTGTACAACCGTCGTCTAGACGTTGGTGCGCACCGCGAGATTCTTTACGTAGAATCGCAGAGTGAACCATCGCTTCTGCGACTTCTAGGCCGTAGCCTACTTCAATGGCGTACAGAAGGTCAGTGTTGAACACTTTACCTTTGTCTTTGATGCTGATGCGTTTGTAGCGTTCTTTCAACTCAGTGATCTTGTCGATAGTCGCTTGCATCAAATCTTCTTGGCGGTAGATACCACAACCCGCTTCCATGGTGTGGCCCATTTCTGTGCGGATTTCTGCCCAGTTTTCGTCGCCTTCTTGGTTCATTAGGTTAGCGATGCGTTCTTCAACCGCTTTTACTTGCGCGTCAATTGCCGCGTCGTTCCAGCCTTTGAATTCTGCCGCACGTTTCACGGCGTTTTCACCTGCTACGCGGCCAAATACCACGAACTCAGCCAGTGAGTTAGAACCTAGACGGTTTGCACCGTGAAGACCAACAGACGCACATTCACCCACCGCGAATAGGCCTTTAATGCGAGTTTCACAACTGCCGTCCGTTTCAATACCACCCATGGTGTAGTGAACGGTTGGACGAATTGGAATTGGCTCTTTTGCAGGGTCCACGTTTACATAAGCTTTTGCTAGCTCACAGATGAACGGCAGACGTTCTTGTAGGTACTCTTCACCAAGGTGGCGAAGGTCTAGGTGCACCACGTCACCCAGTGGGTGTTTGATGGTGTTGCCTTTCTGTTGTTCGTGCCAGAAAGCTTGAGAAACTTTGTCACGAGGACCCAGTTCCATGTATTTGTTCTTCGGTTGGCCAACTGGAGTTTCAGGGCCCATACCGTAATCTTGTAGGTAACGGTAGCCATTCTTGTTAACGATGATACCGCCTTCACCACGACAACCTTCCGTCATCAGGATACCTGTACCAGGAAGACCTGTTGGGTGGTATTGAACGAATTCCATATCACGTAGAGGAACGCCGTGACGGTAAGCCATTGCCATACCATCGCCCGTTACGATACCGCCGTTGGTGTTACAGTGGTAAACACGGCCCGCGCCACCTGTTGCTAGAACAACAGATTTTGCTTTGATAGTAACAAGCTCGCCTTCAGACATGTGAATAGCAATCAGACCTTGAACTTCGCCTTCATCAACAAGCAGATCCACCACAAAGTACTCATCAAAACGTTTGATGTTGCTGTACTTCATTGATGTCTGGAATAGCGTATGAAGCATGTGGAAGCCAGTTTTGTCTGCAGCGAACCAAGTACGTTCAACCTTCATACCACCAAAGCGGCGTACGTTGACTTCACCGTTCTCTTTACGACTCCATGGGCAACCCCATTGCTCCATTTGGATCATTTCGCGAGTCGCGTTCTCTACAAAGTATTCAACAACATCCTGTTCACATAGCCAGTCACCACCGCCAACAGTGTCGTTGAAGTGGTTGTCTAAGCTATCTTCATCCTTGATAACTGCTGCTGAGCCACCCTCTGCAGCGACCGTGTGGGAGCGCATTGGATAAACTTTAGAAATCAGAGCGACTTCTAAGTCTGGGTTTGCTTCAGCCGCTGCAATAGCAGTACGAAGACCAGCGCCGCCTGCGCCGATGACTGCGATATCTGTGGTGATAATTTGCACAGTTATCCTCCAGTGTGTGATTGCGGAAATCCGCTTGTTATTGTCATTACGAGGCGCTCTTTAAAAAGAACTCCCCAAAAGTAGTAGGGTTAGTGTAGATGAGCCACATGGCAGAAAAATTGATGTAATTGGGCTTTTGCTTCGGTAATGCACTTAAGGGCATAGAATTTATAGGTTATGTGACTGCTATCACGGCATCGAGGTTTTGGTCCTCAAGCATTAACATTAGGGATGTTAAACCCGTGTTGCGTGACATTAACCGCATGGATAATAGGATTTTAACTGAGTGTTTTTTGTTCTGCGGCACGAGTAATGCTTGCCTCAAATTTGCGAGCACATTAGTAAAAAGAAGAAGGGATATTCCTCTCTTCTTGAAGAGTAAAAAGCATGTAGAATGAGACTTTCCTCGCTGAATTAAAGTTTGAGAGACTTGTTATGCAAACCAACTGGCAACCTACTGCTTCCATTGACCAACTTCGTCAACGTGCGACGTTAATCGCGTCGATTCGACAATTCTTCGCTGACCGACAGGTGATGGAAGTCGATACGCCAGCCATGAGTCACGCAACCGTGACTGACATCCATTTGCATACTTTCCAAACCGAGTTTGTTGGCCCAGGCTATGCCGATGGCAGTAAGCTGTTTTTTATGACCAGCCCAGAATTCCATATGAAGCGCCTTTTGGCTGCGGGCAGCGGTTGTATTTATCAAATCAACAAAGCATTTCGTAATGAAGAGAATGGTCGCTACCACAACCCTGAATTCACGATGTTGGAGTGGTATCGCGTTGGCTTTGACCATCATAAATTGATGGATGAAATGGATGACCTGTTGCAGCTGGTATTGAAGTGTGGCGCAGCGCAGCGCATGACGTATCAGCAAGCCTTCATTGATGTGTTGGGTGTGTGTCCACTGGAAGGCTCGATGACTGAGCTGAAAGCGGCGGCAAGCAAGCTGGGTTTGAGTGACATTGCTGAGCCAGAAGAAGATCGCGATACGCTGCTGCAACTACTATTTAGCGTGGGAGTAGAAAACAAAATTGGTCAGGACGTGCCGGCTTTTGTGTACGACTTCCCTGCATCACAGGCGGCGCTTGCGAAAATCAATCCTCAAGATCATCGCGTCGCGGATCGTTTTGAAGTGTACTTTAAGGGGATAGAGCTGGCGAACGGATTTCATGAACTGGATAACCCGAAAGAGCAATTAGCGCGCTTTGAACAAGATAACGCAAAGCGTATCGAAATGGGTTTAAAACCACAGCCGATCGATTATCATCTGATCTCTGCACTGGAAGCAGGGTTGCCAGATTGTGCTGGGGTCGCGTTGGGTATCGATCGTTTGATCATGCTAGCGCTAGGCTGTGACCACATTGATCAAGTGACGGCCTTTCCATTTCCAATTGCATAAGGACGTCCAATGAACCTGACGGCTGCACGTTTCGTCATCTTTAGCTACGCCATATTGATCGCTTTTTTATCTCTGAGTTCAGGTGAACTGCAAGACTGGGGCAATATTGCGTATCTCGACAAAATGCAGCACGCTATGGCGTATAGCGGCTTTGCGTTTTTAGGTTGCTTTTGCGTGTGGCGTTGGCGTCAACGTTGGGCGGTGGCGATTGGTATTTTGCTATTCAGCGCCGTTATTGAGTGGTTGCAAGGGTATGTAGGGCGACAAACTTCTTGGTTAGACCTTGTCGCCAACTCAACTGGCATCTTAACTGGTCTGTTATGTTACCGTATTTGGAGCCTCTATCGACCTAGGTTGGTGAAGTCGCTATACTCGATTCGTTAATGAAGAGGGAACACGATAACAATGAAAACGCGCGACAAAATCGTCTACGCGGCACTGGAGTTGTTCAACCAACATGGTGAGCGCAACATCACCACCAATCACATTGCCGATCACATCGAAATTAGCCCTGGTAATCTGTATTACCACTTCCGCAATAAGCAAGAAATCGTTCGTGAGATCTTTGCGCTTTATTCAGCAGAACTTTTAGAAAGATTTACCCCTGTTCAAGGTTCGCAAGAGAGCCTGACTATGCTGAAGAGCTACCTAGACTCTATTTTTACCTTGATGTGGAAATACCGCTTTTTCTACGCAAACTTACCAGAAATCTTGTCACGAGATGAACAGCTACACGAACAGTACATCGATGTGCAAGAGAAGCTGCAAGCGAACCTCATTGCTATTATGCAAGAGTTCGTAACGATGAAGCTGTTGAATGTCGATCAACAACAGTTGAAGTCATTGGTATGTACATTGCACTTGATTGCGTGTAGTTGGTTGGCGTATCAATCCGCGATGGCTTCAAAAACCAACATTACCGAGCAAATGGTGAAGCAAGGGATGTTGCAGATGCTTAATGTCGTTAAGCCATTAGCAACTGAACAGGGCTTAGAGCAGCTACTGTTATTAGAAGATGCGGTTAGCAATCTACACAGTTAAACGTCAAACTGCTTAATATTTCGAGAGTCACTCTCATTTTCGAGTCGTGGCTCGAGTTGACTTGTCAAATATGCCACGCACAATAGTCCCATACGCTAAAAACCCTTGCAGGGATAAGATTCTCGATAAAGGAACTATCGCCCCATGAATTACGACATTTTTAATGGTGATGCTGATGGCATCATTGCTCTTCTGCAATTACGTTTGGCTGATCCTGTCGATGCCCAGTTAATAACTGGTGTAAAGCGCGACATCAAGCTGGTGGAAAAAGTAGACGTGCAAGCGGGTGATGAGCTGACTGTGTTAGACATTTCGATGGAAAAGAACATGGCAGGTCTAGAGCAAGCTTTGGCTCAAGGCGCTCACGTCTTTTACGCCGACCATCACAAAGCGGGTGACATTCCTCAGCATGGTAATTTGGATGCGCACATCGATCTCGATGCCAACATGTGCACGGCGTTGATTGTCGATAAGTTGCTTGATGGGCGTTTTTATGACTGGGCGATTACGGCGGCTTATGGCGATAACATGATTGCTAAAGCCGATGAGTTAGCGAATAACGCGGGCTTGTCGCAGCAACAGAAAGCGCAGCTAAAAGAGCTGGGTACTTTAATTAACTACAACGGCTACGGATCGAAGGTCGAAGATTTACACTTTCATCCTGCGGAGCTGTACCGAGCTTTGCTGAAGTACACGTCGCCATTTGAAGCTATTGAAGATAAGGCCTCGCCATACTACCAATTGCAATCGGCTTACCAACAAGACATGGAGGCGGCTCTCGCAGTGCCTGCCATGCATGAGAGTGGTAAGCTGAAGTTGTTTGAGTTACCAAACACGGCGGCATCACGCCGAATCAGTGGTGTTTATGGCAACTCGCTGGCAAACCAAAACCCTGACTCTGCGCATGCGGTACTTACTGAAAATGCAGATGGGACTTATACGGTTTCACTTCGTGCCCCGTTAAACAATAAACAAGGTGCCGTGGCCGTGTGTGGTCAGTTCCCGACAGGTGGGGGGCGAGAGGCGGCGGCAGGAATCAACGCGTTAAGCAAAGATGATGTGCATGCTTTTATTGATGCGGTAGAAACCTACTACGCATAGCATTTTCCAAAATATGAATGCAAAAAAGGAGCCGAGTGGCTCCTTTTTTATTATAAGTCGATGAGTCAGATAATCAGCGTTTTAACCAAGATTTCGGATTCTGCGCTTCACTATTACGACGAATTTCAAAGTACAGCGATGGCCTGTCTTGACCACCCGTATCACCCGCGAGAGCAATCACTTCGCCGGCGGTGACTCGATCGCCTTCTTTTTTCGTCAACGCTTGGTTGTAACCATAGAGGGTCATGTCACCTTTTCCGTGGTCGAGCAGTACCACTAAACCGTATCCGCGCAGATACTCAGCAAATACGACAGTACCAGGATAAACGGCTTTCACTTGTTGACCATAGTTGGCAGACAACACCATACCCTTCCAGTTTACCTGCCCAGTTTGTCGCGTACCAAAGTTGTGTAACACACTGCCTTTGAGTGGCCAAGGCAACTTACCGCGCTGTTTGCCGAGTCCGTCCATTGGCACCGCATTACGCTTCGCTGCTTTGGCGATCTCTGCTTTTAAACGGGTTTCGTTGCGTTGCAGCTCGGCTAAGTAGCGTTTGTCATTCTTGATACTGCTCTGAATTTTATTCAGGGTTTGCTTACGCTTGGATTGTGTACTCGCTAGCGCTGTACGTTTTTCGGATTGCTGCTTGAGCAGAGTCTCGATTTGCTCTTTTTCTAGCTCGAGCTGGTTTTTGTTGTGCGCTAATTCTTGGGTTATTTTGGTGATCGCATCAATCACTTCAGCACGTGCTTTAGCTAAATGCTGGAAGTATTGGCTCATGCGGTCTTCTTCCACACCTTGATTTAACAAGTGACCATTGGCCTTCGCTCGCTCGGTTACGTAATACGTTTGCAGCAGCTGTTTGAGTTCTTCTTCTTGCTCTTGACGCTGTGCTTCTTGCAAGGCAATTTTCTCTTCCAGGTTTTCTATGTTTTTGTCTGCTTGTGCGAGGTTAGACTTGGTTTGTCGTATTTCACGCTCAAGCTTAGAAATACCAAGCTCTTGATCTTTTAGTGATTTCTGTAACTCATTGAGCTGCTTTTCTTGGGAAGAGAGCGATTTGCGCTGACGGCTTATCTCACTGGATACGCCTTTGAGCTCTTGCTGGCTTACAGCAGAGGAGGTAGTGGGATAAGTGGCGGATAAAGCACAAGTTAATAAAATAGCCGAGCGTAGAACAGGGTGATTTTGTTTTCGCACTTGAGAGTTACCTACCACGTTGTTGTCAAAAAGGTTTGTTGACGATTAAATACCATCCCCATGGATAAAGCTTTGCGATTTACCGTTAAAGCCTTGATCCATATCGAGAGAAGGTTTGTCCGTTTTTGGACGTCCGACGATTTTTGCAGGCACGCCAGCCACCGTTGTGTGAGGAGGCACGGCTTGCAATACCACAGAGCAAGATCCGATTTTCGCGCCTTCACCAACTTCGATATTGCCAAGAATCTTTGCACCAGCTCCGATCATCACACCCTCGCGAATTTTCGGGTGACGATCACCGCATTCTTTACCAGTACCACCAAGGGTGACATCTTGCAGTATAGACACGTCGTTTTCGACCACGGCAGTTTCACCAATCACGATGCCTGTTGCATGGTCGAGCATGATACCACTACCAATGCGCGCTGCAGGGTGGATATCGACCTGACATGCTACCGAAATCTGATTTTGTAGGTAAGTCGCAAGAGCGTGACGACCTTGCTTCCACAGCCAGTTTGCTACTCGGTAGCCTTGCAGTGCGTGATAGCCTTTTAGGTACAGCAATGGCATTGAGTACATTGAAACAGCAGGGTCGCGATTGACCGTGGCACAAATATCACAAGCCGCGCCGTCAGTGATGGTTGGATCAGCCGCAAAGGCTTCTTCAACCACTTCACGCACAGCCATCGCTGGCATGGAAGCGGTGTTCAATTTGTTAGCCAGAATATAACTCAGAGCGGCACACAAACTTTCATGCTTGATAATGGTGGCATGATAGAAGCTTGCCAGCATAGGCTCTTGTTCTGACATTTCACGGGCTTCTGAGACAATTTTGTTCCAGACTTTTTGTTTTTCGCAGTGTTTCATTCTCAATATCCAGAGTGGTTCTTCCGTGACCCGACAACTTCAATTTTTCTCAGATGAGCTGCAAAGGGCGGTAGATTGCTACTTTCCTTCGGCTTTTTTGTCACGAGCAAGTAAATCTTGCGCTGCTAAGCGCGCATCTTTTCCTTGATACAATACTTGATAAATTTGATCAACTATCGGCATCTCAACACCCATACGTTGAGAAAGTAGCCATACTTCTTTTGTATTGCGGTAACCTTCAACCACTTGACCAATTTCTTCTTGAGCCGTATCAACGTCTTTACCTTGGCCTAATGCCAAGCCAAAGCGTCGGTTACGTGATTGGTTATCGGTACATGTCAGGACAAGATCGCCTAAACCCGCCATGCCCATAAAGGTTTCTGGCTGTGCACCCAGCGCAGCACCAAGGCGACTCATTTCAGCCAAGCCACGAGTAATTAATGCGGTACGAGCATTGGCGCCAAAACCGATACCATCAGACATACCCGCACCAATCGCAATAACGTTTTTCACAGCGCCGCCCAATTGCATACCAATAAAGTCACTATTGGCGTATACGCGGAAGGTTTTGCTACAGTGGATTTTTTCTTGTAGATCCGCAACAAATTCAGAATCTGGAGACGCAACAGAGATTGCAGTCGGCATACCCATTGCGAGCTCTTTCGCAAACGTTGGGCCAGACAATACTGCTAGTGAGTAGTTTTCACCGATAATGTCATAAGCAACGTCTTTCAGTAGGCGCCCCGTTTCAGGTTCAAGCCCTTTGGTTGCCCAACAGATGCGAGAGTCTTCGCGCAAGAATGGTTTACAGCTGTTTAGCACGATGCCAAAGACATGGCTTGGAACCACAACCAACAAATCTCGGCTTGCTTGAACGGCTTTTTCTAAATCCGATTCAATGATCAAGCTTTCAGGGAAATCAACACCTGGTAAGAAGGCATGGTTAGCTCGGTCTGCTTCTAGGCGAGCCATGTGCTCTGGCTCGTGTCCCCAAAGGACAACGTTCGCGCCGTTACGAGCGAGTGAGATTGCCAAAGAGGTGCCGTATGAGCCTGCGCCAATCACAGTCATTGCGATGTCTTTACCGTAAGCATTGTTTGTATTTGCTTGTGTCATGCTACCGCCTAATTGTCTTGCTACTAGTAGAATCTAGTTCCTAATCGTCAAATTTTACGCCTTCTGGCGATTAGGAACTAGGAACTTTTGTCAGAAATAAAAAATGCACATTGCATCGGATGGTAGACGCTCTGTGCATTTTATTTGATTCGGTGACGTCAGCACTGTGGCTATTCGTCACTTATAAAACGTGAATTACGCTTCAGCTTCGCCTTGTTGAGCTTGCTGTTGTAGGTAGTTCATGAATAGCGCGTCAAAGTTTACTGGCGCTAGGTTCAGTTGAGGGAACGTACCTTTAACGACTAGGCTTGAGATAGTTTCACGAGCGTATGGGAATAGGATGTTCGGGCAGAATGCGCCTAGGCAATGTGCAAGTTGACCAGCTTCCATTTGTTCAGCAGTGAAGATACCACCTTGTTGAACTTCACATAGGAACGCAGTCTCTTCTTCGTTCTTCACAGTAACGGTTAGACGTAGAACAACTTCGTACACGCCTTCACCAAGCTCACGGCTTTGAGTGTCTAGGTCTAGTTTAACGTCTGGGTTCCACTCTTTCTGGAAAATTACTGGAGAGTTCGGCGCTTCAAAAGAAACGTCTTTTAGGAAGATGCGTTGAATTGCGAAGTTTTGTTGTGCGTCTTGAGGTGCTGCTTCAGCCATTTTTTAATCCTTAAATCAATATTTGTTGAGCCTAGAAACGTCTAAGCTCAGAAAACTGGTATGTCCTGAGACTAACTGAGCCAATCTACCTTGACTAGATGAAGCGTGTATTACGTGCAAAGCGTCACAACTTAGTGCTCCAACTGCTTTCAATTTGCTCAGTTCTTTGTCCGCGAGGCTTGGTAAAAGCGCGTTTAAACGCGAACTTTCGTTCTTGCCACGTTCCTACTTCTTACCGCGAACTAACGGCAGGTTCGCTTCGTTCCACGCAATCAAACCATTTTTTAGTAGGCTCACGTTTTCGAAGCCAGCTTTTACTAGTAGGTTTGCGCTTTCTTGAGCGGTCTGTCCTGTCTTACATACAACAATGATTGGGTCTGATTTGTGGTTTTCAAGGCTACCCAAGTTACCCGCTTTGATGTCTGACGGTAAAATGTGAAGTGAGTCGGTGATATGACCTTTTTTGAACTCGTCTTTGGTACGGATATCCACTACAACGCCGTTTTCACGGTTCATAAGATGAGTCAGTTGGTTTACGTTGATTTCTTTGTATGCGGCTGTCGCTGATTTCACGATGTTCATGATAAAGGCGACAAGAAGACCTACCCAAACCAAAGATAGAATCATGTTCTGTTGGAAAAATTCAATGTACTCTTGCATGTCTTGAGCTCTTACGCTGTTGGCGGAAAAATAAAGCAGGAGTATAGCGAGGTTACGGCTCTTAGGCGAGAGGGTTAAAATTTTCTAACGAATAATTGAGATCTCTATAAACCCGTTATGCCCTTACTATCCGTACATTTCGCTCTGGTAGCTTGATTGCTTTGGCCTATTGGACTTATCGGTTTAAGTGACTTCTGTTTTACTGAGAAAAGAGAACAATAAGTATTAACCCATCTTGTTTGATGTTGCTTTAAATTAGCACTGTTTCAAGTGCAAAAATAAGAATGAGAAGCGTAAGAAAACCGAACTTAGACTGGGGTGTACAAAGCGTATTAGAAATGACTATGCTTGTGGAACACGTTTGTCGGCACTGACTCGTTGTTCGCTTAACTTGTAAGATAGCAACAATAAATCGCAAACATTATTTGATCTTAACCTACAGTTTTGGTTAAAAAGTGTAGTAAAATTACGCTAGTTTTGTTTCAAGGTTAGATAGGGCAGCGAGGCCCTACGCCAAAAGTTACTTAAATTTGATGAGGTCATCACTATGTCAGCTAAGAAGCCACTGGCTCTAGTTATCCTTGACGGTTACGGTTACCGTGAAGACACAGCAAGTAACGCAATTGCGAATGCGAAAACACCAGTAATGGATGCTCTGATTGCGAATAACCCACACACATTAATCTCTGCTTCAGGCATGGATGTTGGCCTTCCTGATGGTCAAATGGGTAACTCTGAAGTTGGTCACACTAACATTGGTGCAGGCCGCGTTGTATACCAAGACCTGACTCGTATCACTAAATCAATTGCGGATGGTGAGTTCGAAGAAACGCCTGCGCTAGTTGAAGCTATCGACTCTGCAGTGAAAGCTGAAAAAGCAGTACACATCATGGGCCTGATGTCTCCAGGCGGTGTTCACTCTCACGAAGACCACATTTACGCTGCAGTTGAAATGGCAGCGGCGCGTGGCGCAGAGAAAATCTACCTACACTGCTTCCTAGACGGCCGTGACACACCACCACGTAGTGCTGAAAACTCACTACAACGTTTCCAAGACCTATTTGCGAAACTAGGTAAAGGCCGCGTTGCTTCTCTAGTAGGTCGTTACTACGCAATGGACCGTGACAACAACTGGGATCGCGTCCAAGTTGCTTACGATCTTCTAACTCAAGCTAAAGCTGAGTTCACAGCAGAAACGGCAGTTGCAGGTCTAGAAGCGGCTTACGCTCGTGAAGAAAACGACGAATTCGTTAAAGCAACAACTATCAAAGCGGAAGGTCAAGAAGACGCAATCATGCAAGATGGTGATGCGGTTATCTTCATGAACTACCGTGCTGACCGTGCACGTCAAATCACTCGTGCATTCGTTCCTGCGTTTGACGGCTTTGAGCGTGCAGTATTCCCAGCAATCAACTTTGTGATGCTGACTCAATACGCGGCTGATATCCCTCTAGCTATCGCATTCCCACCTGCGTCTCTAGAAAACACTTACGGTGAGTGGCTATCTAAACAAGGTCAAACTCAGCTACGTATCTCTGAAACAGAGAAATACGCACACGTGACTTTCTTCTTCAACGGTGGTGTTGAGAACGAATTCGAAGGCGAAGAGCGTCAGTTGGTTGCTTCTCCAAAAGTTGCAACGTACGACATGCAGCCTGAAATGAGCTCTCCAGAACTAACAGAGAAGATGGTTGCGGCTATCAAATCAGGTAAGTTCGATACCATCATCTGTAACTACCCGAACGCAGATATGGTTGGTCACACTGGCGTTTATGAAGCGGCTGAGAAAGCAATCGAAGCTCTAGATGAAAGCGTGGGTAAAGTGGTTGAAGCAATCAAAGAAGTTGGCGGTCAACTATTGATCACTGCGGACCACGGTAACGCAGAAATGATGATCGACCCTGAAACTGGCGGCATCCACACTGCTCACACTAACCTACCAGTGCCTCTAATCTATGTAGGTGACAAAGCGGTTGAATTCAAAGAAGGCGGTAAACTGTCTGACCTTGCACCAACCATGCTTTCTCTAGCTGGTCTAGAAATCCCAGCAGAAATGACGGGTGAAGTATTAGTTAAATAAATAATTAACTAACGGCTCCGAATGACAAAAGCCCGAGTTTAAACTCGGGCTTTTTTGTATCTGGCAATAAGGGCTGGTCTGTAAGGTTACTGAACCAAAATGCCCGCACCAATCACAGCTAGGGCTGCGCCCAACCATGCAAATCGGTTTGGTCGGCGTTTAGTGTAAATCCAGAGCAGTGGTAGCAACATAATTGGCGTGGTTGAAGATAGAAGTGCAACCATACCTACATTTCCTTCTTGCAGTGCGTATAAGATTAGCGTCATGCCGACGGCCATCGCCAAGAAACCATTAAGGGCAGTAATACCAAATATGCGCCAAGTAATGTGTTGCGTCGAGCGAGCGACTTTGACTCCTAGAATTAACAACATGCTGTGGGCGAAAAAGGCACTGATCATTCGAATAGCAGAAGCCGCAACTGGGTCAATACTGGTTTGCATTACTGGCTTGGCGATGATGCCGCCCAATGCTTGGCACATTGCTGCGGTTAAGCCAAGTCCAATACCCACCCAGATGTTACCTTTAATGTCTTCCAAGACGTTATTCACTTGACCTCTTCGGCCAAAGAATATCGCCATCACCACGCCGCTAAATACCAATGATGCGCCCAGTAGTTCTATTGTGGTCATGACTTCGCTAAATAAGAAGTAGCCCAAGATGGCAGAGAACACGGCGTGGCAAGAGAAGAGTAACCCGGCTTGTCTTGGCCCCATACGATTCAAACACGCGAATAGAGCGGTATCGCCAATAAAAATACCAATCAGTCCTGAGGCCATCATTGGCGTTACATGTTCCCAAGAAACCGTTAACCAGCCGCCAGTTATCCAGGCCATTGTTGATAAGATCACGGCTGTGCAGCCCATACGCCAGCGGCTGTAAGAAAATGCGCCTAGGTGTTGTGCAGGAATGACCGAAATTAGGCTAGAAACTGCCCACAGAAAAGCGGCGCATAAAGCAAGCCATTCGTAACCCATGATGTGTCGACGTCCTTGTAGAGTAGAGGAGTCTTAATATGCACGAAATTTATGGGATGTAAAAGCCGCTCTGTAAGGGCAGTAGCTGGAGAGCAGCTCCATGACAACACGCTTTTTCATGGAGCTCTTCGATTAAAACAGTACCAAAACTGCGCCATACACGATAAGTAGACCAATCAAACCAAGAATCAGCCCCACTTTCGCCATGTCTTTGCTCTCGATGAGGCCTGTTGAATAAGCCAAAGAGTTTGGTGGTGTGGAAACCGGTAAGATCATGCCAAGTGATGCGGAGAAGGCGACGACAACCAGTAAACCTTGTAGGCCACCAACCGCAATAAGGCTTGGCATGGATGTACCAATAGCGGCAGCAATAGGCATCAATAAGTTTGCTGTTGCGGTATTAGACATAAAGTTCGCCATTAACCAACACACTACTGATAGGGCTAAAACAACGGCAAATGGTGATAGCAGGCTGTAATCAATGGCGTGCGCTAATGCTTCGGCTAAGCCCGTTTTGTCTAAGGCAATACCAATTGCTATACCACCGGCAACCAGCCATAAAACATCCCAGTTAATCAGCTTGAGCTCTTCTTTTCCCATAATGCCCGTTAACGTGAACACTGCTAGTGGGATAATCGCGACAACGTATGTATTCATGCCATGCACTTTCGTTGTCATCCAAAGCACAATGGTTAGTGCAAAAGTGATGTAGACGACGATCGCACGCCAGCTCCTTTTGAATGTACCATCTAGCTTTAGTTTCATTTCTGGTTCGCTAGACGGAAACAGCTTTTGCAACAAGAACCAAGCTACAGTGAGTTGTACCAACACAAATGGTAGACCCATTGTCATCCACGATAGGAAGTCTATCGCGTTTTCTCCAGTGAGATATTGAAGCGCTATCGCATTAGGTGGCGTGCCTATCGGAGTCGCAATGCCGCCTGTATTCGCGGCAATTGGAATACACAACACCAGTGCTTTAATCCCTAAATCCCCTTTAGGTGCTGAAGCGACGATGGGGCCAAGCAGGGCTAGCATCATCACGGTCGTGGCAGTATTGGACATAAACATTGAAAAAACGGCGGTAATTAACATCAAGCCCAGCATGATGAACTTAGGTTGTGTGCCGAATGGTTTTAGTAGCACTCGGGCGAGGTTGTTGTCGAGCTCGTATTTGGAAGCCGCAATCGCGAGAGCAAAACCACCCATAAAAAGAATAATGATCGGTGAAGAGAAGGCCGAGAAAATATCGGTGTAAGCAATTAACTCTCCTAAATCATGCCCCGCTGGTGGATTGCGAAATAGATGCAAACCTTTATCCGATATCATGATCAGTTCAAGAGCGATAATAAGAATGGACGTAGCAAAAACGGGAACCGGCTCGAGAACCCAAAGTAGGGCAGCAAGAAGAAAAATAGCCAACAGGCGATGCTGAATTAAAGTGAGATCGTCAATAGGAATAGCATCGATCGGCATCATCAAAACACCGAGCGGAATTAAAAAGCACACCAGCAATTTCGCTAACGTGTTTACACTCATCTTTGGCATTGGCTGCCCCTCTAAATATTCATTCTAAGCGCAGGATAATTGATTGTGGAATGAGGGTCTTAGAGGCAGGTATGAGTTTGAGAAATAGAGGCTAAATTTCGAACGGAGTTTTGCTTTTTATCAATAAAAAGAGCCCTTAATAAAGGGCTCTTTAACGGTGTTTTACTTATTTTTTCAAGGCGTAAGGTGTGCCCATAACGGTTGGCTTACCGTTTTCCATGCTTGCGTCAAACTCAATCGCGTCTTTGGCAAACAGGTTAATAACAGTAGAACCCAGTTTGAAGCGGCCCATCTCTTCGCCTTTTTTCAAGATCACGGCCTTGTCACCCTCTGCTGGGTAATCCCATTTGTAGACAGTGTTTCCACGAGGCGGAGTGATCGTGCCAGCCCATACTTGCTCAATGCTGCCAACAATTGTCGCACCAACAAGCACCTGTGCCATTGGACCAAACTCAGTATCGAAGATACACACCACACGCTCGTTACGTGCAAATAGGTTCGGTACGTTTTCTGCTGTCAGAGGGTTTACTGAGAACAGGTCACCTGGTACGTAAATCATTTGGCGCAGAGTGCCGTCACATGGCATGTGTACACGGTGGTAATCGCGCGGAGATAGATACAATGTGGCAAAAGAACCATCTTTAAATTCGTCCGCTAAATTCGCGTCACCGCCCAGCAATTCTTGTGCTGAGAAGTGATGACCTTTTGCTTGGATAAGTTGACCATCTTCAATAGGGCCAAACTGGCTAACACAAGCGTCGGCTGGATGAGTGATGACGTTTTCGCCTTCAGAAATTGGGCGTGCGCCTTCTTTTAGCTCACGAACGAAAAACTCGTTGAACGTTTTAAAATGCTTAGGATCTGAGTGCTTTGCCTCATCCATATTCACATTGTATTGTTTGATAAACCAACGAATAACTGCTGTTGTTAGACCGCCAGCTTTTGCTGAAGCCAGTTTACCCATTAGGCGAGTGAGGCCGTGTTGTGGGATCCAGTACTGCAGTCCAACTTTAAACTTGTCCATCTTTAATTCCGATACTTCTGTTAGATTCGCGCTTTAGGGCGCGTGATGTTACTGAAATTTAATTTGCTTGTCAGTATTAGGTGAAGACTTTTTACACAGTTACAGCCTTAACTCAATTACAGATCGGCTTTTTTATTACGTGAATACTGACGATTTGCTTTGTTTTCAACCATGCTTTCCAAAATGCGATGATAGTTTTCAAAGCGAGTTTCGTTAATTTCCCCGTTCTCGACAGCTTCGCGTAGAAGGCAGCCTGGGTCATCATTGTGTTTACAATCTCGGAACTTGCAACCGCCTAAATATGGTCGAAATTCAACGAATGCTTTTGTTACTTCTTCTGCTTCCAAATGCCAAAGACCAAATTCACGTACTCCAGGTGAGTCGATCAAATCGCCACCCGTTGGAATGTGGTATAAACGTGCAGCCGTCGTGGTGTGTTGGCCCAAGCCAGAGTTCTCAGAGACTTCGCCTTCTTCCACTTCGCTCTCTAGTTCCGGCATTAACGCGTTGACTAAGCTGGATTTCCCTACGCCTGATTGACCAACAAAGATATTAATTCGGTCACGCAGCAGGGTTTCTAGTTCAGCAATGCCTTCTCCAGACTTCTTGCTGACCAGAAGCACTTTATAGCCAATGCGTTCATATTCTTTGAGCCATTCTTCATACATTGCACGATCATCGGCTTCTAGAAGGTCGACTTTATTTAAGACCAACAATGGCGCAATATTCAGTGTTTCTGATGCAACGAGATAGCGGTCAATAATATTTAGCGATAGCTCTGGTAATACCGAAGAGACAATGACCATTTGATCAATATTGGCTGCAACGGGTTTTAGGCCATCGTAATAATCTGGACGAGTGAGCACTGAAGAGCGAGGTTCTACCGCTTCAACAACACCAGAGATGCCCGCCATAGACTCCAATCCTTCGCGCCATAAAACACGATCGCCAGATACTAGAGACTCAATACCACGGCGGAGGTTACAGCGTTGAATTTCGCCTGTTTCAAGGTCTTCAATGTCCGCGTGCTGACCAAAACGAGTGATCACGAGACCTTGCTTGCTGGCGCCTAGCATGTTTTCATCCCACTGGATGGACTCTTCTTGCTTCTTCAAACGCTTTTGTTGGTTGCTACGTACGCGTCGCACCTGACCTTTGGTTAACTTTTTCTTCTTTGCCACAATTCTGTACTTTATGTGAATTTACTCAAATGGTTGAGCCGTACTCTTGGCTCCGTGTATGAGTATCGTGTTTCTCGTATTTTGAGGTATAGTACCTCTTTTATCGATAAACAAATAGGCGGCGTAACCATGTCCTTTAGCGATCAAAACCTAATTTGGGTTGATTTAGAGATGACAGGGCTTGATCCTGAAACGCACAAAATCATCGAAATTGCTTCTATTGTCACGGATAGCGAACTAAATATTTTGGCTGAAGGTCCAGTGTTAGCGATTCATCAGCCGGAAGAAGAACTAGCGAAAATGGACGACTGGTGTACTAATACGCATACGGCAAGCGGTTTGGTTGAGCGCGTTCGAAACAGTCAAATCTCAGAACAAGACGCAGTCGCACAAACCATTGAATTTTTAGAAAAATGGGTACCGAAAGGGGCGTCGCCAATATGTGGTAACAGCATTGGGCAGGATCGTCGCTTTTTATACAAGCATATGCCTGAGTTGGAAGAGTTCTTCCATTACCGATATGTTGACGTTAGTACTCTTAAAGAACTAGCACGTCGCTGGCAACCTGAGGTGCTAAATGGGTTCACAAAACAGGGAACACATTTGGCCTTGGACGACATTCGTGAGTCCATCGCAGAACTTAAGTACTATCGAGGTACTATTTTCAAGATTTAACTGTTAAGGTTGCGATCCAAATTGTTGTAATTTATATCGCTTTTGATTGCTTTTTCGTCGTTCAGTAAAAAAATAAAGTTTTTTTGAAGGAAGGACTTGCATCACAAAAAAATGCTCTTATAATTCGCAGCCCTAAACAGCGGAAACGTTGTTGATGCGACACTAGCTCAGTTGGTAGAGCGCAACCTTGCCAAGGTTGAGGTCACGAGTTCGAACCTCGTGTGTCGCTCC
>NZ_JAWOWE010000018.1:0-51706 GCF_033340275.1 Vibrio sp. 1402
GTCTACGTTTCGCGATCCGTGAAGGTGGCCGTACAGTAGGTGCTGGTGTTGTTGCTAAGATCTTCGACTAATTCATAACGAATTAAACGAAATCTTGCACTGTTCTTCTTTTTGAAGAAAGCGCATCGAAAAGGGAAGCTTAGGCTTCCCTTTTTCATTTCTAGATTACATTTAGTTATAAGTGTTGAAATAAAAGACGTCACTTTTTCGATTTAAAAACAGAGTTTTACCGGCTTTGTTTCTTAACGCTTTTACTCACCCCTCTTAACCCTTTGATCTTTTCCTGCAGCGGTAAAATCGTTATAACCAAATATTCTGAGCGGACACCATAATGCGACTGGTAACAAGAACTATTCTTGTTTATATTGTTTGTCACAGATTAGTTTTATAGGTTTTTTGAGTATGTACGTTTGTCTTTGCCATGGTGTCTCCGACAAAAAAATTAGGAAGTTGGCGATAGATGAAGGCGTAACAGATATTAAAGGAATCAAAAAGTGCACGGCATTGGGCAGCCAATGTGGTAAGTGCATCAGACAGGCCAAGGAAATTTTAGCGGAAACTAGTTACACGGAATTTAAACAAGCCAGCTAATTGCTGTAAGTATGCAGTAATTATTTGCCTTACATTTTGACACCTTCTCATTTGCTTCTACATTTAAATGAAGCCAAAGAGGAGGGTTTTGTCATGAAAGGCGATCCAATCATCATTCAACATCTCAATAAAGTGCTCGGTAACGAGCTCGTCGCTATTAATCAGTATTTTCTTCACGCCCGAATGTATAAAGACTGGGGCTTAAAGCACCTAGCAGACAAGGAATATCACGAATCTATCGATGAGATGAAGCATGCCGATCATCTAATTGAGCGTATTTTGTTCCTTGAAGGCCTACCGAACCTACAAGATTTAGGTAAGTTGATGATTGGTGAAGATACCAAGGAAATGCTCGAGTGTGACTTAAAGCTTGAAATGGCGGCTATTCCAGATTTAAAAGATGCGATTGCCTACGCTGAAGACATTCGAGATTATGTGTCTCGAGATCTCTTCCAAGATATTCTTGAAGATGAAGAAGAACATGTTGATTGGCTAGAGACGCAACTTGGCTTGATTGAAATGTCTGGTATTGAGAATTATCTCCAAGCGCAATACGTGGACGAAGAGTAACGATACTTTCTAAGTTTGCATACTCCAATAATAGTAAGAAGAAAGAGCACCTGACTCGAAAATCGGGTGCTTAACCCCGTTATCTGGTCTAATCTCTTTTATTATCGGCTTTTTAAGGATATTGCTCGCAATCTTGCCTATGAAGTTTGATTTCTATCCGATAGAATTTATGCCCCCTTACCTAAAAATAAAAAAGAGAAACGTCCATGTCTGAAGACAACCACCAAGCAGCCACTCCAGAAGAAGAACATCGCCAAAAAGCATTGGATTACCATGCTTATCCAACTCCAGGAAAGATTGCTGTCGAACTGACAAAGCCTGCGGAAACGGCGGGTGATCTTGCCCTTGCATATAGCCCTGGTGTTGCAGAGCCAGTGCGTGAAATCGCACAAAACCCGGATAACGTGTACAAGTACACTGCAAAAGGGAACATGGTTGCTGTTATTTCTAACGGTACCGCTATTCTAGGTCTAGGTAACCTAGGTCCACTTGCATCTAAGCCAGTGATGGAAGGTAAAGCGTTACTGTTTAAGCGTTTTGCAGGTCTTGACTCTATTGATATTGAAGTTAAGCACCGCACGATCGATGAATTTGTTGATACTGTTGCGAGCATTGCAGACACTTTTGGCGGTATCAACCTTGAAGATATTAAAGCACCAGACTGTTTTGAGATTGAAAAGCGTCTGATTGAACGTTGTGATGTACCAGTATTCCACGATGATCAACATGGTACTGCTATTGTAACGGCAGCGGGTATGCTGAATGCAATCGAACTTCAAGGTAAGAAACTTGAAGATTCAACAATTGTTTGTCTTGGCGCTGGCGCTGCCGCTGTAGCGTGTATGGAGCTTCTGATCAAATGCGGCGCAATGCGCGAAAAAATCTACATGCTAGATCGCAAAGGTGTGATTCACACTCGTCGTGATGATCTTAATGAATATAAGCAGCTATTTGCGAACAATACAGATAAGCGCACACTAGAAGACGTGATTGAAGGTGCAGATCTGTTCCTAGGTGTATCTGGTCCAAACCTATTGCCAGCGGAAGCGTTGAAGTTGATGGCAGATAAGCCAATCGTATTCGCATGTTCTAACCCGGATCCTGAAATCAAGCCGGAACTTGCTCACGCAGTTCGTGATGACTTGATCATGGGTACTGGCCGTAGTGATTATCCTAACCAAGTTAACAACGTATTGTGTTTCCCATTCATTTTCCGCGGTGCTCTTGATGTGCGTGCAAGTGAAATCAATGATGAAATGAAACTTGCAGCCGTTGAGGCGATTCGTGAGCTAGCAAAAGAGCCTGTACCTGAAGCCGTATTGAAGGCTGCAGGTGTTGATAAGCTAGAGTTTGGTGCGGACTATATTATTCCAAAACCAATGGATTCACGTTTGCTACCACGTGTTGCAAAAGCGGTTGCTCAGGCGGCGGTTAATTCAGGTGTAGCTCGTATCGAGATGCCTGAAAACTACATGGCAGAGTAATATATCTTTCAGATGTGATACACAAAAATGGGACGCTATTGCGTCCCATTTTTTATGTCATTCATTTGGCTCGAGGCAAGAGTTATTACCTGAAACCTCTTATCAGGCTTTTTTATTCTTCGTCGAATGACTCAAATTCGATGCCCATTTCCGTCATCAGCGCTTTTACTTCTGTTGGAATATCATCAGGACGGTCTTTACGAAGGTCTTCATCTGTCGGAAGTGGCTGACCTGTGTACGCGTGCAAAAATGCCTCGCATAGCAATTCACTATTGGTTGCATGGCGTAAGTTATTGATCTGACGGCGAGTACGCTCATCAGTTAGCACCTTTAAAACTTTTAGCGGGATAGAGACGGTAATTTTTTTTACTTGTTCGCTTTTTTTGCCGTGCTCTGCATATGGGCTAATGTATTCGCCATTCCAGTCAGCCATTGCACACCTTCATTTATGTAATCGGTTAAAAATAATTTAGGTGCTGATTTTAGCTGCATTTACCGCCATAAGCAAAGACATATAGACGTCTAGAAGTGTTGACGTCTCATTTTTTGACGAGTAAAGTGAACATAACAGCAAAGGAAGCGTGTTGATCACTTTATGTTACTCATTAGATATAGCGCATTCCTATTTAGAAGTCATTACCCGTGAAAGGATACACCCATGAGCACTCGCAAACCTGCGACCATTGCAGTACGCACTGGTATTGAATCAGACAGCCAATATCATGCTGTCGTTCCACCTATTTATCTTTCCACTAACTATGGTTTTCCTGCTTTTGGTGAAGTGCCCAAGTATGATTACACACGATCTGGTAATCCAAACCGCGGACTGTTGGAAAGTGCGCTATCTGAACTCGAGTCTGGAAAAGGAGCGGTTGTTACTAACTGCGGTACGTCGGCATTAAATTTATGGGTTTCCGCTTTTCTCGGCCCAGATGATCTCATTATTGCTCCTCACGATTGTTATGGTGGTACCTATCGTCTTTTTAATACCCGAGCTAACAAAGGCGATTTTAAGGTTCAGTTTGTCGATCAATCAGACGAACAGGCTTTAGATGCTGCATTGGCACAAAAACCAAAACTCATTTTGCTAGAAACTCCGTCAAACCCTCTGGTTCGCGTAGTGGATATTGCAGCTACTTGTGAAAAAGCGAAACAAATCGGCGCGTTAGTTGCGGTGGACAATACCTTTTTGACACCCGTGTACCAAAAACCTTTAGAGCTAGGTGCGGATTTTGTTATCCACTCCACAACAAAGTACATCAACGGTCATTCGGACGTAATTGGTGGGGTAATCATCACCAACACAGAAGCGCATGCAGAAGAGCTTGCATGGTGGGGTAATTGTATTGGTGCAACGGGCACACCTTTCGATAGTTACATGACACTGCGAGGTATTCGTACGCTTGCTGCTCGTATGAGAGTACATGAAGAGAGCTCACAGCAGGTACTAGCTTACCTACAGAAACAAGCGTTAGTTAAAACTATCTATCATCCAAGCCTGCCGGAACATCCAGGTCACGACATTGCTAAAAAGCAGCAAACGGGCTTTGGCTCTATGTTGAGTTTTGAGTTTGCTGGTTCGTTTGAGCAGTTAAAGGTGTTTGTGAAAGAGCTCCAACTGTTTTCATTAGCAGAGTCATTAGGTGGTGTAGAAAGTTTGATTTGCCACCCAGCATCCATGACGCACCGTGCAATGGGTGAGGAGGCGCTGGCGGAGGCTGGGGTCTCTCATCAACTATTGCGTTTGTCTGTCGGTTTGGAAGATGCACAAGACCTCATCACAGATTTAGAACAAGCGTTCGCTAAAGCTACCCAGTAATAGGAGACGATAACAATGACTGTACAACGTCAGCTGCATAAGTTTGGTGGCAGTAGCTTAGCAAACCCAGAATGCTACTTACGCGTTGTGGGTATTCTCAAGGAGTATTCGACAGAAAATGATCTGGTGGTCGTCTCTGCTGCAGGAAAAACCACTAACCGCTTGATTGAGTTTTTGGAAGGGTTAAATAAAGATGGCCGAATTGCGCATGAAGCGCTTCAAAGCTTAAGACAGTTTCAAACTGAGCTAATAGAAAGCTTGTTGGAGAGTGAAGCAAAAGAAGAGCTGTTAGCTTTATTACATGATGAGTTCAGTACTCTCTCGGAGCTGACTGCACCACTCACTAATGCGCAAAAAGCCGCGGTACTGGGGCACGGAGAAGTATGGTCTGCTCGCCTATTGGCCGCGTTATTATCTCAACGTTCTATCCCTGCGGTTGCACAAGATGCACGAGCGTTTTTACGTGCAGAAGCGGGAACTCAACCAGAGGTTGATCGCGCTCGTTCATACCCTTTAATTAAAGAGATCCTCGCGCAGCATAACCATAAACGTGTGGTAATTACTGGCTTTATGGCTCAGAACGAGGCAGGAGAAACCATTCTACTTGGTCGTAACGGCTCTGACTATTCTGCAACGGTCATAGGCGCGCTTGCTGAAGTCAGTACTGTCACTATTTGGAGTGATGTTGCTGGTGTCTATAGTGCCGATCCACGTTTGGTGTCTGACGCTTGTTTATTACCGTTACTTCGATTGGATGAAGCCAGTGAACTTGCTCGCTTAGCTGCCCCAGTGCTACACAGTCGTACGCTTCAGCCTGTGGCGCAAAGTACCATGGACCTTAATCTCAAGTGTAGCTATCTGCCAGAGTCGGGTTCTACTCGTATTGAGCGTGTATTGGCATCTGGTCGTGGCGCTAAAATTATTACTTCACTGGATGATGTTTTATTGGTGCAGTTGTCTTTCATGCATGGGCACGACTTCGAAAAAACACAGAGTGATGTATTACAAGCGTTGCAGCGCGCACAATTAGAGCCACTGGCATTTGAAGCTCAATCCGATCAGTACACGCTACGCTTGGCTTACACCGCAGAAATCGCCGGTGGTGCATTGAAATACTTGCAAGAGCTTGCGGTGGAGGCAGAAATTAAGCTAAAAGAAGGTTACTCGCTCTTAGCTGCGGTAGGTGCAGGCGTTACGAAAAACGCCAATCATTGCTTTGGCTTTTATCAGAAGCTAAAGCACTCTCCGGTAGAATTTATCTCTGAAACAGACTCAGGACTGAGCCTAGTCGCTGTTTTGCGCCGTACTGATACCGAGGCGTTGGTTCAAACGATTCATAGCCAGTTGTTCCAAGCGCAAAAACGCGTGGCAGTGGCTTTATGTGGCAAGGGTAATATTGGTTCTAGTTGGTTAAATTTATTTGCGACGCAAAAAAGTGAGCTCGAAAAACGTCATGGTATGAGCTTTGATCTTGTCGCGGTTGTGGATAGCCAAACCTATTGGTTCGATGAGCAAGGTATTGAGGCGGCGAGTGTAGCTGAACGATTTGATGATGAAAGCATAGCAAACAATGGGGATTGGCTGGCACGTTTGGGAGCGCTTAAAAGCTACGATGAAGCCGTCGTGCTTGATGTTACCGCGAGTAAAGAGTTGGCTCAGCGCTACGTAGAAATCGCACAGCAAGGCATTCATTTGATTTCCGCTAACAAAGTTGCCGGTTCCGCAGATAGCCAGTACTACCATCAGGTTCAAGATGCATTCGCTAAAATTGGTCGTCATTGGCTATACAACGCAACGGTGGGTGCTGGGTTACCGATAAACCATACCGTGCGAGATCTTCGTGAAAGTGGGGATGAAATCGTCGCTCTATCGGGTATTTTCTCGGGGACGCTATCATGGCTGTTCCAACAGTTTGATGGTTCTGTGCCATTTAATGATTTAGTCGATCTTGCTTGGCAGCAAGGTTTAACCGAACCTGATCCTCGTTCTGATTTAGATGGCTCCGATGTAATGCGCAAGTTAGTCATCTTGGCTCGAGAGTCGGGCCTAGATATAGAACCAGACAGCGTTAAAGTTGAGTCTTTGGTGCCAGAAGAATTAAGAGAACTGAGCTTAGATGATTTCTTCGATAATGGAGCGTTGTTGAGTGAAATACTTCAAGAGCGTCTGACAAAAGCACAGAGAAACGATCAAGTGCTTCGCTATGTGGCGCGTTTAGAAAAAAATGGTAAAGCAACGGTGGGAGTCGAAGCGTTATCTCGTGAGCACGCGCTCGCCAACTTATTGCCATGCGATAACATTTTTGCCATAGAGAGCAAGTGGTACAAAGATAACCCTCTGGTCATTCGAGGACCAGGCGCAGGCAGAGAAGTGACAGCCGGCGCTATTCAATCCGACCTCAACCGATTGGCTGGTTTATTTTAAAGTTGCGATTGACCTAAAAACCCCTGGAATTAATCCAGGGTTTTTTATTCCCCTATCAGTGCCATACTGAAGTCATAACCCGTGCAAAATGGTGAGATGATGCTCAAGTAGAAACTTGAACTATCTTCATTATTAACTTGAGAAAAATTCATAATTACAAGGTTGACATTAAATCGTATTCAATACATTCTGTAGACATATAGACGTCTAAACGTCGATTTTAAGGATTTGTTTTCGTGGCGGAGTGCCGCAGGGAGAGTAAGATGGGATATACGCACGCAGGCCATATCGACGCCTTGAACCAGAATATTGCTGAGTTATCAGATAACATCAATGTATCGTTTGAGTTTTTTCCGCCAAGCAGCGCTAAGATGGAAGAAACACTTTGGAATTCAGTGCACCGTCTTAAAACGCTTCAACCTAAATTTGTTTCTGTGACTTACGGTGCGAACTCCGGCGAGCGTGACAGAACACACTCCATCATTAAAGAAATTAAAGCAACAACCGGATTGGTTGCCGCTCCCCATCTCACTTGTATTGATGCGACTCGTGAAGAGCTGATTAATATTGCCGATGACTATTGGAACAATGGTATTGAAAATATCGTCGCTCTGCGTGGTGATATTCCTCCAGGTGGCGGTGCGCCTGATATGTATGCCTCGGATTTGGTTGAGCTGCTGAAATCACGCCACGATTTCGATATCTCCGTTGCTGCATTCCCTGAGGTTCACCCTGAAGCTAAAAGCGCACAGTCTGACTTATTGAACCTAAAACGTAAGGTAGATGCAGGTGCAAACCGTGCTATTACTCAGTTCTTTTTTGACGTTGAGTCTTACCTGCGATTCCGTGACCGTTGTGTCGCAGCAGGAATTGACGTAGAGATTGTGCCAGGAATTTTGCCTGTATCGAACTTTAAGCAAGCTTCTCGCTTTGCGGCACAGAACAATGTGAAAGTACCAGGATGGATGAGCAAACAATTCGATGGCTTGGATGATGATCCGGTGACTCGCCAGCTTGTAGGAGCTAGCCAAGCTATTGATATGGTGCGTGTACTGAGTCGTGAAGGGGTTAAGGATTTTCACTTCTACACACTAAACCGTGCAGAGATGACTTACGCGTTATGCCATACGTTGGGTGTTCGTCCTCGCGCAGTAGTCGGTGCGTAAACCTAGTTTCAAAAAGATAAAAGGCTTGCCAAGTGGCAAGCCTTTTTCGTTTTATCAAAGCAAAAGGAGTTTAACCAATCACTTCAAGTTCAGTTAGAACTTCTTCTGCCCAAGTGATCCAAGTTTCACGTAACAGTAGGTTACGGCGAAGCGTTAGACGTTCTAGGCGAGCTTGTTTATCTAAAGTTGACGGCGTTGCGTAGTAAGCCGCTTCAATTTCTTTGTAGTGAGAAACCAGTTTGCGAGACTCTTCAACTAGCTCGGCGAGTTGGTCACGGAATGGAGCCGCTGGTTGAACGGCACATGCCATCAATTTCGCTGAAAACTCATCACGAACTGTTGGGTGTGCAGTTGGTTGATCAAACCACTCTCCTAAAGCGCTGCGACCAGCGTCTGTAATGGAGTAAACCTTGCGGTCTGGTTTGCCTTCTTGGGGTTCTAATACGCAAGTAACCAGTTCTTTCTCAGCCATTTTGTTGAGTTCACGGTACACCTGTTGGTGGCTTGCTTTCCAGAAGTAACCGATGCTAGCAGAGAATTCTTTAGTGATATCGTAACCGGTTGCGTCGCGAGTGCTAAGAACAGTTAAGATTACGTGTGGTAATGACATGTCTTCAATCCAAATGGTCAATAAACTTGTAAACAAGCTACTTATACTTTCAGCTGCGCTCTTACTGGCACTTGAGTTTTTTAATGTATAAGTAGCACCAACAATGTTGGTCCTGTCACCTTAAAGCCGTTTATCACCTAGAGAGATGGGGAGTCCCATCAAGGCTGGAGCAGGTATGATTGGATTTATGAGCTCTCAGCAGGCAAGTAGTATATAAATAATAAGCATGAAGTGGAATAGTAGGACAAAATTACCCTAAAAAACTAACATAATAATCAATAGTGTTAACTTGTGGTTTTTTATTCTTTTGTTTTGGTATTTTTTGGGTCTCTAGTGGTATATTTAACTGCCTTTGTTTTGGTGCGATTATCCTGTGATAAAAAAAAGCTGAGCATTTGCCCAGCTTTCTATTAAAAATGAAACGATTAGCCTGTGTTGCGCATACCTGCAGCAATACCAGCAATCGTCACCATCAACGCTTCTTCCAAGTTTGCAGAAGCTTCTTCGGTTTGACGCGTGCGGTATAGCAGCTCTGCTTGTAGCATATTCAATGGCTCAACGTAGATATTGCGTAAGCGAATAGACTCGAGTCCCCAAGGGTCATGCTGCATCAAGTTTTCATTGTTCTCTACATTCAGTACCGCTTTGATGTCTTCTTGAAGCTGAGCACGAAGCTTTTCACCGAGTGGACGGAGCGACTCATCCACCAATCGCTCATCGTAGTAGCGAGAGATATCAATATTACACTTCGAGTACACCATTTCCAGCATGCCGAGACGAGTTGAGAAAAATGGCCATTCGCGGCACATCTCTTCGAGCAATGCTTGGTGGCCTTTATCGATCGAGTATTGAATCGCTTCACCTGCGCCTAGCCATGCAGGAAGTACCAAACGGTTTTGACTCCATGAGAAGATCCACGGGATTGCACGTAAGCTTTCTACTCCGCCCTTAGGGTTGCGTTTTGCAGGACGAGAACCAAGTGGCAACTTGCCGAGTTCGAGTTCTGGTGTTGCTTGGCGGAAGTAAGGCACGAAATCTGGCTCGCCACGAACCACATTTCGGTAAGACTCACAGCTTACTTCTGATAGCACTTCCATCAAGTCGCGCCATTCTTGTTTTGGCTCTGGTGGCGGTAACAAGTTGGCTTCCAGAATCGCACTTGCATATAGGTTAAAGCTGTTTACTGCGACATCTGGGAGTCCCAGTTTAAAGCGGATCATCTCGCCTTGCTCTGTTACACGTAAACCGCCTTTCAAGCTTTTTGGTGGTTGCGACAAAAGCGCAGCATGCGCAGGTGCGCCACCGCGACCGACTGTGCCCCCACGACCATGGAATAAAGTTAGCTCAACGCCTTCTTCTTCAGCCACTTTAACTAACGATTCCATCGCATGATACTGAGCCCAACCTGCAGACATAACACCTGCATCTTTCGCTGAGTCAGAGTAACCAATCATGACCATCTGGTGGTTTTGGATAAAACCACGGTAAAGGTCAATCCCCATAAGCTGCTTGATGACCGATTCTGCGTTGTTCAAATCGTCTAGCGTTTCGAACAGAGGACACACATCCATGCGGTAAGGGCAACCAGCTTCTTGTAGCAGTAGATGAACGGCTAGTACGTCAGAGGCGGTACGTGCCATTGAAATAACGTAAGCGCCAAACGCTTCACGCGGTTGTGCTGCAACAATCTTACAGGTATCCAAAACCTCTTTGACGGGTTCAGACGGTTCCCAATCACGAGGGAGAAGCGGACGTTTAGATGCCAGCTCGTTAGTTAGAAAAGCAATCTTATCTTGCTCGCTCCATTGTTCGTAATCACCAATACCTAAGTAGCGAGTTAGTTCAGACAAGACGTCTGAGTGACGCGTGCTCTCTTGGCGGATATCAAGACGTACAAGATGGATACCAAATGCTTTTACGCGGCGTAGTGTATCCAGTAATGAGCCGTTGGCTATTACACCCATGCCACATTCGTTTAGTGACTGGTAGCAGGCATACAGCGGTTCCCAAAGTTGCTCGACTTTTTGCAGTGGTGCTTTAACAGCCAGCTTTTGACCGTGGATCTTAGCATCGAGAATATCTTTGGTTTCATTGAGCAGAGTGCGTAATTGCTTCAGGATCGCACGGTATGGTTCGTGCTGATCTTCGCCAGCAAGCTCACGGACTTGATCGTTTGAAACTGTCATAGACAGCTCGCTGATCAATTCGTTGATGTCATTGAGATAAAGATCGGCGGCTTTCCAACGAGACAAAAGTAAGACTTCACGCGTAACGTTGTGAGTAACAAACGGGTTACCGTCACGGTCACCGCCCATCCAAGAGGAGAAGTGCACTGGGCGAGCATCAATGGGTAAACCTTCTCCAAGGTAAGATTTTAGACGGTCATTCATCTCACGTAGGAAATCCGGTACTGCTTCCCATAGCGAGTTTTCAACGACCGCAAAGCCCCACTTTGCTTCATCCAACGGAGTAGGGCGTTGTTGTCGAATCACGTCTGAATGCCAGCCTTGGGCAATCAGTTGCTCTAGGCGGCGTTCGGTTTTTCTGCGCTCTTTAGAAGAAAGATCGCTTAGCTCCAACTTTGATAAGCACTCATTTATCTTGACCAGTTTGTTGATCATCGTACGGCGCGTAATTTCTGTTGGGTGAGCCGTCAATACCAATTCAATATTTAGATCACGAACCGCTTGCGCAGTGTCCAGTTTGCTCACATCGTTTTGTACCAGTTTAGAAAACAGCGAGTTAATCGCGTCTGGTTCGCAAATGTGCTCTTCACAATGGCGTGAAATCGTGTGGTATTGCTCAGCGATATTGGTGAGGTTTAGAAATTGGTTAAACGCGCGAGTAACGGGCGTTAGCTGCTCATCAGGTAGATGTTTGATTTCTTCGATCAAGCTGTCCCTGTCTGCTTGATTCCCTGCTTGAGCTGATTTGGATAATTTACGAATGGTTTCCACTTTCTCGAAGATTTCTTCGCCATGGGCATCGCGAATGGTGTTACCCAATAAGTGGCCTAACATGCGCACATTACTTTTGAGTGCGGCGTATTTCTCGTTCATTGTCGTCCTGCCTCGTAAAAAAACTACATCCATTGTCCTTGTTAAGACTCCAATCTAGCGAAAAGCACCAGTTATAGTCAAATAAAGCAGACTAAGTTTGCAATTATTCCGCTGTCTCCTGATTTAGAGCAAATTTACGGCAGCCATAGAGTAAGAAGTGAAAATTAATTACAAAATAACAAGTTAAATAAGTGTTAAGACTAGCGCTAAATTGTGAAGATAAAAAGATGCAGCTCAATCGAGCTGCACAGACTTTCGAGCTTAAACGCGTATTAACAGCAGTACTTGACCATCGCCTTTGAAAGCACATCAATTGTGGGGTCGATAAAGTCGAAGGATAGAAACTCATCCGGTTGATGGGCTTGGTCGATTGACCCAGGGCCGAGCACCAAGGTTGGACACAACTGCTGTAGAAATGGTGCTTCAGTACAGTAGTTCACGGTTTCTGAACTGGTTTGGCAGATCTCTTCAACACCACCAATAAATGGGTGGTCATGTTCGCATTCGTAACCCGGAATAGGCTCATGCAATGGAATAATCTCCAGTCTCCCTGGCCATTTCGCTTCGACTTCTTTTAATGCTCCGCGCAACATGTTCTCTAAACCATCAAGGCTAATGCCGGGAAGAGGACGCACGTCGTAATGCAGCTCACAGCAACCACAAATACGGTTAGCGCTGTCACCACCATGAATGTGTCCAAGATTTAGGGTAGGGCTTGGAATGGCAAAACCCGGATGGTGATATTCTTTAATCAATTTGTCACGCAGTTGCATCATGGCGAACATGACTTCATGCATGATCTCAATAGCGTTAACGCCAAGCGCTGGGTCCGATGAGTGACCGGACTTGCCTGTTACGCGAATGGCATTTGCCACATGCCCTTTATGACCTCGAATTGGTACAAGGCTGGTGGGTTCACCAATGATACAGTAATCCGGCTTAAATGGGGCGTTTGCTGTGAAATGTCGCGCGCCCAACATGGTGGTCTCTTCGTCACAAGTGGCTAATACGTAGAGTGGTTTGCTCTGCTTGCTCCAATCGACTTTCTTCACTGCTTCATAAATAAAGGCGAAAAAGCCTTTCATGTCTGCTGTGCCTAAACCGTAGAAGCGGTTGTCTTTTTCCGTCAGTTTATGCGGATCGAAATTCCATCGCCCTTGATCGAATGGCACGGTATCACTATGGCCAGCAAGTAAAAGGCCACCTTCACCCTCACCCATACGTGCGATCATATTGTGCTTGCCTGGCTCGACTTCGATCACTTCAACGCTAAAACTCAGATCTTTAAACCAAGATGCGAGTTTTTCGATGACTTTTGCATTGCCCTGATCCCAGCTCGGATCCGTGGAGCTGATAGAAGAGGTGCTGATGAGTCCTTCATAGACCTCTAGAAAAGTTGGTAATTGCATGGATTCTTCAAATCTCCTGTTGACAGACAGACCATAAAAATGTAAAACACATATTAAATCATATTTAATGAATAAAAAATCAAAATAAAGCAAAAATTAAATATGAATAGTCATTTGAGCCTTTAAGTATATGGATGTCACACAATGCTAAAAACCACGATTATTGGAGCCAGCGGTTACACCGGCGCAGAGTTAGCGTTAATGGTTAATAAACACCCACAACTCACGCTATCAGGTTTATACGTTTCCGCCAACAGTGTTGATGCGGGAAAGAGCATCGCGCAGCTGCACGGTAAGCTAGCGGGCATCATTGATATGCCAGTTTTACCACTAACGGATCCACTGCAAATCGCTCAAGAATCGGACGTGGTGTTTTTGGCAACGGCTCACGAAGTCAGCCATGATTTAGCCCCAACTTTCTTGGAGACAGGCTGTCAGGTATTCGATTTATCGGGTGCATTCCGTGTGAAAAGTGAAGGCTTTTACGACACTTTTTATGGCTTCGAACATCAACATAACAACTGGCTAGATAAAGCAGCATACGGCTTAGCAGAGTGGAACCAAGAATCAATAAAAACCACTCCTTTGATTGCAGTAGCAGGTTGCTACCCAACCGCTTCACAGCTTGCAATCAAACCTTTATTAGAACATGCGTTGCTCGATACCAACCAATGGCCAGTGATCAACGCAACCAGTGGTGTATCTGGTGCCGGGCGTAAAGCCTCCATGGTTAACAGCTTCTGTGAAGTGAGCTTGCAACCTTATGGTGTATTTAACCATCGTCACCAGCCAGAGATTGCTCAGCACTTGGGTTGCGATGTGATTTTTACTCCGCACCTCGGCAACTTTAAACGCGGCATTCTTGCCACGATCACCATGAAGCTTGCGCAAGGTGTGACAGAAGCACAAGTGGCACAGGCGTTTGAACAAGCTTATCAAGGCAAGCCTGCGGTGCGTCTTAAAGGCGACGGTATTCCACGTATTCAGGATGTCGAAAATACCCCTTTCTGTGATATCGGCTGGAAGGTACAAGGCGAACACATCATTGTGATTTCAGCTATCGACAACCTACTTAAAGGTGCATCGAGTCAAGCGATGCAATGTCTCAATATTCATTACGGTTACCCAGAACTGACAGCGTTGCTGTAGTCGTTGAAAGAGGGAAATGCGATGACGCAAACCAATCAAGCTCCTTTAGTCATTAAGCTAGGTGGTGCAGCTCTATCATGCACTCAAACCTTAAGCCAACTTTTTGGTGCCATTGCGGCTTACCAAAAATCGGCACAGCGACAAATCGCCATCGTTCATGGCGGTGGCTACCTAGTTGATGAGTTGATGGCAAAGCTTCAGCTTGAAACCGTAAAGAAAAACGGTTTACGCGTAACACCTTACGATCAAATTCCTGTGATTGCAGGCGCGCTTGCAGGCACTGCGAATAAGTTACTTCAAGGTCAAGCGATTGCGGACGGTCTTAACGCTGTGGGCCTTAGCCTTGCGGATGGTGGTTTGTGTCTTGTTGAAGAACTTGACCCAGAACTCGGCGCGGTAGGCAAAGCATCACCGGGTGACTCAGCACTATTACAAGCGGTGCTAAACACAGGTGCACTGCCGATCATCAGTTCAATTGGTTTAACCAAAGATGGCCAGATGATGAATGTGAATGCTGATCAAGCAGCAGTCGCGGTTGCGGGCGCATTAGATGCGGAGTTAGTCCTGTTATCAGACGTGAGTGGTGTATTAGATGGAAAAGGCCATTTGATCAAAACCCTGTCAGAGCAGCAAGCTAACTCGTTGATCGATGGACATGTGATCACCGATGGCATGATCGTCAAAGTTAAAGCCGCTTTGGAGGCCGCCAATGATCTTGGCCGTCCAATTGAAGTCGCGACCTGGCGTTACCCAGAAAAATTAGCACAGTTATTCGCTGGTGAAAGTATTGGTACTCAATTCTTGCCTCAATAAGCATCAGCAAAAGAATTCAATATTAGGAAGTCGTAGTTGGCACTGACCGCCGAGCGCAGCGCCAGTTAAGTTTGGAGAAAAAACATGAGCAAAGTGAACGTAAATAAAGTGGTAGTCGCATACTCAGGCGGTCTAGATACTTCAGTAATCATCCCGTGGCTAAAAGAGAACTACGACTGTGAAGTAGTGGCTTTCGTTGCCGATGTTGGTCAAGGTGCCGAAGAGCTAGAAGGCATTGAAGCGAAAGCAAAAGCCTCTGGTGCTTCTGAGTGCTACATCGCTGACTTGAAAGAAGAAATGGTCGCAGACTACATTTACCCAACGCTAAAAACCGGCGCGTACTACGAAGGTAAGTACCTGCTAGGTACATCAATGGCGCGTCCAATCATTGCCAAAGCGCAGGTTGAAGTGGCACGTAAAGTGGGCGCGGACGCTCTGTGTCATGGCTGTACAGGTAAAGGTAACGACCAAGTACGTTTTGAAGGCGCATTCGCAGCACTAGCACCGGACTTACAAGTGATTGCACCTTGGCGTGAGTGGGACCTAGTGAGCCGTGAAGAGTGTTTGGATTACCTAGCTGAGCGTAATATTCCTTGCTCTGCGTCTCTTACTAAGATCTATTCACGTGATGCAAACGCATGGCACATTTCGACGGAAGGCGGCGTTTTAGAAGATACGTGGAACGCACCAAACGAAGACTGCTGGGTGTGGACTGTCGACCCAGAGCAAGCGCCAAATGAAGCGGAATACGTCACGCTGAAAGTAGAAAAAGGTGAAGTGGTCGAAGTTGATGGTGAAGTGATGACACCATACAACGCACTGGTTTACCTAAACGAGAAGGGCGCTAAGCACGGTGTTGGCCGTATCGATATCGTGGAAAACCGTCTTGTTGGGATGAAGTCTCGTGGTTGTTATGAAACACCGGGAGGCACCATCATGATGGAAGCGCTGCGTGCTGTAGAGCAGCTTGTGCTAGACAAATCATCATTCGAATTCCGTGAGGAGCTAGGTCTAAAAGCGTCTCACCTTGTATACGATGGCCGTTGGTTTACGCCACTATGTAAATCGATCCTTGCCGCTTCAGAAGAGCTAGCGCAAGACGTTAACGGTGAAGTGGTTGTTAAGCTCTACAAAGGTCAAGCGACAGTGACGCAAAAACGTTCTGACAACAGCTTGTATTCAGAAGAGTTCGCGACTTTTGGTGAAGATGAAGTTTACGACCAAAGCCATGCAGGTGGGTTCATCCGTCTTTACTCGCTATCAAGCCGTATTCGTGCATTGAACAGCCAGAAGAAATAATCCATTAACATCCATCTTGGATTGAATAAAGACCCGCCATTTATAGGCGGGTCTTTTGGTTTCTAAAAGCGAGTATCTAAAGTTTGTTTGAATATATATGTAAAAATATTGAATTTATACTTTATTTTTTATCGAAATTGCCGTAACGTTGACCCATAAGAAAAAGTGAGCAAATGACCATCAAATTGGTTACTACTCATTCGAGAACGTTAGAGTAAGCAATAGTCATCAGGAGAGACGCAATGGCATTATGGGGCGGAAGATTTACCCAAGCGGCAGACACCAGATTTAAAGAGTTCAATGATTCGTTGCGTTTTGACTACCGATTGGCTGAGCAAGACATCGTAGGTTCAATCGCATGGTCTAAAGCTCTGCTTTCTGTTGATGTGCTATCGGCAGAAGAACAGCAGAAACTGGAACTTGCTTTAAATGAGCTGAAGTTAGAAGTGATGGAAGACCCTCACCAAATTCTTCGCTCTGATGCAGAAGATATCCACTCTTGGGTTGAACAGCAGCTAATCAGTAAAGTGGGAGATTTAGGTAAAAAACTCCACACTGGGCGTTCTCGGAATGACCAAGTCGCCACAGACTTGAAACTTTGGTGTCGTCAGCAAGGTCAGCAATTATTGATTGCTTTAGATCGCCTACAAGCACAAATGGTCCATGTTGCTAAACAGCACCAAGGCACCGTATTGCCAGGCTATACTCATCTTCAGCGTGCTCAACCTGTAACCTTTGCTCACTGGTGCTTGGCTTATGTTGAAATGTTCGAGCGTGACTACTCTCGTCTGAATGATGCCTTACAGCGTCTCGACACTTGTCCACTTGGCTCGGGTGCGTTAGCGGGAACGGCTTATCCGATTGATCGCGAACAATTAGCACATAATCTCGGTTTCCACCGTGCTACGCGTAATTCACTCGATTCGGTTTCAGATCGTGATCATGTGATGGAACTGATGTCGGTGGCGTCGATTTCTATGCTTCACCTTTCTCGTCTTGCAGAAGATATGATCTTCTACAATTCAGGCGAGTCAAACTTCATTGAGTTAGCGGATACGGTGACATCTGGTTCGTCATTAATGCCACAGAAGAAAAACCCAGATGCACTTGAGTTGATCCGTGGTAAGACAGGGCGTGTCTATGGCGCATTATCGAGCATGATGATGACAGTTAAAGCCTTGCCATTGGCGTACAACAAAGACATGCAGGAAGATAAAGAAGGGTTGTTTGACGCTTTAGATACATGGAACGACTGCATGGAAATGGCAGCTCTGTGTTTTGACGGTATTAAAGTGAATGGCGAGCGCACACTAGAAGCGGCGAAACAAGGTTACGCAAACTCGACTGAGTTGGCTGATTACCTAGTGGCGAAAGGCATCCCATTCCGTGAAGCTCACCACATCGTCGGTGTCGCGGTCGTTGGTGCTATTGCTAAAGGCTGTGCGCTGGAAGAATTGTCTCTGCAAGAGCTAAAAGCCTTCTCTGAGGTGATTGAAGATGATGTGTATGACATTCTGACTATCGATTCGTGTTTGGAAAAGCGTTGTGCTTTGGGGGGTGTTTCGCCTCACCAGGTCGCTTACGCGGTAGAACAAGCGGATAAGCGCCTGAGCCAGCGTGACAGCTCGGCGGTGAAAGTGCGTCCTGCACGTTTGACGGACATTGAAACGCTGGAAGGTATGGTTGCTTACTGGGCGAACCTTGGTGAGAATCTTCCGCGCTCTCGTAATGAGCTCGTGAGAGATATTGGCTCTTTCGCGGTGGCTGAGCATCATGGTGAAGTGACGGGTTGCGCTTCTCTATATGTGTATGACTCAGGGTTGGCTGAAATACGCTCTCTTGGTATCGAAGCGGGCTGGCAAGGCCAAGGGCAGGGCAGTGCGATTGTGAACTATTTGGTTGAGAAAGCGCGCCAGATGGCGATCAAGAAAGTCTTTGTTCTAACGCGAACGCCTGAGTTCTTTATGAAGCAAAGCTTTTTACCGACATCGAAGTCATTACTGCCGGAGAAAGTTCTGAAAGATTGCGATCAGTGCCCACGTCAACATGCATGTGATGAGGTAGCGCTTGAGATCAATTTAATGGAGCAAGTGATCCAAAAAACGCATGTGGCATGAACTGAAGTTGTGGAGTGATTTTATTAGCATTCAATGACATAGTCATTTTCCTGTTTACTTACATCAGTATTCGCTAAAAAAATCGAAAAAATTTGGAACCTTTGAGAGGAAGCCCGGTCTATTAAAGTACCACTGCTTTTTCTTAGAAGAATCTAAGAGAGCCCCAGAACTGACATTGGTTTTGGGGCTTTTTTCTATCTGTCACTTTTCTCTTTTTTATTGGCCTTTTTTTGTCCCTTTCGACGTTGCCAAGGCAAGATGACAAAACGCATCCATAAGTGTAGAAACAACAAAACGTTGAAAGCGAAGCCGGCAAAGATCAAAGCGATCGACTCGATGCTTTGTGGATCATCTTTGAGCGTAAACCACCACACAATCCAACACAGTACAGAAAGTACCGTCAATTGATCCAAGCATCGTTGGCAACGTCCAAGTTTTTTCCAAAACCAATGTTCCTCGCAGCGGCGACAAGTCATAGTGTTTTCCAAACCATTAGTGTTGCTTCAGATTATATATCTAACTAAATGGTGGAAAGCGTTTCTTACACGGGCTTAGAGCGCCATGACACAACCAAAAATGGAAAGTTAGCTTTGTAAAAGCTTTGTGGCACGTAATTGATGTATGGTGTGCTGTCAGTCTTTAACAGGAAATATAATGATGTCGACAGAGTTGAAACTTGCGCTGAGTATCGCTGGTGGGTTCTTTATGATCGGTGTTGTCGCGATTTGTATGGTCAGCCGCTATGCAATGATGGCAGCGTAAGAGAGATTTCATTGCACCGAAGTAGTAAAGCAAAGCCTCGTTGATGACGAGGCTTTGCTTTATATTTAGATAGAAGCCTGAAAGCGTTAGCAGCCAGGGCCGCAGTCAAGACAATGTTTCACCATTTCTGGCCCTAAGTGTAGTTTTGCATTCAAATCACGTAGAGCGGTGCGGACGCCTTCTTCAATCACTGGGTGATAGAAGGGCATATCTAACATCTCAGAAATCGTCATCCTATTTTGGTGCGCCCATGCTAAAAGGTGAGCAAGATGCTCTGCATTCGGGCCCATCATTTCTGCACCTAAAAAACGTCCAGTGCCTTGCTCTCCGTAGACATGCAGAATGCCTTTATTACGAAGCATGACGCGCGAACGTCCTTGATTTTCAAACGAGACTTCACCGGTTGCGAAACATCCACATGTGCCTAGACGTGTTTCTAGTTGTTTATATGTTTCGCCAACCATAGCAATTTGAGGGTCGGAGAACACGGCTGAAATTGGTGAGCGACGCAGACCCGCACGAATATCTGGGAAACGGCCTGCGTTGTCTCCAGCAATACGGCCTTGGTCAGCGGCTTCGTGCAGCAGTGGAATTTGGTTACTTGCATCACCTGCGATGAAGATGCTCTCTACCGAAGTTTGCAATGTGTAGTGATCCGCCGTTGGTACGCCACGTTCATCGAGAGCCACATTGGTGTTCTCGATCGCCAGCTTATCGACGTTTGGACGACGACCCGTTGCGGCCAATACGTAATCGACAACGAAAGTTTCTAATTCACCATCATGGTTGATGAATTGGATTTCGACCTTGTCTTCGCCGTCATTGTCTGGCGAAGCAATGCGTTTCATGCTTTCGACTTTTACATCTGCATCTAGGTAGAACTCTTCCTTAAAGGCTTTATCTGCATACGCCATCACCTCTGGGTCTGTCAGTGGGCCCACTTGTCCTCCAAGGCCAAAGAGCTTCACGTTTACTCCTAGGCGGTGTAAAGCCTGACCCAATTCAAGGCCGATGACTCCTGGGCCAAATACTGCAACGGACTCTGGTAAGTCATCCCAGTCAAATACATCATCGTTAATCACTAGGCGATCACCCAGTTCATTCCAAGCTGCCGGATATGCTGGACGAGATCCTGTCGCAATAACAATGCGCTGTGCGGTGACCTGAGTATGATCATCTATGATGAGAGTGTGGTCATCGGCAAACTTCGCGTAGCCCGATGGTTTGTCTTCAGCGGGAATATCATCGACACTTTCAAGCACAAAGCCAACAAAACGATCGCGTTCGCGCTTTACACGATCCATAACTTCTCGTCCGTTAATTCGTACTTCACCTTGCGGGTGTATCCCAAATCCAGGTGCTTTTTCGATTTGATGAACACTTTCTGCTGCCGCAATTAACAGCTTAGACGGCATGCATCCGACACGAGCACAGGTTGTTCCGTAGGGACCGCCCTCAATCATTACCACGCTGTTGGTATGAGCTTTTGCTGCTCGATAAGCACCAAGACCAGCCGTCCCGCCACCAATAATCGCTACGTCGACATTAACTTGTTTCATCGTGAACTCTCGCTTTTGTTTTAAGCCAAGCTAGCTACATTGAGCTTGGAGAGTAAATTGGATAGTTGAATCTGGATAAGTAGTCACCTTATTGGCAGATGACTACTTATCTAGACTAGTAGAAGAAGTGGTTTAGGGTTGGCCTCCGAGCCAAAAGGCACCGGAGACCGAGGGTGTAGGCTATGGACAGCTTAGCCTAGATACGCTTCTAGCTCTTCGCTACCGCCGATGTGCTTGCCACCGATAAAGACTTGTGGAACAGTCGTGCGACCAGATATAGCTCGTAGACTAACTGTTGTTGCGTCTTTACCCAGAATCACTTCTTCATATTGAAGACCGTGGTCAATCAGATTTTGTTTCGCTTTCATACAGAAAGGGCAGCCTGGTTTAGTGAACACCGTGATGGATTCTTGCGTTTTGTAGTCAGGCGCTATGTAGTTCAGCATCGTATCTGCGTCTGACACCTTGAATGGGTCGCCTGGTTCGTTTGGCTCAATGAACATTTTTTCCACTACGCCATCTTTTACTAGCATGCTGTAACGCCATGAACGTTTGCCAAAGCCGATGTCGTTTTTATCCACTAACATACCCATGCCATCGGTGAATTCACCATTACCATCCGGGATGAAGGTAATGTTTTCTGCTTCTTGGTCTTGTTTCCATGCATTCATCACGAACGTATCATTGACCGAGACACAAATAATCTCATCCACTCCGTGCTCTTTAAATACAGGGAACAATTCGTTGTAACGAGGTAGATGGCTTGATGAACATGTTGGAGTAAATGCACCCGGTAAGCTAAATACGATAACGGTCTTACCTTTAAATAGCTCATCGGTCGTTACATTCACCCAAGAGTCACCTTGACGAACTGGAAAAGTAACTTGAGGGACTTGTTGACCTTCTTTAGATACAAACATAATGATTTCCTTTAACTATTTTAAATTATGCGTATAGAGCTTAGCGTTTTTCGTCGCTCTGTTTCGTTTTGTTGAGCCCATTATTGTAAAAATCCTTTGATAGCTCTAATCGTTTGGTGTTATGGTTTTGATAGGTATTAGCTATTGTTAAAGAAGCGAAGCGTGAATTATGAATATTCGAGATTTTGAGTACTTAGTTGCACTTGCGGAACATAAGCACTTTCGCAAAGCGGCAGAGGCATGTTTTGTTAGCCAGCCAACATTGAGTGGGCAAATTCGTAAACTAGAGGATGAACTCGGGACCACGCTTTTAGAGCGAAGCAGCCGACGTGTTTTGTTTACCGATTCAGGGTTACAGCTGGTGGAGCAGGCTAAACGCATCTTAAGTGAAGTGAAAACCTTCAGAGATATGGCAAGCGGTCAAAGCGGAGCCATGACTGGACCGATGCATATTGGTTTCATCCCGACGGTTGGGCCTTATCTACTACCCAAAATTCTGCCGCAGATAAAAGAAGCATTTCCTGAGCTGGAGCTATTTCTTCACGAAGCTCAAACACATCAATTAGTGCGTCAATTGGAAGAAGGCAAACTAGATTGCTTAGTTTTAGCTTCGGTTGATGAAACTGCGCCATTTAAAGAGATCGAAGTGTATCAAGAGCCATTAAGTGTCGCAGTGCCATGTGACCATGAGTGGGCCTCTCTCGACCATGTTGATATGTTGGAGCTGAATGGTAAAACCGTTTTAGCGTTGGGAGACGGCCACTGTCTGCGAGATCAAGCGTTAGGTTTTTGTTTTGCCGCTGGTGCAAAAGACGATGAGCGTTTTAAAGCCACCAGCTTGGAGACGTTACGCAACATGGTTGCTGCCGGTGCGGGGATTACGTTATTGCCTCAGCTTTCTATCCCTAATGAGAAGCAAAAAGATGGCGTATGCTACGTACCAGCTGTTAACCCAACCCCCTCGCGTAATATCGTTCTCGTATACCGTCCGGGCTCACCATTACGAGCTAGGTTTGAAGCTTTAGCAGCGAAGATTAAAGAGGTTTTGGCTTCTTATCCATCATTGAATGCTGCAGCATAAAAAGCAGAAATAAAAAAGGGAGAGCTTGATGCTCTCCCTTGTGCTTTTGTTATTTAGAACAGTTCTTCTGCGCCAGAGCCTGAAGAATAAATACTATCTTCTAAACGGTCGCCAGCGTATTCGGTAGGCTCCGTGCCTTTTTCAAAGTATTCGAACATTGATGTGCTATCTACTTTGTGCGTTAGCATACCGCTGTTGCGATCAATACGAACTCGAATAATATCCTCTGGAATATTTTTACCTTGCTCCGGCGTCCCTTCTAGCGCAACACGCATGAAGTCAATCCAAGCAGGCTCTGCGGTTTTCGCACCCGACTCGGCACCAGAAATTTGGCCTTGCCCTAGGTTGCTGTTAACGGTGGTGCGGCCAAGTGCACGTGAGTGATCATCAAAGCCAACCCAAGCTATGGCAACGACACCAGGTCCATAGCCATTGTACCAAGCATCCTTGGAATCATTCGTTGTACCCGTTTTACCCCCGATATCACGACGACCAAGTTTTTGCGCGCGCCAGCCTGTACCATTCCAACCTGTGCCTTCACGCCAGTTACCGCCACCCCAAATGTTGCTGTACATCATCTCACGCATTAAGAATGCATTCTGTTCAGAGATAACTTGTGGTGCATATTGAGGTTCATCATTTTCAAGGGCATTGTCTGTTGCAAGGCCATCAATTGCGACGTCTTGTTCGCCAAATTCATCAGCGTAGCGATTTTCTGGCTGCTCGCTCATTTGCGGACAATCCTTATGACAAACACTCTTTGGATTGGCTTTAAACAGTACTTCACCGAATGCATCTTCCACGCGTTCTACATAGAATGGTTCAACGTAATAACCACCGTTCGCAAACACAGAGTAACCTTGTGCCACTTTCATTGGTGTTAAGCTGCCAGCTCCGAGTGCGATGGTCTCTGAACGCGGTACTTGGTTAATATCAAAACCGAAACGAGTAAGGTACTGACGTGTCTCCTCGAGGCCAACTTCACGGAGTGTACGCACTGCCATGACGTTTTTTGATTGAGCTAAGCCGAGGCGAAGACGCGTTGGGCCACCATAAGTTGGTGGTGAGTTTTTTGGTCGCCAAGCTGAACCAGAACCTGCATCCCACTTGTTAATTGGCGCATCGTTAATCAAAGTCGCTAGAGTCAGCCCTTTGTCAATTGCTGCCGAGTAGATGAAAGGCTTGATACTTGAACCAACCTGACGCACTGACATGGTTGCACGGTTAAACTTGCTGTGAACAAAGTTGAAACCACCAACCAGCGACAATATCGCGCCATTTTCTGGGTTCATCGCAACAAACGCGGTGTTTGCTGTCGGCACTTGGCTCAGTTTCCAGCTCAGTGTTGTGTTGTCATCTTCATCGGTTTCACTTACTTCGCGAACCCAAACTTGTTGACCTGTCGCTAGCACATCATGCGCTGACTTTGGTGTTGAGCCTTGGCGGTTATCAGTAATGTACTTACGCGCCCAGTGCATTCCAGTCCAAGGGATGGTTTGCTCTTCATGGTTCTTAACCCATACTTGTGCCGTCTTCTCATCGACTTTCGTCACAACCGCAGGGTAAAGGTCACCATAAGTTGGCTGTTTCTTCAGGTGCTTTTCTATTTGCTCATTGTCCCAGGTCGCTTCCCCTTCTTTCCAAAGCACACTTTCTGCACCACGGTAGCCATGACGTTCATCGTATGACAAGAGGTTATTTACCGCAGACGTATTTGCAGCATCTTGCAGTTTAGAATCCACAGTCATGTAGATATTCAAGCCAGAGGTATAAGCTTCCTCTTCACCGTATTCTTTTACTGCCCATGCACGAGCCAACTCTGCTACGTAAGGTGCGGAAAGCTCAATCTCAGCGCTATGATAACGCGCCACAATAGGCTCATTGCGTGCTTCGTCATACTGCTCTTGTGTAATGTATTTCTCATCAAGCATTCGCATTAATACAACGTTACGGCGTTTTGTTGCGCGCTCAAGAGAGTAAATTGGGTTCATGGTTGATGGCGCTTTTGGCATACCAGCGAGTGTTGCAATCTCACTTAACGTCAATTCATCAAGGCTCTTGCCAAAATACACTTGAGCGGCAGCACCAAAGCCATATGAGCGGTAACCAAGGAAGATTTTATTGACATAAAGCTCCATGATTTCTTGCTTACTTAAAAGCTGCTCAATATGGATAGCAATAAAAATCTCTTTAATCTTACGCATGATCTTCTTCTCATTAGATAAGAAGAAGTTACGAGCTAGCTGTTGCGTAATCGTACTTGCACCCTGTTTAGCCGAGCCTGAAACCGCAACAACAACCGCTGCACGAGTGATGCCGATAGGGTCGATACCAGGATGCTCATAGAAACGACTATCTTCGGTTGCGATGAGCGCGTGAATTAAGTCTTGAGGAATTTCGTCATAAGTAACAGGAATACGACGCTTTTCACCGAACTGTGCGATCAGCTTCCCGTCTTGACTAAACACCTTCATAGGTGTTTGTAATTCAACGTCTTTTAGAGTTGCAACATCTGGCAATTCAGGCTTCACGTACTGATAGAAGCCAAATATTGTGGTGACTCCAAGAATTATGCAAATCAATGTTAAAAATAATAAACGCTTTATGAACTTCACCGGAGAATCCCTGATTGGTTGAGGCTGTGTAACGGCAAACCCTTGTACTCTTAGGTCAAAAATTTAGCACATAAGAGATATTAACTCTTATTTGGATGCTAATAACAACCTTTGCACGAAGAAATTTCGGAGCGAGAGTAAGAGATGGATAAGCTAATCGTTACCGGCATCGATATAGGCCATAACAGCCTCAAAGCCGTAGTACTTAAACCCACAGGCAACAATTACGCTCTGTTGGGTTACAAAGAAATATTACTAAAGGAAGGTATTGTCGCTGAAAATAACACCATAAATCATCAAGAAATTGTAAAGACCCTCAAGCAGATAAAAAAAGAACTGCCTTTTGGCGCTAAAAAAGTTGCGATTTCAGTTCCTGATAACTCGGTAATTAGCAAGAAACTGCAAATAGAACAAAATCTTGAAGAGAGTGAAGTTGAGTTTGCAGTGATACAAGCCTTTTCTCATCAATCGCCATTCCCTGTCGAAGAGCTGAGTTTAGACTTCGTTCGTCTTCTCGCGGAGGGCGGGCAGAGTGGCAGTGATAGCTATCAAGTGTTTGCGACAAGAAAAGATGTGGTAGAAGGCCGAGTCGATGCATTACAAAAGTCCGGACTAAAACCTGTTTTAGTGGACGTGCATTCGCAAAGCCTTGGTCATATCTGGAAGCTCACCGCCGATCGCTTTCCTGACAAAAACAAATACTGCTTACTCGATATTGGCACCTTATCGAGCTCCTTCACCATGTTTACCGAACAAGGTGAACTGTTTCACAAAGAGTTTGCTTACGGCACACGCGGAGCAAACAGCGCTTCTCCAGTCGATTTTCTGTCCGATGATGCTCAGGAGAAAACAGAGCTGTTTAACCGTCAAATCGTAGAGCGAGTAAAGCGCCAGATGCAGCTCTATACCTCAATCAATGGCTCACAAAACATCAAGGGTATCTGGTTATCAGGGGAAGGGGCCTCCACTCCCATGCTCGCAGAGGAGTTGTCTCAACAATTGTCGTTAGAGTGTGAATTGCTAAATCCGCTAGGGCTATTTGAGATGAAGGTGTCTAAGCGTAAGCGTCGCGCTGTGGATTGGCAGCATTTCTCAACAGCAGCCGGACTGGCCGTTCGTGGCATTCATTGGCTAGGAGGTGCCCGTGCTTTATCGCATTAATTTACTTCCTTGGCGAGAGAATCAAAGAGAAGAGCACCGACGTCGTTTCATCAGTTTGGTCGCATTAGGCATGTTGGTCGCTGTTGGCATCCAGTGGGGTATTGGAAAGTTTTTTGAGTACCAACAAGATCAACAACAGGAGCGGCTCGATTACCTCACTCACTACATTGCCGAACTCGACCAGCGTATTGAAGCAATGAAAATTGCAGAGCAAGAGCACAGCAAAATCCTCGAACGTCTAAAGGTCGTTGAAGGTTTACAAAACGGACGAAACAAAACGACCGAGTTCATGAACTTAATGCCTGCCGTTATCCCTGAAGGTGTATATGTCGACAAGATCAAAATGAATGATCTGGAAATTGAGATCTCTGGGATCTCAGATAGCACTCCAAAACTTGCCACGATGCTGGACAACATGGAGCGCTCGGCCAAGTTGAACGACGTAGAAATGCATTCCATCGTTCACGGCAAAGCCCGTTTTGGGAAAGAGTTTCAAACATTCAAAGTGTCTTTCATGTTCAAAGTAACGGAGAAGAAATTGGAGGCTCAACGTGGTTGATTGGCAGGATCTCGAAATAGATGAAATGGCCGAGTGGCCATTGTTGCCCCAGATTGTAGTAATCGCGCTTCTGATCATGGCGATTCAAGGCTTAGGTTATTGGTTTTACCTTAAACCGAAAGAAGAACAGTTGAATCACTTGATCCAGCAGGAGCAGACACTCAAGGTGGCATTGAAGATCAAAGCGAACAAAGTGGCAGCGTTGCCTCAGCTTCAATCTCAATTGGATGAACTTACCACTCGTTACGAGTTATTACTGCAACAACTGCCTGCGCAAAAAGAGCTGGCTACAATGCTCGCTTCAGTGAATGAGCTTGGCATCGACAATAAGCTGACTTTCACCCGAATCGACTGGGGCGAAAAACAATCAGAGCACTTCCTTTATCGTCTTCCTTTAAACATAGAGTTAACGGGCGACTTTCATGACATCGGCCATTTTTCTCAGGCGATAGCGACGCTACCTCGAATCATCACGTTTAAAGATGTGACTTGGCAACGTGTCAGCCAAGAGAGTGAAACCCTGCACTTTCGGGTGCGCGCTAACACCTATCAGTTTAAGCCGGAGGAGACGAAAAATGACAAGTAAGTCTTTGTTGCTGGTACTGATGGGTTCTCTATTGATGGGTTGCCAGGCGAATGATGAATCATTGACGGATTTTATTCGAGGAGTGGAAACACAGGCGCGTCGAGAGGTCGAGAAGCTTAAGCCCGCAGACAAATATGTTGCAGTCACGTACGCACCGGAAGTACAGCGTGCACCCTTTGAATTACCCAAAGAAGCCACTATCGCGACTCAGCCAGTTGCAAGAAAAGATTGTTGGCAACCGCCCTCAAGAAGGCGAACTGGTAAATTAGAAAAATTCCCATTAAGCCAATTACGTTTGAAAGGTGTCATGGGCATGGATAACACGGTTTCTGGCCTTGTTCAGGCTCCCAATGGCACCGTCTATAAAGTTAAGCCGGGTCAATACCTCGGACGCAATAATGGCAAAGTGACCCATGTCAGCCACTCCTACTTGTTGATTAATGAAACGTTGCCCGACGGCTTAGGATGTTGGCAAAAACGTAAAGTTAAGTTGGCTTTGAGATAGCCCCATTTATTTTTGATATTGAGTAATGAAAATGAGACAAGGATTAACACGTACACCAAGGATACTTACTGGGCTCTTCTCCTTATGGTTGTTTGTATTTTTAGCCCCTTTAGCGGCAGCTGAAGAAGTTTCGTCCAATGCCCTAAAAAGTATCGACTTTCGAACTAATAAAGATAAAGACGCCGTGATTGTCGTCGAATTGGCGTCACCGGCCGCGATTGTAGATATCAAGCGTGTACAGGAAGGGTTAAGTATCGATTTGCTTAACACTTCAGTAAAAGACGAGCAATTGTATCTCCTAGACGTGAAAGACTTTTCGACTGTGGTTGAGAGCGTAGAAGTGTTTCGCTATACCTCAACTACGCGCTTGGTTGCGCACATCAATGAAGAATACATGCATGATTACCGTTTAACGGGGCGTTTTTTGGAAATCAAAGTAGCGAAGATCAAACCCAATGAGAAAGCCCCAGATAAAAGCATTTTAGAAAGAGAAGGTAAGCTTATTTCGATTAACTTCCAAGATATTCCTGTGCGAAACGTCTTGCAGCTTATTGCTGATTACAACCAATTCAATTTGGTTGTCTCCGACTCTGTAGAAGGCAACCTCACGCTTCGTCTTGATGGTGTCCCTTGGCAGCAAGTGCTGGATATTATTTTGCAAGTTAAGGGGTTAGATAAGCGTGTTGATGGCAACGTGATTTTAGTTGCTCCGACTGATGAGTTGGACTTGCGTGAGAAGCAGCAGTTAGAAAAACAAAAATTGACGGAAGAAATGGGAGAGCTTTCATCTGAAATCATCAAAGTTAATTTTGCTAAAGCATCAGATATTGCGGAGATGATCAATGGAGAAGGAAATATCAGCATGCTGTCAGAGCGCGGCAGTATGACCATTGATGAGCGAACTAACTCGTTATTGATTAGAGAGTTACCTGAAAACATCGAGGTGATTCGAGAAATTATTGAGTCTTTGGATATTCCAGTTAAACAGGTTCAAATTGAGGCGCGTATTGTGACCATCAATGAAGGTAACATGGATGAGTTAGGGATTCGTTGGGGTTTTACGTCTATTAATGGCAGTAATACAGTGGGCGGTTCTATTGAGAACAACCTTGCCACGATCGGTCTCTATAATGGAGAAGGGGGCGACGACGGTGGTGACGGTGATGGAGTGGGGATCGATGACTTCCTTAATGTAAACTTAGCTGCAACCAGTCCGAATGCGACCAGCATTGCTTTTCAGGTCGCAAAGTTAGGTTCAGACACCTTGTTGGATCTTGAGCTTTCTGCTCTGCAACAAGAGTCTAAAGCTGAGATTATCTCGAGCCCACGTTTGATCACTACCAATAAGAAACCAGCCTATATCGAACAAGGTACAGAGATTCCTTACCTAGAGTCATCATCAAGTGGTGCAACGACGGTGACGTTCAAAAAGGCGGTATTAAGTTTGAAGGTAACCCCGCAAATCACACCGGATAACCGCTTAGTATTGGATTTAAGTGTCACGCAAGATAGACCTGGACAAGTCGTGAAGACAGGCACTGGTGAAGCTGTTGCGATTGATACTCAACGTATCGGGACGCAAGTGTTAGTGAATAACGGTGAAACGGTCGTTCTTGGTGGTATTTTTCAGCACAGCATTACTAACTCGGTGGACAAAGTGCCTTTGTTGGGCGATCTGCCGCTATTAGGTGCGCTTTTTCGTCGAAGCTATGAAAATGTTGGCAAAAGTGAGCTGTTAATTTTCGTCACGCCTAAGGTGGTGATTCAGTAGTTCTGCCTCGGGAAAAACTGATTAAATCAAAAATAAAGTTGCAATAGTGGCACCATGCTTGGATAATTTCGGGTCTTATCACGAATTATCTGTGAGGAACTGGTGCCACAAGCCTTGTAGAACAGCAGTTTAGCTGTGTTTTCTTGTGGCGATCTTATTGAATCAATGTTGTAAATTACTGCTAAACATGGCTGAGAAACGTAATATTTTCCTTGTTGGCCCAATGGGCGCCGGCAAAAGTACAATTGGTAGACATCTAGCACAGCAACTGCATATGGAGTTTGTTGACTCCGATACAGTGATCGAAGAACGCACTGGTGCAGACATCTCTTGGGTTTTTGATGTAGAAGGTGAAGAAGGCTTCCGCAAGCGTGAAGAAGCGGTACTTGAAGACCTAACACAAGAGCAAGGCATCGTGCTTGCGACTGGCGGTGGCTCTGTTAAGAGCAAAGAAAACCGCAATCGTCTTTCGGCACGTGGTGTTGTTGTTTACTTAGAAACGACGATTGAAAAGCAACTTGCGCGTACAAACCGCGACAAGAAGCGTCCTTTACTTCAAACGGATAACCCTCGCGAAGTATTGGAGCAATTAGCTGAAGAACGTAATCCTTTATATGAAGAAGTAGCGGATTACACTGTTCGCACTGACGATCAAAGTGCAAAAGTGGTAGCCAACCAGATCGTAAAAATGCTAGAAGAGAGATAAGTCTTTATCTTTTTTTTAATTGGAGCAAACCGATGGAACGGATTACGGTCAACCTAGCTGAGCGTAGCTACCCAATCTCTATTGGCGCCGGGTTATTTGAGGACCCGGCGTACCTCTCTCAAGTTCTCTCAAACAAAAATGCAAAACAAAAAGTTGCTGTGATCAGTAATGTCACAGTGGCGCCTTTGTATGCAGACAAAATTTTAAAGCAACTCGAGCAGCTCGGTTATAGTGCATCCTTGTTAGAATTGCCTGACGGTGAACAGTACAAAAACTTGGATGTATTTAATCAAGTAATGAACTTCTTACTGGAAGGGAGTTATGCTCGTGATGTTGTGATCATCGCGTTAGGTGGTGGTGTTATTGGCGACCTTGTGGGTTTTGCGTCTGCCTGTTACCAGCGTGGGGTCGACTTTATTCAAATACCGACCACATTACTATCCCAAGTGGACTCTTCGGTTGGTGGAAAAACCGCGGTTAACCATCCGTTGGGTAAGAACATGATAGGTGCGTTTTACCAACCTAAAGCCGTGATCATTGATACCAACTGCCTGTCGACGTTGCCTGAACGTGAGTTCGCTGCGGGTATCGCCGAAGTCATTAAGTACGGCATTATTTACGATGCAGATTTTTTTGTATGGTTAGAAGACAATCTTGAGCGCTTGTATGCGTTGGATGAAGAAGCACTAACTTATGCGATCGCACGTTGCTGTGAAATAAAAGCGGAAGTGGTGGCTCAGGATGAGAAAGAGTCGGGCATCCGTGCTTTGCTTAACTTAGGTCACACCTTTGGTCATGCGATTGAAGCGGAACTTGGTTATGGCAATTGGCTGCATGGTGAAGCGGTATCTTCCGGCACTGTTATGGCGGCCAAAACGTCGCATCTACGCGGTCTGATCTCGGAAGAGCAATTTGAGCGTATTGTTGCGATTTTGCGTCGTGCAAAACTGCCTGTGCATACTCCAGACAGTATGAATTTCGATGACTTCATCAAGCACATGATGCGAGATAAGAAAGTCCTCTCTGGTCAATTACGATTGGTTTTGCCTACAGGCATTGGCACTGCCGAGGTAATTGCTGATACGACGCAAGACGTACTCAAACAGGCGATAGACTTCGGTCGCGATATTTAACCTTGTAATGGCGCCTTTGGGCGTCATTCTTGTAGTGTATTAAGGTTATTAGATGAGTGTTGCTCACGTACTGGAATTAGATTCTCAAATCGAGTTACTTGATAGATTAGGTCTACTGACTAACTTTGGTTCCAATCTCATTGCGATTAATGGTCATGATGGGTACGGGAAATCTTGGCTAGCGCAGCGATACCTTGAAGTGGGTGCCAGTAACAAAAATCAATGTTTGTTACTTTGTCATTCTAATCAAGACGATGTGCAGCATCGCGTCCTTATTTTGAGTCAACTGGTTTCAGACGCATTGTTTAATCAGCAAGAGCCTTTACTTGATAGCCTTGAAAGGCTTTTAGGTGATGAGCCGTGTGACATTGCAATTGTTGTAGATGATGCGCATTTATTGAGTGAGACACTTATCTCTGAGCTTTGGATGCTGGTCTTAGAGACGCACCATAAGCCAAATTGGACCATCAATGTCTTACTGTTTACACAGTCTGGACGTTTAGAAGGTTTGCTAGCACGTCTCAGTTATGGACAAGAGATAAAGCCTGTTGAGCTTGATATTGATATGTTGTCCGAAGTGGAAGCTCGTCGTTTCTTTGAGTCACTTGTTGCGCGCTACGTCGATGATGAGTCTGAGAAACGGGTTAGAGATGCATTTAAAAAAGTCGACCCAGTACCGGGTGACATCATGGCGTTAGGAGAGATGAAAGTGGAAAAAAGGATCATTATCCGCTCGATTGTCGGTTCACCCCTGAATATTGCGTTGGTGGTATTAGTATTACTGTTGCTTGCTGCGGGTGGCTATTGGTGGATGCTTAGTCAACCAAGTCCTGATGATAAAGCGCAGCAAATTGCTGGCGGTTTAGAGCAAACGGCTATTCCAACTTTTGAAGAGTCAGTAATCAGTGCAGCGCAATCTTCACTGCAACCTGTAACCGATGGCTCTAGCAGTCTTGATAACTCTGGTGCGGTTGATGATTCTGATTCATTACCGCCAGCAGTGACAGAAGAAGTAGCGAGCGTAGGCAGTGATGACAATCAACAAAGAGTGGTGATTGAGTCGAATGTGGTCGATGCATTGCTTGAAGGTAAAACTGATTCAGCAGACACAAAAGCGATTGATGACGTCGTAGGTACTGAGAAAACAGAAACCGCCGATGAAACTAGCTCTCCTTTGATTAAAGTCGTAAAACCGAATCAAGATATGGCGCAAGCACCTGCTCAGTCAGAAGAGGGTGAGGCAAACCAACCTGTTGTGAAGTTTTCATTTGCTCGTGAAGAACTAAAAGCGCTATCGCCAAGAGCTTATACTTTACAACTCGCAGCTATGACCTCAATGGAAGATGTACAATCCTTTCTCAATGAGCATAAACTGAATAATCAAGTGCGAATTTATCCTACCGTTCGTAATGACACCGAGTGGTATATCATCACATATCAAGATTATCCGACAATTCAAATGGCTCGTGATGCCGTCGCAAGCTTGCCAGATTCGGTTAAGTCGGTGAGTCCTTGGGCAAAATCACTCCGTCAGGTTCACCGTGAAATTGAACGAGTGAAATAAACCTGAGCTTCCCTGAAAAATATGTTACATTCCGCAGCCTTAATTTTTGGTCGATAGATAGAGCAGTAGATGAAAAAGCAACGAGCCTTTCTTAAATGGGCAGGAGGAAAATACGGACTGGTTGAAGACATCCAACGTCATTTGCCGCCGGCTCGAAAGCTAGTTGAACCTTTTGTTGGTGCGGGCTCAGTGTTTCTGAATACCGATTATGACCATTATCTACTTGCAGATATCAATCCAGATTTGATCAATCTGTACAACCTGCTGAAAGAACGCCCTGAAGAGTATATCTCTGAAGCGAAGCGTTGGTTTGTCGCTGAGAACAACCGCAAAGAAGCCTACCTACACATTCGCGCTGAATTTAATAAAACCGATGACGTGATGTACCGCTCTTTAGCGTTTTTGTACATGAACCGCTTTGGTTTTAATGGCCTATGCCGTTACAACAAAAAAGGTGGCTTCAATGTACCGTTTGGCTCTTACAAAAAGCCGTATTTCCCTGAGGCGGAATTGGAGTTTTTTGCAGAAAAAGCCAAAAAAGCTACGTTCGTTTGTGAAGGTTATCCTGAAACATTTCGTCGTGCGCGCAAAGGGAGCGTCGTGTATTGCGATCCACCTTATGCGCCGCTTTCAAATACGGCAAATTTCACCTCATACGCAGGTAATGGTTTCACGTTGGACGACCAAGCTGCATTAGCCGACATTGCTGAAAGAACAGCGACTGAACGTGGCATTCCTGTGTTGATTTCTAACCACGACACTACCTTGACACGTCGGTTGTATCACGGTGCGGATCTTAATGTGGTAAAAGTAAAGCGTACCATTAGCCGTAATGGTAACGGTCGTAATAAAGTTGATGAGCTACTTGCGCTTTTTCATGCCCCAGACATGGATAAATCAAGCTCTTAATTCTCACACTATTATATCTAAATAGTGGATCTCCCCACTGGCTTCGGTAGAATTGCGCGCAGATTGTTTGCTCATTACTACTGAGGTCAGGTATGAAAGATTTTCTTATTGCTCCATCCATTTTATCGGCAGATTTTGCTCGTCTCGGTGAAGATGTAGAAAAAGTACTCGCAGCGGGTGCGGATGTGGTGCATTTCGACGTTATGGATAACCACTATGTACCAAACCTGACTTTTGGTGCGCCTGTGTGTAAAGCACTACGCGATTATGGCATCACAGCGCCAATCGATGTTCACCTAATGGTGAAACCCGTTGACCGTATTATTCCTGATTTCGCAAAAGCGGGTGCGTCGATGATTACGTTCCATGTAGAAGCTTCTGATCATGTAGACCGTACACTGCAGTTAATTAAAGAGCACGGCTGTCAGGCTGGTGTGGTACTAAACCCAGCAACGCCACTTGCAAGTCTTGAGTTTATTATGGATAAAGTCGACATGATTCTACTGATGTCGGTAAACCCTGGTTTTGGTGGTCAATCATTCATTCCTCATACACTAGATAAACTGCGTGCCGTTCGTAAGATGATTGACGAGTCTGGTCGTGATATCCGCTTAGAAATCGATGGCGGTGTGAAGGTTGACAACATTCGTGAAATTGCAGAAGCGGGCGCAGACATGTTTGTTGCAGGCTCGGCGATTTTCGGTGAGCCAGATTACAAACAAGTGATCGATCAAATGCGCGCTGAACTGGCTGAAGTTAAATAAGCACCGATAAGCCAGCGCAATAACACGCTGATTTTAAAGGCTGCCAGCTTGTTGGCAGCCTTTGTGTTTTCTAGTATTAGAAGAAATTAAATATCCACTGCGCTGAGCAAATAATCACTTGCCTATTTTACGCCCTTTCTGTACTATTCGTGCTCCTTAAACTCAGTCAATTATCTTTAGTTCCTTGCTTCCTCTGGACGACTGAGCCATTTGTGGAAGCTGAATAATCCGTAAGGAGCAACCAATGCGTCATTACGAAATCGTATTCATGGTGCACCCAGATCAAAGCGAGCAAGTTGCTGGCATGATCGAGCGTTACACTGGTTCAATCACTGAAGCTGGCGGTAAAATCCACCGTCTAGAAGACTGGGGCCGTCGTCAACTGGCTTACCCAATCAACAAGCTTCACAAAGCTCACTACGTTCTTATGAACGTTGAAGCTGACCAAGCTGTAATTGATGAGCTAGAAACTGCTTTCCGTTTCAACGATGCAGTTCTACGTAACATGATCATGCGTACTAAAGCAGCGATCACTGAGCAATCTATCATGCTTAAGCAAAAAGAAGAGCGTGCTCCACGTCGTGAAGAGCGTTCTGAAGCTAAGCCTGAAGCTAAGTCAGAAGCTGCTGAGTAAGTTTTCTTATGGCCAATCGAATGGAGCTGAGCGGCACCATTGCCAAACCGCCCATTCGTAGTAAAAGCCCTGGTGGCATTGAACACTGTCGGTTTTGGCTGGAGCATCGCTCTACTATTATCGAAGCTGACTTACCTCGACAAGTTTATTGTCGTATGCCGGTAGTCGTCAGCGGGCTTGGGTCACAAGCACTAACTCAGAATTTAGTTCAAGGCAGTAACATTAAGGTAAGTGGTTTTGTCACTTATCAAACCGGCCGAAATGGCGTGGGAAAATTAGTGTTACACGCCGACAACATTACTCAAATTTAAGATCAGGAGATAGCCCATGGCTCGTTTCTTCCGTCGTCGTAAATTCTGCCGTTTCACTGCAGAAGGCGTACAAGAGATTGATTACAAAGACGTAGCAACTCTTAAAAACTACATCACTGAAGCTGGTAAAATCGTACCTAGCCGTATCACTGGTACAAGCGCTAAGTACCAGCGTCAACTAGCACGTGCTATCAAGCGTTCACGCTACCTAGCTCTACTACCGTACACTGACAAGCATCAGTAATCGGTTCATTTTATTAAGAAAGAGGATTAAGCAATGCAAGTTATTCTACTTGATAAAATTGGTAACCTAGGTGGTCTTGGCGATACTGCAAACGTTAAATCTGGCTACGCTCGTAACTTCCTTATCCCACAAGGTAAAGCAGTTATGGCAACTAAAGCTAACGTTGAAATGTTTGAAGCTCGTCGTGCTGAACTAGAAGCTAAAGTTGCTGAGCAACTAGCTGCTGCAGAAGCTCGCGCAGAGAAAGTTAACGCTCTAGAAGCGGTAGTTATCGCTTCTAAAGCTGGTGACGAAGGCAAACTATTCGGTTCTATCGGTACTCGTGACATCGCTGACGCTATCACAGCTGCAGGCGTTGAAGTTGCTAAGAGCGAAGTTCGCCTTCCTGAAGGTGCTCTACGTAACACTGGTGAGTTCGAGATCAGCGTTCAACTTCACTCTGAAGTTTTCGCGACAGTTAACCTACAAGTTGTTGCTGCTGAGTAATTCAGTATCAAGACGAAATACTAAAAAGCACCTCCTCGGAGGTGCTTTTTTTATTTCTAAAACTGAGAGAAAAAGGGTTAAAAAGCGAAAAGTAAATTAACGGAAAATACGCTGTCTGCTTTGCTTAAGCCTTCAGGCACTTTATCGTGATACTGACGAGAGTGCGCTAGTTTCAGTGCGATATCTTCAGTAATATCATTGGTTACACTGAGTTCACTATCAGTACGTGTGTTACTTCTACCTGTTACCAACGTAATATCAGCTGCGAAACTTAAATTATCCAACGCATGCCAAGTTGTGTTGACATTTCCTCGAAAAATGCCTTCTCTAACGATATCGGGAAAGACAATATCGTCATCATCTATTTCGTCTAAGTTTGGCTCTTGATAGCGAAAACCAGGGCCTACTTCTACCTCTAAAATGAAGTTCTCAGTGTAGGAGAACTGGTAACCCAAACCACCTGACAACGTATAGTCTTTAAAATAAGCACTGTAGCGAGAATCCACTCCTTTAAAGCTGCCATACAAATACGTCTTAGGGCCTAACTTGTAGTCACTCTGCAGGGAATAGGTGGATGAGCGTTTGTCTTCTTCACCGTCTTTGTACAAGTTGTAGTACTTCCATTCACCATTAGAACGGTGTCGACCTGACGTATATTCAGCACTCAAACGAGCATTCAGGGAACGAGAGTCCGTGTTACCTGTGTGAGCTTGATAGCCGAACTCCACCTCGGTTTTTAGTGGGTCGGGTAAATCAATATTTTGCTCTGGCTGTACTGATTCGTCAGCATACGATGCACTAGCGCACAGTAGGCTAAAGCTAAGTAACCAGTATCGGGACACATCAACCTCGAACGTAATCAAAAAGGAGGGGCATGATACTGATACAGATATTTGGTTGGGTCAATGGTAGGTTAATTTTTATTAGAGCTAGGCGGAAGAACTAGGCTATTACCCGGATGGTTCACATGATGATTTCTTAACAAGTAATTGTCGCTTCGGGGAAGCATCTCAGCTAGGTTAAGGTTATAATCGTGGGTCAATAGTAGTTATCGAGCAAAGTCATGGCGGAAAACAGAAATCGCAAACCTTCAGACAGTCAGGTCGACGCAATCAAAGTGCCACCTCACTCACTAGAAGCCGAGCAATCAGTAATTGGTGGTCTTTTACTGGATAATGAACGTTGGGACACCGTTGCCGAACGTGTTGTGAGCAGTGATTTCTATAGTCGTCCACACCGCCTGATTTTTGAAGGTGTAAAAACCATTCTTGAAGCGGGTAAACCTCTCGATCTTATTACTTTATCGGAATATCTAGAGCGTCACGAGTTGTTAGAAGATGTAGGCGGTTTTGCTTACCTTGCTGACTTGGCGAAGAATACGCCAAGTGCAGCTAACATCAATGCGTATGCTGATATTGTCGCTGAGCGCGCGATTGTTCGTGGCCTTATTGGTGTCGCGAATGAAATTGCGGACGCGGGCTATGACCCTCAAGGTCGCAGTTCTGAAGATTTAATAGACATGGCGGAGAGTAAAGTTTTTGCTATCGCCGAGTCTCGAACTAGTGAAAACGAAGGACCACAAAACGTCGACAACATCCTCGAAAAGACGTTAGAACGTATCGAGTTGTTGTATAAAACGCCACAAGATGGTGTTACCGGGGTCGATACCGGTTTCACAGATCTCAATAAGAAAACCGCAGGTTTGCAAGGCTCTGATTTGGTGATTGTCGCTGCGCGTCCATCGATGGGTAAAACGACCTTTGCGATGAACTTGTGTGAAAATGCAGCCATGCAACAAGAAAAGCCCGTACTTATTTTCTCGTTAGAGATGCCAGCTGAACAGTTGATGATGCGTATGTTGGCCTCTTTGTCTCGTGTTGACCAAACCAAGATCCGTACGGGTCAGCTAGATGACGAAGATTGGGCGCGTATTTCTTCTACTATGGGTATCCTGATGCAGAAGAAAAATATGTACATTGATGATAGCTCTGGACTAACTCCGACCGAAGTGCGTTCGCGCGCTCGCCGTATCGCTCGTGAACATGGCGGTCTATCGATGATCATGGTCGACTACCTTCAGTTGATGCGCGTGCCTTCGTTAACCGATAACCGTACTCTTGAGATTGCTGAGATCTCTCGCTCTCTTAAGGCGCTGGCAAAAGAGCTAAATGTGCCTGTTGTGGCACTGTCGCAGCTAAACCGTTCCCTAGAGCAACGTGCGGATAAACGACCAGTAAACTCGGACTTGCGTGAATCCGGTTCCATCGAGCAGGATGCCGACTTGATCATGTTCATCTACCGTGATGAGGTTTATCACCCAGATAGTCCGTACAAAGGTACGGCCGAAATCATTATTGGTAAACAGCGTAATGGTCCTATCGGCTCTGTTCGCCTCACTTTCCAAGGTCAACATTCGCGTTTCGACAACTACGCGGGTCCTGCATTCGATATTGATGATGAGTAATCCCATGAGCTATATGAAAGCGGCCAAGGCGTGCATTGATTTGTCTGCGTTGCAGCACAACTTACAGCGCGTAAAAGCTCAAGCGCCACAAAGTAAAGTGATGGCTGTCGTCAAGGCCAATGGTTATGGTCACGGATTACGTCATGTCGCAAAACATGCTAACCATGCGGATGCGTTTGGTGTGGCTCGTATTGAAGAAGCATTGCAACTGCGCGCTTGTGGAGTAGTAAAGCCGATTCTATTGCTAGAAGGTTTTTACTCTCCTGGTGACTTACCTGTTCTTGTGACGAACAACATCCAAACTGTGGTGCACTGTGAAGAGCAGCTTATCGCCTTGGAGCAAGCAGACCTTGAAACTCCGGTTGTCGTGTGGCTGAAGATTGACAGTGGCATGCACCGCCTTGGGGTTCGTCCTGAACAATATGACGAGTTTGTAACGCGGCTGAAGGAGTGTCCAAATGTAGCGAAACCGTTGCGTTACATGAGCCACTTTGGCTGTGCAGATGAGCTGGATAGCTATATTACCCCACAACAGATTGAGCTGTTTAAATCGTTGACTTCTGGTTGCCAAGGGGAACGTTCACTGGCGGCATCTGCGGGGTTATTGGCATGGCCTCAAAGCCATTTAGATTGGGTTCGTCCGGGTATTATCATGTATGGTGTGTCGCCATTCGATGACAAAACGGCGCAAGATCTTGGGTATCAGCCTGTCATGACACTTAAATCCCACCTTATTGCGGTACGTGAAGTGAAGAAGGGTGAAAGTGTTGGCTACGGTGGTATTTGGACCAGTGAGCGAGATACAAAAGTTGGTGTCATTGCTGTAGGGTATGGCGACGGTTACCCAAGAAGTGCTCCAAACGGTACGCCGGTGTGGGTTAATGGCCGTAAAGTACCTATTGCAGGTCGAGTTTCCATGGATATGCTGACGGTCGATTTGGGACCAGACGCAACGGATAAAGTCAGCGACGAAGCGATTCTTTGGGGGAAAGAGCTCCCAGTAGAAGAAGTAGCGGGTCACATTGGTACGATTGCGTATGAACTCGTGACTAAGCTAACGCCTCGCGTCGAGATGGAATACTCCAAATAAACAACGAAAGGCTAACCCAAGGTTAGCCTTTGTTTTATCTACTCACCGTTAATCGTAGCAATAACGCGGCGGCAGCCACCAAAGTCTCGATGCTCACCCAAGTAAATACCTTGCCATGTTCCTAAAGCTAATCGACCATTTTGGATTGGTACCGTCACACTACTGCCAAGCAGTGATGCTTTAATATGTGCCGGCATGTCGTCGTCACCTTCATAGGTGTGCTGATAATAAGGAGCACGCTCTGGCACAAACTTATTGAAGTGCGCTTCCATGTCCATACGCACGGTTGGATCAGCATTCTCATTTAAGGTCAAACTGGCGGAGGTGTGCTGAATAAATAAGTGTAATAAACCTACTGAAAGTTCGTTTATTTGTGGTAATTGTTGTTCAATTTCATCAGTTATCAGGTGAAAACCGCGGCTTCTCGCTTTTAATTGCAGTGTTTTTTGTGCCCACATACGTGTTCCTTTGGAAATTTATAAATTGGCGTCTATCCTATTCCAATTAGAGCCTGTCATTAGTAAATGATATGATTCTTGTCATCGTAAATGAATGTTCAATTTCAGGGCAGGGAACGTGACCTAACTCAATGTGAGTGTAAAAGCTCTCGGTCATAATTGGCGCCTGAAAAAAAATTACAAAGACTTGTTTTGTGGCAATTTGCCCAAACATCTAATTTATATTCTATTTGCTAAATCGGGGATTCCACAGTTTTCGCTAGACTGTAAGGAATGGAACCTACTGTAACATCGGGATAAAGACCATGTTGAAAAATATCAATCCAACGCAAACACAAGCTTGGAAAGCGCTAACGGCGCATTTCGAATCTGCACAAGATATGGATCTTAAAGAGCTGTTTGCTCAAGACGCAGCGCGTTTCGACAAATACTCTGCACGTTTCGGCTCAGACATCCTAGTCGATTACTCAAAGAACCTCATCAATGAGGAAACTCTGAAGCACCTGTTTGCTCTTGCGAAAGAGACCGAGCTGAAATCTGCAATTGAAGCGATGTTCAGTGGTGAAGCGATCAACCAAACAGAAGGTCGCGCTGTTCTTCACACTGCACTACGTAACCGCGCTAATACTCCAGTTATGGTAGATGGCGAAGACGTAATGCCAGCAGTGAACGCGGTTCTAGAAAAAATGAAATCATTCACTGAGCGCGTTATCGGCGGTGAATGGAAAGGTTACACAGGCAAAGCAATTACCGATATTGTGAACATCGGTATCGGCGGTTCTGACCTTGGCCCTTACATGGTGACGGAAGCTCTAGCGCCATACAAAAATCATCTAAACCTTCACTTCGTATCTAACGTTGATGGTACACACATCGTTGAAACGTTGAAGAAAGTTAACCCAGAAACGACGTTATTCTTGATCGCGTCTAAGACGTTTACAACACAAGAAACCATGACTAACGCGCACACTGCTCGTGATTGGTTCCTAGAATCGGCGGGTGATCAGGCTCATGTGGCTAAGCACTTTGCTGCGCTTTCAACAAACGCGACAGCCGTGTCTGAATTTGGTATCGATACAGCGAACATGTTTGAATTCTGGGACTGGGTTGGTGGCCGTTACTCACTATGGTCTGCGATCGGTCTATCAATTGCACTAGCAGTAGGTTTCGACAACTTCGTTGAGCTGCTTGATGGCGCTCACGAGATGGACAAGCACTTTGTATCAACAGATCTAGAAAGCAACATCCCTGTGATCCTTGCGCTTATCGGTATTTGGTACAACAACTTCCACGGTGCGGAATCAGAAGCTATTCTGCCTTACGATCAGTACATGCACCGTTTCGCGGCGTACTTCCAGCAAGGTAACATGGAATCAAACGGTAAATACGTTGACCGTGACGGCAATGCTGTAACTTACCAAACTGGCCCAATCATTTGGGGTGAACCAGGTACCAACGGTCAGCACGCGTTCTACCAGCTAATTCACCAAGGTACTAAGCTTATCCCATGTGACTTCATTGCACCTGCAATTAGCCACAACCCAGCTAGCGATCATCACCAAAAACTGATGTCTAACTTCTTCGCGCAAACTGAAGCTCTAGCGTTTGGTAAAAATGAAGAAACCGTGAAAGAAGAGTTGGTGAAAGTAGGTAAGAATGCTGAAGAAGTGGCAGCGATTGCGCCATTCAAAGTGTTTGAAGGTAACCGTCCAACAAACTCTATTCTAGTGAAGCAAATCACGCCTCGTACGCTAGGTAACTTGATCGCAATGTACGAACACAAAATTTTCGTACAAGGTGTTATCTGGAATATCTTCAGCTTTGACCAGTGGGGCGTGGAGCTAGGTAAACAACTGGCTAACCAAATCCTACCTGAGCTTGCAGACGAGTCTCAAATCAGCTCGCATGACAGCTCAACAAACGGTCTAATCAACGCATTTAAAGCGTTCAAAGCTTAATGTTTGAATAGATAAAGAAAAGGTCAGCAAATGCTGACCTTTTTATTGCCTGAGGCAAAAACAAAATAGGTTGGCCAGTGCCAACCTATTTTTTCTCTTTTATTCGAAGCAAATTTCGATAAAGGCATTTCCCCATTGGGAAGAGAAAGGCATGATAATAATTGAGCCTTCACACTTGTGGCGAATCGTATGACCTCGGCCCGAAACCACAACCGGTGTTGCCATATCAAAGTCAAAACCACTTTCCGCCAGAATGCGTTTCGCACCACCAGTAACCATGTTGGTGATCTCACCCACCATATCGGTCACTTCTTCATTGAGCCCATTTGGACGTTCACCAAGCATGTTCTGCATGATTTCTAGGGCGAGTGCTTCATCAAAGGTGATCGACATTGAACCACGAGTTTGTGGGCCTACCATACCAATCAGACCAGAAACGTCACCTCGTGCGATCTCATCTTTTTTGATTCGCGGTTTTTGTGGCTTCAGCTCAAGAGAAGCCATAGTTTTTAGCACGTTCATTAAAGAAGCTAAAAACGGGTTTACAAATTCAGCGCGCATAACGTTCTTCTATACTTTTTCTTTCGTCTCGGAGGAACAGGCCTGGCATTCACCATGAGTTTCAATAACTTGGTTGGTCAGTTTGAATCCATGCTTCTCGGCGTTTTCGGCTAACAAGGATATCAGCGTCTCATCTTCGAGTTCAACGACATCACCACATTTATCGCAAATTAGTAATTGGAAAAAGTGCTGCTGAGTATTGAAAGAACAACAAGTAATAAAGCTATTTGTCGATTCCACTCGGTGGATGAAGCCTTGCTCTAGGAGAAAATCTAATGCTCGATAAACAGTGGGCGGCTTAGCCTGAGGCTCACTCTCTTTTAGTTGCTCCAATAGCTCATACGCACTTGAGGCGCGGCGATTAGAACAAATGAGTTCAAATACGCGTCGGCGTTGCGGAGTCAGTCGTACTCCACGCTCTGCGCAGATACTTTCAATTTGTTCAATGATTGTTGGGTTCAAACCTTTCACCATAACTATCGGACGTGCTCTATGATAAATCATTTCTATACGAAGTTCGTTTAGAAATGCTTCATTTTACCCACTATCAGAACGAAAATCATGAATTAAAGCAAGTCGGTGGTGGTGTGAAGGCGGAATAATCATCACAGAATGAATCAACGAATGACAGATTCGTATTACTTCTGCGTATTCCTAAGCACTTGGCTAGTCAGCCAACCAAATCATTCTCGCTGAAACTAGCACCCAGAGGTGCTTGGGTATACAATACCCGACTTATTTTTTGAGCGTACTGCTGCGCTCGACCTTGGCAACATAAAAACGGGTGTTTATATCATGACTCATTCTTGCAGGCTCTCCGTAGCACCAATGTTAGATTGGACTGATCGTCATTGTCGCTACTTCCATCGCTTAATGACCAAAGAAACCCTGTTGTACACTGAAATGGTGACGACAGGTGCGATCATTCATGGAAAAGGAGATTTCCTGGCTTATAACGAAGAAGAGCATCCGTTAGCCCTTCAACTTGGTGGTTCAAACCCAGCAGATTTGGCTACGTGTGCCAAGCTAGCGCAAGAGCGTGGCTACGATGAGATTAACCTAAATGTGGGGTGTCCATCTGACCGCGTACAAAACGGTCGATTTGGTGCTTGCCTAATGGCTGAACCGCAGTTAGTTGCGGATTGTGTCGCAGCAATGAAAGACGTGGTCGATATCCCTGTAACAGTCAAGACTCGCATTGGTATTGATGATCAAGACTCTTACGAATTCCTAACGGACTTCGTTTCTATTGTTTCAGAAAAGGGTGGCTGTGAGCAGTTCACTATCCATGCTCGTAAAGCTTGGTTAAGTGGTCTAAGCCCAAAAGAAAACCGTGAGATCCCACCATTGGATTACCCACGCGCTTACCAATTGAAGCAAGACTTCTCACACCTAACGATTGCGATTAACGGTGGCGTGAAATCATTAGAAGAAGCAAAAGCACATCTTCAGCATCTTGACGGTGTGATGATTGGTCGTGAAGCATACCAAAGCCCATATTTACTGGCATCGGTAGATCAAGAGTTGTTTGGCTCTAATGCTCCAGTGAAGAAACGCAGCGAAATTGTTGAAGAGATGTATCCATACATTGAAGCGCAATTAGCGAAAGGTGCGTACCTTGGTCATATTACCCGCCACATGTTAGGTTTGTTCCAAAGCATGCCCGGTGCTCGTCAATGGCGTCGTCATATCAGTGAAAATGCGCACAAACCAGGTTCTGGTCTAGAAGTATTGCAAGACGCGCTAGCTAAGATTCCAAAAGAATTGAATGTGTAAAATTCGCCAGTGAATGGCTAAAATTACCAACTAAAGAATGATAAAGCCAGAGTGCAGAAATGCCTCTGGCTTTGTTTTTTTTATTAAAAATCATAATCTTAACTTCGTTTCTGTAAGTTGGTATGGAAACTGCTCTGTTTATTGAAAACAAATGGAGAAGTGATTATGTTGGAGCTAATCTTTATTTTAGTCTTTGCGGCGACCTTGTTGGTTACGGGTATCACAATGATGACCGTATTCGCAGCAACTGGTATTGCGTTAGTTGTGATGTTTTTACTGGGAATGGTTGGAGCGGTACTTAAACTATTACCATGGTTAATCGTGATTGCATTGGGTATTTGGTTCTTCAAGAATTACGTCGCTCAGCCCCGCTATAAATAATGAGTAACATCATTTAGTTGATGGAGAGGCGTGAGAATATGGTATATTTCCTCTCACGTCCTCTACGTGAATATCAGCTATCTCGGAGTAAATACTACATGACAAATAAAGCGAACATCGCTTTAACGGCATTATCGTTGGCAGTATCTTTTCCTGTTTTTGCAGAGTACTCTGTATCGACAAAAGTCGGCGCAGAGGTATGGGCTGCCGACACTAAAGTTAATGAAGTGAGACGAGATAGCAGTACCGCAGGCACTTTTTACGCGGCGATTGAACATGATGTTAAATATGTCCCTAATGCGCGCCTTCGTTACTCAAGTGTTGATGCGGATTACATGGGGTTCGATAAGCTCGATTTAACCTTGTATTACCACGTTCTAGAGCATGATTTATTGCACTTTGATGCGGGTCTCACGTTCAGTAATTTAAGTGACACTAAATACATTGATGCTGGCTCAAGCAGGCGTGTAGAAGAATTTGATGAGCTGATTTGGGCTTGGTATGGTTACGCAGAAATTCAAGTTCCGGATACAAACTTTAATGTGATTGGTGAGATAAACTTTGGTGACAACAAAGGTATCAAAAGCACCGATTTCATGGCAGGTGTTCAATACAATGTACCGCTCGAAAAAGCTCGACTGGCTTTTCGTGGAGGTTACCGTGTGATTGATTTAGAGTCCGATAAATTCATGTCGGATCTAGGGAAAGAGTTTATTTTTGCTAACGGCTTCTTTGTGAGTGCGGAATACGCGTTCTAAATTCAGCCATGTTAGATATTCGATTTACTTAAAACGTCGCTTTATAAGCGGCGTTTTTTTATATCACTTCATTATATCTAATCGAAATTTCTCCCTATTTGGCTGACTTAGACCATGCTTACCTAGGAGCAATGTGAAAGTTAAAGCAGGGATAGCGATGACAATAAATGAACTAAGACATCTATTCCGTGAAAATCAGCTTATCGAAGCGATTATTGAGCCTGCAATCCAAGAGGGTGGTTGGGTTGTAGAGTTCAGACATGCGCGCGGTGGTTTTGTTTTTCTAACGGACAGTCACGGCGAAGAATGTCTTTATGAAGATTTGGATACTGCGTCAAAATCGGCAATGGCAGTAGGCTTTCAACAAGTCCGCATTGAAGATCGATGAGCAAAAAGTAAGCCGTTCTTACTTCCAAAAAGTTATAAAACATTCACTTCTATTCTTTCTTGTTATTAAGGAGAGTGGGTACTCTATCGTCACGCAATGAATAGGGATGTCGTGATAATGTCTTTTCAAAAGAATGAGTATTCTCACAAGAATGTGTCTGAAGATAATAATGGGCAAGGAGGAAATCCTCCAATCGCAAGCCCTCTGAATGACCAACAAATTAGCTCACTCCAACAAACTGTCTCTGAGTTGTCTTCACAGCAACTTGCTTGGGTCAGTGGGTATTTTTGGGGATTAGCTCAAAATCAACCAAATACAGCGGTAACGCCAATTGCACAAGCAACGGCAGCCGTATCAGCGAAGCCAGCAGGTAAGTTGAGTATTATTTTTGCTTCCCAAACGGGCAATGCTAAAGGTGTTGCTGAAGCTCTGGAACAGGAAGCAAAAGCAGAAGGAATTGCAGTCGAACTTTTTGATGCAAGCGATTACAAAGGTAAAAACTTAGCCAAAGAAACGCATGTCATTATTGTGGCATCGACTAACGGCGAAGGCGAAGCGCCAGACAATGCCATTGAGCTACATGAGTTTTTGCAATCGAAGAAGGCTCCTAAGCTGCCAAACCTGCAATATGGTGTTATTGCATTGGGAGATTCTAGCTACGAGTTCTTCTGTCAGACCGGTAAAGACTTCGACACTTACCTATCAAAGCTAGGCGCGACTCCATTTATCGAGCGTCTTGATTGCGATGTGGATTATGAAGCCCCTGCAACTGAATGGCGTAAGAATGCGTTAGACAAGGTAAAAGATACACTGTCTTCTGGCTCTGAAGCGGATGTGGTTCAACTTCCTGTGGGTCAAGCTGCGACTGCGCACTCTCCTTACAATAAACAAAATCCGTACACTGCGACGTTACTGACCAGTCAAAAAATCACGGGCCGTGACTCTGGAAAAGACGTTCGTCATATAGAAATCGACTTAGAAGGCTCGGGCTTAACGTATCAGCCAGGTGATGCACTAGGTGTGTGGTTTGAAAATAGCTCGGAACTTGCAAATGCCATTCTTGGTAAGGTCGGTTTGTCTGGGGTTGAGACTGTTGACGTTGATGGTGAAAGCTTGTCAATCCACAGTGCTCTCGTGAGTAAATATGAAATCACAACATCTAACCCGCAGCTCATCACAAAGTTTGCCGAGTTATCCGGTAGCAAGAAGCTACAAAAGTTAGTTGAAGATAAAGATAAGCTTCGCGAGTACTCTGCAAATACTCAAATCGTTGATGTACTGGCAGAAAAGAAAACCAAGTTAACCGCAGATGAATTGATTGGTTTGCTTCGTCGCCTTACTCCACGCCTTTACTCTATTGCATCAAGCCAAGAAGAGGTCGATGAAGAAGTACACCTAACGGTTGCTTTGGTTGAGTACGAACAAAACGACGAAAAACGATATGGTGGTGCGTCTAGTTTCTTAGCACAGCGTCTCGAAGAGGGGGGTGAAGTTAAAGTATTTGTTGAGCATAACAACAACTTCAAACTGCCGGAAGATGATAGCACTCCAATTATCATGGTTGGTCCTGGCACAGGGATCGCACCATTCCGTAGCTTTATTCAGGAGCGTGAAAACCGCGATGCTGAAGGCAAAAACTGGTTGTTCTTTGGTGATCGCACGTTCACTCAAGACTTCTTGTACCAAGTGGAATGGCAAAAGTATCTCAAGTCAGGAGTACTAAGCCGATTGGATGTTGCCTTTAGTCGTGACCAAGTAGAAAAGGTTTACGTACAACATCGCATCTTAGAAAACGCAGCTCAAGTGTGGCAGTGGATCCAAGAAGGCGCTTATATCTATGTCTGCGGTGATGCAACGCGTATGGCAAAAGATGTGCACGACGCATTGGTTATCGTTGCTGAACAAGAAGGCAAGATGCCGCGTGACGATGCAGAACAATTTATTAATGACCTACGTAAAGCGAAACGTTATCAGAGGGATGTGTACTAATGACTTTTTCTACGGACAATAATAAGCAGGTTGTATTAGGTGAAGAGTTAGGACCGCTATCTGATAACGAGCGCCTGAAGCGAGAAAGCAACTTATTACGTGGCACCATTGAGCAAGATTTACAGGACCGTATTACTGGTGGCTTTACTGCCGACAACTTCCAGTTAATTCGTTTCCACGGTATGTATCAACAAGACGATCGTGATATCCGTAATGAACGCACAAAGCAAAAACTGGAACCATTACATAATGTGATGCTTCGTGCTCGTATGCCTGGAGGCATCATCACGCCAACGCAATGGTTAGCGATCGACAAGTTCGCAACGGAGCACTCTTTATATGGAAGTATTCGTCTGACGACTCGCCAAACGTTCCAGTTTCATGGGGTATTAAAACCGAATATTAAGTTGATGCATCAAACGCTCAACAGTATTGGCATTGATTCGATTGCAACCGCGGGTGATGTAAACCGTAACGTGTTGTGTACCACTAACCCAGTGGAGTCAGAGTTACACCAAGAAGCTTACGAATGGGCGAAGAAGATCAGTGAGCATCTATTACCAAAGACGCGCGCTTATGCAGAGATTTGGCTAGACGGTGAAAAAGTAGAAAGCACAGAAGAAGACGAACCGATTCTAGGCAAGAACTACTTACCACGTAAGTTTAAAACCACAGTGGTTATCCCACCGCAAAATGACGTAGATGTACACGCTAACGATCTCAACTTCGTAGCGATTGCAGATAACGGCAAGCTGGTTGGTTTTAACGTCCTGGTCGGCGGCGGCTTAGCGATGACGCATGGCGATACATCAACTTATCCGCGCCGCGCTGACGACTTTGGCTTTATTCCGCTGGACAAGACACTTGATGTTGCCGCAGCTGTAGTAACAACTCAGCGCGACTGGGGTAACCGTTCAAACCGTAAGAACGCAAAAACCAAATACACATTGGATCGTGTAGGTAGCGATGTCTTTAAAGCGGAAGTCGAGAAACGTGCTGGTGTTAAGTTTGAGCAAAGCCGTCCATATGAATTCACAGAACGTGGTGACCGTATTGGCTGGGTAGAAGGAATTGATGGTAAATATCATTTAGCGCTTTTCATCGAAAATGGTCGCTTATTAGACTTTCCAGGTAAACCACTTAAGACGGGTGTTGCTGAAATTGCCAAAATCCACAAAGGCGATTTCCGCATGACAGCAAACCAAAACCTAATTGTTGCGGGTGTACCTAAAAACGAAAAAGCGAAGATTGAAAAGATCGCTCGTGAACATGGCTTAATGGACGACGGCGTAAGTGAACAGCGTAAGAACTCAATGGCTTGTGTTGCTTTTCCAACTTGTCCGCTAGCGATGGCAGAAGCTGAACGTTTCCTTCCTCAGTTTGTTACTGATGTTGAGGGGATTCTGGAGAAGCACAACCTACCAGAAAATGACAACATCATTTTGCGTGTAACTGGGTGTCCAAATGGTTGTGGTCGCGCAATGTTGGCTGAAATTGGTCTAGTTGGCAAAGCGCCGGGTCGTTACAACTTGCACCTAGGTGGTAACCGTGCCGGTACTCGAGTACCAAAAATGTATAAAGAGAACATCACGGATAAGCAAATCTTAGAAGAGATTGATCTGCTGGTGGCTCGATGGTCGAAAGAGCGTGAAGAAGGCGAAGCCTTTGGCGATTTCACTATTCGTGCTGGCATTATCCAAGAAGTGCTCGTATCAAAGAGGGACTTTCATGCTTGATTCTGTAGCATCCAAGCTGGAGCTCACAGAGTTACTGACATTAACAAAGACGGAGCAAATCCTCCGTCTTGCTCAAATTAATGTCGAGCTCGAAAAGCTTTCAGCACAAGAGAGAGTAGCGTGGGCTTTAGATAATCTAGAAGGCGAGTTCGCGGTTTCTTCTAGTTTTGGTATTCAAGCCGCGGTTATGCTTCATTTAGTTACTCGCGCCAAAGCGGACATCCCCGTCATTCTAACCGATACTGGTTACCTGTTTGCTGAGACGTACCGATTTATCGATGAGCTGACAGATGCTCTCAACCTAAATTTAAAAGTTTATCGAGCCAAGGAAAGTGCGAATTGGCAAGAAGCTCGATATGGAAAATTATGGGAGCAAGGCGTAGAGGGAATTGAAAAATACAACAAGCTCAATAAAGTTGAGCCGATGCGTCGAGCGTTAAAAGAGCTTAATGTTGGAACGTGGTTCTCTGGACTGCGTCGAGAGCAAAGTAAATCTCGTGCAGGTTTACCGATTCTATCAATTCAGAACGGTGTGTTTAAATTTCTACCAGTAATTGATTGGACTAATAAAGACGTTCATTACTACTTAGAACAACACGGCCTTAAATACCACCCATTGTGGGATGAAGGTTACCTTTCAGTTGGTGATACACATACCACTCGTAAATGGGAGCCGGGAATGTCAGAGGAAGAAACTCGATTCTTTGGCTTAAAGCGAGAATGTGGCCTACACGAAGATGATGGCTCTGAACAAGATGGGTCTGGCATATAGCCATAATACTCTTTAAATAGAGTTTAGGTTAAGTTTAATAAAGATAGCTGCAATAAAGCAGCTTTCTTTATTTATGGTACTTGAAAAATACGTCTCAAAGCACAACTCTGTGGATAAGTTGTGTGAGAGTTTGGGGTAAAGTTGAATAAATAAAGGTTTGATCGAAAACTCATCGTTTAACCATTGTTTTTGCAATTTTTGAAAAATAACACTTGCCAATGTGAGCGCGATCTCTATAATGCCTCCTCGTCGACAGGGCAAGGGCTCAGAAGGGTTTAAGCGAAGTTGATAAGGCTGAAAAGAAAAACGAAATAATTTGAAGAAAGTGTTTGACACGATAAATTATCTCGCTAGAATGGCCGCCTCTTCCGAAGTGATGTCAATCACAAAGAAGAGTTGCTCTTTAACAATATAGACCTATCAATCTGTGTGGGCACTCGTTGATGATAATCCAATTCGATACTTCGGTATCAAATTAGGTTTCAATGAAACGAAGTGACCATTGAATCTTCGGATTCAGCACAGTCAATTCAAACATTACTTTATGTAATGTTCAGTATTCATTGAGCCGAACAAAATCTTAAATTGAAGAGTT
>NZ_JAWOWE010000019.1:0-50402 GCF_033340275.1 Vibrio sp. 1402
AGGAGAGACTTGAACTCTCACACCTTGCGGCGCCAGAACCTAAATCTGGTGCGTCTACCAATTCCGCCACTTCCGCATCTATTCCTAACTGCTCTGATAAAAAGAACATTTAGGAATGGTGGCTACGACGGGATTCGAACCTGTGACCCCATCATTATGAGTGATGTGCTCTAACCAGCTGAGCTACGTAGCCAAAACCATATTTTTTGTTCTCAACGCTTTGTTGCCTTGTCGTTGGGAACGGCGCGCATTATGCGAAGTTGAGTGAGATCCGTCAACAGTTTTTTTTAATAAATTTCGGAAAAAACCTCGTTCGCTTCCTTTTTAAACAAAGAGGCGTGTTTATGATCTAAAACTGGAAATAAATTAGCTTGCAGTTGCGTAATTTATTTTTGTTCATTTACTTAAGGTATTAAAAAAGCCAGCTTAACAGCTGGCTTTTAGTGTAAATGAAGTGTTTAGAATTCATTCATTTAATTAAACATTGAAGCGGAAGTGTACAACATCGCCATCTTTTACGATGTAGTCTTTACCTTCTAGACGCCATTTACCTGCGTCTTTTGCGCCATTTTCACCATTGAATTGGATGAAATCGTCGTAACCAACTACTTCTGCACGAATAAAGCCTTTCTCGAAGTCAGTGTGGATCTTACCTGCCGCCTGAGGCGCAGTTGCACCAACAGGGATTGTCCAAGCACGTACTTCTTTAACACCTGCTGTGAAGTAGGTGTGTAGAGTCAGTAGTTCGTAACCAGAGCGAATTACACGGTTCAGGCCCGGCTCTTCGATCCCCATATCTGCTAGGAATTCTTCGCGATCTTCATCTTCTAGTTCAGATAGTTCAGATTCGATAGCTGCACATACAGGTACAACGACATTGTTTTCTTTTTCTGCGAACTCACGAACCGCATCTAGATATGGGTTATTTTCGAAGCCATCTTCGTTTACGTTTGCAATGTACATAGTTGGCTTCAGTGTTAGGAAGTTTAGATAGCCGATTGCTGCTAACTCTTCTTTAGATAGCTCAACTGTGCGTGCCATGCCGCCTTCAGTTAGTACTGGTAACAGTTTTTCTAGTACGGTTAGTTCAAATTTTGCGTCTTTATCGCCGCCTTTTGCCTTCTTCGCGTTACGTTGAATCGCTCGCTCACAAGAATCTAGATCAGCCATTGCAAGTTCGAGGTTGATCACTTCGATATCTTCGATAGGTGAAACTTTACCTGAAACATGAACAATGTTTTCGTTTTCAAAACAACGTACAACGTGGCCAATCGCGTCTGTTTCACGGATGTTAGCTAGGAATTTGTTACCTAAACCTTCACCACGTGATGCACCAGCAACAAGACCAGCGATGTCCACGAACTCCATCGTCGTTGGAAGAACTCTCTGTGGGTTAACGATCTTAGCTAGTGCGTCTAGACGTAGATCTGGCACAGGAACCACACCAGTGTTTGGTTCAATGGTACAGAACGGGAAGTTTGCTGCTTCGATACCCGCTTTAGTTAGTGCGTTGAACAGAGTTGATTTACCTACGTTAGGTAGACCAACGATGCCACATTTAAAACCCATGATAGTAACCTTATTCAGCTTTGAACGTGTGGAGGCGATTTTGTGCTTTAGATAGGCCATCCTTAATCAGGATATCTAGACAACGAACAGCCTCATCAGCTGCTGCATCTAAAAGCTCTTGCTCTTTAGCTGGCGCTTTACCTAATACAAAACCCGCCACTTTATCTTTGTGTCCCGGATGACCAATGCCAATACGAAGACGATAAAAATCTTTGTTATTGCCCAGTTTGCTAATGGTGTCACGCAGACCGTTGTGTCCACCGTGCCCCCCACCTTTTTTAAACTTAGCGACACCTGGCGGTAAGTCTAGCTCGTCATGAGCAACCATGATCTCTTCAGGTTTAATTTGATAAAATTTCGCAAGCGCTGCGATCGATTTACCTGATAGATTCATGAAGGTGGTTGGGATAAGCAAACGGAGATCCTGGCCATTGACCATAATGCGTCCTGTTAGACCAAAAAACTTTGGTTCGTTCTTCAGTGTAACGTTGTGAACGCGTGCTAATTCTTCTACAACCCAAGCGCCCGCATTGTGACGAGTTCTGGCGTATTCTGGTCCTGGATTAGCAAGACCAACAAGAAGTTTGATTTGTTGACTCAAGGTTAGGATCTCTCTGGAATCTCAAAAAGCGCAGTATGATAGCACAGAAAACTCGCGGTGGGCGACCAAGGGATTTTCTAGTTATCAGTACAAATAAAAAAACACCCCAAAGAGGGGTGCTTTTGAAATCAGTGTAACTGAAATGTTCGTATTAGTTGAACATTGCAGAGATTGACTCTTCGTTGCTGATACGACGAATCGCTTCAGCTAGCATGCGAGATAGGCTTAGTGTTGTCACTTTACCTGTTGCAGCCATCTCTTTAGACAGAGAGATAGAGTCAGTTACGATAACTTGGTCAAGAACTGAGTTCTTGATGTTATCCGCAGCGTTGCCTGAGAATACTGCGTGAGTAGCGTAAGCGAATACACGCTTAGCACCGCGCTCTTTTAGTGCTTCAGCTGCTTTACATAGTGTGCCACCTGTGTCGATCATGTCATCAACGATCACACAGTCACGACCTTCAACATCACCGATTAGGTTCATTACTTCAGAAACGTTTGCACGTGGACGACGCTTATCTACGATTGCGATGTCGATGTCGCCTAGTGCTTTTGCTGTTGCACGAGCACGAACAACGCCACCTAGGTCAGGAGATACCACTACAGGGTTATCTAGACCGCGAGCCTGCATATCTTCAAGTAGCACTGGCGTGCCGAAGATGTTGTCTACAGGTACATCGAAGAAGCCTTGAATTTGCTCTGCATGTAGGTCGATAGTTAGAACGCGGTCAACACCAACGTTAGATAGGAAATCAGCAACAACTTTTGCAGTAATTGGCACACGCGCAGAACGTACACGACGGTCTTGGCGAGCGTAGCCGAAGTAAGGGATAACTGCAGTGATACGGCCTGCTGAAGCACGGCGCATTGCATCAATCATAACAACCAATTCCATTAGGTTGTCGTTAGTCGGTGCACAAGTGGATTGAATGATGAAAACATCGCTACCACGAACATTCTCATTGATTTGAACTGCAACTTCGCCATCAGAAAAGCGAGAAACAGATGCATCACCAAGAGAGATGTAAAGACGATCAGCAATACGTTGGGCTAGTTCAGGTGTTGCGTTACCAGCAAATAGCTTCATATCAGGCACGGTGGAAACCTCGGGTTTGCGTCCAGTTTAAATAGGTCGGTGTGAGGCTGATTGGTATTCAGCCAAAGTCTCTTTTAATGGCGAAATATTGCGCCCTTGAGCGACAAATGCCGAGACTTTATCAGAGAGTTGTGCAAGGATAGTTTCTGCTTCAGATTTGCTCGAAAATTCAGCAAAAACGCAAGATCCTGTCCCCGTCAATCTTGACGGCGCGTATTGTAGCAGCCAAGAAAGTTGCTTATCAACCTCTGGGTAGAGCATTCGTACAATTTTTTCGCAATCGTTTACGCTTGGCGTATTTAAAAGTGTTTCTAGATCTCGTTTTGGGGTGTTTCGCGTTAGATCTGGATGACAAAAAACGTCGACGGTTGCGATAGATACATTCGGTCTGACGACTAAATACCACTTTTCTTCGGGATAAGCAGGAGAGAGTTTTTCACCAACACCTTCAGCAAAAGCTGCAAATCCGCGCACAAATACGGGCACGTCTGCGCCTAGTTTTAAACCTATTTCAGCCAGTTCGTCGTCAGTTAGATTCAGTTGCCATAAGTAATTCAGTGCCACTAATGCTGTAGCTGCATTCGATGAGCCCCCACCAATGCCTCCACCCATAGGCAGCACTTTCTGTAGCTCAATATGCGCGCCAAAAGGGCAGTTTGAGTAAGCTTGAAGCGCGGTTGCTGCTTTCCAAATTAAATTGTCTTGAAGAGGCACACCTTCTATCTCTGGAGAAATCGTAATATCACCAGAATGGTTCGCTTGAATGGTGAGCTCATCGCCGTGATCGACGAATTGGAATAAGGTTTGTAACTCGTGGTAGCCATTCTCTGTACGGCCGTTGATATATAGAAAGAGATTCAATTTCGCTGGTGATGGCCAGCGTGTTGAAAGTTCAATCATTGGGTGATGTTCCATTTTGTGATCACTAGATTTATTTTGACATCAGCTGTGGTGAGTTTCAGCTTATTTGGCAGAGGGAGAGACTGTTCATGCCATTGAACGTCGCCATATCGTTGATAAGCGATACTCCAATCATTTAAACCAATTTGTTTGTTTAACGCTTGCAGTGTATTGGTTGGAGACAGTTGGAATTTGTCGGCATCGGTCGGTAGACCTAATAGCCAGTCAGGCATGTGATCGACGGGCATCATCAACCCTGTAAGACGGTAAATCAGCTGATTAGCACTGCGAGAAGAAAGGACCTGATCATCGTAAGTTTCTACTGTGGCGCCTTGTGGGGTGATGGTGAGCTTTAATGCCGTTTGTCCGAGAATCGTTGTTAAACGCAACTGGCTTAGTGCTGAAGAATGTTTCCAGTAGAAGTTTAAATTTTGTCTTTGGTCTGGGCCAATATAACCAAGTTTCCCCGTTGCTTGAAAATCTTGGATGGTTTCGAGTCGCTGCTCATGAGCTTGCCATTCAACGCTGGTAACACTTTCAGGAACGGACGAACAACCAGCGAGCAGTAAGCTCGACAAGAAAAAAAGAATAAAGGAGCGTAACGTCATGTTTGATGGCTTATTAATCAGTTTCATCGGGAATCGCTCACAACTATAGCATTGAAAAGTCGCACTTAGGAAAACAAATCCGGCTTACCCTTTCAATAAATGCGTGCTTACAGTAAAATTCTGGACCTATTTTATAACCTATCCCAGAGATACCACGTTAGATGTCCTTGCTTGCTATTGGAATTAATCACAATACAGCGTCTGTCGACTTGCGAGAGAAGGTGGCGTTTGGTCCGGATAAACTCGGCCCTGCACTCGAGCAACTTAGAGAGCACGAAGCGGTTAACGGCAGTGTGATTGTTTCAACCTGTAACCGAACTGAGTTGTACTGCGATGTTAAGCAAGGAGCGCGAAACAAGTTGATCGATTGGCTTGCTCAATTTCATCAAGTGAGCCGCGAAGATTTAATGCCGAGTTTGTATGTTCATGAAGAACAAGCTGCAATAAAGCATTTGATGCGCGTATCGTGCGGTCTTGACTCTCTGGTGTTGGGTGAGCCTCAAATTTTGGGGCAGGTAAAGCAAGCATTTTCTGACTCGCGAGATCATCAAGCTGTCGATGCCTCGATTGATAAACTGTTTCAAAAGACGTTCTCAGTCGCCAAACGGGTAAGAACAGAGACAGATATTGGTGGTAATGCCGTGTCCGTGGCTTATGCGGCATGTACACTGGCAAAACATATTTTTGAGTCGTTATCAGATTCAACCGTGCTTTTAGTTGGTGCGGGCGAGACGATTGAATTGGTCGCGAAGCATTTAGCGTCCAACGGTTGCACAAAAATGATTGTCGCGAACCGCACTAAAGAGCGCGCGCAAGGCTTAGCGGACCAATTTGGCGCAGAAGTGATCAGTTTGAACGAAATTCCTGAACATTTGGCGAAAGCGGATATTGTGATTAGCTCAACGGCGAGCCCATTGCCTATTATTGGCAAAGGTATGGTCGAAACGGCTCTAAAGCAGCGCCGACATCAACCTATCTTGTTAGTCGATATTGCGGTGCCGCGAGATGTGGAGTCGGAAGTCGGTGAACTGAACGACGCATATCTGTATTCTGTTGATGACTTGCAATCTATCATCGACAGCAACATTGAGCAGCGTAAAGTCGAAGCGATTCAAGCTGAAGCGATTGTTAGTGAAGAAAGCGCTGCATTTATGACATGGTTGCGTTCACTGCAAGCCGTCGATAGTATTCGCGACTATCGCAAATCAGCCAACGAAATTCGTGAAGAGTTACTGAGCAAAAGTTTGCAATCTTTAGCGGCAGGCGCAGATCCGGAGAAAGTGCTGCGCGAGCTGAGTAATAAACTCACCAACAAACTGATTCACGCTCCAACTCGCGCATTGCAAAGTGCAGCAGAGCAAGGCGAACCAGCAAAATTAACGATTATCCGCCAAACACTTGGCTTGGATGATCTATAACTCACGCTTTTTATTAAGAAAACGACACTATGAAAGCCTCTATTCTGACTAAGCTAGAAACGCTAGTAGAACGTTACGAAGAAGTTCAACATCTTCTTGGTGATCCTGATGTAATTGGAAATCAGGACAAATTCCGTGCTCTATCAAGAGAGTACTCTCAGCTAGAAGAAGTAACCAAGTGCTTCCAAGCTTATCAACAAGCACAAGAAGATCTTGTCGCCGCTGAAGAGATGGCAAACGAAGACGACGAAGAAATGCGTGAAATGGCGCAAGAAGAAATCAAAGAAGCGAAAGCGACGATTGAGCGTCTTACTGATGAGTTACAGATTCTTCTTCTGCCAAAAGATCCGAACGATGATCGTAACTGTTTCCTAGAAATTCGTGCAGGTGCGGGTGGCGACGAAGCGGGTATCTTCGCGGGTGATCTATTCCGTATGTACAGCAAGTACGCAGAAAAGCGTGGCTGGCGCATCGAAGTCATGTCTTCAAACGAGGCAGAGCACGGTGGTTACAAAGAGATGATCGCGAAAGTAAGCGGCGACGGTGCATACGGCGTGTTGAAATTTGAGTCAGGCGGTCACCGTGTACAGCGTGTTCCTGCAACTGAATCTCAAGGCCGTGTGCATACTTCTGCTTGTACAGTAGCAGTAATGGCGGAAATCCCTGAAGCGGATCTGCCTGAAATCAAAGCAGCAGACCTGAAAATCGATACGTTCCGTGCATCTGGCGCGGGTGGTCAGCACGTTAACACCACGGATTCTGCAATTCGTATTACCCACTTACCAACGGGTACGGTAGTAGAGTGTCAGGATGAGCGTTCACAGCACAAGAACAAAGCGAAAGCAATGGCGGTTCTTGCTGCTCGTATCGTTCAAGCGGAAGAAGAGCGTCGTGCCGCAGAAGTGTCTGATACACGTCGTAACCTTCTAGGTTCTGGTGACCGTAGTGACCGTATTCGTACATACAACTACCCACAAGGTCGTGTGTCTGATCACCGTATCAACCTGACCATCTATCGTTTGAACGAAGTGATGGAAGGTGACCTGCAGAGCTTGATTGATCCTGTGATTCAAGAGCACCAAGCAGACCAACTTGCGGCGCTCGCAGAGAACGGCTAATCGATGAGCCAAGTTCAATCGATTGAGCAAGCACTGAAAAGTGCGACGGCGAAACTGGCAGAAGGCGGCAAAGAGTCGCCTTCTCTCGATGCAGCTGTACTCCTTTGCCATGTCCTTGGCAAACCACGAACTTACCTGCTGACCTGGCCAGAAAAAGCGTTAGAAGCAGAGCAAAAATCTCAGTTTGATGCTCTACTTGAACGACGTTTAACTGGTGAACCCGTCGCTTATATTATTGGTGAGCGAGAGTTTTGGTCTTTACCGTTTAAAGTTTCTCCTTCTACCCTGATACCTAGACCGGATACAGAACGTTTGGTCGAAGTTGCACTCGATAAGACCTACGAGCAAACTGGGCCTATTTTAGATCTTGGAACGGGGACGGGAGCTATCGCCATCGCGCTTGCATCTGAAATGCCAAAGCGTCAAGTGATGGGCGTAGACCTTAAGCAAGAAGCGAAAGCACTTGCAGAGTACAATGCTGAGCAGCTAAACATCAAAAATGTGACCTTTGCTCAAGGCAGTTGGTTTGAGCCTATTACAGAAGGTACGAAGTTTGCTTTAATTGTCTCCAACCCGCCATATATTGATGAAAAAGATCCACATTTATCCCAAGGCGATGTGCGCTTTGAGCCAAAATCTGCATTAGTTGCTAAAGAGAATGGCTTAGCTGATATTCGTCATATCTCGGATCTTGCTCGTCAGTATCTTGAAGTGGGCGGTTGGCTGGCATTTGAACATGGTTATGATCAAGGTGAGGCGGTGCGTGAGATAATGCGTGGCTTTGGTTACCAACAGGTCGCTACGGAAAAAGATTATGGCGGTAACGATCGAGTAACACTTGGTTGTCTGGCCAGTTAATCATGGAAGTCAGCAAACACTAACTAAAAAGAGAAGAAAAATGTACGTAGCTCTAAAACACATACACTTAGTGACGATCGCTCTCAGCGCGACGCTACTATCGATCCGATTCGTGTTAATGATGATGAACTCACCGAAGCGAAATAATCGCTTTTTGAAAGTGTTTCCCCACATCGTTGATACTGCATTGCTAGTGTCAGGTATCGCGCTTATTTTCATTACTGGTTTCATCCCGTTTACCGATGCCGCACCGTGGTTAACAAACAAAATCACCTGCGTACTGGCGTACATTGCGCTTGGATTCTTCTCATTGAAACTTGCGAAAAACAACCTACTGAAGATATTTGGCTTTTTCGGCGCATTAGGTTGGTTGGTCATGGCTGCAAACATTGCTGTGTCTAAGAGCCCTACGTTATTTGGATAAGACGTCATGTTAGAGTTTTTTGACGAAGATTTTGACAATATACCGTTGGTGGAAGGTGCGCTTGAGCTCAACAAAGCGATTAACCCAGAAACCAAAGTACATTGGGCGAAACAAGAGTTAGAGCGTCTTTACAAAGATGCAGAAGCCACGCTTGTTCATGAAACCGATGAAGAGCAACGATTTGATGCATTCCTACGACTGTTTTTCCACGAGTGGGGATTCAAAGGCGACGAGCAGGAATACTTTATTTCGGACAACAGCTTCATCGATAAAGTGTTGGAGCGCAGAAAAGGTATTCCTGTGAGCTTAGGTTCGATTTTGTTATACCTAGGCAAAAAGCTGGGGTTCCCGTTGAAGGGAGTTACTTTCCCTACTCAGTTCCTGTTAAAAGTCGACTGGATGCATAAGAAGCCAGACTACATCAATCCATTTAATGGTGAGTATGTAGGTGAAAGGATTCTTCAAGCTTGGCTTATTGGCCAGGAAGGACCGCTAGCTCAGCTAAAGCCTGAACATTTTGAGGAAGCTGACAACCCAACAATTATTGGTCGCTGGTTGGCATTGATTAAAAGTGCGATGTTGCGCGAAGAGCATTATACGCTGGCATTACGTTGTACGAATCTTGCTCTAACGTTTGTGCCAGATGATCCATACGAAATTCGTGACCGTGGTTTTATTTTCCAACAGCTAGAGTGCCCTCAAGTAGCGGTATCAGATTTTCAGTACTTTATTGACCAATGCCCTGACGATCCGGCTTCTGAGCTACTAAAATCACAAGTTAATGTGATGAGTGAAACGCACGTCACACTTCACTAATTTTATCGATGTGCCGAACTGTGGCGTATCGTGGACAGAAAAAGAGAATCAAAATGGAACAGAAAATCGTTAATATCGGCGACATTCAGGTTGCTAACGACAAGCCATTCACCCTATTTGCAGGTATGAACGTTCTTGAGTCTCGTGATCTTGCGATGCAGATCTGTGAGCACTACGTAAAAGTAACGGAAAAACTTGGTATTCCTTACGTATTTAAGGCGTCGTTTGACAAAGCAAACCGCAGTTCTGTTCATTCATACCGTGGTCCAGGTCTGGAAGAAGGTATGAAAATCTTTCAGGAGCTGAAAGACACTTTTGGTGTAAAGATCATCACGGACGTTCACACTGAAGCACAAGCTCAACCTGTCGCTGACGTGGTAGACGTTATTCAGCTTCCTGCATTCCTAGCTCGTCAAACTGACCTTGTTGAAGCTATGGCTAAAACAGGTGCGGTTATCAACGTGAAGAAACCTCAATTTATGAGCCCTGGTCAAGTGGGTAACATCGTTGAGAAGTTCGCAGAATGCGGTAACGACAAGATCATCCTATGTGAGCGCGGTTCTTGCCACGGTTACGATAACCTAGTTGTAGACATGCTTGGTTTTGGTGTGATGAAAAATGCTTCGAAAGGTAGCCCAATCATCTTTGACGTAACGCACTCACTACAAATGCGTGACCCATCAGGCGCAGCATCTGGCGGCCGTCGTGAGCAGACAGTTGAGCTTGCTAAAGCGGGTCTAGCGACAGGCATCGCAGGTCTATTTATCGAAGCGCACCCAAACCCAGACCAAGCGCGTTGTGATGGCCCATCTGCACTGCCTCTAGACAAGTTAGAGCCATTCTTAGCACAAATGAAATCGCTTGATGATCTGATCAAGAGCTTTGCAGATATAGATATCAAGTAAACGCCAGATGACTGGTGGTAACAAATACTATAGCCAACCGATGTTGGCTATTTTTTTATCTGAAAAACTGTAAATTCTCAAACTTGTTACTGATGAATTTGTTATTGCTAAACAATGCATCATAATTATTAAATCAATGTGTTAGGGTGCACGTGGTTTTCAAATAGATCCAATGCTTAAAATGTGCGTCAGTAATCCCAATAAGAAAAAGGTAAATAAATGAATCAGCGTCTGATGATCAAAACTGTTTTGAGTGCCGCTATCTTGGCCTCGTTAGCTGGGTGTGCTACGCAACCTGTACCAGAATGGAATGCCGATACAACCTATAAATTGACCGTATTGCACACTAACGATCATCATGGTCGCTTTTGGCAAAATCGATACGGTGAATATGGCATGGCGGCGCGTAAAACGTTAATCGATGATTTGCGCGAAGAAATACAGGCTGAGGGGGGGAGCGTGTTATTGCTTTCTGGTGGTGACATCAACACAGGAGTACCTGAGTCTGATTTACAAGATGCCGAGCCGGATTTTAAAGGCATGAGCAAAATTGGTTACGATGCGATGGCTCTAGGTAATCATGAGTTTGATAATCCATTGGATGTGCTATTCAAGCAGCAAGAGTGGGCAAACTTTCCGATGTTGTCTGCCAATATTTACGATAAAAATACTGGCAAGCGTTTATTCCAACCATACGCGATGTTTAAAAAGCAGGGCATTAAAATTGCGGTCATTGGCCTTACAACCGAAGACACAGCGAAACTTGGCAACCCTGAATTCATTGAACAAATTGACTTCCGTGACCCAAAAGAAGAAGCCAAGAAGTTGATTGCAGAACTGAAAGAGACAGAGTATCCAGATCTGATTTTTGCTGTCACGCATATGGGACACTATGAAAATGGTAATAGAGGCATCAATGCTCCTGGCGATGTGGCGTTAGCTCGTTATTTGAATGACGGCGATCTCGACATGATCGTTGGAGGACACTCACAAGAACCTGTGTGCATGGAAGGTCCAAACGTTATCAAAAAGAACTTTAAACCAGGTGATGAATGTCAGCCCGATAAACAAAATGGTACCTTTATTGTTCAGGCACATGAGTGGGGGAAATATGTGGGACGCGCCGATTACGAGTTTCGTAATGGCGAACTCTCGATGGTGAGCTACGATCTAATCCCTGTAAACTTGAAAAAGAAAGTTAAAGTTGATGGTCAGTCGCAACGAGTCTTTATCCAAGAAGAGATTAAACAAGACGAAATGATGCTTGAGTTTCTTCGTCCTTATCAAGAAAAAGGTCAGGGCAAGCTAAACGTGAAGATTGCAGAATCTAACGGTAAGCTTGAGGGTGACCGCAATGTGGTTCGTTACCAGCAAACAAACTTAGGTCGATTAATTGCAACGGCTCACATGGAACGTGCGAAAGCAGATTTCGCTGTAATGAATTCTGGTGGTGTTCGAGATTCGATTGCTGCGGGTGATATTACTTATAAAGACGTGCTCACTGTTCAGCCATTTGGCAATATGGTTTCTTACGTTGATATGACGGGTAAAGAGGTATTAGATTATCTAAATGTCGTTGCAACTAAGCCTGTTGACTCTGGGGCTTATGCACAGTTTGCCGGCATTGCGATGAGTATCAATAATGGTGAGGTAACCAATGTGTTCATTGGTAATAAGCAACTTCGCTTAGATGGTAATTACCGCTTTACCGTACCAAGCTATAATGCTGCTGGTGGTGATGGTTACCCTAAAATCGACGATCATCCAGGGTATGTAAATACAGGTTTTACCGATGCTGAGGTTTTGAAGGATTATTTAGAAACACACAGCCCTATTGATGTTAATGAGTATGCCCCTTCAGGTGAAATCACGTATTTAGTTGATACGGCGATTGATCAGTAACCCAACAGAGAAAAAGCGATTGACTCAAACTCGCTGATATCATTAACTAAAAGCGCAGATCCAATTCAATCTGCGCTTTTTGTTTTTATGAGGAGAATCTTGATGACTCCGGCCATTAATCTTGCGAAAAAGAAAAAAATTCCACACACGATTCATCAGTATGAGCATGACCCTAGAGCCGATAGTTATGGCTTGGAGGCTGCTGAAGTACTGGGGCAGGATCCGAAAACAGTATTTAAAACCTTGTTGTTCTGCTTGAACGGGGAGCCAAAGAACCTTGCGGTTGCGATTATCCCTGTTGATCAAAAGCTGAACCTAAAACTGGCGGCGAAAGCAGCGAAGGGCAAAAAGGCCGATATGGCTGATCCGGAAATCGCCCAAAAGACCACAGGTTATGTCGTTGGTGGAATTAGCCCACTAGGGCAGAAGAAAGCCTTACCTACTTTTTTGCACGAAAGCGCAGCAGAGCAAGACACAATCTGTGTGAGTGCTGGTAAACGTGGTTTAGAAATTGAGTTAGCCCCGAGAGATTTGCTGAGCTTAACTCGCGGTCAGTTTGCACCTCTTTGTTTGTAAACTCATGACAAATAAAAAGGACGCTCATGAGCGTCCTTTTTTGATCTTGCCTGTCAGTGAAGCGTTACTTCTTCAGACTCAATGTACCACCAGTGCGTTTAGCTGGTTTACTTGGTTTCGCGGCATTTGGGTTCATGTAATGCTGCTTGGGCTTACTCGGTGATTGAGGCTTGTTTACTGAATGCGTATTGCTCGATGCATCTGGTTTACGGTGTGATTTACCATGCTCGCCTTGCGGTCTGCTGCGTTCACCTTGTGGTTTCGCTTTGTAATGTTCTTTAGCTGGACGTCCGCCTTCATCATCACACTGACGACGCTTTTGTTGACCTTTTTTCGAGTTTGGTGCATGACGGAATTGATCAGCATTGTTACCACGGAAAGTTCGTGTCTTCTGGTTACGACGAGCAGTAGAATCTTGGTTTTCTTCACGGCTATCAAACAGCTTCGCGTCGGTCGCTTTACGAATGTTGCGACCTCTAGAGTCTGTTTTTGATGCTTCTTCTGTACCTACCGAGCCTTCACACATTGCTAGGATCTCTGCCACTTCTTCGTCACTTAGATAACGCCATTTCCCATTGGGAATACCATCAAGAGAGATATTCATGATGCGTACGCGACGCAGCTTGAATACTTCATAGCCCAGCGCTTCACACATGCGACGGATCTGACGGTTAAGTCCTTGAGTGAGCACAATACGGAAAGAGAATTTAGTTTCTTTCGTTACCTTACAAGGTAGGGTGACTGTGTCGAGAATCTTAACGCCACTCGACATCTGTTTGAGAAACTCGCCTGTAATTGGCTTGTCCACGCGTACGACGTACTCTTTTTCGTGGCTGTTGCCTGCGCGAAGGATTTTGTTCACGATGTCGCCATCGTTGGTCAAAAAGATCAGACCATCAGAGGGTTTGTCTAAGCGGCCGATCGGAAAGATACGTTTTTGGTGGCCGATGAAATCAACGATGTTTCCAGGGACGTCTCTCTCAGTTGTACAGGTGATGCCTGTTGGTTTATTGAGAGCGATATAAATCGGCTTCTCTTTTGCTGCCACTGGCTTACCATCCACACAAACATCATCACCAGGTAGCACTTTTGTCCCCATTTCAGGTTTGTTGCCATTAATGGTGACACGGCCTTGCTCAATTAGTCTGTCTGCTTCACGGCGTGAGCAAAACCCCGTTTCACTGATGAATTTATTTAATCGTTTAGCGTTGTCTTGTGACATTTTTGTCTCCTAACGTTTCACAACGGCGAATGAAGCTCCCTTCCTTTAAGGGGAAGGAAGAATAAGGGCGGGCATTCTAGCATTAGGGTGAAATTTAGCCTAACCGTTTTTGGTGACGTTCGCGGGTTTCTAATTTCTTTTCCGCACTTTTTCTAAGTAGGACGTAAACGGCTCCAGTTCCACCGTGAAAGCGTTGCGCACTATGGACGCATTGGACTTCCTTTATTTGTCGTAGCCAACTGCTAACAAAGCTTTTCATCATTGCAGGTGGATTTGAGCGTTCTCCTCGACCATGGACGATAACGACCGTTCTAATGTCCATTGATAGGCATTGCTTTAAAAACGTCACGACTTCATCACGTGCTTCTTTCAATGTTTTACGGTGCAAATCCAAGCGAGCTTGGATTGGATACTTACCAAGGCGAAGTTTGCGGTAAACCCCGTCCTGTACACCATCACGTTTGAACTCAACGAAGTCCTCTGGCTTGAGCATTTCAGCGTGATCAAGTGATAGGTATTCTGGGTCATCTTCCGTTAACCAGATTGCTGCTTCTCGTTTTGCGAGCTGTGCTTCTGTTACTTGGTGTACTTTTTTGTGTTCGGTGGTGTCTTGAGTGATTGGCTTTACATCGCCCATCATCTGTTGAAATAGATCAAAATCGTCGTCGTGAGACATAGCAGTAATCTCATTAAGAACAGGGAAGAATAATAGGATTATATCAATGAGTGGTGCATTGAGATCAAATAAAAAACCGGAGTAGGCAAGTAACCGACTCCGGTGCAAAGCGTTTCTAGAGCTAAGCGAGATCTAGTGAGGAGATTTGTCGTTCATGATCTTGTATATGAAGAAACCGCCGTAAAATAACATCAGACCAATTGCCCCAAAAATTACTATCATTGACGATAGACCCACTGCATTACCAAATAGGAGATCAAGCCAAAAGTCCATACGTTTCCTCCAAGATGTTCCCGACAGGATTAAACTAAATGGCGGTGTCTTGTTGCACACTGATCTGGATCAATTATGTTGCTAAGGTTAATAAACTGTATTTTGTTGTGAGTTATCAGTCACATTTTACGTGCTAGTGTTCAGTTATTCATCAAACGAATTAAGACCTAAGGTTTTTTTGTAAAAAGCACTTGCGCCACAGTTCAGAATCCGTAATATACGCACTCGTTGACGGGGACAATTCCTCAGTTAAACATCTCGGTGAATAGCGCAGCTTGGTAGCGCATCTGGTTTGGGACCAGAGGGTCGGGGGTTCGAATCCCTCTTCACCGACCACTTTTAGAAAGCCTGCTCAATGAGCAGGCTTTCGTCGTTTTTAGTGCTAGTAATTTTAGACTTCAATAGTATCGAACCAAATGGGGTTCGCCTGAAGTTAGAATATGGCTCTTCATCGACACATATTGAGAGGAAGGCTCTACAGAAATGTAGGGCCTTTTCATTTTTTAGAGCGAGTAAATTTATTACTTGATGTCACACGAGATAGTATTGATAGGAGTTTCAGAAGTAGTGAAACAGACATAAGCGGTCTTTGGGTGATTTGGCCCAATCTTGACGTAACCCGCTTTTAAATCGTCTTCATCAAACGTTACTGAGTGAGATTTGCTTGTATTTCCATCATAGTAAACCGCTTCAAAGCCTTGGTTCATCATATGTGCAACGCGATTTCTAGTGTGGGCTGTTGAAAACGTGATGTTCGCGCAACGCATCATTGGTTTTTCGGTAATAAGAAATTGACCACTCTCTTTATCTAAAACACCGCCTTTTACTTCCGGAGTTATATCAATAGCTTGAAAAGCTTCTACGTTGCATGGCGGTTTAGCATAAGACAGCGAAGAAGTGAGCATAATTCCAATCGTGTATAGGAATAAATATTTAAATTTCATATGAGTTGTTTTGTATCCACTTAGCTTAACGGCGTTTTATAAGAAAGTTTGAATGAATTTTAAATGGTTGTATTTAAATAATTGTATTTAAATGGCATTTTTCAAACAATCACTAGATATCACAATTTGCTTGGCGCGTCTTACCCAGTGGTTTGATGTTAAATCCCCGATTTTTAAGCAGTTCAATCAGGTTATCTTTACCTACTAAATGCAAGCCACCAACAACAACGGTGTAACGACCCGATTGCTGAGGTAGAACACTGCCAGTGTCGAGTTTTTTAGCCCAATCTCGATTACGCTCGTATAAAAAGGCTTGGTTAAACTCTTCTGTTGTATGATCGGTCAAAGAGGCTTCGACCAACATGCTACCATCACCACTCTTCCAACTCTCTATCAAGCATTGAACCAACTCTTCTCCGCCATCATATTCTTCAATTGATGAGAGAAGTATCTCTTTACCGCCTTCTGATTGACCTGCGATTAAATCGATTTGGAATTGCACGGACTCCAGTGGAATGACCGGGATTTGCTTTTTATCAGCGAGTCCTATTAAGTGCATGTCGACCCCTTTATCAGAGACATACCCCAGTTTGTTGACTAAAGCGAGTTGGATGGTGAATGCTGCCATCCAAGGTGGGGAATTTAGGAGTTGAGTTTCTGGCAAACCTAAATCTTGGGCAATTTCAATTAAGTGGCGACGTTGAGCTCTGTCTAAAACATCTTTAGAAAGAATGGTTGTTTGTGGGTAAACCAAGCCTTCAGAATTCCTGACGTCTGCTTCAATAATCAACCCTGCGCTTTGGCTTAAATGCTGGATGACCGTTCTAGGGAGTGGGTACATCGTTTTATCCCCCACATGTACCGAGCCAATAATCATAAGTTCGGTTTCCCCTTTTTTCGCTAACCAATGCTGTGGCTCTGCATAAGAGGAAAAAGGAGTCAAAGTAACAAGTAGAGATGATATGAGCGTCAAGAGACGAAACATAGAATGGTCCTCAGATAAGATACCTTTAAACTTTATACGCAAAATAGCGTGAGGTTAAGTGCAATTTCTCCAGTGGGGTATTCGACAAAATCGTCATTTCTAAAAATATTGACGAGTTTTGACGACGAATAAATGAGAGTCACTTCACGAAAGGTAAATAGGTAATTCGCTTACTAATGGTTCACAAAATAATTAGGCGTGATCCAAATCTTACAAAATCAGTCGTAACTCATGAATATAAGTGACCTAGATCGCAGCAAACTCGTCAAAACAAGTTGTTCGATTTTGACGTGTATTGTAACTCCATGAAAATTAGGTTTTTATTGTTTTTGCTGAGTGTCATTTTTTGAGCTGGATCACTTCCTATTTCTATTTATTTTACGCTTAGAAATAACAGGTTGTATGTTGAATGTAACGGTTAGGTACCTCGCATTTGAGGGGCCGAGATTTTTATCATTGTCGTTTTGAACCACTGACTTTTTTGGGGAAGTAAGATGTTTAAACCTAGTCTGATTGCTGTTTCTGTTATCACTACATTAGCAGGTTGCTCTGCGCTGCAAAGCTCTGAACAACAAGTTGTAAATTCGTTGGCTAATAATCTTGATATTCAATACCAAGTGTTGACTAACCACGGTGCAAACGAAGGTCTTGCTTGTCAGGACTTAGGGGCTGAGTGGGCGTCTTGTAACAAGGTAAACATGACGCTGGTTAACCAAGGTGAAGCGGTTGACTCAAAAGATTGGGCTATTTACTTCCATAGCATTCGTCTGATTCTGGATGTTGAAAACGAACAGTTTAAAATCTCTCGCGTAACGGGTGATCTACACAAACTAGAACCAACAGATAAGTTTGATGGTTTTGCTGCGGGTGAAGAGGTTGTGCTTCCTCTTGTTGCTGAATACTGGCAGTTATTTGAAACTGACTTCATGCCAGGCGCTTTCGTTGCTGCACCAAATGCAGAGCCTAAGATGATCGCTTCTCTTAACACAGAAGACGTTGCATCTTTCGTGACTGGCCTTGAGGGTAACAACCTAAAACGTACGCCAGATGACAACAACGTATTTGCGAGCGCTGTGTCTCGTTTCGAGAAGAACGAAGATCTAGCAAAACAAGACGTATCAACCACGTTACTACCAACGCCAATGTCTGTTGAAGCAGGTAAAGGTACGGTAGATATCGCGGCGGGTATTGCGCTGCCTAAAGACGCATTCGATGCGGCTCAATACGCAGCAATTCAAGGTCGTGCAGAAGTGGTAGGTGTGGATGTTCGTGGTGATCTTCCTGTAAGCATCACTGTTGTTCCTGCAGACTTCACCGGTGAATTGGCAAAATCTGGTGCTTACGAAATGAGCATCAAAGGCGACGGTATTGCGATTAAAGCGTTTGACCAAGCAGGTGCTTTCTACGCAGTACAATCTATCTTTGGCCTGGTAGATAGCCAAAATGCTGATTCTCTACCACAACTGTCTATTAAAGATGCGCCGCGTTTTGATTACCGTGGTGTGATGGTGGACGTGGCTCGTAACTTCCACTCTAAAGACGCGATTCTTGCAACGCTTGACCAAATGGCCGCGTACAAGATGAACAAACTACACCTTCACCTAACGGATGATGAAGGCTGGCGTTTAGAAATCCCGGGTCTGCCTGAGCTGACTGAAGTTGGCGCTAACCGTTGTTTCGATTTGGAAGAGAAAAGCTGTTTACTGCCTCAGCTTGGCTCAGGTGCAACGACAGACAACTTTGGTTCTGGCTTCTTCAGCAAAGCAGACTACGTGGACATCTTGAAGTACGCGAAAGCGCGTAACATCGAAGTGATTCCTGAAATCGATATGCCAGCACACGCTCGTGCAGCAGTGGTATCAATGGAAGCACGTTACGACCGTCTAATGGAAGAAGGTAAAGAAGCAGAAGCGAACGAGTACCGCCTGATGGATCCTCAAGATACATCGAACGTAACGACGGTTCAGTTCTACAACAAGCAAAGCTTCATCAACCCATGTATGGAATCTTCAACTCGCTTTGTTGATAAAGTGATTTCAGAAGTAGCAGCAATGCACCAAGAAGCGGGTACGCCGCTAACAACATGGCACTTCGGTGGTGATGAAGCGAAGAACATCAAGTTAGGCGCTGGTCTGCAAGACATTAACGCAGAAGACAAAGTAAGCTGGAAGGGTAACATTGATTTGTCTAAGCAAGACAAGCCATTTGCACAATCACCACAATGTCAGACGCTAATTGCAGACGGTACGGTAAGCGATTTTGCTCATCTACCAAGCCACTTTGCAGAAGAAGTGTCGAAGATGGTGGCAGAGAAAGGCATTCCAAACTTCCAAGCTTGGCAAGATGGCCTTAAGTACAGTGAAGGTGAGAAAGCGTTCGCAACAGAAAACACGAGTGTTAACTTCTGGGACGTTCTTTACTGGGGTGGCACATCATCAGTGTACGAATGGTCTAAGAAAGGTTACGACGTTATCGTTTCTAACCCAGACTACGTATACATGGACATGCCGTACGAAGTTGACCCGAAAGAGCGTGGTTATTACTGGGCGACGCGTGCAACAGATACTCGTAAGATGTTTGGTTTTGCACCAGAGAACATGCCTCAGAACGCAGAAACCTCTGTAGACCGCGATGGTAACGGCTTCACTGGTAAAGGTGAAATCAAAGCGAAACCTTTCTATGGTCTATCAGCACAGCTGTGGTCTGAGACAGTACGTAACGACGAGCAATACGAGTACATGGTATTCCCTCGCGTACTGGCAGCCGCTGAACGTGCATGGCACCGTGCTGATTGGGAAAACGACTACAAAGTGGGTGTTGAATACTCGCAAAACTCTAACCTAGTAAACAAAGTTGCGCTAAACCAAGACTACAACCGCTTTGCGAACGTACTTGGCCAACGCGAACTGGCTAAGCTAGAAAAAGCGGGTATCGACTACCGCCTACCTGTACCAGGCGCGAAAGTTGAAGAGGGTAAACTGGCAATGAACGTTCAGTTCCCGGGTGTGAAGCTTCAATACTCTCTAGACGGCAAGAACTGGCTAACTTACGCAGATAATGCTCGTCCAAATGTGAAAGGTGAAGTGTTTATCCGTTCTGTGTCAGCAACCGGTGAGAAAGCAAGTCGAGTGACCAGCGTGAAATAACTCAATTCTTGTAAGTTAATTTTTTGGCAAAGCCTCAACCTCATGTTGGGGCTTTCTTTATTTTTTGAGGAAATTAAGCGTGATCGATGTCTAATTATTTTTCATTGATAAATAAGTTTTTGGTTGTAATGGTCAAGGTTATTGTGAACTGGATCGACTTAATCTGCTAAATATCAATAAATTATCTGTTTACGATCACACTTCTATTTTTTGAATAATTTTATAAAAATACGATAAGTGCCTGTATTTCCCATGTTTTTATCAGGGTTGTTGAGCTTCGGTTTGAACAAGATCACTTTTTAAAATGTTTTATTTTTCATCGCGAATTAATTAAAACAATATTGCGAACGCCAAGGAGGCACATTCCAAAGTTTGCGATAAAAGGGAAGAGATGCCCTCTAAAACTATCGCATAACGTGAATAAATAAAGGCAGTAATTATGAAAAACATTTTTGCACTGAGTGCTCTTTCTCTCGCTTTCGCTTCTAGCGCTTTTGCTGGTTCTTCTTACGTAACAGGTAATGTTCAATTCCACGATGATGGTCGAATTCATGGTTCGGACGTTACGTCTACACTGGAAGCTGGTCATACTTTTGATAACCAATTCGGCGGCTTTACGGTTTACACCGAATTTGATGGTATTCAGTTGGGTAAACTGGAAACAGAAAACGGTGGCGCAGGTAACACAACACCAGCAATCACTGTGGGTGGTGAGCAGTCATTTAATATTACCGATCATTTATGGGTTGCCGCGGGTTACCAACACCTGTTCTCTGCTGGCGAGAATGTACAGTACCGTCCATTGGTTAAGATCGGTTACAACTTCGATAACGGCATCTCCTTAAGTAACCGTACTCGTGCGCACATTGATGCGACAGACGCAGATGCGGATACAGATTACCGCATGGACAACCGCATCGGTTACGTGATGAATGAGGATGTGACGCTAAGCTACAACAACGTCTACATGATTGAAGCGGAAACCATGGACCACGAGCTTCGTGCAACGTGGACTCGTAAAGGTGTTCAACCTTACTTTGAGTTCCGCAGTCAAGCACACGGTGCAGAAAACGCGAGTGGTGACAGCCTAGTGAATAACGCTTTTGTATTTGGTGCCTCTTACGGCTTCTAATTTTATATTTGTCTTAACTGTCCATTTAGAAAAAGCCCAGCGGTTTATCTCGCTGGGCTTTGTTTTTATTGGTCGTTGCCTTCGTGGTGGCTATATTCGAACACTTGGCCTTTTTCGTTAAAGGCGTAAACGGTGTAGCTGTCTTTTTTGTCGCCATATTCCATACCAGGGGAGCCCATTGGCATGCCCGGTACTGATAGGCCTTTTGCGTTACGTGGTGGATTTTTCAAAAACGCTTTAATGTCTTCGGCTGGAATGTGACCTTCAAACAGATAGCCGTTGATCTCTGCCGTGTGGCAAGAGTAAAGCTGTTCATTCTTGATGCCTAGATCGCGTTTGATGGCGTTCATGTCATCGTGCAATTTTTCTTCGACCGTAAAGCCGTTCTCTTCCATGTGTTTTGTCCATTCTCCACAACAGCCACAGTATGGTGATTTATGGTTAATGACATCGGCTGCCAATACGTTGGCGGACACGGTCGCAAGCATTGCAAAGGTCAATAGTTTCAACTTCATAATACCCTCAAAAAGAAGTGGTTATTTTACTGAAAACAGTCGTAGTCGATTTGCATTACTAACGACAGTAATTGAAGACAGTGCCATTGCCGCTCCTGCGACAACAGGACTGAGCAAAAATCCAAACGCTGGGTAAAGCACGCCAGCGGCAACTGGAATACCCAACGAGTTGTAAACAAAGGCACCAAATAGGTTTTGCTTCATGTTTTTAAGTGTAGCGCGAGAGAGTTCAATCGCATGTACTACCGCCATTGGTGACGTGTTCAGGATGGTCATTTGCGAACTTTCAATGGCGACATCACTGCCGCTACCCATGGCAATACCTAGGTTGGATAACGCGAGAGCAGGGGCGTCGTTAATGCCATCCCCCACCATTGCCACGACATGTCCTTGAGATTGAAGTTGCTCAATGTGCTGAGCTTTCTCATCTGGCATTACTTGGGCAATCACTTCATCAATACCAAGTTCTTGGCCGATAGCATTGGCAACGTGTTGGTTATCGCCCGTCAGCATTACCGTTTTGATGCCTTGCGATTTTAATGCAGAGAGCGCTTGCTTCGCATCTGATTTGATCGGGTCGGCAATGGCGATCAGACCGATCAGTTCGCCGTTCAATGCCACAGCTACCGGAGTCCACGCATTTTTTGCGCATTCATCGATGGCAGGTTTTAGTGCGCTGGTCTCGACGTTCTCTGCTTGCATAAATTGAAGCGAACCAATGAGTAGCGGTTTATCTTGATACGTCGCCCAAATGCCGCGCCCGCGAACGTTCTCAAACTTGTCTAATGAGACATCCTTTGCGTCGTGTCGTTTGGCGTAATCACATACCGCTTTTGCCAGTGGGTGCTCAGACTGACGCTCTGCCGCATACGCTAAAGCCAATAGATCTTCTTGGCTGGTGGCGTGAGTAAACACTTTCTGAACGCTAGGTTTACCTTGGGTAAGCGTGCCAGTTTTGTCGAACACAACCGTGTCGACTTTGCTTGCCAATTGCAGGGCGTCGGCGTCTTTGATCAGAATGCCGAGCTCTGCGGCTTTACCCACTCCCACCGTGACAGAAAGCGGGGTTGCTAAGCCTAGAGCGCAAGGACAGGCGATGATCAGGACGGTTGTGGTGACCACCAGCATATAACTCGCTTTTGGCTCTGGGCCAACGGCAAACCAAACGAGCGCGGCCAGTATTGCTATGCCAACAACGACAGGGACAAACACCGATGAAATCTGGTCTGCCAGTTTCGCGATGGCAGGCTTACTGCTTTGCGCTGTGCGCACCATGCGGATGATACGAGCCAGCATGGTATTTGCGCCAATGCCCGTTGCTTCAATGACTAATCCACCATCGGTATTTAATGTCCCGGCAGACACTTGAGCCTCTTGTGCTTTTAATACTGGTACTGGTTCACCAGTGAGCATCGACTCATCAATGTATGATTCACCTTGAATCACAACGCCATCAACAGGCACTTTCTCGCCTGGTTTGATACGCAGTTTCATGCCTAACGTGATTTGCTCAACCGCGATTTTTTGGTCGCCTTGTTCCGTAATTACCGTAGCTTGCTGAGGTTGCAGGTTAATCAACGCTTGTAAGGAACGTGTTGTGTTTGCTTTGGCTTTTGCTTCTATATAGTGACCAAGAGAAATTAAGCCGATGATCATTGCACTCGCTTCAAAGTACACGTGGCGTGAAGCAAGAGGGAACCAGTCTGGGAAAATCACCACAAGCATCGAATAGAACCACGCTGCGCCAGTACCGAGCGCGACTAACGTGTCCATGGTGGCGCGCTTGTGAGTAGCTGCTAACCAAGCGTTACTGAAGAAGTGTTTCCCTGCTGTGGCAAGAAGGAGTAAACATACGATACCGATCGCGCCCCAAGCTAATTGGTCGTTGGTGTTGCGAATCATCATATTGCCGCCAGCAACGCCCCAAATCATTAAAGGGGCACCGACGACAAGGCCAGCAATAGCATCCAGTTTAAAGCGTTTTTGTTGCTGACGTTGTTGCTGTGCTTGCTTTTCTTGCTGGGTGGCGGCGTCTTGTAGGATCTCTGCTTGGTAACCGGCTTGTTTTACCGATTCAACAATTGCGTTAAGGAGGTCATCAGAGTCTTGGCTTGCGAATACTAGTGCGCTTTGTTCTGCGAGGTTGACCTGTGCTTTCTCAACGCCTTCTACGTTAGTAAGTGCTTTCTCTACTGAAGAGACGCAACTCGCACACGTCATGCCTTGAATCAGCATTTGCAATTGAATACTCGCTGGTGGCACCTGCGTATCTTTAATATTGCTTTGCTTTTCTACCTGTTCGGTCTCTGGTGAGCTTTCGTTCTCTACTTCAACAGAATCAAGATTGGCGGTATAGCCGAGTGTTGCTATTAAGTCGATCACTTGTTGCTCGGAGAGGAGGGTACGAATCTCTAAGTGCGTTGTTGAAGCCTCAAAAGAAATAACGTCTTGATTAGATTCTAATAAAGATGAAAGTTTTTTGACGCAGCCGCCACAGCTTAAGCCTGAAAGGTTTAGTTCGTAGTGATTTCCTGCTTGGTAACCAAGAGATTCAATCGACGAGACGAGCTCTTTAAGAGAAGACTCGGTTTTGACCTCTACTTGCGTCGGGGACAAATTGAGGATCTCCACATCGTGATTTGCATGTAAAGCCTTCTCAACTTTTCTCGCACAGCCCATGCAGTTGAGCCCTGATAAAGGTATAACTAACTGATACATAATCTGCACCTCAATAGTAGTGATGCTATGAGCTTAAACCTTCCTGCAAGGGTAAGGTCAATACCCATTTGCTACTCACAACAATTTCGTCAAAATCTCTCGAATCCCACAAGTGCATGGTCATTTTACTTGCGAGTGATCTCAAGGTTTTTTCTCTTTGAATATAAAGTTCCGTTAAAACACCTAAAAGATGAATGAAGTCGCTCACGTTTTTTAGATACTCTCAATGTCAGTTCAGTGTCAAAACGTACTTTTAACGTTTTTTATTTTTTATAGTTGATGTTAAGTAACTGTTTTTAAATATTTTATTTTATTTTTGATCTTCTCATTTTGAAGTCGCTCAGATTGCTGTAGGGAAAGTTTTTTAGTGCGAAAAAAGTTTGTCATATTTGCCCCGTCCAAACACTGTTTCAAGTTCCTGCCATGTCCTAGTTAGTGAATTTGAAAATGGAAAAAACTAAAAATATAGGGGTTTATAATGTCTTACCTAAAGAAAAGCCTACTTGCCACGGCAATTACCGGCATGATGTTCAGTGGTGCTGCATTTGCTGATGGTGCAAACAGTGACGCAGCAAAAGAGTTTCTAACCAAAGATTCATTTTCTTATGAAGTTTACGGAATCATCGCGATGCAGGCCGCGTACCGCGATTACGATTCTGGCAGCAAAGCAACGGACGATGACTTGGGTGGCATGCAGCTAAACAACGAATCTCGTATCGGTTTCCGTGGTAAAAAACAATTTGCTAACTTCGACCCTACTTTTATTTGGCAAATCGAAGGCGGTTATGTAGACCCTAGCTTTGGTGGCGAGGGCGCAGGTCTTGGTGAACGTGACACATTCGTCGGTTTTGAAAGTGCATCTTGGGGGCAAATTCGCCTGGGTCGCGTTTTGACACCTATGTACGAATTGGTTGACTGGCCAGCATCTAACCCTGGCCTGGGCGATGTATACGACTGGGGTGGTGCTATTGGTGGCGCCAAGTACCAAGACCGTCAATCAAACACTATCCGCTGGGACTCTCCAATGTTTGCTGACAAATTCTCCCTAGATATCGCAGCTGGTGCAGGTGATAAAGCAGGTCTAGGTGAAGGGGATGACTACTGGGGTGGTATCGCAGCACACTACAAAATTGGTCCTATCCAGTTAGATGCGGCATATGAAGGTAACCGTAATATCAAGATGGAAAGCCAAACGTGGGAAAACAACACGTACTTGGTAGGGGCACAAGGCTGGTTTGATAACGGTATTTCTTTCTTCGCGCAATACAAATATATGGAAGCGGACGCAAGCAATGGTGTGAGTGAAAAGCAAGATGCAATGTCTGCCGCTATCATGTACACCACGGGTGATTGGCAATACAAATTGGCTTACGCCGCTAACTTTGATCTCGAGCGTGATGGTAAGAAAATTAACGATACAGCGGACGATGTGTTATCAGCACAAGTTATGTATTTCGTAGATCCATCGGCAGTGCTGTACGTACGTGCTCGTACTCTAGACTTTGGCGACGGTGCGTCTCAATTAGATAAACCAACAGAAGCACGTTGGAAGTCTGCTGACTACGACGAGTTCTCTGTAGGTGTTGAATACTACTTCTAACTAAAGAAGCAGCTAAAAGGGCGGAAACGCCCTTTTTATCTTGATACTTATTCAAATAAGCCTTTGAAATGACTGGCCTGTAAATTTTAGAGGCTTATCTAAATTGGTATAAAGTGAGAAACCATGATGAAAAAAACAACGACACTTCTCGGACTTTGCGCAATGCTTTCGGCGCCAGCTTTTGCTGCTCAACTCACTCTGCAATCTGAATTAATTCCTCGCGTTCTCAACGGCGAGTTCGTCTACCCTGAGTGGATATCCAAGAACAACAGCATCGAGTTAAAGGATGGGGAAAACCAATTGGCGGTAACGGTTGGACAAATCGTATTTGAAGATGGAAAGCGCCGTAAATTCGATTCGCAGCCGCTGGTATTAGAGTTTGATGCAGAAAAAGACACCGAGCTTTCTCTGACTTATCAAACATTCCGTACTATTGAAGAGGCGAGAGCCTTCGAACTCGATCCTAAAGTGGTATTGAAAGACAAAAACGGAAAAGAAGTGGCATTCTCTATGGTTCAACTTCGTAAAGGTGGTTTGCAAGGTTTTCGTGATTATGAACGAGAAGTTGCCGACTATAATAACGCAATGAATAAAGAATCGACTAAGGCAAGCATTGCGTCTTCTCCAGCGGAAACCAAAACAATCAAAGCATCGTTTAATGAATTGAGCCGTGAAGAGCAGCAAGAATTTATGCAATGGGCAATGCGTAACCTGAAGTAATTTCGTCTCGTGCTTTAACAGTAAATAGCAGGGCTGTGCCTTTTTGGTTCTGCCCTGTTTTTATTTCTGTTGTCAAACCGATTGTAGAATTGACTTACGGTGGTAAAATGTCGCCACTTTTATCCTTGACATTACAACGAGAGATCTCTCGTTGCTCATTACCCCTAAGGAACTCAAATGACGGTTAAAACTCGTTTTGCTCCTAGCCCAACTGGCTATCTACACGTTGGTGGTGCGCGTACTGCACTTTACTCTTGGCTATACGCTAAAAACCAAGGTGGTGAATTCGTTCTACGTATCGAAGATACAGACCTTGAGCGTAACTCTCAGGAAGCGGTTGATGCAATTCTTGAAGGCATGGAATGGCTAGGCTTGGAGTGGGATGAAGGTCCTTACTACCAAACTCAACGTTTTGACCGTTACAACGAAATGGTTGATAAGCTTCTTGCAGAAGACAAAGCTTACAAATGTTACGCGTCTAAAGAGCTGCTAGATGAAATCCGTGCAGAGCAAGAAGCAAATAAAGAAATGCCTCGCTACGATGCTAACCATCCAAAAATCAAAGCAGCAAACGAAGCGGCAAAAGATGGCGATCCATGTGTTATCCGTTTCCGTAACCCGAAAGAAGGCAGCGTAGTATTTGATGATCAAATCCGTGGTCGCATTGAAATCCGCAACGATCAAATGGATGACCTAATCATTCGTCGTACAGACGGTTCACCTACTTACAACTTCTGTGTAGTAGTGGATGACTGGGACATGGGTATCACTCACGTTGTTCGTGGCGAAGACCACATCAACAACACGCCTCGTCAAATCAACATCTACGAAGCACTAGGTGCGCCAGTACCTACATTTGCACACTGTGCAATGATCCTGGGTGATGACGGCGCGAAACTGTCTAAACGTCACGGCGCTGTATCAGTCATGCAATACCGCGATATGGGCTACCTGCCTGCGGCACTAAACAACTACCTAGTGCGCCTTGGTTGGTCTCATGGTGACCAAGAAATCTTCTCTCAAGAAGAGATGATCAATCTATTTAGCCTAAACGCAGTATCTAAGTCAGCGTCAGCTTTTAACACTGACAAACTGCAATGGTTGAACAACCACTACATCAAGAACTCAGATCCTGCGTACGTTGCTGAGCATCTACAATGGCATCTAGATCAACAAAAACTAGACGTAACGAATGGTCCTGCTATCACTGACGTGATCAAGCTAGTGGGTGAGCGTTGCAACACACTAGTTGAGCTAGCTGAGCAAATCCGCTACTTCTATGAAGATTTCTCTGAGTTTGAAGCGGGCGCAGCGAAGAAACACCTACGTGGCGTGGCTAAAGAGCCTCTAGAACTTGCATTAGCGAAAGTGGAAGCACTAACTGAGTGGACGACAGCGAACATCAAAGATGGCGTTATCGCAGCAGTATGTGAAGAGTTGGAAATCGGCATGGGCAAAATCGGTATGCCATTACGTGTTGCTGTAACAGGCGGCGGTCAGTCTCCTTCTGTCGATGCAGTAATGGAGCTGGTTGGAAGAGAGCGTTGTATTGCTCGCATTAAGATGGCGCTTGAGTTCATTGCTGAGCGTGAAGCAAACGCATAATTGCTTTGAACTGAACGTTCTTTTGAATAAATAGTCACAAAGCCGCGGTGAGCAACCGCGGCTTTTTTGTATCTTCAATTTAGATAACGAGAAACTTTCTCTCATATTGGTGAATGAAGAGATGGTTTCACCTGTAATTTACCTCAATATGGATAAGATTTTTTAATCCAAATATCGTTGGCGTGAATAAAAAATGAGCGATTATATATCAAATATCTGATTGATTTTTATCCATGTTCCTTAAAGTTCCATTTTATTTGTCTCATTTTTAAGAAAAATCTTTGCTTTAGCTATGTTGTTCCAAAAATTAAAGCAAACGTTTGCGTCGTGATTGCGTGGGGATTTTTTTGCTTAAGATCACATGTTGTCGAGATTTTTGATGACAATAAATTGACAGAATTGGGATTTTTCTCGCGATTTCTTAGCGTTATAGTTCATCCCGTCAGCGATACCGAGATGGCGATATGTATCACTGAACAGGAAATGTACGTAAGTTGCTTCCATAAAAAAAATGCATGTGCATAAAAAGAAGCTGACTAAGTATCTCACTCAAGGAATGAATAAAAAGAATTGAAATACAACGTCAGTCAGACGGCGCATTTCGGCATCTAACAAAAGAACTTCTTTAGAGGAATCAATAATGAAAAAATTAGCAGCGGTAATTTCAGCGTCTCTACTTATGGCTTCAGCAGCACAAGCAGAAGTATACGTTGGTGGTAAGATGGGTAAGTCATGGATGGAAGACGCGTGTGTAGCGGGCCAGGCTTGTGACAAAGACGATTCTACTCTTGGCGCTTTTGTTGGTTACGAAATGAATAAATACTTCGCAGTAGAAGCGGGTTTCGACAACATCGGTGATTTTAACCAAACTTCTTTCGGTGGCCACGTAGAAGCAATCACTCTTGCTCCTAAATTTAGCCTACCAATCACTGAAGACATCGCACTTTACGGTAAAGTGGGTGGCGCTTACGTAATGTTTGATGGCAAAGATGATTACTCTTACCTAGGCGCAGCTGGTCTTGAATTCAACCTAAGCCAAAACGTAACAGCTCGTGCGGAATACCAAACACTGACTGACATCAGCAACGATGTAACTCGTGCGACAGGTAACACTGCAACACTAGGTGTTTCTTTCAAATTCGGCGGCAACGATGAGCCAGTAATCGTAGAAGAGCCAGTTGTTGTTGAAGAAGTGGTTGTAGAAGAAGTGGTAGAAGAGCCAGTTGTAGTTACGAAAACATTCGAAACTCAAACAATTGGCACAGGTAGCTTCGATCTAAACAGCACAACTCTAAAACCAGAGAGCGCTGCAAAACTTGATAACCTAGTTGCTTTCCTAAACGAGCACCCACAAGCGAACGTTGAAGTTGTAGGTTACACAGATACGTCTGGTCCAGCAGCTTACAACCTAAAGGTTTCTGAAAAACGTGCTGAGTCTGTTGCTAACGCGCTCGTTGAAAAAGGTATTGATTCATCACGTATCCAAGCTCGTGGCGAAGGTGAAAACAACCCAATCGCTTCAAACGACACTCGTGAAGGTCGTCAACAAAACCGTCGCGTAGAAATCGTTGTTCCAGAATTTGAATACCAAGTTCAGCAATAAGCTCCTATTCGACCGTAGTATAGAAGACTGAAGCTGAAAGCCCCAAAGAGTTCGCTCTTTGGGGCTTTTTATTTCTCTTTAAAAACTAACTGAAATGTTCAAAGTGGCTAGGTATTACTTAAGATCAATGCTGTTTAAACGCCCCATAAATGTCAGGATCTCCAAGTTATCTTTATGTGCTTCTAACAACGCTTTTTTGGTTTGCATGTAGGCGGCAAGTTTGCCGTACTTACTAATAGAGCGAACCACCGTTTTATATTTATACTCACCGTCATCATTGAACTCTCGCCACTTGGCGATGTAACACGTATCTCGGTTGTCAGGGTTTTCAAGAGTAGGGTTAGGCTTGTGAACGATTTTAGGCTCAACGCTATGTGGAAGCCTGGTCATTAAGTAAGGGTCTTTCAAAAGACGTCGCCAGAATTTGCCCCACATTTGCCGGCCTAACTCGTTTCTCAGCTTAATGGCTTTTTGTAAGCCTTTCTTTTCTCCAATACGAACAAATCCTACCGAGCGGTGTAGTACCGTATCCTCGGGGGTATGGATATGTATCTTAAAGGCTGTCTTGCCTTTAGAAATAAAGCGGTGTCCAGTGTTAGTTATTAAATTGCTCTTAGACATAGTGCTAACTAATAATTTTATTAATAGCCAAAAGGGTAAGCAAAACTCATAGATAATTAAAGTAATAAAATACAAAACTGTAAATAGGGCTTGTTGAAATGATTTCAAGGGGAAGAAGTCAGATCAGTAGAAGACTTTATCCCGTAACCGAAACACCTGATCCGATCATATTGATTACTGGGAAGATTACCTAACACGATGTACTAGGGGGAGCAGTGCGAGGCTTGAAATTGAAGATACAAAAAAGCCTTAGCTCAAGTGGGAGCTAAGGCTATGATATGGCGCCCCCAGTAGGATTCGAACCTACGACCTGTCCCTTAGGAGGGGACTGCGCTATCCAGCTGTGCCATGGGGGCGTAATACCAATAGTTGCAGTTCATTGCACTGTTTTACTGAGTTCAAATCTAGCAATCTACCAGATCTGTATCAGCATCACGTTGAACGATTCGCTACGGTCATTGGTATAATCAAATAAGATGCGCTGCCTATGATATTCAAAAGTGAGCATATCTCAAGACTTAATGTTTGCTTTTATAGGATCTTGTTCATTACGTCGCCAATTTGAACGCTAGATGCTAAATTTGGCTGATCAATCGTCAGCTCGGCTTCGTGTTCGTATATGCGTGATACCGTTAATGTAATTTCGCTTTGCGAGACTTTGTTTCTTGGCAATCCATTTTGGTCGATAAACGACGCGGTGTGCCAAAGCTGCAATTTGTCTCCCTCTTTTACGCCGTGCATACGGCCGAGATCCATCGTTACGGTATTACCGAAGACTGCCACAACCTCTGGCAATGTAATTTTGCAAGATAGCTCCGACTCCAGATCCAACATAATATTGCGACTAACGCGAAGCATCATCTCGCCATAGGTCGATGCCCAAAAACGTGCACTACGAGTGTCCACTTGACTCGTCTTAGCAAATGGCCAACGCGCGACCTCACGGTAGGCTTTGTTGAAGATTTCATGGCCAGTTTTACCATCAAATACTTTCATTTCTAACGCAAACTGACGATTGATGATGTCATCTTGCAATAGTTGAGATTCGACCGTTGCAGTGAGATCGGTGATGACCCCTCCAATGATGTATTGTGCGCCATTGTCTTGCGCGATCATTTGAGTGCGAGCAGGATAGTTGCTGCTTATTGAGTAGTCCGTTGTACCAACAGACACAAAGCTGCGTGAGGTTTGATCAAGTTGACGGTTCACTACGTGGCTAAAATCGTCACCAACTTGATAAATTTGTCCCATCACTGCTTGTTGTGGTGATGCGACCTCAATATTGCCGACCAGCATTGTCTTTTTGTATTGATCGGTGTGGCAACCCGTTGCCGATGGATAAATATCAACGCGGATTTTTACCTCGACTTTACCGCGACGTTTGCGTTCAGACTCGACCAAAATGTAACGGACTTCATGATTGGTAAACTGGTATTCGTTGCGGCTTTCTTCTAATAGCGGCATCAAGTTGCTAATACTGCCAATATCTGCGCCCGAAAAATTGACGGCTTTGAACAGCGCGTCTTCCAACGCATGGAGCCTTGCCGTCTCTTCTGAAGAAACGATGGTGGCAACGCCTGTGACTTCATACCAAGATGCCATTACCTTAAAAGGCACAAGCATCACTAAAGTGATTGAAAACAGACTGTTTAATATTTTTTTCATTGGTTACAACCGTTCGGGTATAAATATTGCTTTAACAAATTCAGTGAAGTTTGGTGGGTTTTTCTTCGTTAGGCAAACAAAGAAAAGCAAAGACTGTTCCAATATTCACTTTCTTGGAAAGGAATTAATAAAGAACGGTATCACCTAAGATTATCTGGAGAATCAAACCATGAAAAAGTGGCTTGTCGCCGCATCGATGATGACGCTTCTGACATCGTGCGCGTACTCACCGATTTACAATGGTAAAGAACCGTACTCGGGAAGCCAGTTCATGCTGATGGATAGTCCGCGTCATACGATGGACTTTTTCATTGAGAGCATGACAGAAGACCTGATGGTTTCTAATGTGGCAGTATCAGCGCGGACACCGATTGCGATTACCTCGTTTGTTGATCTACAAAATATGGATGCAACAAACTGGTTAGGTAACTCGGTCTCTGAAGGTTTTATCCATCAGTTTCAGCGCCGAGGGTTTAAAGTGGTTGATTTCAAAACTACGGGCTCTATTCAAGTGACGCAGCAGGGCGATTTTGCTTTAAGTCGTGATTGGCAAGATTTAGCTCAAGAGCAGCAAATTCAGTATGTACTGACCGGAACAATGCTGCGCCAAGAGGGCGGAGTGCTTGTCAATGCACGCGTGGTTGGCATGCAAAGCCGTGTAGTTGTAGCGACAGCGCAAGGTTTCCTTCCGGCTGACCGTATTGGGCGTGACTTAGATACGTTAAATAGCATCCGCACACAAGATGGTGTGTTGATTCGTTCTGACCCTACTATTCGTCAGCCGTACACTGTGATTCTCCGTCCATAGGATAGAAGCATGAAGAAGTTATTATTTATTGTTGCCACACTGATATTGGTTGGGTGTCAGCCATTACAACAGATGCGTCAAGATGAAATCTTAGTGGCGGTGGGTTATGCCAGCGTCAGTGAGCAAACAGGCCGCACAGTTGAAGAAAAGCGTGTACGAGCAATGCGCGCATCAAAAATTGATGCTTATCGTGAGCTAGCAGAGCAAGTTTATGGCATGCGTGTTAGTGGACGTGCAGAGCTGCAAGACCAGCGTTTGGGTATTGAAAGCACCACTGGTGCCGTCGATGGTGTAATTCGTGGTGCAGAAGTTGTGCGTAGTTATCTTGTTGAAGACAGTTATGTGACTGAGCTGCGCCTGGATATCCGTAAGATGGATAAGCTACGTGATTATGGAGAAGTTCAGCAGGTGCCTGAGAAGCGTCAGCAAACCTTGTTTTAAACCATTTCACTAGACAGATAATCTTTTTGAGCGGCTGATTGGTAACAATGAGTCGCTTTTTTATATCTACGTGAGCGCGGGAATTGAGGGTAAGAGTGACGTTTAAGCTTTTATATTGGTGCCAAGCGTCGAGATGGTGTGGGTTTTTCCGCCCGCATTGTAGGTCATGCCAACTTTGCCATGAGTTCGCTGAAGCATGTTGTTGAGTTTATTGAAGCTCAGCTGTGCACGACTAAGCGATTCGCCATTTACTTGGTTAACTTGTTGACAGTCGAGGACGATCGATTGGATCTGAGCAACAACCTGACTTAGGTGCTCATCTTCAGTAAGTTGATTGACGTGCGGGTGAGAGGCGATTCGCTGATCAGTTGTTCTGAGCTGATCAATGAGCGTCATCTTCTGTTTGGCAATGTTCTCAATCTCGGTAGAGACACGCGCCGTGATTGCTTGTGTTTCTTGGCGTAAAACAGCGGAAAGTGCCTTAGCATTTTCTAGCTGGAAATTAACGAGATCGACTAATGCTGCCATAAAATACTTACCTTCGGCCTAAGTCAGTTAGCTTTTGCCTTGCAATTCGTTTTCAAACTTAATCATGTTGTCAGCCAATTTTTCAGGATCGACTTTGTATGAACCGTTTGTGATAGCTTCTTTGATTGCTGCAACTTTGGCGCTGTCATATGCCGGAGAAGCTGCCATATCCTTCTGGAGTTTACTGACGGCTTTACTTTGCTGGCTGAGTGATACTGCGTCTTGTTGCGCTGGCGCCTTTTTTGATTCTGTCGTGCTGGTAGCATTGGAATCGTTACGTGCAGGTGCGCGACTTGTTGTCGTCATCATTTGCCCTGAACGTATATTATCTATACCTGCCATGTTTAACCTTTGCCTTGTATCGTAATACTGGTATCCAGACTATCGACCAGCGCAAAAATAACTTTAGTCATTTTTTGCATTTTTATTGATCAGTTTAAACACGCTACCAGTGGGTATTAAAAATTAACAGTGATTTCCGCAATGTCAGTCACTATGCCTTCTATTATACGTTGTGACTTATCATTTTTCACTCTTACTTGATCGCCAGCTGAACCATCCTGCAATGCTGTTCCTTGCGTTGTGATCGTCATGCCAGAATTCACCGCTTTGATAATGACCTTTTCATTTCGGCATACCACACAAACATCATTTCTCTCTACGACATCGCCTAAACGAACATTACGCTTTAGCTTTGCCCCAACCACTTGATCGTAGCTAGAAAATCCATCTTTACGAAAGCGCTGTAGCTCGATCATGGAAGTGGTAACATCCGATGCGCTGACGATTTCTCCTCTCCCTAATGTTCGTGTCGCGACGATCATTGGTACTGATACCGAGATCCTCACAGGGACATAGACTTTCCAGTCATCCGGTTGGCATTCCACTAACACATTGATGTTACTTCTCGTGCTGCTGGTGGAAGAGGCAGATGTATCTAACGGAACAGGGCAATCCGTTGCTTTTATTCTCGAGTCGATCTCTGCCGCATTAACAGATAGCTCGCCACCATCAGGCTGATCAACCGTAGCAAGAATATGTTGTTCTGCTGCTGTTTTTATTTGCTCGATCTGATTATCTGAAGCTGAATGAACAAAAAAGCTAAACATACTGAGCAAAATGCCGATAGACTTAGCGTACTTTGTAATTAGCGCTCTACATATTGTCATAGTCAATGGTGTCGAAGTGAAAGTGAAATACGCCATACTGTCTCCCTGGTATCGTGCTTGCCAGTGGTAGAGTATCATTTAAAAACAAAAAGTTTGAGATGGAGATGAGCATATGACGGGGATTCTTGACTCGGTGAATCAGCGTACGCAACTCGTCGGTCAGAACCGATTGGAATTATTGACCTTTCGACTGATGGGCCGACAGCGCTACGGCATTAACGTATTCAAAGTGAAAGAAGTACTACAGTGCCCTAAGCTGACTTCAATGCCAAATCTACACCCTCTGGTTAAAGGTATCGCTCATATCCGCGGCCATACCGTGTCCGTTATTGATTTGAGCCTGGCAATTGGTGGCCGCCCAACCACTGATTTAGATAAATGTTTTGTTGTTATTGCAGAATTTAACCGTACGATCCAAGCATTTTTGGTATCATCGGTTGAGCGTATTATCAATATGCATTGGGAAGCGATTTTGCCACCGCCAGACGGTGCAGGTAAAGCGCACTACTTGACTGCCGTGACAAACATTGACAATGAGCTGGTTGAAATCCTTGACGTTGAAAAAATCCTGGCAGAAATTGCGCCAGTTGATGAAACGATGGATTCCGCTATTGGCGAAGAAATCGCACAAGCAGAACAAGAAAAGCCTATTGTACGCCGTATACTGATTGCTGATGACTCGACGGTCGCGCGTAAACAGGTAGAGCGTGCGATTACATCCATCGGTTTTGAGGTCGTATCTGTCAAAGACGGCAAAGAAGCGTACAATAAGTTGATTGAAATGGCTCAAGAAGGCAATATCTACGATCAAATTTCGTTGGTTATTTCCGATATTGAAATGCCAGAAATGGACGGCTATACCTTAACGGCTGAAATTCGCAGACATGCCGATTTGAAAGACCTTTATGTTATCCTCCATTCTTCATTAAGTGGTGTATTCAACCAAGCTATGGTTGAGCGTGTAGGTGCCAACACCTTCATTGCGAAATTTAACCCAGATGAGTTGGGTAACGCGGTTAAATCTGCATTAACACAATAAAAGAGACATTAATGACTGCTATTACAATCAGTGATCAAGAGTATCGTGACTTTAGCCGTTTTCTAGAATCGCAATGTGGCATCGTGTTAGGTGATAGCAAGCAATACCTCGTGCGTAGCCGACTGAGTCCTTTAGTGACGAAGTTTAAGCTCGCATCGTTATCAGATTTGCTACGTGATGTTGTTACAGGGCGTAATCGAGAATTACGAGTCGCCGCTGTGGATGCGATGACGACTAACGAAACCTTGTGGTTTCGAGATACTTATCCGTTCACGGTTTTAGCTGACAAATTATTGCCAGAAGTAGCGGCAAGCAAGCGCCCAATTAAGATCTGGTCTGCTGCCAGTTCATCGGGCCAAGAACCGTATTCTATTGCAATGACGATCCTGGAAACGCAACAGCGCAAGCCGGGCTTGTTACCAAACGTGTCCATTACAGCCACAGATATTTCGGCAAGTATGCTCGAGATGTGTCGTGCAGGGGTGTACGACAACTTGGCTTTGGGTCGCGGGCTTTCACCAGAACGTCGTCGCACCTTCTTTGAAAATGCGGACGGTGGTCGCATGAAAGTCAAAGATAACGTCAAGCGTTTGGTGAACTTTCGTCCACAAAACTTGATGGACAGTTACGCACTGATGGGTAAGTTCGACATCATTTTCTGTCGTAACGTATTGATTTACTTTTCTCCAGAAATGAAATCTAAAGTGCTTAACCAAATGGCGAGCAGTTTAAACCCTGGTGGCTACTTGCTGTTAGGGGCATCAGAGTCGCTAACTGGTCTGACTGATAAATTTGAAATGGTGCGCTGTAATCCGGGCATCATTTACAAGCTTAAATAGCGGTATCTCTTCATTGATAGAAAAGCCTGACTTCGTGTCAGGCTTTTTTGTTTGTTACCTTTCTGCGCCGAGCGCTTCATGTATCACTCAATTAGTTGAAGCGCGTTTTTGCCTTGTGCCCTCAACACGGTGTATCTTTATTAAGTGAGCAAAGTGATACGACATGACATTCCAGTTACTTTGGCTCACTTATTGCTATTTCAATTCACGGTAACCACTAGGTTGGTGTAATGCTTTAGGTTTTGGCATGCTAATTGCTTTTTGGTTATCAATCACGGTCAGTTCTTAATTGTAGAGGCAAACATGGCTATATCTTTTGACAATGCACTAGGCATCCACCAGCACACGGTGGGCGTACGTGAGCGCAATGCAGAGGTGATTTCCACCAACATCGCACAAGCAAACACGCCTGGTTACAAAGCAAGAGGTTTAGACTTTGCGAAGGAATTGCAAGCGGCAACATCTGGGGCAAGCATTGGTCTTAGTCGCACAGATGGTCGGCATATTCCTGCCACTACGACGTTGGTTGGGGACAAGTTATATCGTCTTCCTACGCAACCAGATACGGGAGATGGCAACACGGTAGACTTGGATTTAGAGCGTAACTTGTTTATGCAAAACCAAATCAGACACCAAGCATCACTCGACTTTCTAGGCAGCAAATTCAAGAACTTAACCAAAGCAATCAAAGGGGAATAATTTAGATGAGCTTATTTAACGTTTTCAATGTGACAGGTTCCGCAATGAGCGCTGAATCCGTTCGTCTGAATACTACCTCAAGCAACTTGGCGAACGCCGACAGTGTCAGCAGCTCTGCGAAAGACACTTACAAAGCGCGTCATGCAGTGTTTGGTGCAGAGTTAAGTAACGCCATGCGTGGCGGTGATACGGTGCCAGTGAAAGTGATGGGTATTGTAGAAAGTGATAAACCGCTGAGTGCGGAGTACAACCCAGACCATCCCCTTGCAAACGAAGAAGGCTACATTTACAAGCCTAACGTCAATGTAATGGAAGAAATGGCAAACATGATTTCAGCTTCTCGTGCATACCAAACTAATGTACAGGTCGCTGATTCTAGTAAACAAATGCTGCTGCGTACGCTGCAGATGGGTCAATAAGGATAAGGGGGTAGCGTATGGCCGGAATTAACAACGTTGGTCAAAGCGGCTTGTCCTATATCGACCAGCTTAAAAGTCTACAAGAGAGTAACAAGAAAGCGGAAGAGAGCACGGGTAAGCAGGACCTAAAACAGGAAGACTTCTTATCATTGCTCACGAAGCAACTGTCTCAGCAAGACCCTTTTAAGCCGGTAAGTAATGACCAGATGATTGCGCAAATGGCTTCATTTGCGACCGTTGATGGCATTGGCAAGATGAACACTCAGTTTGAGAGTTTGAATTCGTCAATGACATCAAATCAAGCGTTACAAGCTTCCTCTTTGGTAGGGCGTGACGTATTGGTCCCAGGAGCAGCAGGTGTGAAGCAGGACGACGCACCAATGGCGGCAATGGTTAAGCTTTCACAATCTATCGATAATCTGTTTGTTCGTGTAGAGGATGAAGCTGGCCAACTGGTTCGTACCTTTGAGGTAGGGGCGAAACCAGCCGGCGACACGCGTGTGCTTTGGGACGGTAAAGATGAAAGCGGAAATCCACTGCCAGCTGGCAAATACAAAGTGAAAGCGTCTGGCTTAGTTGAGGGGGAGTCGCAAGAGTTCCCAGTATCGACGTATGCCAACGTAAACAGCGTATTGCTTGGCAAAGGTGACGGAAACGTATTACTCAATCTGGCTGGTTTTGAATCGCCAGTTCGACTTGCAGAAGTATTGGAAGTCGGCAAAGCGTAGTCATAGCTCGCTAGATTAGGAGATTTTGGAATGTCATATGTATCTTTAAGCGGTTTGTCCGCCGCCCAACTGGATTTGAACACCACCAGTAACAACATTGCGAACGCCAACACGTACGGCTTTAAAGAGTCCCGTGCTGAGTTTGCTGATGTTTACTCTAACTCTTTATTTACTAACGCAAAAACCACACCGGGTGGTGGTGCGCAAGCAAGCCAAGTGGCACAGCAGTTCCATGAAGGCTCTAGCATTTACACCAACAACCCAATGGATTTGCGTGTTTCGGGGACAGGTTTTTTCGCTGTAGCGAAAGAGCGTCTAACTCCACAACAGAATGAACTGACACGTAATGGTGCATTTCACTTAAATAAAGAAAACTACATGGTGACCGCGAACGACGAGTTCTTGTTAGGTTACCAAGTGGACCCAAGCTCTGGTGAGGTTTCTTCATACGAGCCACAACCCATCAATATTCCTGCTGAATTTGGTAAGCCAAAACAAACAGCAAACATTGAAGTGGGTGTGAACTTGCCAGCGAACGGCGATTTGAAAGATCCAACGCAGTTTGATTTTTCAGACCCAGATACATACAACCGTTCAACCTCTTCGACAATTTATGACTCGATGGGTCAGTCTTACAAGCTAACGACGTATTACTTGAAAGATCAGACTCAGCCAAATACATGGAACACTTACTACACCGTGACAGATAAAGAAGGTGAAAAGCCTTTAAATGTTGCGGCTGGTGATGCGCAAACGCCAACAGGTCATGTGGGGCATACCATGAAGTTCAACAACGATGGTACGTTGGCGAGCTTGAACAATGGTCAGCCAATCACTTCTGTGGCTCTGGGTGATCCGGCGACGAACACGACACCAGTCGATATGAATGGTGCCGATCCTGCGCAGACGCTTAACTTCGGCTTAGGCTCAGCAACACAGTTTGCGGCTCCGTTCGAACTGACTAAGTTTGACGAAGACGGTGCAACAACGGGCTTCCTAACCAAAGTTGACTTCGATGAAAACGGCAGCGTATTGGGAACTTACTCAAACGGTGAAAACGTTACATTGGGTCGTGTTGCTCTCGTACGTGTTCCAAACGAGCAAGGTCTGGATAAGAAAGGCGGCACTCAATGGGATTCAACGCAGTTCTCTGGTGACAAGATCTGGGGTGAATCAAATAAAGGCTCTTTCGGCACCATCAATAACGGTATGCTGGAACAGTCAAACATTGATATGACGCAGGAGTTGGTGGACCTGATCTCTGCTCAGCGTAACTTCCAAGCAAACTCACGTTCGCTCGAAGTACACAACCAACTACAACAGAATATCTTACAGATCCGCTAGAGCACTAGCTGGGTCATTCGATACTCTGCTTGAGTAAGCAATGGCGTGTGATTGCTTCTTAGTAATTACCGCTTTGTTCACTTTCATCATGACATTCATCTGATGCTTAGCCTGAATACACCTCACTCAGGCTAAGCATGCTTTGATCTACGATTTGCCGCTGTTGCCGCCGTATGGATCAAAACCTTGCCTCTCGTTACAGTTTTCTGCCCCTATTGACCTCTTTTAATTGTTGATTGTTAATTCAAAGTATTGATTGATAAGCCTATTTTTGTTTTGGCATAACTATTGCTTTTACTCCGTGTACAGAGAGATTTTTTGGAGTAATTTATGGATCGCGCACTGTTTCTCGCAATGAGTGGCGCCAAGCAAAATATGCAGGCACTACAATTGCGCGCTAATAACTTGGCTAACGTAAGCACGACCGGATTTCGGGCTGATTTAGCACAGGCTCGCTCAATGCAGGCTTATGGTGAAGGCCATCCTTCACGTGTGTTCAGCATGACAGAGCGTCCAGGGCATAACTTTGCTCAAGGTAGCGTGATTACAACAGGGCGTGATCTGGATGTGACGATTGAAGGCAGCGGTTGGATATCGGTACTCGATCACACAGGGAAAGAAGGGTTGACCCGTAACGGCAACCTAAAAGTCGATCAAAATGGCATGCTTACCAACGCAAGTGGTCATTTGGTGCTGGGTGAAAACGACGCGCCGATTACTTTGCCTATTCCTCTCTCCAAAATTGAAATCGGTCGGGATGGCACCATCTCTGTACTTCCTCAAGGTGCCCCGGCAGAAGAATTCCAAGCGGTTGATCGCATTAAGCTTGTTAAGCCTAATGATCAAAGCTTGTTTAAAGACACCAATGGCTTATTTCGCCATAAAACTCCAAACCAACCTTACGAAGCAGACGCGACTGTTAGCCTCCAGACGGGAGCGATAGAAGGCAGTAACGTGAATGCCGTAGGTGAAATGACCGCATTGATTGACTTACAACGTCAGTTTGAAATGCAAGTCAAGATGATGAGCACAGCTGAAGAAATGGATAAATCTTCAGATTCACTGCTTCGTATGAGTTAACAGAGTTAGAGGTTCACTATGCATCCAGCACTATGGGTAAGTAAAACAGGTCTAGACGCCCAACAAACCAACATTGCCACGATTTCGAACAACTTGGCGAACGCCTCTACTGTCGGCTACAAAAAGAGCCGTGCAGTATTCGAAGATCTGTTCTATCAGAACATCAACCAGCCTGGCGGCCAGTCATCTCAGAACACGGAACTGCCAAGTGGCTTGATGCTAGGTGCGGGTTCTAAAGTGGTTGCGACGCAAAAAGTGCACACGCACGGCAATGCACAGACAACGACCAACGCACTGGACATGATGGTGGAAGGCGACGGCTTTTTTCAAGTGACATTGCCGGACGGCAACATCGGTTATACCCGTAACGGTCAGTTCACGCTAAATGGTGAAGGCACGTTAGTCACGTCGGGTTCTGGCTACCCTGTAGAGCCTGAAATTGTGATTCCAGAAGATGCGATTTCTATTACTGTCGGTACGGATGGTGAAGTGTCGGTTCGCGTCCGAGGTCAGCAAGACAACCAAGTCGTTGGTCAGCTAACCATTACAGATTTTGTTAACCCGGGCGGCCTAGAGCCAATTGGTCAGAACCTTTACTTACCAACGGGTGCCAGTGGCGATCCACAAGAGGGTGTTCCTGGTTTGGACGGTTTGGGTGAAATTCGTCAATCCATGCTGGAAGCGTCCAACGTGAATGTAACGGAAGAGTTGGTCAACATGATCGAAGCCCAGCGCGTTTACGAAATGAACTCAAAAGTGATCTCGTCAGTCGATAAAATGATGAGCTTCGTTAACCAGCAATTGTAACGATTAAGAGCAAGATTTGAGGAGCTCACGATGAAACGTATTTGCCTACTCGCTTTGATTGCTACGATGTCGGGCTGTGCCATGTTGGAACCGATTGAAACGGATGAAGTGACACAAGCAACCACTGTGGTCGACGCAGTAGAAGGCGATAAATCGAAAGAAGAGAGCAGCGGTATTGTAGATACTTTACGTGGTAGAAGCGATCCGGTTGCTGGCGACCCTGCTTGGGCTCCAATTCATCCGAAAAACAAACCTGAGCATTATGCTGCTGCAACAGGTTCGTTGTTTAGCGCCGAGCACATTACCGATCTCTATGACGATTCTAAACCACGTGGTATTGGCGACATTATTACCGTAACACTGGATGAGACAACCAGTGCGACGAAAAGCGCAAATGCCGATTTATCGAAAACCAATGAAGCGCAAATGGACCCGCTTCAAGTGGGCGGAGAAGAGCTGCAAATTGGCGGAAAATATAATTTCTCTTATGACTTAAACAATTCCAACTCATTTGCAGGTGACTCTTCTGCAAAGCAGAGCAACAGCATCAGTGGTTACATCACTGTTGAGGTGATTGAAGTACTGGCAAACGGGAACCTCGTGATCCGCGGTGAGAAGTGGATGACGCTAAATACAGGTGATGAGTACATACGTTTAAGTGGCACTATTCGTCCGGATGATATTAATTTCGACAACACCATTGCATCAAATCGTGTTTCTAACGCAAGAATTCAATACTCAGGGACTGGTTTTCAACAAGATATGCAAGAGCCAGGCTTCTTGGCACGATTCTTTAATGTAGCGCTATAACACGCCGTTCTGACGGCAATTTGACTGCAAGAGATAAGTAAGCATGAAAAAACTCCTTTTAGTACTGATGAGCGTTGCTCTGTTTTCTACCGTAGCCCAAGCCGCACGTATCAAAGACGTCGCGCAAGTGGCAGGTGTACGAAGCAACCAACTCGTGGGTTATGGTTTGGTTTCAGGCTTACCTGGTACGGGTGAAGCGAACCCGTTTACAGAGCAAAGTTTCGCCGCCATGCTGCAAAACTTCGGCATTCAGATGCCGCCGGGCACAAAGCCAAAAATTAAAAACGTTGCCGCAGTCATGGTTACGGCAGAGTTGCCGCCTTTCTCTAAACCGGGTCAGCAAGTGGACGTGACTGTCTCTTCCATCGGAAGTGCTAAAAGTTTGCGTGGTGGTACGCTACTACAAACGTTCCTCAAAGGTCTCGACGGTCAAGTTTACGCGGTTGCTCAAGGTAACTTAGTGGTGAGCGGCTTCAGTGCTGAAGGCGCTGACGGTTCTAAAATCGTAGGTAACAATCCAACCGTTGGTCTTATCTCTAGTGGTGCGACAGTAGAGCGAGAAATTCCAAACCCATTTGGTCGTGGTGATTACATCACGTTCAACTTGCTTGAGTCAGACTTCACAACGGCTCAACGTATGGCGGATGCTGTAAACAACTTCCTTGGCCCACAAATGGCGAGCGCTGTTGACGCGACATCAGTGCGCGTGCGTGCTCCTCGTGACGTCAGTCAGCGTGTTGCGTTCTTATCGGCAATCGAAAACCTAGAATTCGACCCGGCAGATGGTGCAGCCAAAATCATCGTTAACTCACGAACGGGCACTATTGTAGTTGGTAAGCATGTACGTCTTAAACCAGCAGCAGTAACGCATGGCGGCATGACGGTTGCGATCAAAGAAAACCTGAATGTTAGCCAACCTAACGGCTTTTCTGGTGGGCAAACCGTAGTCGTACCAGACTCGGATATCGAAGTCAGCGAAGAGCAAGGAAAAATGTTTAAGTTCGAACCAGGCTTAACGTTGGATGATTTGGTCCGTGCCGTGAACCAAGTCGGGGCTGCGCCTTCGGACTTGATGGCAATTTTACAAGCATTGAAGCAAGCTGGTGCCATTGAAGGCCAGTTGATCATCATTTAATGGTTAGGAGGTAGGTATAATGAACAATCCTAACGACATTGGTTTTATCCATGACATCAGTTCTCTGGACACTCTGCGTCAAAAAGCAGTGAAAGAGGGAAAAGATGGCGAGCAAGAAGCATTGCATGCGGCTGCTCGTCAGTTCGAATCGATCTTCACCTCCATGATGTTGAAATCCATGCGTGAAGCCAATGAGGGCTTTGAGTCCAACATGATGAACAGCCAAAACGAGAAGTTCTACCGACAAATGTTGGATGAACAGATGGCGAGTGAATTGAGTTCGTCTGGTTCAATGGGACTGGCCGATATGATTGTTAAGCAATTAACGGCTGGGCAAGGGAACGACAAAAAAGAAACGGCTATGCGTGATGCGGCAAACAATGCTGCGGAATATCGTCGTGTTGACCCGAAAAAAGCGCGCGAGATTGAACAGCGCTTGATTGAATCTGGTCAACTATCTCGACCAAGCAATGAACCCACTCGATTCGATTCACCAGAATCCTTTGTTAACTCGATGAAGCCATACGCGGAGAAAGCTGCGAAAGCCCTAGGTGTCGAGCCATCTTTGCTACTTGCGCAAGCCGCTTTGGAAACGGGGTGGGGACAAAAGGTCGTGAAGAACGCGCGTGGCAGCAGCAACAACTTATTTAATATCAAAGCAGATCGAAGCTGGCAGGGTGACAAAGTGACGACGCAAACTTTAGAGTTCCACGATAACACGCCAGTGAAAGAGACGGCGGCGTTTCGCTCCTACTCAAGTTACGAAGACAGCTTTAATGACTTTGTACGATTTTTGAATGACAACCCACGTTACGAGACAGCATTGCAGCAACGCGGGAATTCAGAGTCGTTTATTCGCGGTATCCACAGTGCGGGTTACGCGACCGATCCGAACTACGCAGATAAAGTCCTGCAGGTGAAGGATAAAATCGAAAGTATGTAATGTCTCTGCGCCAATTTATGACGTTCTCGAAGGCTTGCCATAGTGCAAGCCTTCACTTTATCTGAATATCTACGCCTTTCTATCACTTGGCACATCTTTTGCTTTTGATGTGTCTAGGTGATCGGTTTTGCCGATTTATATTTCGTTTTCGGGGGCATGTATGGCGTCAGATCTTCTGAATGTAGGTACTCAAAGTGTGCTTACTGCTCAGAGACAATTAAACACCACTGGTCATAACATTTCTAATGTTAATACAGAGGGTTATAGCCGTCAGTCTGTTATCCAAGGCACGAATGATCCGCGCATGTTTGGTGGTTCTACCTACGGCATGGGTGTGCATGTGGAAAATGTTCGCCGCTCGTGGGATCAGTTTGCCGTGAATGAACTGAACCTGTCGTCGACCAACAATGCCAACAAAACGGATACCCAAGACAATCTTGATATGCTCTCTAGCATGTTGAGCTCCGTAGCATCGAAGAAAATTCCCGAGAACCTGAATGAGTGGTTCGATGCGGTAAAAACCATGGCAGATACCCCGAACGATTTAGGGGCACGAAAAGTGGTATTGGAAAAGGCGAAAATCTTCTCTGATACATTAAATGATTTCCACGAAACCGTTCGACTGCAATCTGATGTCACCAATAAAAAATTGGATATGGGCATTGAGCGCGTTAACCAACTTGCGTTGGAAATTCGCGATATTCATCGACTGATGATGCGCACCCCCGGCCCACATAATGACCTGATGGATCAGCATGAAAAGCTGGTTACTGAGCTGTCAGAGTACACCAAAGTTACCGTAACCCCACGCAAAAATGCGGAAGGGTTTAATGTTCATATCGGCAATGGACACACTCTTGTTTCTGGCACGGAAGCAAGCCAGCTCAAAATGATCGATGGCTATCCGGATGTTCATCAAAGACGATTAGCAATGGTGGAAGGGAATGGCATTAAAGCGATCAAGTCTGATGATATGGATGGCAAAATCGGCGCTTTACTTGAAATGCGCGACAAACACATCCCACAACTGCAAGATGAAATGGGCCGTTTAGCAACGGGCTTCTCCTACAAAATTAATCAGCTGCAATCTCAAGGTCTGGATCTCAACGGTAAGATAGGTAAAGACGTATTTACCGATGTGAACTCTGAGCTGGTGGCAAAATCTCGAGTTTTTGCTGCGCCTGACTCTCAAGCTGATGTTGCGGTTTACATCGAGGATATTTCCGCGATCAAAGGTGGTGAATATTCGCTGCGTTATGATGGCGACCAATACAGCGTGACAACACCGAAAGGTGAGCAAATGTCGTTGAACATCGACCGTTCGGATTCGTCGTTTGTTCTGGATGGTATGAAAGTGCAAATTGGTGAAGGCCTTGCCGCCGGTGAGCGCGTATTGCTACGCCCAACGAGAAGTGGTGCAGCCATCATAAAGATGGAAACCAATGATGCAAAAGCTATTGCCGCACAAAGTTATGAAGCCTCAACCACTTTTGCCCAAGGTAACGCCAAGTTTAAAATTCGTGAGGCGGGGGATGTTAAAGAGTTTGAGGTTACCGTACACCCAGCCGACGAGAAGCATGATAAGCCGTGGTTAAAGATCACGGATAACAAGGGTAATTTACTATCGGACAAATACTCATACCCGTTAGATAAAGATAACCCGATGATTGAAATCTCAGTGCCGAAAAGCCATCCGCTGTATAAAAACGGCGATGCAACCGTGTTTGAGTTGAGCGAAGGCGCACTGATGAATGATAAATTCACCGCAAACTTGGTGCCTTCTGAAGGTGGTAACGGCAACTTGAGAAAAATGCAGAAGATCCAAACAGACAAGATGATGGATGGAAAATCCAGTACCTTGATCGATGTTTATCATAACCTCAATACCGAAGTTGGACTGAAGTCTTCTACAGCAAACCGTTTAGCCTCCGTCGCTCGTTTAGAGCATGAAGCGGCGCAAGAGCGCGTTGCTTCTATTTCTGGTGTTAACCTCGATGAAGAAGCGGCCAACATGATGAAGTTTCAACAAGCGTACATGGCTTCATCACGCGTGATGCAAGCGGCGAATGATACCTTCAATACCATTTTACAACTGAGGTAAGGAGAAGAGATAAGTGCTAACCCGAATTTCTAGTTTCCATAACTATCAGTCCGTACAAAATGATCTGCGTCGTCAAGAGAATAAGGTTCACCACAACCAAGAGCAGCTTGCTTCAGGGAAAAAGTTACTGAAACCTAGTGACGACCCCCTCGCTGCGCATTACATCCAAAACATTAGTCAGCAACAAGAACAGCTACAACAATATCTTAGCTCGATAGTGTTGGTGCGTAATCGTCTAGAAAACCACGAAGTTAATATCGCCAATGCGGAGAATTTTGCCGACGAGTCGAAGCGCTTAACGATGGAGATGATTAACGGTGCCTTTTCTGCTGAAGACCGACAAGCAAAGAAGCGTGAGTTAGAAGAGATTGCGAACAACTTCCTTAACTTAGTGAACTCGCAAGATGAATCTGGTAACTACGTGTTTGCAGGCACTAAGCCAAAAAGTCAACCATTCTATCGCGATAAAGACGGTAGTGTTCAGTACGCTGGAGACGATTATCAGCGCAAAATGAAAGTCTCTAGCATGCTTGAGATGCCAATGAACGATCCTGGCAGCAAGCTGTTTATGGAGATACCAAACCCATTTGGCGATTATCAGCCGAATTACGATCTACAAAACGGCTCTGAGCTGTTGCTAAACAAAGCCACTAACGTTGACGCGAATGATGATGCGGCGTATCGCGTGACATTTGTCGATATGAATAACGGCAAATTTGGTTACCAATTAGAGCGTAACGGCAAAGTAGTGGATGCCGATGAGTTTTCTCCAGAGAAAGGGATTGAATACAAAGGCCTGAAAGTGCACGTAAAAGGCCAAATTACGCCTGGTGACAGCATTGAGATCGAAAAGCGGGCAGAGTTCAGCATTTTCGATACCTTCAAGGATGCAATGGCATGGTCAGACAAATCGGTTTCGGATACGTCGGCGACCGCCAAATTGCACCAAATGACAGAAGAATTCCACGCTGCTTTTATCCATTTGAATAAAGCGCGTACAGATGCCGGTGCTCGATTGAGTACGCTGGATATCCAAGAGCAAAATCATGAAGACTTTAATTTGTCTCTGGCAAAAGCGAAGAGCAACTTTGAGGACTTGGATTACTCTAAAGCCGTGATCGAGTTCAGTGAAAACTCGCGAGCGTTACAGGCATCGCAACAAGCATTCGGTAAGACCAAAGATCTAACGTTGTTTAACTACATCTAGTATGACACTCATACACATTGTCTGATTTTGATGCCTTATGTGCAAAGCCTTAAGCGCGATAAGTCGACGTAACCTGAGAGTCTGAGATGTCATGCGGCACGATTTTACCCAAAGCGGCAATGATGCGGGAGGCAAGTCGGGCGGCAACAGGGCAGCGTTCAATACCCTTGGGCTAAGGTGAGTCTGACAAACCGGAAATAGCTTAATGATAAAGCTAACTTATTGTTTATTTGATTCTTTTAAAAGTAGTTAAATAATTTACGCAAGTTGGCACACAAATTGTATTGAAAATATCAGAACAGATTTAGAGATTCTAAACCCTGCGTTTAAGGCAGATTTAGCAAGTAACTTTTACGGTCAGTGCTTATCCAAATGAGAGTAAAGCTGGCCGCTTCGCAAAAGCTTGCGAACTCAACAGGAGAGCAAAATGGCTGTAACAGTTAGTACTAACGTCTCCGCGATGACCGCGCAGCGTTACCTAAACAAAGCGACTGATGAATTAAACACGTCGATGGAGCGCTTATCTTCAGGACATAAGATTAACAGTGCAAAAGATGATGCGGCAGGTCTACAGATCTCTAACCGCTTAACTGCACAGTCTCGTGGCCTAGATGTCGCAATGCGTAACGCGAACGATGGTATCTCGATTGCACAAACCGCTGAAGGTGCGATGAATGAGGCAACCTCTGTCATGCAACGAATGCGTGACCTTGCGATTCAATCATCGAACGGTACTAACTCTCCAGCTGAGCGTCAGGCGATCAACGAAGAGTCAATGGCATTGATTGACGAGCTAAACCGTATTGCAGAAACCACTTCATTTGGTGGTCGTCGTCTATTGAATGGCTCATTCGGTGAAGCAGCATTCCAGATTGGTGCGAGCTCAGGTGAAGCCATGATCATGGGACTCACCAGCATTCGTGCGGACGATACTCGCATGGGCGGTGTGACCTTCTTATCTGAGAACGGTAAAGATAAAAACTGGAGCGTTGACCCAGCTAAATCTGACTTGAAGATCACGCTACCAGGTATGGGTGAAGACGAAGACGGCAATGTTGATGATCTAGAAATCAACATTAATGCCAAAGCGGGCGACGACATCGAAGAGCTTGCCACTTACATTAATGGTCAGTCTGATATGATTAATGCGTCTGTAAGTGAAGATGGCAAGTTGCAAGTTTTTGTCGCGCATCCAAACGTTCAGGGTGAGATTTCTATTTCTGGTGGATTAGCATCTGAGCTTGGCCTGAATGATGAACCTATCAGAACGTCAGTACAAGATATTGATATGACCACGGTACAAGGTTCTCAAAACGCGATTTCTGTGCTGGATTCGGCACTGAAATACGTAGACTCGCAACGTGCAGACTTAGGTGCGAAGCAAAACCGTTTGAGTCACAGCATCAACAACTTGGCGAATATCCAAGAAAACGTTGACGCCTCGAACAGCCGAATTAAAGATACAGATTTTGCGAAAGAAACCACGCAAATGACCAAAGCACAAATTTTGCAACAGGCAGGTACATCGATTCTTGCTCAAGCGAAACAGTTGCCAAACTCTGCAATGTCACTATTGCAGTAGTTTACTTAGCCTGTACTCAATACATTCAGACGTGGATGGGAATGCAGGCTTTTGGCAAGCAACTTTACAATAGAATGAGCGGCTCTCTCATCTCTCACCTGCCAATCATTTTCAATGTAAAGTTGCACTCGGTATGCCGGAAATGTGTTCATTTCTCTTGATCTCCACATAGGCTCTGGCGACCAACCTAGCCCCAGTTCTCTCAAAGGAAAAGGGGCTTTTTCTTTTCTAATTTTCACGTCTATCGTCTGCGAACTTATCTTCAATTGTTTCCTTTTGCTGGTTTTCTATACAATTTATCCCTCTCGGCTCGATTTGTGGAAACTTGAGCACTTTTTCTTACTTTTCTTCAATTTTATTAGCTAAATCTCGCAATGTTATTTTTTTAAACTTTTTTCTAAAGCTTCTGAATTTGGTGTCGTTAATAGAGGTAACTTTGAGAGAACTACTTGGTTTTCCGAGACGTCGGAAACCGCTACACCGGAAAATCAATTGGAGAAATCACCA
>NZ_JAWOWE010000020.1:0-48897 GCF_033340275.1 Vibrio sp. 1402
GCGGGGTGGAGCAGCTTGGTAGCTCGTCGGGCTCATAACCCGAAGGTCGTCGGTTCAAATCCGGCCCCCGCAACCAAATACAAGACGATAGATTGAGTACTTATTTAGTATACAATTGTTAAGTCGTCTACGGATGCGCCGCTTGATTCAACTCCTGCTTCTCGCAACCAATCACATCGCTCTTTTCATAATGCTGCGAAGCATGAATCCCCAAAAGCTAAACTTTTATCCGCATCATATGATGTCGGACGATTTCGTTTGTGTTTAAAACACGATATGAATCGGCTGACGTACAAGTATGATGAGGCTTCGCGTGTTTTATCTACTTTAATTAACAGAGTTATCCACATACGTCGTTCTGTGGATAAGTTGGTTGATAAAGTGTTTTTAGCTTGACTTTTTATGATGGGGAAGAAAGATCTTTTCTCTAAAGTGAAGTGGAAACAACAAAGAAATATCAACTAAATACTTGTTATATAAAGAAAAAATAAGTTTTTTGTCGGATCGAGTACGTTAAAATACGATCATTAACTGGTATTTTTTTGATCCTAGTCATTTCTCCGAGCTGTGTTTAACTTTTTTCTGCTAGCTTGTTTTTCTTGAATCTCAAATTTTTTTCCACATTACAAAATTGAGAACAAGGTCATGAATTGAACATGCAAAAGTAATTTCAATCTCTTGCATATAGACTACGCTCTATGCGTCTCTCGGCAGTCCCTTCTCGACTATCCTTATTAAGCGTTGCTTTTTCGTCTCTATAGATGAATTACTCTCAGTGGGGAGTTGATTCAGTTGCTCTGTCAAAGCCCATTTAATGTGCTCATCAAGTAATTTATTTTCACCTTGCCGACTTTCCAGCGCATCTATGATTCGCTGACTATATTCTGCATTACCAAGTGCGACAGCGATGTTACGTAGCCACTGTATATGACCAATACGACGGATAGCGGAGCCTTCCATATTTTTTAGAAAAGTCGCTTCATCCCAGTTAAACATGTCGACGAGGTCAGGGTTTTTGAAACTGTCACGACGGTGGAAATCATCTTGCTCCGTTATGTCGGCGTAGCGGTTCCATGGGCAAACCAATTGACAGTCGTCACAACCATAAATGCGGTTACCCATTGGCTTTCGAAACTCTTCAGGAATCACGCCATCGAACTCGATGGTGAGATAAGAGATACAACGCCTGGCATCGACAACTTTGTCTTCAACGATGGCTTGTGTTGGGCATGATGTAATGCATGCTTTGCATTTACCGCACTGATCAACGCTTGGCTCATCTACGGGTAGTGGTAAGTCGATAAGTAGTTCACCTAAAAAGAACCACGATCCACAGTCTTGATCTAAAATCAGGGAATGTTTCCCGGTCCAACCTAAGCCCGCTTTTTGGGCGAGAGGTCGCTCTAATATTGGTGCGGAATCAACGAAAGGTCGGTAACCATATTGACCAACCTCTTGTTCAATAAGTTTGCCGAGCTTATTTAGCTGCTTTCTGACGAGCTTGTGATAATCGCGCCCTAGTGCGTAGCGGCTAATATAGGCATGACTTTTATTCGCGAGGTTCGAAGCGAATTGAGCCTCTGGTGGCAGATAGTCCATCCGGACGCTGATAACACGAACGGTTCCCGGGAGTAGCTCATGGGGTCTAGCACGCATCATACCGTGACGAGCCATCCAATCCATTGAGCCGTGATAGCCTGCATCAAGCCATTTTTGTAGTGCTGCTTCATGTTCACTCAGATCAACGTCGCAGATCCCAACTTTTTGGAAGCCGAGTTCTTTTCCCCAAACTTTGATTTGTTGTGCGAGTTGTTCGTAGTTCATGTTAACCACCGGAATAAAGGGGGGCGGATCTTAACGGATCTCTGGCTTTGGTGCTACCCAGTTAGGTACGTTTTTGATGTTGTGAATACTGCTTATTGAAGTCATTTGCATATATTCTAAATCTAGGTCGATACTAAGATGATTAAGATACCGTTTATTGGATACTTTTTTCGCACATATGACATTTGAAAGCTTGTCTCTCAAAACCAACACGGTTTACTATTCCTGTTCTTTTGATTTTTATATAGTCAACGATCATTAGTTAGAGAAGCATCAATGAGCACGAAACAATTCAATTTAAAAGATGAGCATGAAACGGTTGCACTAGGCACCGCTTTGGCTCAGCTTTGTTCCCAGCAAACCACAATTTATCTGCATGGTGATTTGGGTGCAGGTAAAACAACCTTTAGTCGTGGTTTTGTCCGTGCTCTTGGTCATCAAGGTAACGTGAAAAGTCCAACTTATACTCTAGTCGAACCGTACCAGTTGGATCAGTGGCAAGTATATCACTTCGACCTTTATCGTCTTGCGGATCCTGAAGAGCTTGAGTTTATGGGGATTCGAGACTATTTCACAGACGATGCGATTTGCTTGGTTGAATGGCCTGAAAAAGGGCATGGCTTACTGCCACAACCGGATCTTGATGTAAACATTCGCTACCAAGGTGAGCAACGTGTAGCCGAACTAACAGCTAATAATGATTATGGTGTGCAGTTACTCAGTCGATTGGAGCTATGTTGAGTTTTTCAAATTTTAGAGTGGTGGCGACGTTTGTCGCCACTTTTCTCCTTCTCATCCCCAATTTAGCATTTGCTAACGTCGTTAAGAGTTTTCGAGTTTGGCCTTCACCTGATGAAACGCGTGTTGTCATCGATTTAGGCTCGGAAGCTGACTATTCCTATTTCTCTTTATCAGGGCCGGATCGCCTTGTCGTGGATTTAAAAAGCACGACGATGCAGGCCAAACTACCTGTTACTGTTACGGATAGCCCTGTTTTAAAACTGGTACGAAAAAGCTCGCCTCCAGAGAAGGGCACTTATCGTTTGGTGTTTGAACTAAAAAAGAGCGTTCAAGCGGAGTTATTTAAATTAAGCCCAACACCAGGTGGGCAGTATGGTCACCGCTTGGTGATTGATTTACCGCACGGTAAGAAGGCATCGACCTCAAAACCGAGTAAGCCAGCGGCGGCCAGCAAAGACATGAGTTCAGTTCAACGAGCTCAAGAAGTGTTAATTGTTATCGACCCTGGTCACGGTGGGGAAGACCCTGGCTCTATTGGCCCTTCACGTCGTAAGTACGAGAAAGATGCGGTATTGAGTATCTCAAGAAAAATTGCTGCTCAGCTCGATGCGACTCCTGGTATTAAAACGCGCATGACTCGTACGGGAGATTACTTTGTAAACTTAAACCGTCGTGTCGCGATTGCTCGTGAAAATGATGCGCACTTGCTGATTTCCATTCACGCAGATGCGTTTACTTCACCGAAGCCTCGCGGTGGATCGGTCTTCGTACTAAATACTCGTCGTGCAAATACCGAAATTGCTCGTTGGGTCGAGAACCATGAGAAACAGTCTGAGTTATTGGGCGGCTCGGGTAATGCGTTCTTCACGAAGACAAAAGATCGTAACGTGAACCAAACTTTGTTGGACTTGCAGTTTAGTCATTCACAAAAAGAAGGCTATAAGCTGGCAACAGAAATCCTAGGTGAGATGGGACGTGTTGCGCACCTGCATAACACCAAACCGATCAACACCAGCCTTGCGGTTTTGCGCTCTCCACAGATTCCGTCTGTGCTAGTGGAAACGGGCTTTATTTCTAACCCAACAGAAGAGCGTTTACTGTTTCAACGAGCGCACCAAGATAAGTTAGCTCAGGCTATCACTAAGGCGGTCGTCAAGTACTTAAAAGATAACCCACCAGAGGGTACGGTGTTCTCGCCTTCAGCGAAGCCAATGGTACATATTGTAAAGCGTGGCGAGTCATTATCGGTGATCGCGAACAAATATGGGCTTAGCTCTAAAGCGCTGATGTCGGCAAACAACTTGAAGTCGACAGGCTTGGCAATTGGTCAGAAGCTCAACATTCCTTCTGCTGGTACGATTAAAGTGCCAAGTAAACCGATTACTGTTGAGACAGAAACCATTACGCACAAGGTTAAGTCTGGTGAGTTCTTAGGTAAGATTGCGAATCACTATAAAGTGAAGGTTTCAGATATCCGCCGAGAGAATAACTTGAAGTCAGATACCTTGTGGGTAGGGCAAAAGTTGAAGATAACGGTCGCGGTAAAAGATAAACCGATTCGTAAGCACAAGGTTTCTCGGGGTGAGTTCCTTGGCAAAATAGCGTCCAAATACGGCGTTAGCGTATCGAGCATTCGTAAAGCGAATAACTTACGCTCTGATCAGCTAGCGGTTGGGCAAGTCCTGATCATTCCAAACAAGTAGGTGAGCTTCTAACTCATTATGACGATTAAAATTTTGCCAGCCAGACTTGCAAACCAAATCGCCGCAGGGGAAGTGGTCGAAAGACCTGCTTCTGTGATTAAAGAGCTGGTTGAAAATAGTCTTGATTCTGGCGCAACTCGAATCGATATCGATATCGAGAAAGGAGGCGCAAAGCTGATTCGTGTTCGTGATAACGGAAAAGGTATCGCGAAAGATGAACTTGGCTTAGCGCTCAGTCGTCATGCGACATCTAAGATACATACCTTAGATGATCTCGAAGCTATTATGAGTCTAGGTTTTCGCGGTGAAGCGTTAGCCAGTATTAGCTCAGTCTCGCGTTTGACGCTCACGTCGCGTCCTGCGGCACAAGAAGAAGCCTGGAGTGCCTACTCCGAAGGGCGTGATATGCAGGTGAAGCTTAAGCCAGCAGCGCACCCGATTGGCACGACTGTTGAGGTGTTGGACTTATTTTTTAATACTCCAGCGCGTCGCAAGTTTCTTCGTACGGAGAAAACCGAATTTGCTCATATTGATGAGTTATTGAAACGTATTGCGTTAAGTCGCTTTGATGTCACCATCAATGTGCGTCATAACGGCAAGATCATCCGTCAATATCGCGCGGCGAAAAATCAGCTTCAAACCGAAAAGCGTATTGCTGCTGTCTGCGGTAATGCGTTTGTGCGGCATATGCTCAGAATCGAGCTTGAGCATCAAGGGTTAAAGCTACATGGGTGGATTACCACGCCAGAGGGAGCAAGGCAGCAAAGCGATTTACAATATTGCTATGTGAATGGCCGAATGATGCGTGACAAATTAATCAATCACGCGATTCGTCAAAGCTATGAAATGAGCTTAAAGCCAGATCAGTTCGCTGCGTATGTGCTCTTTATTGAGCTAGATCCGCACCAAGTAGATGTGAATGTTCACCCTGCTAAGCATGAAGTGCGTTTCCACCAAGCTCGTTTGGTGCATGATTTCATCTATCAAGCTTTGACGGATGCACTTTCACAAAGCGCCGTGATTGATAAACCACAGGTGAATGAATCGGCATTTCATCGCGTGGAACCGACTGAGTCCGAAGAGATTGAACATTCGCCAGAGCCTGAAAAAGTACAAGAGCCAGCATCTTCACCAGTACCAGAGCGGGTTTATCAAGCGATAGATAGTACACCGGCTTATCCTGGACGCAGTGATTATGAAGTGAAGCCTCGTAATAGCGGTCCTAGTGAAACCTCCGTGCGAGAGGCGCGCGTAGTGGAGTCATTCAAACGTAATGATTGGGTGGAATCCAAACCTGCACCAAAGCCAAGTCACAGTAAAGAGCGCCACGTAGAACCAGCGCCAACTAAACAAGAAGTACGCGCTTATCACGAGCTGTTGAAAACGCCAGAGTTTGAGGCTCAGGCAGTCACTCCAATAGCGCCCCAAACGATAACTTCGCACACATCAATGCCATCGATTACTGCATTAGGCAAAGCGCTGATGGTGGTCGATGAACAATTTGTTTTGATGAGCAGTGACAGTGGGGCGGCGTTAGTCTCGTTACCTAGAGCAGAATTTTATCGTGTAAAAGGCCAGCTTTCTCCAAGCGATGGTGCACTCAAGGCACAACCTCTGCTTGTTCCTCTATCTATTAAGTTAGAGGCCGAATTAGTGAGACTGGCCCAAGATTATCAACAAGATTTGGCATTGCTTGGTATTCAATTGAAAGCGAGAAACGAGCACGCCTTAATGGTGATGGGCGTCCCAGCTCCGCTGCGTCAACAAAACTTACAAAATTTAGTACCAGATCTGTTATCTTACGCGCAATCTTGTGTGAACGAAGGTATAGCAGCGGCTCAGATGCTGTCTGAGTTGATAGATTGGCTCGCATTACAGGTCACGACAGTGAAGAGTCACTATACTTTTTCTGAAGCCATTCAAATTATTGCGGAACTTGAACAGCTAAGACATGGTCAATTGCCATTAGAAGATACAAAATTCGTATCCGCTGTTGATTTCTCTGCCACGATAGCCAAATTAAAACCATGACAGATAAACTACCTTTGGCGCTATTTTTAATGGGGCCAACTGCATCAGGCAAAACTGAGCTGGCGATTCGTCTTCGTCAAAAATTTCCGGTTGAGATCATCAGTGTTGATTCTGCTTTGATCTACAAAGGGATGGATATCGGTACGGCGAAACCGGATGAAAAAGAGTTAAGTTTGGCGCCTCATCGCTTGATAGATATTTTGGATCCAAGTGAATCTTACTCTGTCGCCGACTTTCGTCGAGATGCATTGAAAGCGATGGATGATATTGTTGCAGAAGGAAAAATTCCACTTCTTGTGGGTGGAACAATGCTGTATTACAAGGCGTTACTTGAAGGTTTATCACCACTTCCTGCTGCAAATCCTGAAATTCGTCAGCAAATTGAACAAGAGGCATTGACTAAAGGTTGGTCAGTGTTGCACGATGAACTCAAAGAGGTTGATCCTGTGTCAGCCGCGAGAATCCATCCCAATGATCCCCAACGTTTATCTCGGGCATTGGAAGTTTTTCGCATTTCAGGTAAAACTTTGACTGAATTGACTCAAACGAAAGGTGAAAGCCTACCATACCGAGTCAAGCAGTTTGCAATAGCTCCCAAGGATAGGGCAGAACTTCACCGTCGGATTGAACTCCGTTTCGAGAAAATGATGGAAGCGGGCTTTGAAGAAGAAATGAAAGCGTTACATTCGCGAAAAGATCTTCACCCCGATCTTCCTTCCATACGATGCGTCGGTTACCGACAGATGTGGGAGTATTTAGATGGGGAGTGTACACGTGACGAAGCGGTATTTCGTGGCGTATGCGCGACTCGTCAATTGGCCAAGCGTCAAATCACCTGGTTACGCAGCTGGGATGATTTAACTTGGTTGGATAGCGAGAACATTGAACAGGCATTAGAAACGATGTCGGAAGCAATAGCATCTGATTGACATAGCTGTGTATAATGTGATCGTTTTTGCGTGAACGCACTCTCAAAGGATCTGTTGTTGGCGGTTTTTATACTATGCTGCTAATTACTTAGAGTGCATTTTTGATTCGTTTAGCTCAGATGCAAAAGCCGTATCTTTTGCATTGCACCACTAGCTAAATAATTACAACTACAAATTAAATAAGGAAAATAAAAATGGCTAAGGGGCAATCTCTACAAGACCCATTTCTAAACGCGCTACGTCGTGAGCGTATCCCGGTATCTATCTACCTTGTGAATGGTATTAAACTACAAGGTCAGATCGAATCATTCGATCAATTTGTGATCCTGCTGAAGAATACTGTTAACCAAATGGTGTACAAGCACGCGATCTCAACAGTTGTGCCGGCTCGTCCAGTGAGCCATCACAGCGGTGAACGTCCACAAGGTGAGCGTCCACAAGAGAAATCTGAAGATTAATTCTTCATCGAGTATTTTTAAAATAAGGAGTTGATTGCTTGTTTGACCGTTATGAATCCGGTGAGCGAGCCGTACTTGTTCATATCAACTTCACGCAAGAAGGTGAATGGGAAGATCTGGCTGAGTTCGAAATGCTGGTTTCTTCTGCTGGGGTAGAGGCGCTACAAGTGGTAACTGGTAGTCGTCAATCCCCACACCCGAAATACTATGTCGGAGAGGGTAAGGCCCAAGAGATTGCTACAGCGGTACAATCAACGGGTGCCGAAATTGTGATTTTTAATCACGCCCTCTCTCCTGCCCAAGAACGTAACCTCGAAGCACTGTGCCAATGTCGAGTTCTCGACCGCACTGGTCTTATTCTCGATATCTTTGCTCAACGAGCTCGAACACACGAAGGTAAGCTACAGGTAGAGCTGGCTCAACTTCGTCATATCTCTACTCGTTTGATTCGTGGTTGGACGCACCTTGAAAGGCAGAAAGGTGGTATCGGTTTACGTGGCCCGGGTGAAACCCAGCTGGAAACCGACCGTCGCTTATTGCGTGACAGAATCAAAGCCATCCTGCGACGCTTAGACAAAGTAGCGAAGCAGCGTGAACAAGGGCGCCGCGCCCGAAATCGAGCTGAAATCCCAACGGTTTCACTTGTGGGTTACACCAACGCGGGTAAGTCGACACTCTTCAACCGTATTACAGAAGCTGGCGTGTACGCGGCTGATCAATTATTTGCTACTTTGGACCCGACTTTACGTAAGATAGAGTTAGCAGATGTTGGTCCTGCCATCTTGGCAGACACGGTTGGTTTTATTCGACATTTGCCACACGACTTGGTTGCGGCCTTCAAGGCAACCTTGCAGGAAACGCAAGAAGCTGACATTTTGTTACATGTTGTTGATGCCAGTGATGAGCGTTTTCGTGAGAATATTCAAGCTGTTCATGAAGTACTAGAAGAGATCGACGCGCATGAAGTGCCGACTCTGGTTGTCATGAACAAAATCGACAATCTAGATTCGCAGAAACCACGTATAGAACGAGACGAGGAAGGCGTACCTCGCGCAGTTTGGGTTTCAGCAATGGATGGGTTGGGCATTGATGTCTTGTTTGAGGCGCTGACGGAACGTCTGGCGTCACAAATGGTCGAGCATCAGTTGCGAATTCCTCCACAGTATCAAGGACGATTCCGTAGTACCTTCTTCCAAATGAAGTGTATTCAACGTGAGGAATATGACCAGGATGGTAACTTGTTGATCGATATTCGAATGCAGCAAGTAGATTGGTCTAGACTTGAAAAAAGAGAAGGGGCAGTTTTGACTGGCTTTATAGTCACTTAAAGGACTGCTACAGTATAACGTCATATCAAATGATGGAGCTTTCTAATGGCGTGGAATGAGCCTGGAAATAACAACGGCAACAATGGCCGCGATAATGACCCTTGGGGTAATAATAATCGTGGTGGCCAGCGTCCTGGTGGCCGAGATCAAGGTCCGCCAGATTTAGATGAAGTGTTCAACAAACTGAGTCAAAAGCTGGGCGGCAAGTTTGGTAAAAAAGGCGGCGGTGGTTCTCCAATCGGCGGCGGTGGTGGTAGTGCAATTGGCTTTGGCGTGATTGCTCTGATTGCTGTTGCAGTTTGGTTCTTCGCTGGTTTTTACACCATCGGTGAAGCAGAGCGTGGTGTTGTACTGCGTTTAGGTAAATACGATCGTATCGTAGACCCAGGTCTTAACTGGCGTCCTCGCTTTATTGATGAGTACGAAGCGGTAAACGTACAAGCGATTCGTTCACTACGTGCATCTGGTCTAATGCTGACTAAAGATGAAAACGTTGTAACAGTTGCGATGGATGTTCAGTACCGAGTGACTGACCCATACAAATACTTGTACCGTGTAACCAATGCAGACGACAGCTTGCGTCAAGCAACGGATTCTGCACTACGTGCAGTAATTGGTGACTCATTGATGGATAGCATTCTAACCAGTGGTCGTCAGCAAATTCGTCAAACTACGCAAGAAACACTGAACCAAATCATTGATAGCTATGATATGGGTCTGGTACTTGTTGATGTGAACTTCCAGTCTGCTCGTCCACCAGAGCAAGTGAAAGATGCGTTTGATGATGCAATCGCAGCACGTGAGGATGAAGAGCGTTTCATTCGTGAAGCTGAAGCATACAAGAACGAAATCTTGCCTAAGGCAACGGGTCGTGCGGAGCGTTTGAAGAAAGAAGCACAAGGTTACAATGAGCGTGTCACTAACGAGGCTCTTGGTCAGGTAGCACAGTTCGAAAAACTACTACCAGAATACCAAGCAGCGCCTGGTGTAACGCGTGATCGTCTGTACATTGACGCAATGGAAGAGGTGTACTCAAGCACTTCGAAAGTGTTGATTGACTCGGAATCAAGCGGCAATCTTCTTTACCTTCCAATCGATAAGTTGGCGGGACAAGAGGGCAAAGCAGATACCAAACGTAAATCGAAGTCATCTTCAACCTATGATCAAATTCAACTTGAGTCTGATCGTACACAAGAAGACACTTCGAACACGCAGTCTCGTTCAACAGGTTCACGTCAAGGGAGATACTAAGAATGCGTAAGTTAATGATCCCTGTACTGGTAATCGCACTGGCATTAATGTTGATGTCTTTGTTTGTGATTCCTGAAGGTGAGCGCGGTATCGTGGTTCGATTTGGTCGTGTCTTGAAAGACAACAACGACATCACTCGAATTTACGAGCCTGGTCTGCATTTCAAGATGCCTTTGTTTGACCGTGTGAAACAACTTGATGCACGTATCCAAACAATGGATGGTCGTGCCGACCGTTTCGTAACGTCCGAGAAAAAAGACGTTATCATTGATACCTACGTGAAGTGGCGTATTGAAGATTTTGGTCGCTACTACCTCGCGACTGGCGGTGGTAACTCGCTAACGGCAGAGGCACTACTTGAGCGTAAAGTGACGGACGTGCTTCGTTCTGAAATCGGTGCTCGTGAAATCAAACAGATCGTATCTGGTCCACGTAACGATGATGTGCTACCAGAAGACGCAAGTGCTGATGTTGTCGCAACTGAAGCGGCTCGTGAAGCGCTTGAGATTGATGGTGAACGCGACCTAATCATGTCTGAAGTATTGAAGGACACGCGTGAAAGCGCAATGAAAGACTTGGGTGTTCGTGTCGTTGATTTCCGAATGAAGAAAATCAACCTGCCTGATGAAATCAGTGAGTCTATCTACCGTCGTATGCGTGCGGAGCGTGAGTCTGTTGCTCGTAAGCACCGTTCTCAAGGTCGTGAAAAAGCGGAAGTTATTCGTGCTCAAGCAGAACTAGAAGTAGCAACTATTCTAGCTGAAGCTGATAAAACTGCGCGTGTGACACGAGGTGAGGCGGATGCTGAAGCTGCGAAGATTTATGCTGAAGCGTACAACAAAGACCCTGAGTTCTTTAGCTTCCTACGCTCGCTACGTGCGTATGAGAAGTCCTTCAGCTCTAAGAGCGATATTCTGGTGCTTGATCCGAAGAGTGAGTTCTTCCAATACATGAACCAGTCGAAGGGCAGCATGGAGAAATAATCTCCGCGTCTCATTGAAATAAAAGGCTCCTTAGGGAGCCTTTTTTGTATCTGATGCTAAGTGCTAGCTCATCATGATTGCGATTACGGCTCCAGCAACTACTAGGCAGCCACCGATGCGTCGTAGCTGATTGTTGGGTTGTTCACTTAATTGAGCCACCATATTCCGCCAACCGTTAGGAGCAATCAGCGGCCCAATGCCTTCCACGATCAAGACGAGCCCAATCGCCAACCATATGGATTCAGACATAGCGCTTTCCAGTCGAATAGAGAAAGCTAAATACTATCAGTGATATGCTGATTTCAAAATGAACAAAGCGGCAAGATGACATTCTGGTAGCGACTCTGTGAACAAAAAATGACTGCAAGAAGTGAGATTCGGTGCTAGAATCCATTTTTAACTAGCAATCAGACTTGGAAAGATGGGAAATAACGTAGTCGTTCTAGGCACCCAATGGGGTGACGAAGGTAAAGGTAAAATCGTAGACCTTTTAACTGAAGATGCAAAATACGTGGTACGCTACCAAGGCGGTCACAACGCAGGTCACACTCTCGTAATTGACGGTGAAAAAACCGTTCTTCACTTAATTCCATCAGGTATCCTTCGCGATAACGTAAAATGTGTTATCGGTAACGGTGTTGTACTATCACCTGAAGCTCTACTTAAAGAAATGAAGCCTCTTGAAGAGCGCGGTATTCCAGTACGCGAGCGTCTTTTCATTTCTGAAGCATGTCCGCTAATTCTTCCTTACCACGTTGCAATGGACCAAGCTCGCGAAATCGCTCGCGGTAAAAAAGCTATCGGTACTACTGGTCGTGGTATCGGTCCAGCATACGAAGATAAAGTTGCTCGTCGCGGTCTACGCGTTGGTGACCTATTCGATATGGCGACTTTCGCAGAGAAGCTAAAAGAAGTCATGGAGTTCCATAACTTCCAACTAGTTAACTTCTACAAAGCGGAGCCAGTAAGCTACGAAGAAGTACTTGAGCAAGCGAAAGGCTACGCTGAGCTACTAACTTCAATGGTTATCGACGTAACTGACGAACTAGACGCAGCACGTAAGCGCGGCGACAAGATCATGTTCGAAGGTGCACAAGGTACACTACTTGATATCGACCACGGTACTTACCCGTACGTAACGTCTTCTAACACGACTGCTGGTGGTGTTGCTGCAGGTTCTGGTTTTGGTCCTCGTCACATCGGTTACATCTTGGGTATCGCAAAAGCGTACTGTACTCGCGTTGGTGCTGGTCCATTCCCGACTGAACTATACGACGGTTTAGATAAGCAAGATCCAATTGGTAAGCACTTAGGTGAAGTTGGCCACGAGTTCGGTGCGACAACTGGTCGTCTACGTCGTACAGGTTGGTTCGATGCTGTTGCTATGCGTCGTGCAATCCAAATCAACTCTGTATCTGGTTTCTGTCTAACTAAACTAGACGTACTAGATGGTCTAGAAGAGCTAAAAATCTGTACTGGTTACAAGATGGAAGATGGCTCCGTGCTAGAAGTTTCTCCGATGGCTGCTGAAGCATTCGAAAAAGCAACGCCAATCTACGAAACAATGCCTGGTTGGTCTGAGAACACATTTGGTGCTAAGTCACTAGATGCTCTACCACAAGCAGCTCTTGACTACATCAAGCGTATTGAAGAGCTAACTGGCGTTCCAGTAGACATCATCTCTACAGGTCCTGACCGTAACGAAACTATCATCAAAGTTCACCCATTCGAAGCTTAATTGATAGCCGTTAAAGATTGCAAAAGCCGACCTTCTGGTCGGCTTTTTTGTATCTGAACAAAAACAGCGTGACTCTCATATGGCAAGCTTTTGCCGCTGAGCCTAAATCAGAGGCAAAAATTGTCTAAAGCTTAGCTGTTTTTTGCCGATAAGGTTATCAAGCAGAGGAGATCCTTCACCGATCTTTGGTTTCTTAGATACCTTAAGGGTACGTTTATGAAGTTACGAACAGTGGCTGCTTCACTGTTGTTGACCTTGGTTGCTACCACAGTGAAAGCCAATGTTGCCGATGTGGGGGCACCAGTTCCGATCTATACCGAAGCAGAGCTGATAAAGCTTATTGAGCAAAATAAGCACTTACAACGTGTGCGCGCTGATAACTGCCAGCTGGTGGAGGATATCGTAGCTCGTGCGACTCGAATTAACTTACCCGCTTATGAGTTTCTATACGGAGATATGTTGGCTTGGGGTGTGTGTGTCGAGCAAGATGTCGAACTGGGTCTTTACTACATCGAAAATGCAGCGCATCAGGGGTTACCTGCTGCACTAGAGCAGATTGGCCGATACTATTCGCGTGGCACTTTAGTACAGCAAGATAAAGAACGTGCAATTCCATATTTGCGAGAAGCTGCGTCAATGGGAAACCTAAACGCGCGTATTCATCTGGCCGAGTTGCTTTTACGTGATTATGGCAGTCCACTCGATTACGAAGATGCGTATCGTTGGTTATATAACTCTGTCACAGCAGATAAGCGGCAGCATAAGCGCATAACTGTATTGAGAAACGGCCTTGAACAGCGCATGCCACAAAACGTTATTGCTCGAGCTAAACGGCGAGACACCTTTTGGTAACGCTTCAATATTGCAAACAACTTCATACAACAAAGCCCACGTCACGTGGGCTTTGTTGTTTTCCCGATAGTTGGTAGCGCTTAAACCACTTTGTGTGGACCGAAGCATTCGTAATGGAATTGCTCTTCTGGTACGCCAAGTTCTAATAGCTGTTTCGCTACGTGCTGCATAAATCCTACAGGACCACAGAAGTATACCTGCACGTTATCTTGCTTTAATGCAGCTTCAATTTCATACAGATTGACAAAGCCCGTGAAGTGGAAGTCTTCGCCTAGCTTGTCTTCTGCCGTTGGTTGGTTATACCAAACGAGCGCGTTCATATTTTCTTTTTCTGCAACGAGTTGGTTTACGTGTTGCTTGAAAGCATGCTGTTGGCCATTTTCTGTTGCATGAACCCAAGTTACAGGTGCTTGATGTGCTGAGAGACTTTCTAGCATTGACAGCGTTGGAGTAAGTCCCACACCAGCAGAAATTAGAACAACGGGTGTTTGTGGTTCGGCATCCATAAAGAAATCACCGGCAGGGGCCGCAAGCTGCACTTTTTCGCCAATGTTCAGGCTATCGTGCAGGTAGTTCGACACTTTTCCGCCTTCTTCACGTTTTACTGAGATACGGTAGGTGTTCTCTTGGACCGCAGAAGACAGGCTATATTGGCGAATTTCTTGGTTTTCTAACTGGTCACTGTTGATGTAGATGCCAAGGTATTGTCCCGGTTTATACGGCGCCACTTTTTGGCCATCGGTTGGCTTGAACACAAAGCTGCAAATGTGTTCGCTCTCAATCTTTTTATCGACTAATTCAAATTCGCGTAGACCGCGCCAGCCGCCTTCCAAAGCTTCATTTTGTTGGTAAATTTGTTCTTCGCGCTGAATAAATACATTCGCAAGTACGCCGTAAGCCTCAGCCCAAGCATCCAACACTTCTTGACCTGGATTAAAAAGCTCATCGATTGTCGCAAGTAAATGCTTACCAACGATTTGGTACTGATCTTCTGTGATCAAAAAGCTCGTGTGCTTATGCGCAATTTTCTCTACTGCGCCAAGCAGAGCTGGCAAATTTTCAATATTGGCAGCATAGGCACAGATAGCGTTGAATAATGCTTCACGCTGATCGCCGTTACGCTGGTTACTCATGTTAAAAATATCTTTCAACTCAGGGTTATGAGTAAACATACGCTCGTAAAAGTGCGCGGTCAGTTTTGGTCCTGTTTCGGCGATGAGTGGTGCGGTCGCTTTGACGATCTCGATAGTTTGATTGCTGAGCATAAGGGCTTCCTACTTTAAGTTGTATTTATAATGCATGTTTAAAGTTGTATCTCAAATGTATCTTTCGATCAAGAAAAGATTTACACTTTTATCGATAGCTCAAGTTTGGGGTTTTAGCATCACCAGCGGGTTATTGAGTCGCACTTTGGGAGAGAATATGCAGTTAACTAGTTTCACTGATTATGCGTTGAGAACCTTAATTTTCTTGGCTTCGTTGCCGGAAGATGAGTTAACCAGCATTACCGAAGTGACGGATTTATTTGGTGTGTCGCGCAACCATATGGTTAAAGTTATCAATCGGTTAGGGCAGTTGGGTTATGTCCATACCGTGCGCGGAAAAAACGGTGGTATCCGGCTGATGAAGCCAGCGTCTGAAATCACAGTCGGTGGTGTTGTGCGCGATTTAGAGCCGTTAGATTTAGTCAACTGTGGTGTGGATTTTTGCCATATTACCCCTGCTTGCCGCCTCAAAGATAAATTGGCGAAAGCAAAAAGTGCCTTTCTGGCGGAGTTGGATGACTGCACGATTGAATCCTTGCTCAGTGACAATTCTGAACTTTTGATCTTGCTGGCTCGTCCTTAACTCATTTGCATGCCTAGAGTCGATCTCGATCATTCTTTTTTCAAAGCAATTCTGTAGCTTATCGAGAGACTCAGATATACTAGCCATATACCTTCCTTGCTAGATAGGCGTGCCTATGTCAGACAATATTCCAAACGATCCTTTTGCAGATCGTGAATCCAAAAATTACGAAAATCCAATTCCAAGCCGAGAGTTTATCATCGAGTTTCTAGAGCAAGCGGGCGTTCCAATGAATCGTAACGACTTGTTTGAGGCACTAAAGCTTGAGGGCGAAGAGCAATACGAAGGGTTGCGTCGTCGGCTACGTGCGATGGAGCGAGATGGCCAACTGGTGTTTACCCGCCGTCAGTGCTATGCATTGCCTGAAAAACTTGAAATGGTGAAAGGTTACGTGATTGGTCATCGTGATGGCCATGGTTGGGTACGTCCAGAAGGCAGCGTCGGCAAGGATGATGATATTCTGTTACCGCACCATCAGATGAAGAACATCATCCACGGTGATTTTGTCTTAGTGCAACCGACAGACAACAGCAAGCGCGGCCGCCGTGAAGGACGTTTGGTGCGTGTGCTAGAGGAGCGCAATGATCAAATCGTTGGTCGTTTCTTCCTTGAATATGGATACTCCTATGTTGTCCCAGATGACTCGCGTATCAGCCAAGATATCCTGATCCCAAATGAGCACAAAGCGGGTGCACGCATGGGTAACGTAGTCGTAATTGAAATTACTGATCGTGGCTCACGCTCACGCGGCATGATGGGTAAAGTGGTTGAAGTCCTTGGTGAAAACATGGCACCAGGTATGGAAACACAAATTGCGATTCGTACACACCAAATCCCTCACGAATGGCCAGAAGCCGTCGATAAACAAATCGAAAACTTAGGCGAAGAAGTACCAGAAGAAGCGAAAGTTGGTCGTGTGGATCTACGTGATTTGCCACTAGTGACCATTGACGGCGAAGACGCACGAGACTTTGATGATGCCGTTTACTGTGAAAAGAACAAAGAAGGTGGTTGGCGTTTATGGGTAGCGATTGCTGACGTCAGTTACTACGTTCGTCCTGACTCTGCGTTGGACAAAGAAGCGATCAATCGTGGTAACTCAGTATATTTCCCTTCGCAAGTTGTGCCAATGTTGCCAGAAGTACTGTCGAACGGTCTATGTTCGCTTAACCCGCAAGTAGATCGCTTGTGTATGGTGTGCGAAATGACCATTTCCGATACAGGTAAGCTGTCTGGTTACAAGCATTACGAGGCGGTGATGGACTCGCACGCTCGTCTCACATATAGCAAAGTGAGCGCGATTCTAGAAGGGGATGAAGAACTACGTGAGCGCTACCAGCCGCTTGTTTCTCATCTAGAAGAGTTGCACAAGATGTACAAAGTGCTGAAAGAAGCACGAGATCAACGCGGTGCAATCGAATTTGAAACCGTTGAAACCAAATTTATTTTCAATGCGGAACGTAAAATCGAAAGCATTGAGCCAGTAATTCGTAATGACGCGCATAAGATCATCGAAGAATGTATGATTTTAGCCAACATTGCTTCGGCATCGCTGGTAGAAAAAGCGAAAGAGCCCGCGCTTTATCGTATCCACGAATCTCCAGGTGAATTACGCCTGCAAGGTTTCCGTGACTTCTTAAGTGAACTTGGTCTTGAGCTAAAAGGTGGTTTAGAGCCTTCACCAACGGACTATGCTGATCTCGCACGTCAAATCTCCGGGCGTCAAGATCAAGAGTTGATTCAGACCATGCTGCTACGCTCAATGAAGCAAGCGGTATACAACGCAGATAACGCGGGGCACTTTGGGTTGGCATTGAAACGCTATGCGCACTTTACGTCGCCAATTCGTCGTTACCCTGACTTGTTACTTCACCGTGCAATCAAGTATCTGATTGCTAAAGAAGAAGGTCGTAATCAAGATCGCTGGACACCAACAGGTGGCTATCATTACTCGTTTGACGACATGGATTTTTACGGCGAACAATGTTCGATGACAGAGCGCCGTGCTGATGATGCAACACGTGATGTTGCGGATTGGCTGAAGTGTGAATATATGCAAGACCACGTCGGTGACGAACTAGACGGTGTTATCGCTAATGTCACTAGCTTTGGCTTCTTTGTACGTTTAACGGATTTGCACATCGATGGTTTGGTGCATATTTCTACCCTTGCGAACGACTACTATCAATTTGACCCGATTGGTCAACGACTTATTGGTGAAAGTTTCGGTAACATCTACCGCTTAGGTGATGCAGTAAAAGTAAAAGTACTGGCTGTTAACCTCGATGACAAGCAAATTGACTTTGAATTGGTCGAAACAAGTCGTAAGCTACGCGGCGAAGGTAAGACTGCGAAGAAACGCGCAGCGGAAGCAAAACGCAAAGCGAAAGATAAAAAACGCGCTGCGACTCGCTCTTCATCGAAAGAAGGTGGCGCGGCTCGTGCAATTCCTGCGATAGAGCCAACTAAACGCCCAGAAGAAACGGGCGCAACGAGTAAGCGTAATGGCCCAAAACGTGGTGACGCCGAAGGCAACGAGAAGCCTAAAGTGAAAAAAGCACGTAAAAAGAAGCCGCACAGTAAGCCGAAGAAAACCAAGCGCACTAAAAAAGAAGCGCAGTAGGTTGAAGCGCCAACTTAGTTCAAACTCGGTTGGCGCAGGCAATACGACCAGAACAACAGGTTAAACAATGAGTAACGAATTTATCTACGGCATTCACGCAGTGAAGGCGGTATTGGAGCGCGAACCAGAGCGTTTTATCGAGGCGTACGTTTTAAAAGGTCGTCAAGATGATCGCCTAATGCCAATCCTAAATGATCTTCAGGTTTGTGGTGTTTCTATTCAGCAGATGACACGTAAAACCTTGGATGACAAAGCACGCGGTGCAAATCACCAAGGCATCATCGCTCGTGTGAAACCAGCGAAGCAGCTGAATGAGAACGATATTGATGACATCCTTGCAAAGCACGAATCACCACTGCTCTTAGTGTTAGACGGCGTGACCGATCCACACAATCTTGGTGCGTGTTTACGTAACGCAGATGCGGCAGGTGCTGCGGCGATCATCGTACCGAAAGATCGTTCTGCGCCAATGAATGCGACGGTAAGTAAAGTCGCTTGTGGTGCAGCTGAAGTCGTACCATTGATCCGAGTGACTAACTTGGCTCGTACTATGCGTACATTGCAAGAGAAAGGCATCTGGTTTGTTGGTACTGCGGGTGAAGCAACGCACGACATCTACCAAGCCAAACTGACTGGACCTCTTGCTATCGTAATGGGGGCTGAAGGTGACGGTATGCGTCGTCTGACTCGTGAAACCTGCGACGATTTGATTAAGATCCCAATGGCTGGTAGCGTTTCAAGCTTGAACGTATCTGTGGCATCCGGCATCTGTTTGTTTGAGGCAGTTCGTCAGCGTATTGCTGCAAAGTAACGACGAAACAAACAGTTACTGTAGAATCAGACATAATGATAAAAACAAAGGATGGGGTGCCATCCTTTGTCGTTTTCACCGATTTATAAATAAAAATCCTCAGGGAAGTTATGACTCAACAAGACATTAAATTCATCGCCTTCGATCTAGATGGTACTTTGCTTGATAGCGTGCCAGATCTAGCTGTCGCGGCAGACCAAGCAGTACAGGCGCTTGGCTTTCCATCGGTTTCAGAAGAACAAGTTCGTGATTATGTGGGTAACGGCGCAGACGTGCTTATTGGTCGCTCATTAAGCCAAAGCCTGACCATCAACCCAGAGCTGAGTGAAGAGCTTCGTGCTAAAGCGCGTGTATTGTTTGATGACTACTACGAGCAAAGCGGTCACAAGCTAAGTCATCTTTACCCAACGGTAAAAGAGACACTAGCAGAGCTGCACAAAGCGGGCTTTGTTATGGCGTTGGTGACTAACAAACCTTCAAAGTTTGTGCCTGACGTTTTGGAAAAGCACGACATCGCAAAATACTTCGTTGATGTCCTTGGCGGTGATGCATTCCCAGAGAAAAAACCAAACCCAGTAGCATTGAACTGGTTGATGGAAAAGCACCAAATCCAACCAAGTGAAATGCTGATGGTTGGCGACTCGAAAAACGACATTCTCGCAGCAAAGAATGCAGGCTGTGCCTCATTTGGTCTGACATATGGTTACAACCACGGTGAACCTATTTCAGCATCAAATCCAGATTTCGTCGCTGACAGTTTGGCAGAATTATTGGACGTTGTAGCGGTTTCTGCATAACGGCTACAAAAGAGCTTCCAAAATACTCGTTAATGAGTACACTGAGTAAACCGTGCACCTATTACTGCACGGTTTTTTTCATTTAATTAGATTAAGAAGTCAAAGGAATCATTCTAATGAGCAAACCCATTGTATTGAGTGGTGTTCAACCTTCAGGTGAACTAAGTATCGGTAACTACTTGGGTGCTCTACGTCAATGGCAGCAGATGCAAGACGATTATGATTGCCAATATTGTGTGGTAGACCTTCACGCGATTACGGTTCGTCAGGACCCTAAAGCGCTGCATGAAGCAACTCTAGACGCACTGGCAATTTGTCTGGCAGTTGGTGTTGACCCGAAGAAGAGCACGCTATTTGTTCAGTCACATGTACCAGAGCATGCTCAATTAGGTTGGCTTCTTAACTGCTACACTCAAATGGGTGAGCTGAGCCGTATGACTCAGTTTAAAGACAAATCGGCACGTTACGCGAATGACGTAAACGTCGGTCTATTTGACTACCCGGTGTTGATGGCGGCTGACATTTTGCTTTACGGTGCACACCAAGTACCTGTAGGCAGTGACCAGAAGCAACATCTAGAATTAGCGCGCGATATCGCAACGCGTTTCAACAATATTTACTCGCCAGAGCAGCCAATCTTCCAAGTTCCAGAGCCTTACATTCCGACAGTAAATGCGCGTGTAATGAGCCTTCAAGACGCAACGAAGAAGATGTCTAAATCTGATGACAACCGTAAGAACGTTATCACGCTGCTGGAAGAGCCTAAGTCGATCCTTAAGAAGATCAACAAAGCGCAAACCGATACCGAAACGCCACCAAGTATCCGTCATGATATCGAGAACAAGGCGGGCATTGCTAACCTAATGGGTCTGTACTCTGCGGCGACAGGCATGAGCTTCGAAGAGATTGAAGCGAAGTACCAAGGCGTAGAAATGTATGGCCCATTTAAGAAAGATGTTGGTGAGGCAGTTGTAGCAATGCTTGAGCCAATTCAAGCAGAATATCACCGTATTCGCGCTGATCGTGCTTACATGGACGAGGTAATGCAGCAAGGCGCTGAGAAAGCCTCGGCACGAGCGGCTGAAACGCTTAAGAAAGCATACGAAGCAGTAGGTTTTGTAGCTCGCCCATAGTTGCTAAGAACGAATACGAAAAGCTCCACTTTGGTGGAGCTTTTTTTATGCCTGTATTACTGAAATGGTGTGTCTTTCATACAGCGTTCCATGTCGTAATATTCAACACGTCCTCGAGCTCCTAGAAAGGCAGACTTCACAACCATGCCTCTATCAATGAAGTAACTAAGCTGTACGCATGATATATCGTAGCTGAGTTCTTTAATTCTCGCTGGAATCCAGTAGGTTCCTGGCGTTCTTAGACGCTGAGTAAAGGTAATAACACCCTCGTCACTGACTTCTAGCTCTTCAATACCATCCAGTTCATTTTTGGCTGATTCGATGATGTCTTGATTCGCCGTAGGTTGAAGTGGCTCACTGGCGGTCAACTGACACCCCGCTATCAAGCCAAGTAGGGAGAGAGCTAGCACACTGCGTTGAATTTTTTTCATTTGTCGTTCCTGGGTTTACAGCTAATGAGATCTTATTGTCTCGCGCAGGTGTTATATCTTTTGTGTATGTTTTTGGCTAGTGAGTAATGAAAAGTTATTGAATAAATCATGAAAACTTTGAAGTATGAGGGGCCTGTATAAGAGAGAACGAAGCGAGTAATAGATTCTTGGGCTTGAACAGTGATGCAAGTGAAAATTAAAGCATTCTAAATTAGTGACTAATTATATTTTTTATTTGTAACGGAACGGTTGGGTTAATAAGCAACTCAACAAGTGATGTATTTTCTACTCCTTAACATGAAGTGAAAAAGTAAACTGAGTAATCAATCTAAATTCTGACTTGTTTATCAATAGCGCTCTGTATTTATTACAAAAAATGTTTGAATGGGATGCTCTGGCATATTTTCTTATATTCACATGTGATTCATTTCACGGCTTTAATTACTCATTCTTATTTATTTCATAAATAAACCTGATAGTAGACGCAAATGGCAGGCTCTAATCAGAGCTAAGTTTGCATTTACATAAATATCAGGTACGACAATGGACACGTTAATCAAACCCTCAATACTCGCATTAACCATCGCCAGTGCACTTAGTGCAAACGCGAACGCAGAGATTATTATTTCCCAATACGTAGAAGGCGGCGCTTATAATAAAGCGGTAGAGATCGCTAATACGGGTGATACTGCGGTGACACTCACTGGCTACGAGTTGGCGAAATCATCAAACGGTGGTGGTACTTGGGGCAGCACATTCGACCTTAGCCAAGTGACGCTACAAGCTAACCAAGTGTATGTACTGGCGCATGGTGACGCGAGCGACGCCATCAAAGCGGTAGCAGGTATCACAGATAAAAGCGTTGCGAACTTTAACGGTGACGACCCGATCGCACTGCTTAAAGATGGTGAAGTGCACGACATCATCGGTGTGATGGGTGACGTAGATTTTGGTAAAGACACCACATTAGTTCGTAACAGTGATGCACTAACCCCTTCTGCTACTTATGATGCATCTCAGTGGACGGCATTTGAGAAAGACAACATTGACGGCCTTGGTGAGCTAAATGCGACTGAGCCACCAGCACCATTCGCTTGTGAAGTCGACGGTCAGCAACCTAACTTCACTACCATCCAAGATATTCAAGGTGAAGGCGATACGTCTCCATTCATTGATGGTTACCCATACATTACTGACGAAGATCATTTCGTAACTGGTGTCGTGACTGCTGTTACCACTGGCCTAACCAAAGGTTTCTACCTACAAGCATTAGAAAGCGACAACAACGACAAGACCTCAGAAGGCTTGTTCATTCATACCGACGCGGCGGACACGGCGCTGAAAGCTGGTGATGTTGTTTGTGTGAAAGGTAAAGTTCAAGAGTATTACAGCAATACTCAGCTTGCTTCTGATGCTAACAGCTATGTGAAAACAGGCACCTCTGAAACCCCTCGAGTTACCGATCTTGTTATCAAAGAAGGTGAGACACTACGTGATGCACTAGAGCGTCATGAAGGCATGCAAGTTGAGTTGACCTCGGCAAGTGACTTGTTTGTAACTCGAAACTTCTCTTACGACTACGATTCACGTCGTAACAATATGATGCTCTCTCATGAAGCGCCATTGTTAAAGCCGACTCAATTACACGCGGCAGAGAGCGATGCAGCCGTTGAGCTAGCAAAAGACAACGCAGCGAACCGCGTATACCTAGAATCAGATGGCAAAGCACCAAACGGCCAAATCCCATACTACCCAGATTTTGCTAAAGATGCAGATCAAGATGGCTCCTCAGAGCAGCACATTCGCCTTGGTTCGCGAGTAGAAGGTCTGCAAGGCGTGGTGGCTTACAGCTACAACGAATACCGCCTGATTGCGACCAATGAAGTCGATAACACCAACTTTGTGACTTCAGGTGAAGGCTTCGATGTGGCTCGTAAAGATGCCCCAGCGATTGCGGACTCAGATTTGCGTATTGCAAGCTTCAACGTACTGAACTACTTCAACTCCGTGGCTGACAGTGGCCATGAAAACCCAACCGGACAAAACCGTGGTGCGACTAACCTAGATGAGTTCCTGATCCAACAAGCGAAAATCGTTGCGGCGATGAACAAGATGGACGCAGACGTTATTGGTTTGATGGAAGTGGAAAACAACGGCTTTGGTGATGGCAGTGCTATCCAAAACTTAGTTGATGCCCTAAATGCTGAGATTGATGACGCTGAAGATCATTACACGTATGTCGAAATCGAAGAGCAAGACAAATACCAAGACGAATACTTTGGCAGTGATGCGATCATGGTGGCGATTTTATATCGTGCTAACGCTGTAACGCCAAAAGACGCTGCAAAAGTGATCATCACGCCAGAGCAGCACATTGCAGAAAACACAATTACTCGTAAAGAGGGCACAGAAAGTAACCCTGCTTACGATAAGTACCAACGCCACAGTCTACTTCAGACCTTTACGGTGAAAGAGACGGGTGAAGATTTGTCTATTGTCGTAAACCACTTTAAGTCGAAAGGCTCTGAGTGTATTGAAGAGTGGATTGCTGGTGTAGAAGATTCTGAGCCAGCGGATCTGCAAGGCAACTGTAACAACTTCCGCGTTTCTGCTGCGCACGCAGTGGGTGAAGCGTTGAAAGAGGTGAAAGGCGATGTATTGCTCATGGGCGACCTCAATGCTTATGGCATGGAAGACCCACTTCTGACACTGACTGATTACTCGAAAGAGAAATACGGCCGTGACATTTATACTGCTGCTTACACAACCATTGGTGATGGTGAACTTCAAGTAGAGAAGACCAAAATTGAAAAAGGTTACGGTCTGCACAATTTAAACACGTTGCTGCACGGCACTGATACGTTTTCTTACACCTATTCGGGCGAGCTGGGTAATTTGGACCACGCATTGGCAAGCAGCAGCCTAGCGCAAAAAGTGGTAGCAATTGAAGATTGGCACATCAACTCACTAGAGAGTAACTTGTTCGAATACAGCAGCAAGTACACAGGTGATATGCCGAAGTACAAAGATGCGTTCTCTGCCTCTGACCACGATCCAGTGATCATCGCGATTGATTTACCAGATGATGACATCGATTTACCTAAAGCAGGTGACAACTTAGCCGTCGATGTCCGTTTACCACCAACGGCGGTTGTGGGCGATATTGTTACGGTGAACTTAACGCCATCCACACAAGCGGCTGCGGCAAGCAGCGATACGAAAGCTTACTCGGCTAGCCAAACTTTAGTTCAAGCTGATATTGATGCGCGTAGCGTGAATATTGAGTTTGAACAAACGCCAGAGCAAGGTAATTATCAGTTAGAAGAGAAAGTGACTGACTCGACAGGTAATATCGTGAAGTTTAGCTCTGTTCGTGATGTTTCAATGACGCAAACTGAAACTGGAACAGAAGGGTCGAAGGATTCAGATGGTGGTTCGTTTGGTTTTGGCGCGCTATTTGCGCTGCTAGGTCTCGGCTTATTCCGTCGTCGCCGCTAAGCGAATTTACTTTCTGACAAACAGTTCCTAAATAGCTGTAAAGACCAAAGGCCAGCCTATGCTGGCCTTTTTATTCAGCAAAAACTTGCCTTTCTTGCTTGGTATAGCAAAATACCGCCCTTGATTGTCACGAACGTGGCGATTCACTACGTAAGCATTGCCAAAACGGATTGGAGCAACCGACCCTTTATGTTGTTGATCATCGATAACTACGACTCTTTTACCTACAACCTTTACCAATACTTCTGCGAGCTTGGTGCAGACGTAAAGGTGGTGCGTAACGATGAAATCGATATCCAAGGCATTGAGGCGATCAACCCAACTCATTTGGTGATCTCGCCAGGGCCATGTACGCCGAACGAAGCAGGTATTTCACTGAAAGCGATAGAACACTTCGCTGGTAAGCTTCCAATATTGGGTGTTTGCCTTGGCCATCAAGCGATAGCGCAAGTGTTTGGGGGCGAAGTGGTACGTGCACAACAAGTGATGCACGGTAAGACCTCACCGATTCGTCATAACGGTCGTAGTGTGTTTAAAAATCTGAATAACCCACTCACGGTAACTCGTTATCACTCTCTTGTGGTGAAAAACGGTACTTTACCCGACGTGTTTGAACTGACTGCATGGACAGAACTGCCTGACGGAAGCATGGATGAAATAATGGGTTACCAACATAAAACCTTGCCAATTGATGCGGTGCAGTTCCACCCAGAATCAATCAAAACTGAGCAAGGTCACGAGTTGCTTGCGAACTTTTTAGCACGCAAAGCGATCTGATCGCGATCACTTTTCTTAACAAATCATTCATCTTTTTGCTGAGGTGAGCGGATTGCAAAACTATGCGGTTCTCTCGAGTCTCTTTGTCTATTCATGTCTTTTTAAACCTTCTATCCCCTGTATTACATAACATTTATAAAAAATCACTTCTCTATTTTACTTTCTTGATGCATAAATAGTCATAAGCAGTGATTAATGGAAGTTACTTTCGAGAACGAAAAGAATAAATCACTATTGAAATGGTTAATTAAATGTAAATACAATGCCGCAATAGCTTAAATGCAAAACATTATTTGCTGGCAAAGAGAGCCGGTTAAATTCGCTTATCTGCTACGCATGCGGTATCAAGAAGGAATGTGCAATGACAACGGAAATTAAAGTAGAGCGCGGTTTATTCGATGAGGTAATGGTACCTTGCTATAACCCGATGGAAATGATCCCTGTTAAAGGTGAAGGTTCACGTGTTTGGGATCAGGAAGGTAATGAATACATCGACTTTGCTGGTGGTATTGCAGTGAGCTGTCTTGGCCATTGTCATCCAGTAATGGTAAACGCACTAACAGAGCAAGCTAACAAGCTTTGGCACTTAAGTAACGTTATGACGAACGAACCAGCCCTTCGTCTGGCGAAAAAGCTAACAGAAGTGAGTTTTGCTGAGCGAGTGTTCTTTGCTAACTCTGGCGCAGAAGCAAACGAAGCCGCTTTGAAGCTGGCACGTCGTTATGCAGCAGACGTTCATGGCACTGAGAAATCTGAAATCATTGCATTCAAACAAGGTTTCCACGGTCGTACATTCTTTACCGTAACGGTTGGTGGCCAAGCGGCATACTCTGACGGCTTCGGTCCTAAGCCAGGCGACGTGACACACCTTCCTTACAACGATATCGAAGCTTTACAAGCACACATGTCTGATCGTACTTGTGCGGTCATGATGGAGCCACTACAAGGTGAAGGCGGCATCGTGCCACCAACGCCTGAGTTCGCTCAAGCGGTTCGCGAGCTGTGTGACAAACACAACGCCTTACTGATCTTCGATGAAGTGCAAACTGGTAATGGCCGTACAGGTAACTTCTACGCTTACCAAGGTTTAGGTATCACGCCAGATATTCTAAGTACTGCGAAATCACTTGGTGGCGGTTTCCCGATCGGTGCAATGCTAACGACAGCAAAATTGGCAGAGCACATGAAAGTGGGCACTCACGGTTCTACATATGGCGGTAACCCACTAGCGTGTGCGGTTGCAGAAGCGGTTGTAAATGAAGTTACCAAGCCAGAGGTGTTGGCTGGTGTGCTAGAACGCGAAGCAATGTTCCGTGAAGGTCTAGAGAAGATCAACGCGAAGTACAACATCTTCTCAGAAGTGCGCGGTCAAGGCCTATTACTTGGCGCTGCACTAAATGAAGAATGGCAAGGCCGTGCGCGTGACGTGCTGGTTGCTGCAGGTAAACAAGGTCTCATGGTATTGGTTGCGGGTGCCAATGTCGTACGTTTCACACCATCACTCGTTATCACACAACAAGAAATTGAAGAAGGCTTGGCGAAACTGGATAAAGCGATCGCGACTTTAGTTTAAGCGCGATATCAGTTTAAACGTCAACGCAGACACCCCCGTCAAGGATCTCTGATGGGGGAATTGTTCCTACAATATAGTTAGGATCTTCTTGCATCTGGAGGGAGTATTGATGCTAGTAGTTCGCCCTATCGCGATGTCGGATTACGACGCACTGCACACTTGTGCGGTGGAGTCTGGTCACGGATTTACATCTCTACCGGTTAACGAAGAACTGTTAACTAATCGAATCAAACATTCAGAGTACAGCTTTGGTAAGCCAGATGTGGCAGAACCAGGCGATGAAGGCTACCTGATGGTTGGCTTTGACTCTGAAACGGGTGAGGTTGCGGGTACCACCGGAATCGAAGCATCTATCGGCTGGGATGTCCCATTTTACTCATATCACATTAGTAAAGTCGTGCACTCGTCGCCAAAGCTTGGCGTTAACAACGTCGTTAAACTGCTTACTTTTGGTAATAACTACACGGGTAACAGCGAAATTTGTACCTTGTTCTTGCGTGAGAAATTCCGCCAAGGTCTGAATGGTCGTCTAATGTCGAAGTGTCGTTTCCTAATGATGGCAGAGCACCCAGAGCGCTTCTCTGAAACGATCTTTGCGGAGATGCGTGGCGTTTCAGACGACGAGGGTAATTCACCATTCTGGCAATGGCTTCAAGAGCATTTCTTCTCTATCGATTTCACGCTTGCAGATTACCTGACAGGTATCGGCAAGAAAGGCTTTATCGCCGACTTGATGCCGAAACTGCCTATTTACATCAACCTGCTCAGCCCAGAAGCGCAAGCCGTGATTGGTCAAGTACATGACAACACGCGTCCAGCGCTGAAGCTGCTTGAGCGTGAAGGTTTTACCAACCGAGGCTACGTCGACATCTTCGATGGTGGCCCAACGGTTGAGTGTGATCTGCGTAATATTGAGTCGGTACGTCATTCATTCCGTGCGCAAGTCAAAATCTCTGAACATTCCAGCACACAAGACTTCTTGATGTGTAATTCATCTTTCGAGAACTTCCGTGCGACAGTCACTAAAGCGGCGTATGACGCAGAAACACAAAGCGTGATGATTGCACCAGACGTTGCGGATGCACTTTCGGTTGAAGAAGGGGATTTCGTTCGCCTTCTTCCGCAGTAACAGACGACAGAATTTAAGGATAGAAACAATGACACATTGGATTGCAGGTGAATGGGTACAAGGTCAGGGTGAAGCATTTACGTCTCTGTCGCCGTACAACCAAGAAGTGATCTGGCAAGGCAAAGGTGCAACGGCAGAGCAGGTGAACCAGGCGGTATCTGCAGCGCGTGAAGCGTTTATTAACTGGAAAAAGCGTCCATTTTCAGAGCGTGAGGCAATCGTGTTGGCTTTTGCGGAGAAAGTAAAAGAGAACAGCGAAAAAATCGCCGAAGTGATTGCCAAAGAAACCGGTAAGCCGATTTGGGAAACGCGCACTGAAGCAGCAGCCATGGCAGGTAAAATTGCCATTTCGATTCGCGCTTATCATGACCGCACTGGTGAGGCGAGCCGTGAAGCAGCAGGCAACCAAATCGTATTGCGCCACCGCCCATTGGGCGTGATGGCGGTGTTTGGTCCTTACAACTTCCCAGGCCACCTACCAAATGGTCACATTGTGCCTGCGCTACTGGCTGGTAACACGGTAGTCTTCAAACCGTCTGAGCAAACGCCATGGACGGGTGAATTGGCGATGAAGCTATGGGAAGAAGCCGGTCTGCCGAAAGGCGTGATTAACCTTGTTCAAGGCGCGAAAGAAACTGGTATTGCCCTCGCTGACGCAAAAGGCATTGATGGCGTACTGTTTACGGGTAGCGCGAATACGGGGCATGTATTACACCGTCAATTTGCGGGTCAACCGGGCAAGATGCTCGCACTAGAAATGGGTGGTAATAACCCGATGGTGATCTCTGATAAATATGGTGATTTGGATGCCACGGTTTATACCATCATCCAGTCAGCGTTTATCAGTGCTGGGCAGCGTTGTACGTGTGCTCGTCGTTTGTATGTGCCATTGGGTGAAAAAGGCGATGCGCTTATCACCAAGCTCGTTGAAGCGACACGCAATATTCGCGTAGACCAACCATTTGCAGAACCTGCGCCATTTATGGGACCGCAAATTTCGGTCGCGGCAGCCAAGTTTATTCTTGATGCACAAGCTAACCTACAGTCTCTTGGCGGTGAAAGCTTAATTGAAGCGAAAGCAGGAGAGGCGGCATTTGTTTCTCCTGGCATCATTGATGTAACGAACATTGCTGAGTTACCAGATGAAGAATACTTCGGCCCACTTCTGCAAGTGGTGCGTTACGAAGGGTTAGACAAAGCCGTGGCGCTAGCAAACGATACGCGCTTTGGCTTATCTGCTGGTTTGGTCTCAACCGACGACCAAGAATGGGAATACTTCGTTGACCACATTCGTGCAGGTATCGTGAACCGTAACCGCCAGCTCACTGGTGCAAGCGGTGATGCGCCATTTGGTGGTCCGGGGGCGTCGGGTAACTTGCGCCCAAGCGCTTACTACGCAGCAGATTACTGTGCGTACCCAATGGCATCAATGGAAGGTCAAGAGACTGTCTTGCCTGCAACATTGAGTCCAGGTGTAGCGCTATAAGTTTTAATAATAGAGTCGCAACTATGCATTGCGGCTCACCTTGCCGGCGCATCATTTAGGTATGGGTTGTAGTGATCGTTGGCAGAACACGAAAAGTGAGCAAAGACTCGGAAAAGCGTGTTGACTGACTGGCATTTACCGTCACAGGTTGATGGTTGCTCGTTCATTATTCTGGACAACTTTTGTTGTGAACGAGCAGCCAACTTCCGCTTACCTTTAAACTCTACATCTCGTAACAAGGAGTCGTTATGACGCCCGATGTGTTATTTGAATCGCTATGGCAAGATTACATTCAACGTCTTTGCCCTTCGGCTGCTAAAGTGCATCAGCTGCTTCAAGAAGATGAGCCTCTGATTAATGATCATATAGCTTTACGTACCTTCAATATCGCGCCTCTTGGTATTGAAACTCTAGCTAAGCCATTTGTAGCTATTGGTTACAAGGCGTGTGGTGATTACATTTTCGAAAGCAAAAAGCTGGTTGCTAAGCACTATGAGCACCCAGATCCGAAGCAACCTAAAGTATTTATTAGTGAGCTAAAAGTTGAAGAGTGCTCGCCTGAGCTACAAGAGATTGTGAAAAATTTGGTGGCACAAATCGATGCTGACAAGCTGAAAGATAGCGCATTCTTACATGGTGGGCGCTTGTGGGATTTAAGCTTTGCTGATTACCAAACGTTGGCTAAAGAAAGTGAGTACGCATCTTGGCTTGCGGCGCATGGTTACGGAGCAAACCACTTCACGGTGAGCGTTAACCAGCTCAATGAATATGAAGAAGTGAAGCAGGTAAACGATCATCTGCGTACCGCTGGGTTTACCATTAATGAAAATGGTGGTGAAGTGAAGGGCACTCCTGAGGTGTTGCTAGAGCAGTCATCGACCATGGCAGATAAAGTAGCGGTTCGTTTTAGCGAAGGCACTGAAATTATCCCTGGCGGGTTTTATGAATTTGCTAAGCGCTATCCGATGGAAAATGGTGATTTGTACCCAGGTTTCGTGGCCGCTTCAGCTGACAAAATCTTTGAAAGTACGAATGGCTAAGTTTTAGGGTTAACCTGTTAAGCTTACTCATTAGTGTTCGCTGCACCCTATCTCATTTGGTCATGAGTAAATAAAAAGCCACCAATGTTGCCATTGGTGGCTTTTATAATTTTGTTCGTGTCACTCTAGTTCGAGATTAACGAGTACCGTAAACCACGATGGTTTTACCGTGAGCAGAGATTAGGTTCTGCTCTTCTAGCATCTTCAAGATACGACCTACTGTCTCACGAGAACAGCCAACAATTTGACCGATTTCTTGACGAGTGATCTTGATTTGCATGCCGTCTGGGTGAGTCATTGCGTCTGGTTGTTTTGCAAGGTTCAGAAGCGTCTGAGCGATACGACCAGTTACGTCTAGGAACGCCAGGTCACCCACTTTTTGGCTAGTTACTTGAAGACGACGAGCCATCTGCGCAGAAAGACGCATTAGGATGTCTGGGTTTACTTGGATAAGCTGACGGAACTTCTTGAAAGAAATTTCAGCAACTTCACAAGGAGATTTAGCACGAACCCAAGCTGTGCGCTCTTGGTCTTCCTCGAATAGACCAAGTTCACCAATAAAGTCTCCTTGGTTTAGGTAAGAAAGGATCATCTCCTTACCTTCTTCGTCTTTGATAAGAACCGCAACAGAACCTTTAACGATGTAGTACAAAGTTTCTGCCTTTTCGCCCGCGTGAATTAGCGTGCTCTTTGAAGGGTACTTATGAATATGACAGTGTGAAAGAAACCACTCTAATGTTGGGTCGGTTTGAGGTTTACCTAGAACCATAATATCTCACTTCCTCTGCAGGGTACGCTTGCGCTATCCATATTTTAGCTAAGCCTGAATTAGGCCTACTAGAATAAGAGCACTTTTTATATGCTGCAAGCTCTCTTGTGTTTCGGTAAGAAATAGTATCCTTTTTCGAAAACGATTTCTTGATTTTAATCGTGCCATGATTGAGATTTTGTAAGCAAAACTGTGCACATGATCACGGTATGAAAAGTAAACATCTTCGCAGGCAGGTTTTTAGCCAATTTTCCCTGTTTCGATGAGCTGTTGTAGGATAGGCCGAACTATGAGCTCCATTGCAAAGCTCATCTTACCGCCGGGTACGACAATCGTGTTGTGGCGTGACATGAATGAGCCATCAATCATGGCCAGCAGATATGGGAAGTCGACATTCTTGATACCGCGTAGGCGAATCACCACAAAACTCTCATCCAAACTAGGGATGCCTTTTGCATTAAGTGGGTTGGAAGTATCAACGGTCGGTACGCGCTGGAAGTTGATGTGAGTACGAGAAAACTGCGGAGTGATATAGTTGAGGTAATCGTCCATGGATCGCACGATTGAGTCCATTACCGCTTCACGCGAATGGCCGCGATCGCGAGTGTCACGTACGAATTTTTGTATCCACTCTAAGTTCACAATCGGCACCATGCCGATTAAGAAATCCACATGTTGAGCAACATTAACATCGCCATCGACCACGCCACCATGTAACCCTTCATAAAACAGCACGTCGCTGTTTTCGGGTAAGTCTTGCCACGGTGTAAACGTGCCTGGCATTTGATTGTAGGGAACCGCTTCGTCAAACGTGTGCAGATAACGGCGCACGCTGCCAGTGCCGTCATGCCCGAACTTACGGAAAAACTCTTCTAATCCCGGGAAGTCATTAGCTTGTGGGCCAAAGTAGCTAATGTGTCGACCTTGCTCGCGGGCTTTGCGAATTTCGATGTCCATTTCTGGGCGAGTAAAGCGATGGAAGCTATCGCCTTCAACCCATGCGGGTTTAACGTTCATCATATTGAACATTTTACGGAAGGCTTCAGATGTAGTGGTCGTGCCGGCACCGGACGAACCAGTAACCGCAATAATTGGGTGTTTAGCTGACATGACAAACCTTGTCGAAAATTACTTACCTGTAATGTGCAGTAGAGTTACTACTGCACGGTCGATATCCCACTATAGCACGTAACAATACCTTGTCATCGAGTGGGATACGGTAAAATGTGAAGGGTCTAAAATTTTGTTTTATGTTGAATATCGACGGTTTCGTGTAGCTCAGAGAACACGATAACCGCTTCACCTTTTTCCAATTGAGCTTTAACTTGATCAATTTTGTCTTGCAAAGAAACCTCGACGGTTCCGTAATCCGTTCCTTCGCGTAAGACGAATTCACGAATTAAGTTTTCCAATGTTTCCGGCGCAATGTCTTGCCATGGAATGATCATAAATACCTCTAACTTTTATGATGAGCGGCTAGTTTACTGCGTTCGTTGCTTGGATACAGCAGAAAGGTAATCTGCGGCGATACTTTCGTAATACGCGGGCAGCGCTTCCTCCAACCAAAACTTAGGTTTTAACGCCGTTCCTGTTAGGAAGCCAACATGGCCACCGTGTTCAAAGAGACGGTAATCAATGTTATCTGGCAGAACAAACTTCGGGATCACATCGTCGGTCATGAACGGATCGTCTTTGGCATGGATGATCAGTGTGGGTAGCGTGATTTGCTGTAGTTTACTTAAGCCAGAGCATTGGTCGTAATAATCTTGTGCGTCTTTGAAGCCATGCAATGGTGCGGTAATCAAATCATCGAATTCATACAATCGTGTGACACGTTTTATTGAGTTGTAGGACAGCGCAAGCTCGCCATGTAGTAGATGATGCTTTTGTAACGCGTTACGTTTCAGTGAAGAAAGCAGATAACGGCGATACACTTTTGAAAAGCCTTGTTCTATACGGTTTGCACACGCCGCTAGGTCTAAAGGCGCTGAGATAATAGTCGCTGCATTCAAAATAGGGTGATCTTTATATTGGGCTAAATAATTCGCCAACATGTTACCGCCAAGAGAAATACCAACTGCAACTTTGGGATTATCAGGAAAACGTTGTTCAAGGTGCTCTAGGAAGTAACGAGCATCCGTCACTTCACCCGAGTGGTAAGCTCGTGCTTTTTTGTTTGGTTTACCGCTGCAGCCACGAAAATGCATCATCACCGACAGCCATCCAGATTGAGCAAATGCATTCATTAACCCATTGGCATAAGGGCTATAGAAGCACCCCTCTAATCCATGAAATAAAACAAAAATCGGCTTTTTTTGTGCAGGCTCTTGGGTTGGGTCCTCGCTCCACGCGAGATCGAGAAAGTCGCCATCGGATGTATCGAGGGTTTGCCAAATCGGCGTAAATAACGCTTTTTTGCGAATAAAACGCGGCAAAAGCGTTTGGAGATGCGGGTTTTTGATCCCGGCGGCTGCGAAAAATTGTGTCATACCTAACTGCTCTTATGCGGTCCTTCGGTGTCCGTTGAAGAACTTATTAATATAATCCTTTATAAAGATTATAGGTATTCTACAGATTTATGGGCGTTTTGGTGGTTGAATGTTTGGCACCGGAATAGCAAAGGCTTGCTGCAAATGCTCCCCACCGAGTTGACGACAGTATCTCAACGTCAGTGGGTCACCATCATTTTTGAGTAGTGCAAGTGAGTTAATGCAGTCCACCAAATCCGCTTGTTGCTGCTTTTCTAGTTGCAGCTCAAACTGCAAGGTCTCACGATACAAAGCGTCATTGACTTGAGACTTAAGGTGGCGACGAAGGTCGCGAAAGGAGTGAAGTAAAGTTTCGCTCCTACCTAGACAGTCTTGCACCAAGGGCCAGTCTTTTTCTTGGAAAATGAGTTGCTGCTCATCGAGCCATCTGAGCAGCAGGAGTAGGTTCACGTTACCGTGGTAGTTGTTCTGTAATGATAAACACGCCTCTTTCACTTCTCGCACACCATAAAATTGCAGACTAAACTGCCAAAGGTGTTCTAGGGTGAGTGTGTATTCAGCGTGTTGATTACTCATTGATTAAACTCTAGCTCCATCTGCTCCAACGTTTCTTGAGCAGACATCCATTCCATTTCAATTTCTTCGAGCTCAGCCTTACTAGAAGCTTGAAGTGCCAACACTTGGTTAAGTTTAGCTTTATTTTCGGCCGCATACAGTGAGTTGTCCGCCAATTGTTCTTCAGCTTCGGCCAGTGCAGCACCTAACTTATCCATTTTATTTTCTAGTTGTGTCAGCGTTTTGCGAATTGGCGCTGTCTGTTTTCGAAACTCTGCATCGCGACGTTTTTGCTCTTTCTTCGCAGCTGCGCTGTTGGCCGTATCTTTGCTTGGCTGCGCAGCCTGCGCTTCTTTGCGTTCCGCTCTTTGTTGTTCGGTTAACCATTTATAATAGTCATTTAAATCACCGTCGAACGGAGCAACTTGTCGATCATGCACTAAATACAAGTCATCGGTCGTAGCGCGCAGTAAATAGCGGTCGTGCGAAACAATCACCATTGCACCTTCGAACGTTTGCAGTGCCATCGTCAATGCCTGACGCATGTCCAAATCCAAGTGGTTGGTTGGTTCATCAAGTAGCAACAGGTTTGGCTTTTGCCACACAATTAAAGCCAATACCAAACGGGCTTTTTCGCCACCAGAAAACGGCGCAACTTTTTCTAGTGCTTTGTCACCTTGGAAGCCAAAGCTACCTAGGTAATCACGTAGCTGCTGTTCGGTTTGATCGGGTGCGATTTGCATCATGTGTTGCAGCGGTGTTTCTTCAGGGTGAAGCGTTTCTAACTGGTGCTGAGCGAAGTAACCAATTTTCACGCCTTGTGAGTAAGTTAGGTCACCACCTTGCGCGTTAAGTTCACCAGAGAGCAGCTTGATTAATGTCGATTTACCCGCACCATTACGGCCGAGTAGACCAATACGACTGCCAGGAACCAAGTTCAAGCGGATCTTCTCTAAGATGAGGTTGTCACCGTAACCTGCAGATACTTCATCCATCATCATGATTGGGTTTGGCAGCGCAGCTGGCTCACGGAATTGAAAGCTAAATGGGTTATCGAATTGAGCTGGCAGTACTTTTTCCATGCGCTCCAAAGCTTTGATACGGCTTTGGGCTTGGCGTGCTTTTGATGCTTTGTAACGGAAGCGGTCGATGTAGCTTTGCATGTGCGACATCTGCTTCTGTTGCTTTTCAAACATCGCTTGTTGTAACACCATTTTTTGCGCACGTTGGTTTTCGAATGACGAGTAGTTACCCGTGTATTCGTTCAGCTGCTGATTCTCGATGTGAATGATGCGACCAACAATTGGATCAAGGAAGTCTCGGTCGTGCGAGATCAGAATCAGCGTGCCAGGGTAGTTTTGTAGCCAACGCTCTAACCACATTACCGCATCCAAATCCAAGTGGTTGGTTGGTTCGTCGAGTAGCAGTAGATCAGAACGACACAATAGCGCTTGAGCCAAGTTAAGACGCATACGCCAACCACCCGAGAATTGGGTCAAACTCCAACTCATTTGCTCTTGGCTGAACCCTAAACCATCGAGCAGTTCTGCCGCGCGAGCGCGAATGCTGTAACCACCAATGGTTTCAATTTTACCGTGTATCTCGGCAACTAGGGTTCCGTTGTCTTGTGTTTCTGCTTTAGCCAACTGCTTTTCGAGTGCTCGGTACTCGCGATCACCATCAATGACGTATTCCAGTGCAGTGCGCTCTAGCGCAGGCGTTTCCTGTGCGACCCAGGCCAACTCCCAGTGTTGAGGTTGGCTAAATGAGCCAGCATCAATTGACAGTTCATCTTTCAGTAGGGCAAACAGCGTTGATTTACCGCAGCCGTTTTTGCCCACAAGACCGACTTTATCGCCAGGGTGAATAGTCGCAGAAGCTTGGTCTAAAAGAGGTTTACCGCCACGCAGTAACTGAATATCAGAGAAGGTAATCATAAAGTTTTCATTCACTTTGCGCAGTGCGCGTTGCTTGGTTACATAGCGAAGTGGTTTCAATCGTTTTTAAAGCCACTTGGGTATATATCTAGCGGTGAATAGTAGGGGTATTGGCCGGAAAAGTCGATTGATTCGCTTTAATTGCATTATGCTGTACAAAAAAGTATAACAATTTGATAACGGATAAAAATAACCACAAGGACGACCATTTGGCTGTTGCACCGTCTATTCTCCCAAAAGTTCTGGTCATTTATGCTCATCCAGAGCCACATAACTCGATTGCCAATCAAGTGATGATAAAAAAAGCTCAGTCGCTTGATCACGTCACTGTGCACGATCTTTACGGTGTTTACCCTGATTTCTTTATTGATGTGAATTACGAACATGAGTTGTTGCTCGCTCACGATGTGATCGTATTTCACCATCCACTTTATATGTATTCATGTCCAGCCCTATTAAAAGAGTGGCTAGACCGAGTGTTAGGTAAAGGCTTTGCGTTTGGCGGAGGTGCGGCGCTAGAAGGAAAATACTGGCGCAGTGTCATTACAACAGGTGGTAAAGAAGAAGCCTTCAGCGCGAAGGGGTACAACAAATACCCACTTGAGCAAATCTTGCAACCGTTTGAACTGACGGCAGCCCTATGCCAAATGCACTGGATTGAACCTCTGGTGTTGTATTGGTCAAGAAATGTTTCGGATATTGAACGCTACGAACATGCCGAGTTATACCGTGGATGGCTGAGTAACCCACTTGAAAACGGGCAAGCGGCAGATCGAGGAGGTCAGTATGGCGATCACCAGTGAGTTTCTTCAAAGCAGTGTGGTCTTTCTTTCGGCTGCGGTTATTGCGGTGCCGATTGCTCAGCGCCTTGGGCTTGGCTCGGTTTTAGGTTATTTACTCGCTGGTGTGTTGATTGGCCCATGGGGGCTTGGCTTAATTAGCGACGTTGATGCCATTTTGCATTTTGCCGAGCTTGGGGTTGTGTTGTTACTGTTTTTGATAGGGCTGGAATTAAACCCTAAAAAATTGTGGCAGATGCGAGGGCCGATTTTAGGTTTAGGCGGTGCGCAGGTTGTGGTCACGACCGCCGTGATTGGTAGTGTCGTCAGTATGTTTGGCGTAAGCATGCAAGTGAGTTTAGTGATCGGGATGGGGTTGGCGCTGTCCTCGACGGCGATTGCGCTTAAAGTCATTGAAGAGCAAGGGCTTAATGGTACCGAAACGGGGCAATCTGGTTTTGCGGTGCTGCTCTTTCAAGATATTGCAGTGATCCCGATGCTGGCGATGTTGCCCTTGCTAGCAGGCGGGCATAGTGGTGGAAGTTGGTTGGATGTCTTCACTATTTTAGGCAGTGTGGTAGCACTGTTGATTGGAGGTCACTTTTTACTACGTCCGCTATTTCGTTTTGTCGTGATGAGCGGCGTTCGTGAGCTCTTTACCGTTGCTGCACTTTTAGTCGTGCTTGGCATTTCGGTCGTGATGCAAAAGCTCGGCCTTTCGATGGCATTGGGGACTTTTTTAGCAGGCGTTTTGCTGGCAGAGAGTGAGTATCGCCATGAGTTGGAAATCGCTATCGAGCCATTTAAAGGTCTGTTGTTGGGGTTATTCTTTATTGCGGTGGGCATGGCGGTAAACTTGGGGTTATTGGCATTACATCCTTTAGAGATTCTCGGTGCGGTGGTGGCTTTGGTCGTGGTTAAGGGTTTGGTTTTGTATGCATTGGCGAGAGCTGCCCGTGTCGGAGCCAAAGCGAGAAGCCGTATGGCTGCAATTTTGAGCCAAGGCGGTGAGTTTGCCTTTGTCATATTTACCGCGGCGAGCCAAGAGGGCATTTTGTCCAAAGAGCAAGTGGCGTTTCTGTTGGTGGTGGTCAGTCTATCCATGGTGACGACTCCTCTTTTGCTGATGGGACAAAAGAAGTGGTTTGCTCATACCCTGAATCAAGAAGAAGAGGGCATGACCACGAAAGTCGTGGATCGCCGACCACGCGTTATCATTGCAGGCTTTGGACGTTTCGGTCAGATCGTCGGACGTTTAATGTATGCCAATAAAATCAAAGTGACAGTATTAGAAAGTGATGCCAGCCAAATCCACCTATTACGTAAGTATGGTTACAAAGTGTTTTATGGCGATGCTACACAAATTGACCTATTGAGGGCTGCTGGCGCTGATAAAGCGGAAGCATTGATTATTTGTACTGATTCACCTGATGAGGTGATGGCCATCGTGGACATTTGTCGCGTGCACTTCCCGAAACTTAAGTTGTTAGCCCGAGCAAGAAGCCGTGTCGAGGCTTACCAGTTAATGAGTCATGGTGTAGAGAATTACTCTCGTGAAACATTTTTAGGGGCGCTAGATCTCGGTCGCCAAGCGCTCGTAGAACTGGGTATGCATCCTTATCAAGCAAAGCGGGCAGAAGCACATTTTCGCAAGTTGGATAATGCTATGCTTAAGGACTTATTGCCTCAACACAATGAAGATAAGAAATTAGCTCAAAGGGCGAAAGAGGCACGCAAAGAGCTAGAAGAAATATTTGGTCGTGAAATGGAGAGCGACCATCAGTCACCTAATCATTGGAAGTAGTACTTGAGCCAAGACTCAAGCTAAGGAAATAGCGTGAAAATCAAGAAACGTTTTATTGCCGGCGCTAGCTGCCCAAATTGCAGCCAGCAAGATACCCTGCGCTGGTGGATTGAAAATAACATCGAGTTAGTTGAGTGTGTCGAGTGTGAGTTTACAGAGCAGCGCAAACCACAATCTGTAGAGAAAAATAAACACTCAGATCAGGAAATGATCGGAATTTTTAAGCCGGAGTAATTGAACTTCGATAATTGATCCCCATAATACACCCAGATATCTCAGTACTTAACCCCATTCAGGTTAAGTCAATTAATCTCCCTGGAGTTAGTATGAAAATTGAAAAGAACGTTGTTGCAAGCCTTGCATACAAAGTAATGATGGAAGACGGTGTCGTTGTTGATCAATCAACAGCAGAAGCACCTCTAGATTACCTTCACGGTCACAACAACCTAATCACAGGTCTTGAAAAAGAACTTGAAGGTAAAGTGGCTGGCGACAAGTTCTCAGTAACGGTAGCTCCTGAAGAAGCTTACGGTGAGCACAACGATGCGCTAGTACAGCGCGTTCCTGCGGACGTATTCCAAGGCGTTGAGCAAATCGAAGTTGGCATGCGCTTCCTAGCTGACACTGACCAAGGTCCAATCCCTGTTGAAGTAACAGAAGTTGACGGCAACGAAGTGGTTGTTGACGGTAACCACATGTTAGCTGGTCAAACACTAACTTTCGAAGTAGAAGTTATGTCTACACGTGAAGCAACAGCAGAAGAGATCGAACACGGTCACATCCACCAAGGTGGTGGCTGTTGTGGTGGTCACGATCATGACCACGATCACGAAGAAGAAGGCGGCTGCTGTGGCGGCGGTAGCTGTGGTTCTCACTAATCATAAGCTCCTTCACTAGATAATCTTATCTAGCAAAACTTTGAAAAGCGCAAGTTGAGTTTTCAACTTGCGCTTTTTGTTTATCTAAGGTGTAGTGCCAACCATACAAGGAATAACAGTTGGACAAAGTGATGACGAAACCTTTCTCGATTGCCATTCATGGTGGTGCGGGCACCATCTTGCGTGAACAGATGAGCGATGAGCTGCAACAATCCATCTTGGCGGATTTAGAAGCTGCGGTAAAAGCGGGACATCAAATTCTAGACACGGGCGGTGAAGCCTTAGATGCCGTCGTAGCGGCAGTGAAAGTATTGGAAGACTCTCCTAACTTTAATGCGGGTAAAGGCTCAGTGCTGACCAACAACGAAATGGTTGAAATGGACGCTTCTGTGATGGATGGGCGAAACCTTGCAGCAGGCGCGGTCGCTGGGGTTCGTCATATCAGAAACCCAATTGAGCTCGCTCGTGACGTGATGCGAAACAGCAATCATGTGTTGTTGGTGGGTGAGGGCGCAGAGAAGTTTGCTTTTGAGCAAGGCCATGAGTATACCGAGCAAGATTACTTCTTTACTGATCGCCGTTATGAGCAGTTGCTGTCTATGCGTGAGAAAGGACTGTTTGCTTTGTCGGAATCTCGTTACCCAGATGACCGTAAGCACGGTACGGTTGGTGCGGTAGCGTTAGATCAACAAGGCAACTTAGCCGCTGCCACCAGTACGGGTGGCGTGACGAATAAGAAATACAACCGAGTCGGAGATTCGGCTCTTATTGGTTGTGGTACGGTGGCCGAAAATGGCGTCGTGGCAGTTTCCACTACGGGTGTCGGCGAGTTCTTTATTCGTAAACGTGTTGCGGAAGACGTTGCAGCACGTATGCGTTACTTACAAGAAGATATTCATACGGCTTGTGAACACATTATCCAAGGTGATCTCAAACAGATGGGCGGAGAGGGCGGTTTGATTGCCATTGATGCTAAAGGTGAGATGCACTTTGCGATGAACAGTTCTGGCATGTACCGAGCAGGCATTAATACGCAAGGCGAGCTGAGCGTTAAAATCTACGCCGACGAATAGCTTCCTCTTGAGTACCTTCTTAAGTAATTAATACAACAAAGCCCAGAACATGTTCTGGGCTTTATGCTATTTGAGCCTGCATTTTAATAATGCGGTGGTGGGGTTTCTTCTGACGGATCGGCTAAATTCGACGAGTCCATATTTTTTACTTTACCTACCACATATTTCATCTGATCGAGCATCTTGGTAATTTGCAGTTGTTGCTGCGATAAAGCTCCGTTCAGATCTTCAATAGTCTGTTCTTGGAACGCAAGCTGACATTCTAAGTCATTAATGCGTGCTTCCAATTGCTGAATGATTTTTTCTGTCATGATCCGTTCTCTAACTGCCAAGCTTGGGCAATACCTGCTGAAGTAGCAGTAATTACGCGTTGTTTTGAATCAAAGGCTGCATCATACACGACCGCACGGGGAGGGCGAGTGTCTTTTTTGGGCTCCACTTCAAATCCACTCATTCGTTTTCCGGTTTGAGTATCCCATATCGACACACGGCCAGAAGGGCTTCCTGTGACTAGTTGAGTCCCGTCGTCAGAAAATCGTGCGGTAGAGAAAATTAATTGGCGTGACCAACTGCTCAACTGTGTGACTTCTTGTCCAGTTTTTAAATCCCAAACAATCGCTTGGTTTCCGCCATCAGATGTCATTGCTAATTTTCCATCTCTTTGCAGGGCCACGCGAACAATTCGTTGTTCATGTTCGAAGGTTCGTAGTACTTGTCCGGTTTCGGTGTCCCACAGATACGCTTTATAGTCATTACCTCCGGTTAGGGCGAAGCGCCCATTAGGAGAAATGGCCACGGAATTGACTTTTTCACGATGTGCAAGGAACTCCATGCGACGCCCGGTGACTAAGTTGACATAAATTGCTTTACCGTTGGATAACCCAAGCAGAACTTGTTCACCATTACTGGTGATATCAACGTCGCGAATGAGCGCATCAGAGATAGACCAAAGGCCTTCGGATTGCGTCCAGCCTAGGTCCCAAACTGCGAAGTTCATTTGGCTTGCTGTAATTGCGTAGCGACCATTGTCAGATATGCGGATATGGGAAACCACATTGGCATCGGCATCGAGTTCACCCAGGTTGGCTAGTTGTTCATTTTGCTCTAGGTCCCACAACATCAAATGACGTTGTTGAGAATAGAGCAGAGCAAACCGTCCATCTCTGCTAAGTGCGAAGCTCGTCGCACCTTGAGGTTCTATCGGCCAACGCTGCACTTCACGCTCGGCGAAAAAGCAACCATTTAACGTGGTGATGACAATTAAATATAGGAATAAATGAAAAATTCTTTGCATCACATCTAATAATCCGGTTTGTGTCTTAAGACATATAGCTAGTATATTGGTATAACGATTGTCTTCACTAGTCTCATAGAAGATTTGTGCACAACAACCAATGGCAGAGCCATTATTGGGAGAATTTAATGAAATCAGTTTTAAAAGTGTCGCTACTTGCTGCAACAGTTATGCTAGCGGTAGGTTGTCAGAAAGAAGAAACTAAAACAGAAACCGCACCTCAAGCAGAACAAGTTCAAGCAGAAACCGGTAAAGCGGTTCACTTTAAAACCGACGACGACAAAGCGGCATACGCAATCGGTGTTTCATTTGCTAACTACCTAAGCACAAGCATCGACAAGCCAAGCGAAATCGGCATTAATCTTAACAAAGATTTGGTACTAAAAGGTATCGAAGACGTCTTCAAAGGCAATGCTGAATTGAATGAAGAAGAAACACGTGCAGCACTAGAATCTCTAGACAAGCGTGTTGCAGAAAAGATGCAAGCACAAGCGGCTGAGAAAGCAGCTGAAGCGAAAAAAGCTGGCGATGATTTCCGTGCTGAGTTTGAGAAGCAAGAAGGCGTAGTGAAGACAGATACAGGTCTTCTATACCAAGTAATGACACCAGCTGAAGGTGAGAAGCCAAAAGACACTGATACGGTTCAAGTACACTACAAAGGTACTCTGATCGACGGTACTCAGTTCGACAGCTCATACGATCGTGGTGAACCTGCAACGTTCCCACTTAACCGTGTAATCCCAGGTTGGACAGAGGGTGTTCAGCTAATGCCTGTGGGTTCTAAATTCAAATTCGTTATCCCGCCAGAGCTAGCATACGGTGACCAAGACACACCAAGCATTCCTGCTAACTCAACGCTAGTATTTGAAGTTGAGCTGCTAAAAGTTGAGAACGACAACGCAGAGCAATAACAATAAGCTGCGATAAGTTATTGAAAAAGGTCCGTTTAACGGGCCTTTTTTGTTCTAGGTCACTAGTTGGTGAGTTTGCTAGGTTGCTTTTCAAATTTTCTGATAAACTTACACCAATTTGTTGATTTTTCGCTCGAAGGCTTATGACAACTACAGAAACAATAAACGCGGAGATGTTGCTCGAAATGGAATCCGTTAACGTGATGCCGTTTACCGAGCACGACAAAATCATTTTAAGATCTTATGAGGCGGTCGTGGATGGTATCGCCAGCCTGATAGGTCCATTTTGTGAAATCGTTCTTCACTCTCTAGAAGACTTAAATACCTCTGCAATTAAAATCGCTAACGGTGAAAACACGGGGCGCCAAGTCGGCTCACCAATCACTGATTTAGCGCTTAAGATGCTAAAAGACATCGAAGGCTCGGAGCGCAACTTCTCACGTTCGTATTTTACCCGTGCAAAAGGTGGCGTGTTGATGAAGTCGATTACTGTCGCCATTCGTAATGGCGAAAATCGCGTGATTGGTTTGTTGTGTATCAACGTCAACTTGGATGCGCCTTTCTCGCAAGTTCTTCAGTCTTTCATGCCGACGCAAGAAGCGAAAGAAGCGGCTTCCTCGGTCAACTTTGCTAGTGACGTAGAAGAGCTGGTGGACCAAACTGTTGAACGCACCATCGAAGAGATCAATGCGGATAAATCCGTGTCTAACAACACCAAAAATCGCCAGATCGTGATGGAGTTGTACGACAAAGGTATCTTCGATATTAAAGATGCCATCAACCGTGTCGCGGATCGCCTTAATATTTCAAAACACACCGTTTACTTGTACATTCGTCAACGTAAAACCGAGGATGATGAAAGGTGAGTAAACTGACTTATACGTTAGTGGTGAATGGTCCCGTTTATGGCAGCCAGTCAGCGCGCAGTGCTTATCAGTTCGCCAAAGCGGTGATAGAGCAAGGCCATCAGCTAGTGAGCGTCTTCTTTTATCAAGATGGTGTGACTAATGGTACTGCTTTGAGTGTGCCAGCCAACGATGAATTTGATCTCAATAAGGCGTGGCAGTCTTTGGCTAAAGAGCATGGTGTTCGCCTAGAAACTTGTGTCGCGGCCGCTTTGCGTCGCGGGATTGTAAGTGAAGAAGAAGCGAATCAACATGGTTTGGTTCAGAACAATCTAGCCGATGGTTTTGAACAAGCAGGCTTAGGTAGCCTAGCTGAAGCGATGTTAACCCAAGACAGAGTGGTACAGTTTTGAGTCAGTTAACTTATCTATTTCGTAGTGCGCCACATGGCTGTGCAGCTGGTCGTGAAGGTGTGGATGCACTGTTAGCCGCGTCGGCTTACTGTGAAGATATCAGCGTCATTTTCATGGGTGACGGGGTATACCAGCTTCTACTCGGGCAAGACCCCAACAATATTTTGAGTAAAGATTACGCGCCGATGTTAAAGCTTTTCGATTTATACGACATCGAACAAGTCTTTGTGTGTTCAGAGTCGTTAACCCAGCGAGGTTTGGCGCAAGCGGATTTAGTCATTGAAGCCCAAGCGTTAAGCTCAGAACAGCTCAAAGCTAAGTTACAACACGCTGGCAAGCTACTGTCTTTTTGAGGAAGTTATGTTACACATCATAAAAACAGTCTCTGCTCTAGAAGACGCTATGCCTTTATGCAGTGAACAGGATGACATCTTACTTATAGAAGATGCAGTGTACGCTGCTAACTCGCAACATAAAGCATTTTCCCATCTAAAAAATCGCAGCGTATTTGTGTTAGAGAGCGATGCGCAAGCTCGCGGTATTGCAAATCGTATCAGTCCATCGCTGACGATTGTGAATTACTCAGGCTTCGTTGAACTAACAGCAAAACAGGATAAATCCCTAACTTGGGATTGAACAAGATTTGCTGTCGACAAAGCTTTACGGATGAATTGTTCTAATTGAACAAAAAAGATCCGTATATTTCTTGACACACCTCTCACTGCTGCATAGAATTTTGCGTCCCTAACTGCATTGGCAGTTGGGGATAGATTTTTCACAAAGCTTACTTTCAAGTAAATCAGGAGCTAGTTAATGGCAACTATTAACCAGTTGGTACGTAAGCCACGTGCAAAGCAAGTTGTTAAAAGCAACGTGCCTGCACTAGAAGCGTGCCCACAAAAACGTGGTGTATGTACTCGTGTTTACACTACTACACCTAAAAAACCTAACTCAGCACTTCGTAAAGTTTGTCGTGTACGTCTGACAAACGGCTTCGAAGTTACATCGTACATCGGCGGTGAAGGTCACAACCTTCAAGAGCACTCAGTTGTTCTAATCCGTGGTGGTCGTGTTAAAGACCTTCCAGGTGTGCGTTACCACACTGTTCGCGGCGCACTAGACTGTGCTGGCGTAAATGACCGTAAACAAGGTCGTTCTAAGTACGGTGTGAAGCGTCCTAAGTCTTAATGGATTCCGTTAAGTAAGGCCAAACACTAAATTATTTTTAATTTTTTGAAAAAACTGAAAAGTTTTGGATAAAACCTGAAGAAGACAACGGAGATAAATCCATGCCACGTCGTCGCGTCATTGGTCAGCGTAAGATCCTTCCAGATCCAAAATTCAAATCTGAATTGCTGGCAAAATTCGTTAACATCCTAATGGTTGACGGTAAAAAATCTACTGCAGAGAAAATCGTTTACACTGCACTAGATGCTATGGCTGAAAAGTCTGGTAAAGACCACTTAGCTATTTTTGAAGAAGCTCTTGAAAACGTTCGCCCAGCGGTAGAGGTTAAATCTCGCCGTGTTGGTGGTTCAACTTACCAAGTACCTGTAGAAGTACGTCCGGTTCGCCGTAACGCACTTGCTATGCGTTGGTTGGTTGAAGCTGCGCGCAAGCGTGGTGAAAAATCTATGGCTCAACGCCTAGCTGCTGAAATGCTAGACGCGTCTGAGAACAAAGGTACTGCGGTTAAGAAACGTGAAGACGTTCACCGCATGGCTGACGCAAACAAAGCGTTCGCTCATTACCGTTGGTAATACCTTCTGTGCTGCGAGGTTCTCTCGCAGCACTTTTCTATACTCTAAGGTACACCTTAGTAAGAGGATACAATCGTGGCTCGTAAAACTCCTATTGAGCTATACCGTAATATCGGTATCTGTGCTCACGTAGATGCAGGAAAAACAACCACAACTGAGCGTATTCTGTTCTACACTGGCCTTTCTCACAAAATCGGCGAAGTTCACGATGGTGCAGCAACCATGGACTGGATGGAGCAGGAGCAGGAGCGTGGTATCACTATCACATCCGCTGCGACTACTACATTCTGGCGTGGTATGGAAGCACAGTTCCCTGAGCATCGCGTAAACATCATTGATACCCCTGGACACGTTGACTTTACTATCGAAGTAGAGCGTTCTCTTCGTGTACTTGATGGTGCTGTGGTTGTGTTCTGTGGCTCATCTGGTGTTGAACCTCAGTCTGAAACTGTATGGCGTCAAGCAGACAAATACCACGTTCCACGTTTGGTATTTGTAAACAAGATGGACCGTGCGGGCGCAGACTTCCTACGCGTTGTGAACCAAATTAAGAATCGTCTTGGTGCGACTCCTGTTCCAATCCAGCTGAACGTTGGTGCGGAAGATGAGTTCAGAGGTGTCATCGACCTTATCAAGATGAAAATGATCAACTGGAATGATGCCGATCAAGGCACTTCGTTTACTTACGAAGACATCCCAGCTGACATGATTGAACTTGCTGAAGAGTGGCGCAACCACATGGTTGAATCCGCTGCTGAAGCTAGCGAAGAGCTGATGGACAAGTACCTTGAAGAAGGTGAATTGACTGAAGCTGAGCTCAAACAAGCTTTACGTACTCGCACACTAAATAACGAAATCGTACTGGCTACTTGTGGTAGTGCGTTTAAGAACAAAGGTGTTCAAGCGGTACTGGATGCAGTAGTTGAGTTCTTGCCATCGCCAGTTGACGTACCTGCAATTAAAGGTGTCGACGAAAGAGAAAATGAAGTTGAGCGTCATGCTGACGACAACGAACCTTTCTCTGCGCTAGCGTTTAAGATTGCGACTGACCCATTCGTGGGCACGTTAACTTTCATGCGTGTTTACTCCGGTGTTGTAAACTCGGGTGACGCTGTTTACAACTCAGTAAAAGAGAAGAAAGAGCGTTTCGGTCGTATCGTTCAGATGCATGCGAATAAGCGTGAAGAAGTGAAAGAAGTTCGCGCTGGTGATATTGCAGCTGCTATCGGTCTGAAAGACGTAACAACAGGTGACACACTGTGTGATCAGAACCACAAAGTGATTCTAGAACGCATGGAGTTCCCTGAACCAGTTATTCAGATTGCTGTAGAGCCTCGTTCTAAGGCAGACCAAGAGAAAATGGCTATCGCGCTAGGTAAACTAGCTGCGGAAGATCCATCATTCCGCGTGGAAACGGACGACGAATCAGGTCAGACTCTGATCTCAGGTATGGGTGAACTTCACCTAGACATTATCGTTGATCGTATGAAGCGTGAATTCAGCGTTGATTGTAACGTTGGTAAACCTCAGGTTGCTTACCGTGAAACCATTCGTGGTAAAGCGGAAGTTGAAGGTAAGTTTGTTCGTCAATCAGGTGGTCGTGGTCAATACGGTCATGTTTGGGTCAAACTTGAGCCTTCTGAGCCTGGTGAAGGTTTCGTATTCGTAGACGAAATCGTGGGCGGTGTGATTCCTAAGGAATACATCAGTTCGGTATCGAAAGGTATCGAAGAGCAAATGAATAGTGGTGTTCTAGCGGGTTACCCTGTACTAGATATTAAAGCTACACTATTTGATGGTTCTTACCACGATGTAGACTCAAGCGAGATGGCGTTTAAGATCGCTGGCTCGATGGCATTCAAGAAAGGTGCACTAGAAGCACAACCTGTGATTCTAGAACCTATGATGAATGTCGAAGTAACCACTCCGGAAGACTGGATGGGTGACGTTGTTGGTGACCTAAACCGTCGTCGCGGTATCATTGAAGGCATGGACGAAGGTGTGGCTGGTCTTAAGATCATCCGTGCTCAAGTACCACTATCCGAAATGTTCGGTTACGCAACTGATCTACGTTCTGCAACTCAAGGCCGTGCGTCTTACTCTATGGAGTTTCACGAGTACGCTGAAGTGCCGAAAAACTTCGCAGATAAAATTATTGCAGAGCGTGGTTACTAATTGACGATTGAACTGCAAAAAGTTTACGACTTTTTGCGAGATCAGGGCGTCCAAATATTGCGCTAACGGGCGTTGGCGCATAAAATAACAATTTCTGGCGCGTCGTCGATCAATAATGATCACGACGAATCATAACTAGGAAGGAACACGATCGTGTCTAAAGAAAAATTTGAACGTACGAAACCGCACGTTAACGTTGGTACTATCGGCCACGTTGACCACGGTAAAACA
>NZ_JAWOWE010000021.1:0-44661 GCF_033340275.1 Vibrio sp. 1402
AATATAATTTCCGTGCTTGCATGCTCATGATGTTCCCCTAATTATCTTTAATCAAAAAAGGTAAATATTGAAAAGATTAACTGTTATGTTATAACATTTTTCTACCCCAAATGAGCTGAAATCAATTTCGAAGTGGATAATAGATTCGTCGCGAACGCTACCATCTTGGTCGTAGAGTATTGGTTACCGAAACCATTAACTCATGTTAGTGAAAGGAAATTCCTGAACCCTATAGTGCTTCTTTCACCAATCTTCTGTTTGGCCCATTATTTCTAACATCCAGACGCGAAATAGCATAAGATACACGGCCTTTACTAGCACTGAGCCACTCATCGTAATGATAGATAAAACACAGCAAGCGACATTTGCCGATCTTGGCCTGATTCCAACATTAGTCGAGCGACTAGAAGCGTTGGAATACAGCCAACCGACGCCCATTCAATCCCGTTCTATTCCTGATATCCTTGAAGGGAAAGATATTATTGGTGGTGCCAATACGGGGTCTGGTAAAACCGCTGCTTTTTCGCTGCCAATCTTGCAAAAAATTGTTCAGCAAGACGAATCAAACAATCGCCGTGGCAACTTCGTTTCCCACCTGATTTTAGTACCAACTCGTGAGTTGGCATCACAGGTGGCATATAACGTCAAATCTTACTCATACCATCTCAGAGATAAGATCAAAACGGTTGCCGTATTTGGTGGTGTATCGGTGAACCCACAAATGCTGGCGCTTCGTGGTGGCTGTGACATCATTGTTGCAACGCCGGGTCGATTACTTGATCTGGTATCCAGTAACGCGATTAAGTTGGACCAAGTAAAAACGCTTGTTCTTGACGAAGCCGACCGAATGTTGAGCCTCGGATTTACCGAAGAACTGAATAAGATTCTTGCGTTACTGCCAGAGAAGAAACAGACGCTGTTATTTTCTGCAACTTTCCCTGATAAAGTCACGACGCTGGCTCAGCAGTTGCTCCGCGCCCCTGTTGAAGTTCAGTTGCAGAGCGCAGAAGCCAGCACTTTGGTGCAGCGCGTGTTTAGCGTAAATAAAGGTGAGAAGACGGCGGTACTCGCGCACTTAATCAAACAGCATCAGTGGCGACAGACTCTGATTTTTGTGAACGCTAAGAATGCCTGTAACCATTTAGCTCAAAAGTTGTCAAAACGCGGTATTACCGCTGAAGTTTTCCATGGTGATAAAGGGCAGGGCGCTCGTACTCGTGTCCTTGACGGTTTTAAGTCTGGCGAGATTCAAGTTCTTATTGCCACCGATATCGCAGCACGCGGCCTTGATATTGAAAAACTTCCAGTGGTGATTAACTTCGATCTTCCGCGTAGCCCTGCTGATTATATGCATCGAATCGGTCGTAGTGGTCGTGCTGGTGAAGTAGGTTTAGGATTATCTCTTATCGATTACGACGACTACCACCATTTCAAAGTGATAGAAAAGAAAAATAAGTTCCAACTTGAACGCGAGCAGGTAGTCGGTTTTGAAGTGGAAGACGATCAGAGTGAAGCCTACTTTTTACCAATGAAGCCGCGAGCGAAGCCGGCAGGTACGGGTAAAAAGAAGAAAAAGCGTAATCAATAGAAAACGTAAACTACATGTGAGTTTACTTACGGGAGTTGTTAGAGAAAGGGAATGCTCACTAGCTTGAGTCTTCGCTTCTAGCCATTCCTTTAAAGAACAATAGAGCCCTGCTGGAGCTACCAGTAGGGCTCTATTGCTTTTCAAGATAGTGTTATTGGCGACGAGCAGGGCGTCCGCGAGGTGAACGCTTTTTAAATGCAGACGCTGCTTTGGCTTGTGACTTAAGAATAGAGTCAACGGTTAGCGGCATTGGCTCTTTAGGTTCAAGGCCATGAGGGAAGGTACGAGCTCTTGGTGGTAAGTTGTATTCTTCTTCGCTCGCGCGTGGCATGCGCTTAAAGCGATAAAGGTAAAAGTTTTCTAATTTTTCTCTCGCCCATTCGGTTTTCTTTAAATACTTCACGCTACTTGCAATCGAAGGCTTAGTGTTAAAGCAATTAAAACGCATTGCTGTATCTAGAATGTCCCAGCCGTAAAAATCCACTAACTCTTGCAACATAGTCTCTAGCTTTAATCCGTGCAGTGGATTGTTCTGTTGCAGCTCGATTCTCTCTTCGTCAGTCATCATTTTTAAGGGCCTTACTCATTAAAGGGCGGAGTTTAACAAAGTATACAATGCAGAGATATCTATAGTTACTTTGCGATGGATGCGAGCACAGTGATCTCTACCTTGAAAGTATAAATCGGAATTGGCCGTTCTACTTGGCTCTCTGCTCAAAAATGACTCATAAAAGTTCAAGCGTCCTAGTTCGATGTTAAATTATTGTGTAATAAGTGAGATTTTTGTTGTTCTTTTACTAATGTCTAATATTCCTACCCATAGCAACACATGCTTAATAAGCTCAAAATCAAAATTGGTTCATGCCGCTTTCTTAGTATGGCCTAGAAGTTTGATGTGGGTGTTGTCTCGTATTGGTCGAAGGCCTGTCTACCAAGCGAAACTCTAGTTGACGTAGTTCAACGTTGAAACATAAAAGGATGACTCAATGTCTGACAAAAGTAAGACTTTTTACAGGGATGTGCGCAAAAAACCGCATGAATTTGAAAACCGAGAAGACTTTCTAAATCATGATTTAACCGTCATGAGTTTCCGTCGCTGGGGAATTCATTTGCCCTCACGTGATTACAGTATTGAAATCGAAGACTGGGTACCGGCATTAGCAGCAACCATTGGTAAAGTGGTTATGGTCACTGCCATGGTTTCCGCTTTTTCTGCTCAGTTTGGTTTATCTCCGGAATTCATTGCAGAAAACGTGCGTTACGAATTACTTATCGCTGGAGCCCTGTTCGTCATCCTGTTTTCTGCCATCCTAAACCCGAATGCAAACTTAGCGGGAACCCATGGCCCAATGATACCGCTGATTCCTATGATTGCAGCTGCAGGAGGGCACCCTCTCGCGCTAGGTTTGATGGTATGTGTTTTTGGGTTAATTCTCGCCTTAACCAAAGGTGGCTCTAAACTCATGACTCTGACTGGTATCGGGGTTCGAGGAGGGTTGTTGATCTACCTTGGTGCTGTTGGGTTGCTCGGGCAAATTAATAAGACGGAAGCGTGGGCTGCAAGTACGGACCAAGGTTACATTTCGTTTGTGGTCATAGGCCTAACCGTTATGGTTTACGCTTACTTAGCCAAGATCAATAAACGTTGGCTCGCTATCCCATTGTGCTCTGCACTCGCGGGTATTGTTGCTTATTTGATGGGCGCTGAGTTTGCTTTTACCACAGAGCCGGGCCTGCCTAATTTCAGTCCATTCTACTGGTGGGGGGAAGATACAGGCTGGCAGCTAGGCTGGCCAACCCTAGAGCACTTTATTGCCGTGACTCCATTTGCTCTACTGGCAGTCGCTATGTGGTCCCCTGATTATCTCGGCCATCGTGTGTTTCAAGAACTTAACTACCCAAAAGAAGCGAAAGGTGTACTCATGGATGTCGATGACACGATGGTCGGAGCATCTGTTCGTCAGGGGGTTGGTTCACTCTTAGGGGGCGGAAACCTAGCTTCTTCTTGGGGAACGTACATGATTCCTGCCGCAATTGCCAAGCGTCCTATTCCAGGTGGCGCTCTGTTGACGGGTTTCATGTGTATTGCGGCGGCGGTAATTGGCTACCCAATGGATCTAGCAATGTGGGAACCTGTTCTGCGCGTTGCTTTGATTGTCGGTGTATTCTTACCACTTCTTGAAGCGGGTATGCAGATGATCCATAAGCATAAAGATTCACTCAGTGCAGGTATCTGTATTTTTGCCTGTGCATTCGTTAATCCAGTCTTCGGTTGGGCAATCACGATGCTGTTGGATAACCTCGGGCTTATCGGCGACCATGAGCGTGCTAACGAACTATCGCGCAAAGATAAATATCTGATTCCTGGCACTGCGTTTATCGTTTGTGCAGGCTCCCTTGCTATTGTTGGTCAGCTTCCAGGCATTCCAGCTCTTATCGGTTAATCGAATTATGCTCTAAAGGTATAGTGAGAACAGTGAGTAAAGGGACTTGCTTCTTAAAATAGTAGACAAAAACAAAAAGCTACCTAGTACCAGGTAGCTTTTTGCATGTAGGGTTAGGCTACGGAGTTAGGCTATATGAGTGATTCAATGCCGTATTTTGCGCCGTAGTGTTCAACGACAAAATCAATGTCTTTGTCACCACGGCCTGATAAGTTGATCAAAATCGAGCCGGTTTCTCCTTGCTGCGCGAGTTTAATTGCGTAAGCGACAGCGTGTGAGGATTCAATAGCCGGAATTATTCCCTCTTCACGAGACAGCTCAAAGAAGGCATCAATCGCTTCGTCATCACTGATTGAGCCGTAATTGACACGGCCAATGTCTTTTAAGTAACTATGCTGAGGTCCAACCGATGGGTAATCCAAGCCACTTGCTACAGAGTACACTTCCTGAGGTTCACCTTGTGCATCTTTAAGCATGTAAGACTTAAATCCGTGCATGATACCTGGCTCACCGAGTGTGAGTGTTGCAGCATGCTCGCCAACCTTTTGCAAAGAGCGGCCCGCTGGTTCAACGCCGTGAATGGCGACTTGTTCATCCTCTAAGAAAGCAGTAAATAGCCCCATCGCGTTAGAACCACCTCCAACGCATGCGACGAGATTATTGGGTAACTTGCCGGTCATTTCTTTGAATTGAACTCGTGCTTCGTTACCGATAATTGATTGGAAATCTCTCACCATTTTAGGGAATGGGTGAGGGCCAACGACAGAGCCTATCGCATAAAGTTGTGTATCAGGATCTTTCAGATAAGCTTCGAATGCAGAATCTACCGCTTCTTTGAGGGTTTTGCGCCCATGAGTGGCAGGAATGACATTAGCACCAAGGATTCTCATGCGGACGACATTCGGATGTTCTTTGGCGATATCAACTTCACCCATGTAAATATCGCATTTCAAGCCAACCAATGCCGCGGCTGTAGCAAGCGCAACACCGTGTTGTCCTGCGCCAGTTTCAGCAATCAGTTTCTTCTTACCCATCTTTTTAGCGAGAATGGCTTCTCCTAAGCAGTGGTTAATTTTATGTGCGCCTGTATGGTTTAAGTCTTCGCGCTTTAGGTAGATGTCTGCTCCGTATTTTTTAGACAAGTTTTCCGCATGGAAGATTGGGCTAGGTCGTCCAACAAAGTGCTTATACAGGCGAGCGAGTTCCGCTTTAAATTCAGGATCTTTGCTGCATTCCTCATAAGCTGCGTTGATGTCATGCATGATTTGTTCAAGCTCAGGTGGAACAAAGCTACCACCGTATTCACCAAAGTATCCTTCTTCGTTGGGCATAGTGAGATCAAACGAGTTTTTCATTATTTACATCCTAGTTAACGAAAGTATTGATACTTTATACCCAAAATTTGGAAGAGGTTGTGTGATCAGTTGCTTAAATAACAATTGTCGATCTAGTGAACTAGTTAAAAAGTACAGCTTGGGTAGGGGATAATAGTTGGGATGTAGAATCAGGTGGTTTGAATAGGTGCAAAAAAGCCCCGAGAGATCCTAGGCTGTCATAAGAACCTCTCGAGGCAAACAGAGTGCTGGAAATACACTCTGCGATGGTGTCTGGAAACAAAAATTAGATTCGTTTCCTTTGTCAGATATTAGGGTTTTAGAATGAGTCGATGTCAGCGAAATGTCACAAGTTAATTGCGGTATTAAAAGCTTATTTTTTATTTTTGATTAATGGATTAGAAAGTAACCTAAAACAGGCTAACCTACCGCGTGTTCCGCATCTTTTAAGTTGAACATGATCTTTCTTTATTTCGAATCGACGTCTTTAACCAACACGTGCACTTTAGCTCCTAGAGTAAACGTGGTGCTCTGGCTAGAAATTTTTTGTTTGACTGCATCAAATTCGAACTCACCATTTTGGAAAGTTGATAAAGGAATGAGACCTTCGGTTCCTCTAACTCAACAAATACCCCGAAGTGTGTGACTCCACACGCTGTCCCTATGAAGTGTTGTCCGATAAATGGCTTCATGTAATGACATTTCAGTGCAAACTCAATCTCTCAGCTAGGGATTATGTGCTCGTAGTTATTAGAATTTATTGATTGAGCAGATATATTTAATTTCATTTTTTCTCTTATATTCGCCAATCGCTTTTATTTTATAAACTTTATTTTTATGAGCAAAGCATGAGGCGAAGTGATTCAGATATGAATGAGATTAATTTAATTCCAAACTGGAATTGCAAGGTAGGTTGTGTGATTACCTAAAGATGTATACCAAAGTGACTTTATTGAAAGTGATTAATGATGGTGTGGGAGAGGTAAGTGATTTGGCTATATAAACTTAGATAGAGAATAGTAAGGGCAGTAACAAGTGGAAGGGGGTTGTGGCACCAACAACATTGATGCCACACAAAGAATTACAGTGCAGTTACTTCAGCTGCTTGTAAACCTTTGTTACCTTGTTCAACAACGAACGATACTTTTTGGCCTTCAGTAAGAGTTTTGAAGCCTTCAGAAACAATAGAACGGAAGTGAACGAATACGTCATCACCGCCATTGTCTTGAGAAATAAAACCAAAACCTTTAGTTTCGTTGAACCATTTTACTGAACCAGTTAATTTATTAGACATAGATACCTCTATATTTGATTGTTTTAAATATTGAATTTTTAGCTAATATCAAGTGCTACTATATGATTTTAGAGATAACTATTTTGTCGCAGGAACGTAAACGAGGAATTCGATGTGGAACTGAGAGAAACTTTGATCTTTAATTACATTAATAGCTCTTTCCGTAAGAGCTGATGTGCAGTATACCGACAAAATTAATAAAGGCTAGCCTTTTCTTTTTTATTTTTTGAGTACACCAAGCGCATTGCTTTCAAAGCATACGCTTGGTGTATAAGACGGCGTGATGTTATAGGTGGCGTCGAGCGCTTAGTGTTTTCTGGTTGGGCCGTTACGAACGATGTCTTTACCATTGTCATATACGTGCTGCGAAACCCAGCGGCCAAGGAGCAATTGGTGTTTTTCTCCTAATACGGCAACAAATGGACGGCCATCGGTATTAGAGGTGGCTAGCGCAACGCCAGTGACACCTTCAAGGCCTAGAGCGCCGCTTTCTACTAAATGCAGAAATGCCTCCAACTCTTCAATCGTTTCGATTACATGGTTATCAATATTCATTGTATTCAATCTCTTCGAATTGCATTGCGGTCGCGTACTCTACCTAAGTTAAGCGTGGAAACCAAGCTTCTACGTGCGTCATGTAATGAGAGAACTTTGCCCTGCCACTAATCATCAATAAGTTAGTCTCGATAGTCCGGAACTTGCCTAGATTCAATGGGGCAGAAAACACTCTCTGGTTAGACATGAGTCACATAATGTTGTCTGGTTTATCTCATCAATACTTTTGCTATTGGATGGGGTGAAGGGGAGTGCAATAATTTGTAAAACTCTTTTCCTAAAGGCTGTTATGAAGAAAGTCCTGATTACCGGTTTTGAACCTTTTGGTGGTGACGCCATTAACCCCGCCTTAGAAGCGGTCAAGCAATTAGAGGCTGCGGCCATAAAAGGCGGTGTGATAGTTACTTGCCCAGTCCCCGTAGTTCGATATGACTCGGTGAAAGTCGTTATTGAAGCAATAGAAGCGCACCAGCCAGACTGTGTAATTACTGTAGGGCAAGCGGCCGGGCGTAGCGCGATAACCCCAGAACGTGTCGCAATTAATGTCGATGATTTTCGTATTCCAGATAACGCTGGGCATCAGCCGATTGATGAACCCGTGGTGGCTGATGGTCCTGATGCTTACTTCTCGACACTGCCGATAAAGCGTATTGTTCAAACGCTGCAAAAGCAGGGGATACCTAGCCAGATTTCCAACAGTGCCGGAACATTTGTATGTAACCACCTTTTTTATGGGATCCAACATTATCTAAAAGACAAACCTATTCGTCATGGGTTTGTTCATATCCCATTATTGCCAGAACAAGCAGTAGATGGCAGTCAGCCTTCCATGTCTCTGGAGATGATAGTCGAAGGGCTAAGGCTGGTGGCGCAAGTTTGTATTGCCAATGAAAACGACATATTGGTCAGCGGCGGGTCGATTTGCTAGTAAGTGCTTTACAGTCCACTAAGTGTCTGAAAGCTAGTAATAAGTTCATCGTTTGATGTTGTAATAAATGTTAGCTTTGTCAAATTTCACAAGTAGCGAAAGGAGTAGCATTGAATAGTCAGGTTGGATGTTGTTCAAACTGGCACTCCCCTAATACAGGAGGTATTAGGGGCTACCCTTACGAAAGGCGAGTTATCATGAAAAGCAACAAAAGTAAGTCTATCGCACTTATCTCTGTCGTTGTTTTCGCATTGGCTATCGCTGCGCTTAAATTCGAAAACACGCTCGGAGTTCTTCCCATCGTAGTCGCTATTATCGCGTTTTTTACCTGCGTTATTTATACCGGTAGGTACTTGTCCGATATGAAGCGTTCAGAGTTGATAAGTCAACCCAAACAAGCTCGAAAAATGTGTGCCAACGCATCACGCAATGAGCTTGATGAGCGCGATAAAAAGCGTTGAAGCGAGTCACATTCTCCGTATACTTTGCTGGAGCATTAATGCACTAACGTGTCGGAGATAAGCATGTCAAATCGAGTACCAACCAACATACTGACCGGATTTTTGGGTGTCGGTAAAACGACCACGATTTTAAATCTACTGAAGAACAAACCGGAAAACGAAAACTGGGCGGTTTTGGTCAATGAATTTGGTGAGATTGGCATCGACGGTGCATTGATGACCGACCAAGGTGCGCTGATTAAAGAAGTGCCGGGTGGCTGTATGTGTTGTACGGCGGGCGTGCCAATGTCGGTCGGTATTACCGCGTTACTGCGCCAAAAACCGGACCGTTTATTGATTGAGCCGACAGGCCTTGGTCATCCAAAACAGGTTATCGCGACGCTTACCTCACAGCAGTATGAACCTTACGTTGATCTAAAAGCGACGATCGCTCTGGTTGATCCGCGTAACTTAAGTGATGAAAAATATCTTTCTAACCAAAATTTCGTGGACCAGTTAGACAGCGCAGATGTGGTTATAGGCAGTAAGGTTGACCTTTGTACCAGTCACGACATTGATGTGTTTAATGACTGGGTGACGGACCAATCTCCCTCAAAAGTATTCAGTAAGCTTATTCATGATGGTGAGTTACCGATAGAAGTCTTGGATATCGAACGGGTTTACGGCAGCGCTTCTTCCCATATCGAGTCACATCATCATGACCATGCTCACCAAGAGCCTCAATTCCAGTTGGCGCCTGGTGAAGCCTTTGTGCGCAAAGAGAACAAAGGGCAGGGTTATTTTAGTTGTGGGTGGTTGTTTGGGGCAGAGTATAAGTTTGATTTTGAAAAGCTTTTCTCTATGCTTTCGGACTTGACCGCAGAGCGTGTTAAAGCGGTGGTCAATACGGATCAAGGTTGTTACGCGTTTAATGTTGCCAACCGAGTCGTGTCGGTGAATGAAATCAGCTTAGAAGGCTTTGAATCACGATTAGAAGTGATAGATTCTCAGCTGTTGCCATGGGATGAGCTTGAGCGAATTCTCCTTCAGTTATCTGGCATCAAACATTAGATCGCACAAAGGTTAAACGAAAACGGTGAACCATTAATGTATCTGTGCTCACCGTTTTTTCTTTTGTAGGATTTCAATGAGAAAAGTGAGATAAATCACTCAAATTCGGGTATAGTGCACGGCTAAATTTTTAAAGCTATTTTTAGTGGTTTGTTTAAGGAATACGCTCAATGTCATTTTCATCTCAAGGTTTTGCGCCAGAAGTGGTTAAAGCACTGGCAGAATGCGGTTATGAAAAGTTAACGCCAATTCAACAGAAGGCGATTCCAATGGCTCGCAAAGGCCATGATATTTTCGCTACAGCACAAACAGGTACTGGTAAAACGGCTGCGTTTTCTCTGCCTATGATTCAGCAGTTGCTAGACAGTAACCGTAGCGCTTCTCGTAAGACTGCTCGCGCACTTATCTTGGCTCCAACTCGTGAGCTTGCTGAACAAATTGCTGATAACATCAAAGCTTACACGAAGTACACGAACCTGTCGGTGGCTGCGACTTTCGGTGGCCGTAAAATGTCTTCTCAAGTAACGGCATTAGAAAACGGTGTAGATATCCTAGTGGCTACACCTGGTCGATTGGAAGAGCACATTGAACAAGGTAATGTCTCGGTCGCACACTTAGAGTTTTTAGTGTTTGATGAAGCAGACCGTATCTTGGACATGGGCTTTATTCACGCAGTACGTAAGATCATGCTAGATGTGGATACTGATCCGCAAATTATGATGTTTTCCGCAACGACTTCGAGCCAACTAAATCTGTTAGCAAAAGATATCCTGCGTAAGCCTAAACGTATTGAAGTTGAGCGAGCGAATATGACAGCACAGACAGTTGCTCACGTGTTATATCCAGTTGATCAAGAGCGAAAAACGGAACTGCTTTCGGAGCTGATTGGTCGTAAGAACTGGAAACAAGTGTTGGTATTTGTGAACTACAAAGAGACCGCAAACGAAGTGGTAAAAGAGCTGAAACTTGATGGTATCAAAGCGGTGGTTTGTCATGGTGACCGTGCTCAAAGCGCTCGTCGTCGTGCGCTAGAAGAGTTTAAGTCCGGTAAAGCACGTGTCATGGTGGCTACCGATGTCGCTGCTCGAGGTCTAGATATTGAAGACTTACCTCATGTTGTGAACTATGACATGCCTTTCTTAGCGGAAGATTACGTTCACCGAATTGGTCGTACAGGCCGTGCAGGTAAGCAAGGCCATGCTGTTTCATTTGTAAATCGAGATGAAGAGCTCACGGTGGTTCAGGTTGAAAATCTGATCCAGCAACGCATTCGCCGTATTGAGCTTGCAGGCTATGAACCAAAACAGCGTGAATCTTACATTGAAAAGCTGCACTCAAAACCAGCATTTAAGAATCGTCAAGGTCGTCGTAATAATCCGAACCAGTCGGCAACAGACCAAGGGTCGGCAGAGCGTCGTCTTGCTATGGTGAAGCGCCTGAAAGCGCGTCGTGGCGCAAAGTAAATTACATCAGTTTGTGATGAAAAGAGCCCCTCAATTGAGGGGCTCTTTTTGTTTGCCGTTTCGCGTTAATTTAGGCCAAGCATATTGGGTTCACCACGATAAATAATGCGATCGTTTCCTCGGTGAATACCAAACGTAACAATGACGGGTGGGTTTTCCTCTTCACTTGTAGAGCTATCCCAGTCGTATTTCAGCCAAGGGATGCGATTGCCTGAGCTGTCTAAATCTAGGTGGAATTGTATTTGCTCTCGCGCTGAGTCAATTTGGCTTGCAACGATGTCGGTCATTCTGCCAACATGCATTGTCCCAACTCCAGAAAGCAGGGCGTTGTTTGCTGGCGCATGAGACCAAATTGGCGTGCTGAAGTAATATTCACCATTCGCCGTTGTTGAGCTGTCATCGAAGTTAGTCGTAAATCGACCGTTTTGCCAAGTTTCTACAGCAAGTGGCACTTTGATCACCATGCCTTGGTTGCCACCTACATCTTGAAAGTTCAAACGACCGAATCGAATGTCTGGTTGTTTTGTGAGCACTTCGCTATCGTCGAAGAAGTTTACCTCATCAACGGCTTTTACTGAGACTAAACCTATTTGGCTGATATCACTATTAGTCTCGGTATTGAATGGACCATCAGGATATTGCTTATCTGTCGTGTTCTTTTTCCAGCATGGGCTATTGTTACAAGTCGCATTGGTCGAGGGCTTCTCTATAACAAACGTTCCAACACTCGCGCTACCCAGTAGTTTCCAGTCTACCTTCTTAGGCTTAGGCGGCAAAAACCGATCGGAGTATGAGCTTAGCTCGCCTAAATCGAAATGTTGTTGAAGGTTAGACGAAAAGTGGACGTAATTCTTCACGTTTTCCTTATTCGCATTGAGTGCGACAACATCGTAAGTGACTTTCTCAAAAGGTTGATTCATGTAAGCAAAAGTTTGGCCATGTGGGTAGTGCCATTCTTGGTCTTGCACTTGAAAATATTTTGGGTAAAAACGACCAACGTAACGATAGCCTTCGTTCACAGTCATACCTAGATATTTACTTTCTAGGTTTGCTTTTACTCTCAAGCTCCCGACTTCTTCCCAATATAATCCATTAAAGACGAATTGATCATTCTTGGCTGAATTATGCGCCTGAGCCAGTGAGTCACTACTTTTTAGCAATTTTGAGGTTTGGTTCGCTGTCTCTGATGGCGTATGTTGCTCACTCGACAAGACAACCGATGCTGCTGGAGCGTCATCAAGCGTAAAATTACGGGTGATAGAAGCATCACAATAGCGTGCTGATTCAACAGACCCACTTACAGAGCCGTCAGGTTGCCAAATGATTGGTTTCACCGTTAGAGAGAAAAGTTCTCCGGCAGCAAGAAACCCTTCTCCTTGTTCAGAGGTGCCAGAAGGCAAAGCACGTTGGTTGTCACAAATAGCGAGTGTCCATGGTCGCGAGTGCACATTAAATGTCCCTTTCACTTCCACTTTGCCTTCTTCTGGACATTCTTCAAATCCCTCACATTCAAAATGATCGGACAATGTCACTTCAAATATGCCGGACTCGTTCGTGATAAGACCATGTTCAGACAAGCCGTCTTTAAATTCCGCTGAATAGCTAAAGTTTCCTTCACTTCCTCCTAATGGTTGAACCAATGGATGAAAAATCTTAGGCGTACCATTGTAGTTGCTTGCCACTACAGGTTCGCCGGTGGAGGCACAAGCAAGCAATCGCGTATGCACGTTTTCTGGTTTACCTGCAATAACGCGTATTTCATTTAAAGTTGCGCTTTTCGTCTTTGAGTAGGCCTCAAACATAAATGGCGTAAACATAAAGCGAACAGTTTGATGCTTGCTCGTGTCTTTCGCCATAGTGAAAGTTAGTGTGTAGTTGGTATCTAACGAGATCGTATCAATATTATTCGGAACCACTCGAACAACAAGTTCACCATTCTCGTCAGATATAAATTGGTTGGCTCCTAATGTCTGCTGACCTTTAACCACCTCTAAAGTGAACAAGTCAGGGTGTGATAGGACAGCACTGACTTCTGCGCTTACAACTTCTCCATTATTGGTTGTTGTTGCTGTAAATTGCGGAAGATCGTCGCCGCACATCAGTGCCATGTTGTCCGATGGTGTGACGCTGAGGTTTAAGTCGTTCTCCGATGGAGGCTGCATGCTGCAATTCGGAACATCTTGAGGGGTGATTGGACAGACTTGGGAAGAGTAGTGACAATCAGCCTCGCCCAATCCACAGTATTGTGTGTATTTGTTGTCTTGTGCTTTCGTTTGTGCACTTCCTGGCGTTTGTTGGATTTCACCACAAACTTGACTAGGCTGATTTGGAGCGTTGTTGAAGTTCAATGTTTGGAAGTATTTAATTGCTGCGGTGGAACTATAGAATGAGCCACTTAATGTAGCTGACGATCCTACAGATTCAGCCGTACCATAGATCGACATATCTTTTATAATCAGAGATTTGTGCGCAGAAACATCACCGACGACAAAATGGTCTTGTAAAGGATGGTTTGTTTTTAGGTGTAGTGTTTCGCCTTGTGATTCGACCTTACCACAGATGTTTGTATTAAATATATTGGTCGTGCTGTGAGTCAAAATGTCACCAATAATGGTGTTGTACTCACCATTAATATGAAGGGCCTCACCTGTTAGCTCTATATCCCCATCGATGAGAACGTTATGCAGCTTTGTTGGATAAGCCGATAGAAGATCACCATAGATAACAGTGTGCTTGTTTTGGTAATCGTCGAGGTTTGATGCTTTCTCATTGTTAACCGTTAATCCGGTAGCGAGGGCGTGTAGAGAGATACGTTTATTGGGTTCACCAATTGTATTATTCCCCTCTAACACAATTCCATAATCTGCTTTTAATGTTATCTCTTTTTCCGGTAATGAGGAGACAATTTTATCACCAGCGGGTAGGACTAGTTTCCCTGTACAGCGATAAGTCGTGCCATCGCTTTCGATACTAAAACTCTTGTGTGAGCAAAGTTGACCTAACTCAGATAGATCTTTTACGTCATAAGTGGTGGCGTGTGAGGTTAGCGGTAAAAAAAGAACCGCAGTGAAAATACTGCAAAGACGCATCATCAAATGTCCTAATGAGTGGAACAAGATGGCATCAAGCGAGCGTGAGCAAATGCTCACTGAAATTGGAATAGCTGCGGTACTTTTTTGTTCTGAAGCCGCTTAGTTATTGAACTTTGGTTATTTTTTATTTCGTATGTCATACCAAAGTTTAGCTGCCTTATTACAACGTAAGTGTCAGGTTAGTTCAAGAGGCAAGTGTGATGTGTGTCGATTTATATGTGTAACTATTTGTTAGTTAAGGATAATAAGTAAGCATGTTGGTTCAGAATCAGGAAGGACGCGATCCTGATTCTGAACGTTTATAACGCTAGGCAGCGTGAACGATGAGTGGAGCCATCTGATATAACTCTTCTAGTATGGCTTTCGTTTGTCTCGAATACACCAGACAATCTCGATCGCCAACGAGCTGAATTGCTCTCACTTTACCTGCAACCAAACATTGCCTAATCGTGCGTAGAACCATTTGGATATCAATTTCTGACGCGCCATCAAGGCTGTTTTTGGTTTTTAGAGATCCAAGGTCGATACTAATGATTATTTGGTCGCAGTGGTCTAGGTAATTGCCGATCTGTTGCTTAACATTATTGCGATGACGAAAAGAAAACTCTTTATCGGTTACCCAGTCACAACCTTGATCCTCCGCGTATTCCCACGTTTCTTGCTTTGTATCTTGTTCGCTAACACCAGCAAAAAATAATCGCACGTTTTGATAGCGAGAAAGAGCAAAATGGAATGCCGAGCCTAAACGTGGTTCAAGTGTTGGTTTCAAGTTCATGTCATGTCCAATATTTACCACACCCACTTCGTCTCGATAGGACACGACCACAGGTAACATGGACAAGATTGCCTCGGTACAGTTAGTGACTAAAACAGGAATTGAGTGGCGAGAAAGCGAAAGGCTTAACGCTTCCTGAAACTCGCCATTCTCCAGTTTGTCGTGGTTGAAGTGCCCATAGTTCTCAGCGGTTTCATGATCGTGTTGTTGGTAAAGCCAATCACTAGCATTTTCCAAACTTTGATCAGCTAATTCAAACGCGCCCTTAGACATGGGTGGCAAATACTCACACACTGTCATAAAAGAAAAAGGGTAATGCTGCGGCTGTTTCACGGTGTGGTGGAGTTTATAGCGTTTGAAAAAGCTTAACATGATGAATTACCTTTCTGGTGGTAGTGCCCTTGCCGCTTGCAGTACATGTAAAATAATGCGCTGCTTGTCCTTTTCGACTCGGTGGGCCGGAGCCATCACCGAGACTGCGCCAATCAGTTTGCTTCCTTTCATTACCGGTGCGCTAATACCTGACACACCAGGGTCAATCTCAGAAGTACTGACGGCATATCCGTGTTTACGGATGGTTGTGAGCTCTTTTTCCCACTCGTCACGTCGGTGATCTTGATTAAAATATCTCAAGATTTTCTCGCATCGACTTTGAGGCATAAAAGCGAGCATCACTTTAGATGAGGCACCGCGCAGCAGAGGTTGACTTTGACCCTGGACGAAGCTGCAACGCAGCGCCTGCATACTTTCTTTCTGTCTGACACAAAGCGCACGATAACCCGCTGGTACCATATAAGCGGCCATTTCCCCGGTTTGTTGTACCAACCTAGCCAGTATGGTTTCGACCATGTCGAGCCCATGTTGCGCGGTCTCATAGCTGTGCATGAGTAATAATGCCGCCGGACCAACGACAAATGTCTTGTCGTGAACGCTTTCTTCGATCAAGTTCCATTCTTTAAGCAGTTTTAAGTGTCGGTAAAGGCTGCTTAAAGGAACGTTCAATTGCTCGCTTAGCGTTTTCGCAGAAACTGGGAACGGACTAACTGCAACTTGCATTAACAACTGCAGTGATTTTTCGTTTACCTGGTTAGCATTAGCTTTGTTTGTCGTCATGAGAGTGTTGTAACGTGTTGTAGGAGTTACGACAAATATAATTCTTAATCACTGAGAAAAGAAAAATAATTTTAATGGGTAATTCTTACATGATGAGAAACAGACAGGTAAAGACTTTCGCAAGTACCGATAGACATAACATGGTGTCGAATTAAAGTCTCAGGTTTGAGGCGCTTGATACTAAATTGGAACAGGAGTGAATAAGACATTGTTTAGTTTGCGGTATTACTCAGCGTTTCGCATACTGAGTTAATCCAAACAAATAATGTTAAAAAACGTGAGTTGCTAGCGGGTATCGGAATCGAGGTACCATCTCAGTAAATCGGTTTTATAAAAGGTTACTTTTATATGCTGAATAAGGCGATTTTTAAAAAAGCCATCATTTTTCTTCTGCCTATTCCCTTGGTTATTGGAGAGGTTTTGTATTTAGCTCGTGAAAGCGTGCAAAACAATCTCAATCATTTATTAGAAAAAAATGTGCAAATTGCAGATGAAATTTTATTCCAAATAGAGACAGAAAACCGCACGGCGTTGCTACACCCTGAACGATGTGAAGAGCTCCAGCAAAGCTTAATGTTTGAACGAGATATTGAAGAAATGCTCATTGTGAAAGAGGGAGTCATTACTTGTTCTTCGAAATTGGGAAGTATCTCTAAACCGTTAGCTGAGCACATCGCCTTTCCCAAGGGACAAACGCTAGCGCTTGGTAGTGTTGATAGCTTGTACGATCAGTTCTTGCTTGTGGTAACGGAAGGAGAGCGGGGTTATCAAGCCGTAACGATTATCGATCATGACTACTTTAATGCGACAATAGGGTTTAACAACGATTTACGCCTAAAACGCTCTGCGCTGTTTATCCATGATCAAGTTTCACCAGAAGGAGCATTAAGAGCGGGAAGTAATCCTATCGGTATCAAATCGTCGCAAATGTTTGAGTATGAAGCTTTGAGTGAAGCCAGCGATCTTTTCGTCAAACAGAGAACACTTTCCTATTTTTTGTACTCAATTCCAATTATTTTCGTGATCTACCTTTGCTTGTATGCGTTGAATAAGTTTATTGATCCTCATCGCAATTTGATACTGGATCTTAAAAGAGCGATAAAAAGAGGAGAGTTGACCCTGTATTACCAACCGCAAGTTAACGTTGATACCGGCCAGTTATTCGGGTTTGAAGCGCTAGTGCGATGGGAGCATCAAAGTAAGGGGTTCATTTCTCCGGATGAGTTTGTCCCTGCGGCAGAGCAAAGTGGATTGGTTTTTTTACTTACTGATTTCGTTCTGGATAAAGCGGCAGAGGACTTCAGTAAATTAGGCTTTGATCAGCCTGTCCACCTTGGTATTAACGTGCCGCCTGGTTATTTAGTCGGACCAAACGCGATCAGAAAAATTCAATTGCTCGACAGACAGTTGAGCCGAAACAAAGTCTCATTAGGGGTAGAGATAACGGAGCGTCAGCTCATTGATTCAGAGGCGAGAAAATGCATTGCAGCACTGCGAGTGCATGGTATTGATGTGCTGATCGATGATTTTGGAACTGGCCAAACCTCGTTAGCATTTCTACAGCACATGCGCATAGATTACTTAAAAATCGATAAGTGCTTTGTCGAAACCATTGGTATTCCTAGCCTTAGTGCTTCTGTCTTAAAAGCGATGGTTCACTTCGCGGAAGAATTACAAGTACAATTGATCGCTGAAGGCGTGGAAACCATAGCGCAAGCTGAACACTTAAAGCAGATGGGAGTGAGATATCATCAGGGATACCTGTACTCCAAACCATTACCTTATGAGCAGCTTGCGCAGCGAAGTCATTATGATTGGTAGACGTTAGCTCTATAACACTGAGCATTTTCATCAAACACAAACTCTAACTCATTTTTGATGCTATCTAAGCGATCTTCTTGGTAGTGAGACACATACAATAGTTGGCTTAAATTCTCTCTAGCGATGAGTTCAAGTGTGTTCTTAACTAACCGTCTACCCAAAAAATCTAACCCTTGATACGGCTCGTCCAAAATCAATAATGTGGGTTGTTTCACGATGGCTCTTGCAATCAGTAACAGTCGCTGCTGGCCGTACTCTAATTGCTTAAATGAGGTTTTTTTGTACTGGCTCATATGTAAGATATCGAGCCACTCGTTTGCAATATCCATCTCTTTGCGAGTTGGCTGGTTATACAACCCGATCGAATCGTAAAATCCTGACAAAATGACTTCTAATGCGCTGCAATTGACTCGATATTGGAGGTGTAGCGCTGAAGACACCATGCCGATATGCTGCTTAATTTCCCAGATTGTCTCGCCAGTACCACGCTTTTTACCAAAAATATCAATGTCATTGCTGTAGCATTGCGGATGATCGCCAAAGATCAATCCAAGTAAGGTACTCTTTCCACAACCATTTGGACCTTTGACCTGCCAATGTTGGCCCTTGTCTATGCGCCAGTTCAAGTCAGTAAAAATCTTCTTATCGGTGTATTCAACAGCCCCATTCTTTAGTTCAAATATTGGGTTGTTGAATGGCGTCGAGTGCTGATGCTGACGTATCAAGCTCATCATTTCTTCACTCTGTTGTTCTGACTGAGATTTAATTTGTCCAATGATTGGATGATTATCCCAACTGGACTTATCCATTGTACTATCAAGTTTTCCTGCACTGAAAAGCGCGATGCTATTGATCCACTCAGGCATGTCAGATTCGCGAGAGAAGGTTATGAGTAGTTGCACATTTTGAGAAAGCGAGTGTAAATAGCGAGCGAGAGCAGCTCGGTGCGCAATATCTAAGCCAGTAAATGGATTATCGAGTAATACTAAGTCAGGTTGTGTGGCTAAAGCTCGGGCGAGCATTACTCTTCTGGTTTCTCCGGTAGAGAGAACACGGAAGCCACTATCTCTAAGATGGCTTAGGTCGAGATCATTAACTAGCTGTTCAGTTAAGTTAGTGTCTTGGCTCTGCTCTAGGATTAATGAATAAACAGTGCTTCCTTGGTCGATACGATTAAGAAAATCCGTATCATCTTTTTCTAATTCTCTTTCCAGTAATCGCTGTTGCTCTGATAACGACACTTGCGCAACGGATAGCCCATTTAGCTCAATTTCCCCACTATTTGGTGACATTTCATCACAAATAAGGTCTCCAAGCAGAGAGCCAATATCTCCATCCGCGCTGAATATCCCCCAAGACTGCTGAGTGTTAATTTTCCAATCGTCAATAAACAAGTGTGTCGTGTTTCTCTTAGCTGCAAGCTGACGAAAGTGAATAGTCATTGTGTTTGTCTTCCTTGTTTTCGTTTTAGTGGATTACTTATAACAATTTACGAACTCAGTACGGAAGCGCTTTTGTGTATTAATTTTGAACAGTGCTCAGTCTTGTGCATATCAACGAAGCCTTGTATTAGAGGATAAAAATGCGACTAGAGTCATTAAGTAACAAGTAAGCTTGTCAATAATTTTGTTTTATTTTTGAATCAATCTATCATTATGCATGTAAATGTTATGCTGATAAATTCATATTTGCCGTTTGTTAATTAATCAATGTAAGGACACATGTTTATGAGTGAAACGGAATACGATTACCCTTCGAGTTACAGCCTAGTTTCCATTACCGATACCTCCAGTTACATCAAATATGCCAGTGAAAACTTTAATGAAGTAGCGGGGTTTGATGAAGGGGAGCTTATCGGTAAACCCCACAATGTTGTGCGTCATCCTGATATGCCAAAACAGGCTTTTAAAGATTTATGGACTCACCTGAAAACTGGCAAACACTGGATGGGAATGGTCAAAAATCGACGTAAAAACGGCGGCTATTATTGGGTTGACGCGTTTGCTTCTCCTATAAAATCTAATGGTGAAGTTGTGGAATACCAATCAGTGAGATTTAAACCTGAGCGTATACACATCCAGCGAGCGGAAAAAGCGTATTCGAAGCTTCGAAATAATCGTAAGCCGTGGAAAATGTATCTTCCTCGTACACGTTTGTGGATGAGATCGGCCTTCTTCCTTTTAATTTCAAACCTTCTTGGCTTACTCATTCTACAAATGAATCAATCACCAGTGATAGCGTTTGGCGTTGTTGCGTTACTTTCCGTTTTCTCTATTTATGTATTAACCAGACCAGTTGAGAAGCTCGCTAAACAGGCTAGGCAAGACTTCAACAATCCACTCATGGAATATATTTATTGCGGAAGAATCAACGATCTGGCTGAGATTGAGCTGGGTATGAAGATGCGTAAGCAATTTGCCAATGCGCTATTGGGGCGCGTTGGCGTGTCTGTAAAAGACTCTTGCGAAAAAACGCGCGCAAGTGCTAACAGTGCTGCGACAAATAGCCAGCAAGTGACGGAGAACTTAAGCGCACAGAAAGTGGAGATTGACTCGGTCGCAACAGCGGTCAACGAGATGCAAGCCTCTTCATCTGAGATATCAAATAATGCTCAAGCGACCGCCGAGGCTACGTTAGAAGCGCAAAATACGATGATAGACAGCCGTAGCGTTATCGATAATGTTAACCAATCGGTACTAGAGCTGGTGGGTGAGCTCGGCGAAATATCTAAAGTGGTCATACGTTTGAACCAACAAACCGAGCAAATTGGAACCGTTGTTGAAGTCATCAATGGTATTGCCGAACAAACTAATTTATTAGCGTTGAACGCTGCAATTGAAGCCGCGAGGGCAGGCGAACAAGGCAGAGGGTTTGCCGTTGTAGCAGATGAAGTGAGAACCTTAGCTAAAAGAACTCAGGAATCGACAACAGAGATTAAATCGGCCATTGAAGGGATTCAAAATGGGAGCAAATCAGCGGTTTCTGCGTTAGAGAAAGGTAATGAAATGTCGACCGGAACGGTAACATTGCTAGGTACTGCTTTGGATAGCATTCAACAATTGGAATCCCTTGTTCAGGACGTCGTCGAACGAAACCAACAAATTGCGGTCGCGATAGAAGAGCAGGTTTATGTAACGGATGAAATAAATGAAAACATCCAGTCGCTTAATTTAAAGTACAGTGAATCGTATGAACTGATGACTGAAACGAATCATATGAACACCAAAGTGCAAAATTGCACCAATGACCTGTCTGAAATGATTAAGAAGTTTGCTTAAACTTTAGAAAATCGAAGTTAAAAGCCCGCTAAACATTAGCGGGCTTTTAACTGGAATATAGTGAAGTGCTGGATTCGCTTACGAGCGAGGATTTCTAAATCTCGTTTTTGTAAGAGCTAAAACGACGAGAGCTCGCAATAAATGCGAGCTCTCTAAATAAGTGGCGGGCAGCATGGGACGAGTATGGGAACTGGAATCTGGTAGTTAGCTACTGATACAGATCCAAGGGACGACATAACTTAGATTAGGAACTCAAGAAATAAGCTCCATAATTAGCTTATGGGGCTTATCCAACAATGAGATTTTCTGTCAAACTATTTGCGCGTTAGTCGTTGCTTGAAGACTCACCGGAAAAGTAAGGGAACAGTACAACCTCCTCTTCTTGGATAATACTATCAAGGTTCGTTAGAACCTCACTATTCACAAAACTTGTACTTAGAATCCGTTTCTTAAACCTAGAATCAGTTATCCAGTCTGAGTTCCACACTTCTTCACTTGGTGAGTCATAAACTTGGCTTACAACTTTACATAAGACCTCTTTGTACTCAATGTCCTGCTGAATAGGATAAGAGAGTCTTTGTAACCATATGTCTAAGGGGCCAGTGCCTAGCAGAGGCTCAAATTTTCTTTGAATTCTTGCGATAAGGTCTAATTTCATTTCATGATCTACAAACTTGAATGTGCTGCTCAATAGGAGAGATCCTGTCGCAAATACTCTTGGGTTGTGGTACATGATATCTGCTAGGATACTCACGATTGGCTCGACATTTTCGTTAAGCTCACGCAGACCAACTATCCTTCGGTTGAGCGTACTCAGATATCTTTCGAGTTGGCCTGAGTTTTGATACTTTCGAGAAAAAATAGACAACTTGAGCAATGATTTTTGGATCGTAGTCCCCGTTACCGTTTTACCGAACAACATCAAAGCTTCACGCTTATCTGGCTTAAGAGAGTCTAAGATTATGTCCTCACTCAGATATGTCTTTGAAGCGTTGAGCTGAAGGCCGATGCCTTGAAGTACAGTAGTAAGATGTTTAACTATAAGTTCTGCTGACTCTTTGGAGTTGGTGAAAATTCTATAATCATCTCGATATCGGACGATGTGGTAGTCGTCAATGTTGTTTTGGGACAGTACGGTAGAGATAGAGATATCGACATAACCCATTATAATCTCTGCAATAAAGTCCATTAAAACTGAGCCTTGAGGAATACCATTCGTTTGTCCGTTCCTCATATCTTGAATCAGATAATCTATTTCATTGCCTAGGCAGTCATTTCTATTTCTCTTTGTCTTTGCGGACTCTTTATCATGTATTGCCCAAGGTATCGAGTGAGTGTAAATAGAAGGATAAAAATTAGCCACATCAGTTAAAAATAAATACTTATAATCGAGAGAGCGTGATATCGATGCTTGCTCTAAGTCATCCCACCATCCCTTAACACTTTCCGCAGCATCAGATGTTATTTCATCATCTGACTCCCTAGGAATACTCGCGCACGATATCTTAGGGTTGGAAGAGAATTCTTCGAATCTGTTTTTTAAGAGTTGCCAGTTATCTACTTTAGTTAGAGTGTGTACAAGCTGAACATATAGTGCGGGATGAATTAACTCAATTGGCCGCCATGCATAATGTCCGCCTTTGTTTGTTTGAAGTGTATAGTTTAATCTCTGGTGCTTTCTAGCGTGTGCAAGTCCAATGTCTTTTGCGCCATTAGGCTTCACAAGTAGGGCTTCATCAATATTTGCTAGCAGCTCTGTAAAATCAAAGTAAGGGGGTAGGCTTAAGCTTGTGTAACTGCTGTGCTTGAGAAGAAAGCTCTTTGCTTCATCCGCGTCCATCTGCGTAATTAGTTTCTTCAAGACAATGGTCTCCTTACTTTCTACAAACTAGCTTGCTAAGCCAAGCTTTTCTAATCATATCAGCCATGAAACAAGCACTACACGCACAGGTTTACGTTGTGAAGAAACAAAAAAGCACCCTTGTGAGGGTGCTCTTTCTGGCTAGTATTTTTAGTCATCAAAATCCAGAATGATTCGCATAAAGAACGCACATTCAAAAAGAGCTAACGACAAGCTGGCCATAAATTAGTTGTACGGAGTCTGCACGACATAGCGTGTGAGCTGCTCTTGGCAACACTAGTGATTAGCAACCACTAGTAATACATATACATGTATTCGAAGCGCATCACCCGTACTAGAGTACAGTAACTTACTAGTATGGACTGCGCAATTCCTTTTTCATCAAAACTTGAGCTAAGTTGTTCTCTTTCCATGTAAAAAACCACTCCCTAGCTTTCAAAAACTCTACAACTTTCTTCTTCGACGGTGTTATTTGAAGCCGCTCAGCTAACATCTCGATCAAATGGTATTTGAAGTCATCAGAGAAGTAGGGGTTACTAAAACTATCGAAAATCAAACAGGTCAGTTCCGTTGACTGCGCTATTGAGTCTGAATCACACTCATTAAGTTTTCGAATAACTTCATCTTGCAAAAACTTGGTTACTTCAACGTGATTGTTTCCGTTAAACCAAGACAGCACCATTATTTGGAAGTAACCGAGGGGTTTTTTGCCTTGTTCAATTACTTCTTCGCCTACTTGCTTGATACCAAATAAGTCTAGCAAAGTGCTCTGCTTAATTGGGTAGTCTTGGAAGTTTGTTTTTATGGAGATGAGAAGGTTCAGTGTTTCAATACTATTAGCTTTACCCTTATCCTTCATTTTACTTAAAAGTAGAATAGACTCATCATAAATTTTCTTCCTAACCACATCTTTAAATTCAACAGAAGCTCGCTCGGTCAAGCCGTTGAGTGCAACAACAAGCTGAGTGATTATATAAGTAGTCCTTACCCTAATATCCATACTATAGATAAAAAAGGACACCTCCAATGCGAATAGACATAACTTTGTAACTCGGTCGGTTTCTTTATCGTCAATCGCTTTGGTTACTCGTTCATCTTCTATAATCCTAAACAGCTTTCTTCTAATTTCACCCAAAGCGTAGCCCGTAAGCCCTTCATAAGTAACAGAGTTAACTTTTACTAATCTCTTTAAGTCTCGGATAAATAAGTTGGCTTTTCTAGAGGGATTTATAGATGATATGAATTTTATGTCTTCGACCTCAGATTTATTGTCGACTATCAGTTCAAAGTACTCTGCTACAAGCTTCTTACAGTCCATTTTAGCAATGGTTAATCCAGTGATAAATGGTACATCATAGTGTTCGGTTTTAGATTCATTGATAAAGAGTTTATATTTCTCTAATTCATCAATAACCACATCCATTATGATAGATGAAGTTGATAAACACTTTGTGTATAGAAAATAATCATCTACGTATCTTCTGATCGTATAGTCAGACTCAAAATATAGATTGTGCTCATCTTTTAGTCGTGCAATTATATTAATATCTAAGTTTTGAAGTATGACTTCGGCATATATTCTAGAAAATTCTGGCCCGACTAAAATTCCACTGGACTCCAACTCGTTTGAATCTTCCATTAGGCTCCTAAACTGTAGGTCAAATGAGAAGTAGTCAGAGTGTTTTTTTGCAAAATCCTTTCCTTTAACAGCCCAATTAAAAGTTGGAGTGTAGATATTGTGAAAACACTTCGAAATATCAAATTTTGTGAGGTGGTCAAACTTTTTTTCTATTCTGTGAGATTCATATGAATCATAATATTTATACAGGAAATTGTACTTTTTATAAGTAAAATAGGAGCTTGCGTAAACGGAAGTCTTTTCAAATGCATCTTTTTCAGTCTCGACACCGCTCTCCTTATCCAACATGGAGAATGACGCGAGTTCTTTTTCATAGTAGCGTGAAGCTACCTTATTTGGTGCTCTAAGGCTTATAGGACTTCTACTACACAGTTCAGTAATTAAAGAGTCGTACTCGCCATAGAGCTTTGTGATTCTTCTCTGTATCGATGGGTGGGGTACGGATAGTAGTCGTTTGCTCTTAGAGTTTTTGCTAATCCTATAATTATAAGGAGAAGTGTAACCTTCTAGACAGAAAAACTTATCAATGAACTTCTTAACGCTAGGGTCAACTTTCTGAAAATACTTGCTTTTTTCATCTTGACTTCTGAGATAAAAGTAGGCCCCCTCATTAAGGAAAGTGATAGGCACTTCATAGGGTAGAGTATCGGTCAACATGACCCTGAGATGATCATGTTTATCTATTTTTACTTTTGACATTACCAACACCTTTTGATGTTTCTGCTTTCTTTACGATTGAAAGAATTCATAACTCTATGCTTAAAACCAAAATAAAATGAAAGCTTTTTGACCTGATTTAACCTACTGCCGCCAGTTTTACTATCAAAGCTCTCAATGTGACTAATGGCATTCTTGACCTTGCCGTGGCTTGTGTTTATAAGTTTGTGATAGTAATTATCAAGTTCCTTAACCTGACTATGGTCATTAATTAACGGATAGTTGTAATATATTCCTGATTTCAGCCTTGTCCTATCTATGTCACCGATTATATATTGGTTTCCTGTTAAGAACTTCAAACGAGATATAAGTAATTTGTAGTTTCTATTGCTAGCATAGGAGGAAAACGAGCGTCTGACTCGATGTTTGATTTTGTTTATTTTCTTATTGCTAATCCTGACATTTACATTCCTTTGTCTATGCTTGTTCTTCTGATTTACAATTCCACAACTCTCTATTTCATAGCCCAAGTAGTCAAGTTTAGAGTTTGCTTGTTCTCCGCTATTTAGATTGATCAGCTTTGTCTTATGATTAAAACTCAACTCAGGAGAGTTTTTATGGAGTATCTCTTTCAAATTTGAAATTAGCTCGTCTGAATCTCCCGTGAACATAATCAGTATGTCATCAACAAATCTTGCATAATAATATACACTGGAAAGTTTCTTTACCTCACGGTCAAATGGACGAATTCGTATTTCAGATAGAGTTGAACTTAAAGACATACCTCGCGGTAAACCTTCAATATTTAAGCTAGTCAAGCTCTTATCCCAACACTTCAAAATACACCTATTCTGGTGAGAAAGTAGCCACTCATTAATTACGTAGTCCAGAGTTTTTTCTCTATCTATTGACTCATAGAATTCCTTAATATCTAGCCTTAAAACTTTAATTGGTTGAGTGTCTTTTAGTAGAGAAATTACCTGCTTAACAATAGAATGCCTATCTGAGGTAGAAATCTTGAAAAGTCGACGAATATTATCATTGAGCTTTTTACATACAATTTCGTCTTCTGGGCAAGTAAAATCGTATGTATCTTTGTCCATTAGGTTAAACAGTTTAAAGTTGCTGAAAGAGTAACTATCCCTTGACAGCTTTGCCTCCAATCTTTCAAAACTTTCCTCAAAGAACGTATCAAAATCTTTTGATGAATTCCTCTTATACCAAGTATTTGTTGACAAGTTTTTAATATTTGCTTTACTAATTGATTGATCTAACATTTAAGAGTTCCTCTCAATCTTAGCTACTAGATAATTGTAATAAACCTCTGACTCCAAGTGGCAATGAAAGTGAAATGACCTCTTCATTAACTCTCTAGAAACGAAAAAAATTGCGAGAGAAAGAATAAGTGAAGAAGACGGAATGTAGATAACAAATGAAACAACAAATAGAATAAAAGAAAAGTTTCTATAGAAACCAAATCTAGCTAGAAAGATATCTACATTTGTATTGTTGCAGTTTTGCAGAACATAAGCTTTACAGTAACGAAACATAGTTTTTTCTGATATGTCTTCTGGGACGACCTTTCTAACTCTTGCCTTTATTTCAGGTTGATCTCTAGGGATTCTTCTATTGATTCGATAAAAAGAATTCTGAATGTTACAAAGCCTATTTGATAGGGCATCGACAAACATCCCGAGTAGAAGTAAAAGAACAGGTAGTAAAATAACAAGGACAGTTGTGAACTTTGAAAGCAGCTCAAACGTTTTTACCTTATCGAAATCAATGTACAAAAAAACCGGATACGCGGAGACTAAAAGTGTTGTTAGTCCGATGGATAGGTTATTGAACACATCCCAAAGGCTTAGTTTACCGTTGTCAAACATTAGCTAACCATATGATAAAACGAGACTTAAACGCACAACAGTATAGAGTTAGTACAAAATTTTCTGTGATCTAAGACATACTTAAGAGCTTCTTCTTATTAGTTTGGTTGAACTGCAAGCTGTTGGTCTTGGTGAACAGCAGTAGTTAACTCAAAAAGTGCATGGTCATACACTTTTGAAGCTTTTGTTGTACGAGTTCTTGCTGGATGGGAGAGCGAGAACACAAGAAAAGTTGAGATCTGGACTAGATCTAATGGGTTTAGAGTAACTATTCTTAACGGTTTCCTATAGATTTATTTGAACGCAAACTACTCTTAATATATCTACAGGTTATATAAAAGTTAAGTATTCTTGTTTTTTGTGGCAATATAATGAACTTTTGAAATTAATAGAATAATTGAGTGTGGTAAAATAGTGAGCTGCAATAATCGATTAATATTCTTATATCATTGCGTTGAAAGTTAAGTTTTTCGATTAGCATATTGAAGCTCACACTTGGTCATTATAATACTACCGCTAACTGAGCTTATACTCTGTCAAAAGAACATGTTTGATATCTAACCTACTTTGTACTTTATTAAATAGTACTATCGGTCGTCACAGAGATGTCATTATGTCAAAATCGATTAAAGATTTAAGATTCGAAAATGATCTTGTTTATTTCGAGGTTAACACTGATATGATCCCAGATGATTTTATTGACGGGTTTATAAAGATGATTATGTCAGAAGGTAATTTTTGTCGTCATGATAATTGCTCAAGTTTTGGTGTGTTGAATGTAAGTCAACTATTCGACACTGATTGAAGAACAACGATTTTATGAGGTTTCAAATACGTCCACCATTGTATAGTTGTATTTCAACATTAACTTGCAGGCTACCTCGTTCGTGTTGTTATTGCTTTTACATTTTCTTATATAGCTAAATGGTGCACGTTGAGACGCTATTTTTCCTATATAGGAAAATAAGGACTTAGTATGTGTAGAAAACAGGTTATTTTGTCATCATGGGGAGCAAGTGACAGGCATGTTCGTGTTATCACAGTCAAAGTTGATTTGGGAGATTTAGAGCATATCCGAGATATGCTTATGGTGGTATTTGACAATCCTTCTAATCAAAGCGGTTTTATGAGAAAGGCTAATTATAATGCCCCGTTCTATAGCCAGACCCCCTTAGATTACCTTACGGACAACCCCGATAAGGCGATGCTGATCGCACAACACATAAGGGCTTTAGCTGTTCCATGGTAAAGGAGATAGGCGGGTGAGTAGCAATAACGAAAGAAAGTTAGTACAGAAACCGCAACTATGGATTGAAATCGTTAAGTATAACTGAAGCGATTATTGTCTTGTCACATAAGTTTTCTATTATATTAAAGTTGTACCATCTATTTTAAGGTTTAAATTTAACGTATTTTTCTTGTGGTAACCCAGTGTCGTTTTTATTTTGTTTCGTTGAGGTTTAGTCATATTCTGAAGGCACTTTGTTAATTTATTTAATAGCGATAAAGTGGGCTTTTATAAAGTAACTGCTTTTGTAAATCTTCCAAATACTCTACCACTTTACAATCTTGAATTTTTATTTCCTCATTTAACGTTTGAATAGCTTAATAAAATATACTGTATTTGGGGGTGTTCTATTAACCGTCGCAGGATGAAGGCTATGAGTAACGACGTATGGTTCAATTAGTGCGGCGATTATACATTTATCAAAGGCTAGAAAGGAGACTTAGAATGAACTGTGTAGCATATTTAAGAGTATCGTCATATAACCAAAAAGAACTTGGAGACTCTATAGATGGACAACGGCAGTCGATAATAGATTGGGTGCAAGCAAAAGGTGGCAATATATTAAGGTGGTATACAGATGATGGTGTCAGCGCGTTCAAAGGGAAAAGAAATCAGTTTGAATTGATGTTGCATGAGCTTGAGAATGACATTGTGAAAGCAGATAGATTGATAGTTTATTCCCTTTCGAGATTTAGTAGAAATTTGTTACGACAGTTAGAAGCTAAAAAACTATTAGAGAAAAAAGGAATAACGTTGGTATCTGCTACAGAAGCTTTGCCCACTAATCAAGAAGACAACTTTATAATGGTTTCTCTTCTAGGGTTAATGAACGAGCACTATAGTATACAAAATGGAAAGGTTGTAACTGATCGACTCCGAGACACCGCTCGAAAAGGTTACTTCACAGGCGGCCCTGTTCCTTACGGTTATTGTTCAATTACTGTCTCCGGCGTAACGTCTAAGTGTCGGAAAAAACTGCAAATTTTTGAAGAAGAGGCCGATCTAGTCAAACAGATATTTAGTTTGTCTGAAAAAGGAGTTAATGGAAAACCACTTGGAGTTAAGAGTATTGCCGAGATGTTGAACAAGAAACTACAATATCGAAGAGGGACTAAATGGAATAGAAATTCTGTATCTAGATTATTGAGAAATACCGCCTATATCGGAGATTTCGTTTATAACTCGGGAGGAAGGGAACCAATTATAGTAAAAATACCCGCCATTATAGACAGGAATCAATTCGATAATGTACAGGATGGTTTGAAGTCAAGAGATATCTTCTCTGCTGAGTCAAGAAGGCTTAGGTCACATTGTCTATTAACTGGGTTGTTGAAGTGCCAAGTATGTGGCGGAAGTATGGTAGTTACAAGCGGTAAAAGTGGCAAGTACAGCTATTATCAGTGCAGCAAACAAGTTAGACACGCGCCAGACACATGTACCTCTAAAAGAATTCGGCGCGATATTGTCGAACGTGTTGTAAAGCAAAAGTTCATTGGTGAATTGCTCAAAGAAGATCACTTGAAAAAAATCCATACTCGTACAAGGCTCCGTATCAAGGATGCTAATAGAACACTGGTGAGTGACAAAAGCAGACTATCCAAAAGAAAAAGCAATTTGGAAACACGTTACTCCCGTCTAATCATGATGGTCGCAGACGGAGAATTAGCTCCAGACGAACGAATAAACAAAAATCTGTCTGAAATCTCCGCTCAAATAGATGCTTTAGAACACGAGTTGGCTCGGTTGTCGGTTAGAATTAACTTTCCCGTTAAGAACTTCGGTGATGCTAGGCTGCAAGACTTTGCAGTTGCAGTGCAGGAATACCTGATGGACGCTGACGTTGAGAAGATTAAGCAATTAATGCTTTCAACAGTCACGAGTGTGAAGGTGGTAGAGGGCGCAAAAAAGTTGATATTTGAAGGCTCTAACATGGCCGTTCTATACTTGATTGCAAACGCAAAAACGGGAACCGAATTCTCGGTTCCCGTTTTCGTCACAAAGTGGCGGAGAGATAGGGATTTGAACCCTAGATACGCTATTAACGTATGCCGGTTTTCAAGACCGGTGCTTTCAACCACTCAGCCATCTCTCCGTTGTGGGCGGTATAATAAGGAGCATAGTCCGACTTGTAAAGTGCTGAATTATAATAGAAGTACTGTTTGCTTGTTTTATGATCACTGATCTGATGTTGGACAGTTTGAAAACGGAGTGAAAAAGGGACAAAAAGTACCAATTTATAGAGTTTTTACTTTATATTGGCGCACGTCAATAAAATGGTGTTTTATTGTTATCTTGCTGATATATAAGACATAACATGCTTTTAGGGTACATGTGTTCGCCCGAAAGTATTTGCAAGACTTTGTGAACTAATTCAAAATTAACTGGTATAGCCAGTTGTGCTTAGAATTCTTAAGGGTGTTTATGAAGGTCACAAATCTATTTAAAGACAAAGTTGATGCGATTTCTGCTCATCAATCCGAGTTTATGAATTGGATGTCTCCAACGTTACGCGATTATTGGAGTGACTTTTTGGGGAAAGCTCAAAATAGCTTTCTTTTCTCAAAAGTTCGTGATCACCAGCAGCCAGCCGTCAACGAAGAAGTTGCACCTCAACCTGCACCGATCGTAATGGCACCTGAGGCTCAAAAGCTTTATGACGAGTTAAGTGAAAAAATTGGCGAAGTTATTCACACTGGTGATTGGGTTCATGTGTCTCAAGAACGTATTAACCAATTTGGTGCGGTAACGGAAGACATGCAATGGATTCATACTGATCCAGAGCGTGCTTCAACTGAATCTCCATTTAAGACAACTATCGCTCATGGCTTTTTAACATTAGCATTGCTGCCTAAACTGACGGATTCAGTCGATCCAGACAAGCCAATGTTCCCAACAGCTAAAATGGTAGTTAACTTGGGTTTAAACCAAGTCCGTTTCCCTTACCCTGTCAAAGCAGGCAATAATGTTCGTGCAGTCAGCACGTTAACAAAAGTAACGCCAATCAAAAAAGGTTTGGAGATAGAGCGCGAAATTAAAGTGGAAATTGAAGGTATTCGTCGACCTGGTGCGGTTGTGGTCTCTGTAATTCAACTGCATTTCTAATTCCGAAACCGGATAGAACACGACATAGTAAAAGAGAGCATCAAGGTGCTCTCTTTTTCATTTTTACTGATTAAAGTTTTTTACTGGCGTATAACCGTAATCTGCAATCGCTTTTTGTCCCTGCTCTGAACGAAGGAAAGCGATAAAACCTTTACCTGCATCGCTAATCTTATCTACTTTGTATAGCACTAGGAATGGTCGCGCCAACTTGTACTTATGATTGCTAATGTTTGTCGAGGTTGGGTCAATACCATCTAACTGAATCGCCTTGATCGAGCGATCTACTGACCCTACAGAGATAAAACCAATGGCGCGAGTGTTATGGTTAACAATGGTTTTTACCATGCTGTTGCTGTTTACAACCAAGTTGTTTGGGCTGATATCCGAGACAAGGCGATCATTAACGATTTTGGTCAGTCCCAGCAAGCTTTCGAAGCTGTAACGTGAACCTGAAGACGCTTCTCTAGTAACCACCGCGATAGGCTGATCTGCGCCCCCGACCTCTTTCCAATTCTTAATCTTACCTTTGTAAATATCAAACAGCTGTTGCTGAGAAAGGTTTTCTACAGAGTTGGTACGGTTTACAACAACAGCGAGGCCATCATAAGCGATAGGGTATACATTGAGATCTTCACCTTTTTCGCTTTCAGTCAGATAGCGAGAGCTCATGCCTATTTCGGCTACTCCTTTATTGACCATGGTGATACCAGCACTCGAACCAATGCCCTGAACAGCAACGTAATCGTCTGGGTGTGTTTTGTTGTATTCCTCAGCAAGTACATCCATCACGCGAGCAACCGACGTTGACCCTGAGATGTTGATTTCTTTTGCAATGGTAGGGAGGGAGACTGCTATGGCCAATAACGTCGCCACAGTAAAACGTAACATATTAAACTCCATATACGGGATAAAGCAGAGTTTATGATATTGCGTTCAGGTTACACTTTTGTGAACTGTTAGCGCTAAACAGGGGAATTGTTTCTAGTCAAGAGGTGATGGAGCTAGCGTTTCCAAGTGGATTGAGATGATAATCTGGGCAAATGATAATATAGCTATCTTATACTTGAGTTAGGTAGATAACTACCATCGGTGATGATGTAAAGGTTATATACTAGGATCGACAGCTCTAACTATCATCCATCGGGAGAACGTTGATGTCAGTGTCCCAAATGGCGACAAGTCGTTTATACAAATCAGTTCAATCGCTCTGCTCTGCGCGTAATGCTAACTTGCCTGTCGAACAGGGCAAGTGCCTCTATGAGCTAGTAGAAAATGGCGTTGAGCTTCATCGGGCGCATTTTCTCCTCGACTCCCAGCATAGCGAGTATACTTCTCCCGTCGCGAAGATCATGTTTGATGAGGACAACCAACTTTGGTATTTCTATGTTCCCACATATCACAACGAGCTGTTAAGGTGGGTGCCTTATAAGCCACTTCCATTTAGCCGAATGCTTGAGGACTTACTCAACGAATTGGAGCGTGATCCTCAAGCGTGTTTTTGGGAATAGGGTGAGCCCAACGGATGCGAATGCCGACATGATTTATACTTTAGGCTTAACGACTTGGTTTCTAAAGTCTTTGGGGGTCATGTTGTAAACTGATTTAAATGCTGTACTGAAATGCGCTGCACTTTTAAAACCAGACTCAAACGCTATTTCTGTTATTGATTTTTCTGACTTGCGCAGTTGGGTTGCTGCGAAGTTTATCCGTTTCACCTTTAATATCTGAGAAAACGAAAGATCATCTGCGGCGAGGCGACGTTTTAAGGTCGCGATGGACATGCTCATATGAGCCGCTAAGCCTTCTAGCGTGATGTCTTTTTCAATATTACCCTCAATGTACTTAATGGCTTTTTGAGAGTCGCTCAGGCTACTTGCATCATCTATGATAGATAGGATGTTTGGCTCTACCTCAACCATCAACGACAGCAATGCCATTGCGATATGGCTTTGTGTGTAGTCTGGAGCGTTGCGACTCGCTAACTTAACCAACATGTCCTTCAATTGTGCTACTTCGCTACTGGATTGCGTTGAAAAAGGATAGAAGCGCCTTTCTTCCGTTTTGGAACGTAGCATCGGGTGCGCTTTCTTAAAGTCACAGAATATATTTGGGTTGAAGACTAAAGCCAATGCTTTAAAGCCTCCGTCATTAGAGACGGCTTCTGCACTGCTCAGATCTGCGGAGTTATAGAGTGTGAAATCTCCGGCTTTAAGTTCAAATTGCTCACCATTAGGTTGATGAACTAATAGGGCACCTTCTTCAACAATATATAACCCATTATGTGTTGCAGTGTAACGCTCACTTTTGCGCGCAGTGAAGTGATTAAAGCGAATGATCTCAATGTTCGGCATACTCGTTCTTATCGTTTTACATAACAAATAAAAAAGGCGCTCAATAGAGCGCCTTTTAACTTCATTCGGTATTATTCACTTACAGTCTGTTCTGTTTGTGCTGCTGGTTGTTCAGCGAATACCTGGGTTGGCTTTGCAACTAAACTGCGGTTTTCTTGGTTTACGTCCGTAAGGACAATTTCCAATGTATCCCCAAGTTTGTATACGACCTCTTTATCGATAGAGATGGTACCGTTGTCGCCATTGCACTCAATTCTTTCTTTATTATCAAGAATTAGTGCACCAGGAATAAAGGCTGCTGCGCCATTTTCGAGAAGTCGGACACGTGCGCCTGCACGATTAATATCGAAAATCTCACCTGTGAAACAAGTTTTCTTACTCGGCTCATCAGCAAGCGTGCGTGCATATAGCCAATCTGAGACATTTCGCTCAGCGATTTTATGATGTTTACGATGTAGAGCTAGCTCTTCGCCTACTTGGTCATCTGGTTTTTGTACAGGTTCTTTACCAAGGATGACGGCCTTCAACATACGGTGGTTGATCATATCACCGTATTTACGAATTGGTGATGTCCAAGTTGCATAGATGTCTAAACCCATTGCGTAATGAGGTAGAGGCTGATTACCCACTTCACTGTATGCTTGGAACTTACGAATACGGTTATCTAGGTAAGACGTTTCTTGAGCAGCCAACCAGCGGCGCAATGCTGCAAAGCCCTCTAGTGTAGCAATAGACTCCGCTGTGAACTCCAACTGGCCTTCTGGATTGACAAGTTGAACCACTTCTTCAATCTTCTCGTTCTTGATACCTGCATGCGTATTGAAGACACCTGTTTCAAATTTATCGCGTAATGTACGACCTGCACAGATGTTTGCGGTAATCATGGATTCTTCAACAAGGCGGTTTGCACTGCGGCGCATGTCTGCGTGGATAGCGATTACATCGTTATCTTCACTGAGCTCAAAACGGTAGTCAGGACGATCAGGGAAGACCACTGCGTTTTTCTCACGCCATTCAGCGCGAGCAAGAGAGAACTCATAAAGATCACGAACGATGGTCGCGATCTCTTCAGATGGCGTCCATGCTTCAGAGCAGCCGTTTTCTAACCAATCAGACACGTGATCGTATGCTAGGCGTGCATGTGATTTGATGTTTGCCGCGAAGAATTTAATATTGTCGCCAATCACACCATCTTTACTTACCGTTACGGTACAGCAAATAGCAGGGCGGGTTTCACCTTCAATCAGAGAGCATAGGTTGTCCGCTAAATCACGAGGTAACATCGGGATGTTGCGGCCTGGAAGATAAATAGTATAGCCACGCTCACGTGCTACTTTATCCATTTCATCTTCAGGTGTGATGTAGGCGGTTGGGTCCGCAATAGCGATGGTGAGTTCGAAATCGCCAGATACGGTTTTCTTCGCGTACAGCGCATCGTCCATATCTTTAGTCGATTCACCGTCGATAGTGACGAATGGAACATGAGTCATGTCTACGCGTTCTAGCTCCGCGTCGTCTTTCAGTTCCCAGTTATCGATGCCTGATGGCTCAGAGTTTGGTAGATCGTTTTGAGCAAGCGTTACCCACCAAGGCGCAATTTTATCATTCGCGTCAGTGATTTTTTCAGAAATTTCTACGAAGAAAGAGTTATCGCCTTTTAGAGGGTGGCGAATAAGATGTGCGACAACCCAATCACCTTCGGCGAACTCGTCAGGTTTAAGACCTTTCTTTAGTTTCGCTTTAAGAGACAGCTTTTTAAGCTGTGGGTGATCAGGTGCTACGTTGAGCTTGCCTTTGAACATTTTTACTCGACCAATAAAGCGAGTCACGGCTTGTTCTAGCAGCTCTTGTGGCTCTGCAACTTCGCGTTCATTTTCGGTGCGGATAATGGCGACGACTTTGTCACCGTGCATGCACTTTTTCATGTACGCAGGCGGGATGAAGAAGCTCGTCTTACTGTCCACTTCCAAAAAGCCAAAGCCTTTATCTGTGGCTTTTATTGAGCCTTCTTTTTTAGGCAGGTTTTCTTGGATTTGCTGCTTAAGCTGAGCGAGTAGTGGGTTATCTTGAAACATCTTTTCTTAAATTACCTATGGAGTTGGGCACACTATAATCATTGCGAGCTATTATTACTACCTGTGGAGCGTAATTTCGCCGTGAATTTTGCCAATTTAACCACGAGAAATTGGCTTAAATATTGATGAAATTCTCATCTGTGAGTTACGCGAATCTACGGGGAATGGTAGGGCTGGTGGAAAAATATGCTAAAAATACCATTGTTGAGAATAAATTGTGATGTAATTCAATTTTTTCTGGATTTTTTTATGCTTTTAAGGAATAATCCGCCTCCCTTAGTCGTCCCTAATGGCTTATCGCGGTTGTGTACTGTGCTGTGTTCCCGTCTGAATGGAATCAGTATCTGGATGGATCAGTATCGAATTGGAAGAGCATATGGGACTGTTTTTTTGTTTAATTAAGTAGGATCCCAATGCAAGATTCTGTTATTCAATTCAGTGATTTATCTCTGAATGATTCTATCCTTTCTGCTCTAGACGGAATGGGTTTCGTGTCACCAACTCCAATTCAGGCTGCGGCAATCCCACACCTATTGGAAGGTGCTGACGCGCTGGGTAAAGCTCAAACAGGTACAGGTAAAACAGCAGCGTTCTCTCTGCCTCTTCTCAACAAACTCGATCTAAACCAACGCAAACCGCAAGCGATTGTACTTGCTCCGACTCGTGAGCTGGCAATTCAGGTTGCAGCGGAAATGAAAAACCTTGGTAAAAATATCAAAGGTTTGAAAGTTCTAGAGATTTACGGTGGCGCATCTATTGTCGACCAAATGCGTGCTCTTAAAAGTGGCGCTCATGTAGTTGTCGGTACTCCAGGCCGTGTTCAAGATCTTATCAATCGCGAACGTCTACACCTAGACGAAGTTAGTACTTTCGTTCTTGATGAAGCAGACGAAATGCTAAACATGGGTTTCGTAGATGACGTAACTGCGATCATGGAGCACGCTCCAGAGTCAGCACAACGCGTTCTGTTTTCTGCAACTATGCCTCCAATGCTGAAGAAGATCGTTGAACGTTTCCTTCGTGACCCTGTAACGGTTGACGTTGCTGGTAAAAACCACACTGTAGACAAAGTTCAACAACAGTTCTGGGTAGTGAAAGGTGTAGAGAAAGATGAAGCGATGTCTCGTCTTCTTGAAACTGAAGAAACTGACGCGTCAATCGTATTCGTACGTACTCGTCAAGATACTGAGCGTCTGGCTGACTGGCTATCTGCACGTGGCTTCAAAGCAGCTGCACTGCACGGTGACATTCCTCAGTCTCTACGTGAACGTACTGTTGATCACATCAAACAAGGTGTTATTGACATCCTAGTTGCAACTGATGTTGTAGCTCGTGGTCTTGACGTTCCACGTATTACGCACGTATTCAACTACGACATCCCATTTGATGTTGAGTCATACATCCACCGTATCGGTCGTACTGGCCGTGCTGGACGTAAGGGTAAAGCGATCCTTCTAGTTCGCACTAACCAAATTCGTATGCTTCGCACTATCGAGCGTGTAACTAAGTCATCTATGGAAGAAATCCAACTTCCTCTACGTGACCAAGTTGCTGAAGCTCGTCTAGCTAAGCTAGGCGCTGAGCTTGAAGCAGAGAAAGAGCACAAAGCACTAGACAAATTTGCTGAGTTGGTAGAGAAACTACAGACTTCTCTAGACATCGACCCTGCAACACTTGCTGCTATGCTTCTTAAGCGTCAGCAAGGCAAACGTCCTCTGTTCTATATTGGCGAAGACCCAATGGTTGAAGCAATTGAGCGTGACAAGCAACGTCGTAAAGAGCGCCGTGAAGGTGGTCGCGACGGCGGTCGTAACTTCAACAACCAAGACTGGGATACTTACCAGCTTCAAGTTGGTCGTGAGCAAGGCGTTCAAGTTAAAGACATCGTTGGCGCTCTAGCAAACGAACTAGGTCTAGGTAAAGGTTCTATCGGTGCGATCAAACTAGCTCAAGGTCACACATTCGTACAGCTACCTAAAGCAATGACTTCAGACGCGGCGAACAAGCTAAGCAAACTACGTATCCGTCAACAAGATGTTGGTGCTGTAGTATGTGACTTCGATGATTTCCGCGAGTCTCGTGGTGGTCGCCGTGACGGTGGTCGTCGCGATGGTGGTCGTCGTGATGGCGGTGGTTACCGTGGCAACCGCGAAGGCGGCAATCGTGGTGGTGATCGTCGTGAAGGCGGTCGTCGCGAAGGTGGCTTCCGCGGTAACCGTGACGGCAACCGCGATGGCAATCGCGAAGGTGGCGAACGTCGTTTCGATCGCAACCGTGGTGGTGATCACCGTGGTGCACATCGTGGTGAACGTGGTCACGGTCGTGGCCGTCGTACAGACGCATAATCACGAGTGATTAAAGCGACGGTTTAAGTTGCTACACAAAGAATTGAAAGCCGAGCAAAGCGCTCGGCTTTTTTATGCGCGTCTAATACGGTTTTGCTTTTCATCGTGTTTGTTTACCCAACTTATTACTTCGTCTAAGGGCAGGGCAGGACAGAACAAGTAACCCTGAATGATGTCACAGCCTCGACTTCTCAAAAAATGCAGTGTGTCCATGTCTTGAACGCCTTCTGCTACGACCGAATACCCTAATCCATGTGCTAGCGCAATCGTGTTCTCAACGATAGAGCGGGAGCCTTCAGTGCGGCTTGCTGTGAAAAGAAATTAACCAGCTTACCTTGAAACGTATTATCAATCTTTCGACGTTTTTGAGGTTATCTCATAATTTGAATCAGTCATTGGCCTTCAGGTTGTGTCATGTCTTCGATAGACTCAAAGTAGTATTTACGATAAGGGAGCCCAGTAAGAGCGTCATGGACGGCATTGCGCTTCTCTCTTTCAGCAACAGTATGAAGCTTTAATATCGAATCGTTGCTCCACTTAATCACCAGCACGACAAAGATACTGCCGCCAAAAAGTATAAGAGAAACCCCCGTTTCTAAGAGAGAAGTAATAGGTTTTTGCATGATAGCGTGCAAAAAAACGGCATAAGCAAAAATGAAACAGCTGATTAACAATAATAGGAAAGTCCACCCGGTTACGTCAGTTTTCGAGCAGATGTTTTTTGTCATCTACCATCCCCAGCAGAGCAAAATCAAACCTAAGATCACTAATAGAAATGCAATAGTGGGCACATTATTACCCCGATTTATTGATTGGTTTGTTATTTTTGTTCACCCAATAAACAACGTAGCTTATATATCTGACTTTGTACAAATTGACCTATTCATAAATTATGTTTAACAAGTGATATTTTTTAGTCTTCAAATAAAATCAAAACTTGCTACAGATCAACAAAATTTGTTCAATCAAATCGCTTTTACTAAAAGATTGTTGAAAGATTAAAAAATTATTGAATAATAGAGGGGCAAACAAGAAGTACGCAGCGCACAAGCGCTATTACAACCTCTGCTCTACAACAGGATAACTATTTCATGTCTAATTCGTTTGTACTGGTGATCAACTCTGGTAGCTCTTCATTAAAATTTGCTGTTATTGATTCTGAAACCGGTGAAGCTTTGGTATCAGGTATTGGTGAGTGTTTTGGCCTACCTGAAGCTGAAATCAGTTGGAAATATCAGGGAGAAAAAACCGTTGAAGCAATTCCAGCTGGCGGTAACCATCATCAGTACGCTGTTGAGCGAGTGGTAAAACTACTCGAAACTCTAGGTTTGAGCTCAAAATTTGTCGCTGTAGGCCATCGCATTGTCGCAGGCGGTGAAACCTTTAAAGGAACTGTGAAAGTTGATGAAACAGTTATTCAAGAAGTAGAGCGCCTTGCTGAACTTGCACCACTTCATAACAAAGCGAACGCTGAAGGCATGAGAGCGGCAATGGCGGCGTTCCCTTCACTGCCTCAATTTGCTGTATTCGACACTGCTTTCCACCAAACAATGCCAGCCAAAGCCTTTATGTACGCACTTCCTTACGAGCTTTACGAAGAGCATAAAGTGCGTCGTTACGGTGCTCATGGCACAAGCCACTACTACGTAAGCCGTGAAGCAGCGAAAATGCTAGATAAGCCGGTTGAAGAAAGCAGCTTTATCACTGTGCACTTAGGTAACGGTGCATCAGTGAGTGCGGTTAAAAATGGCGAATGTGTTGATACAAGTATGGGTTTGACGCCGTTAGCTGGCCTAATGATGGGCACTCGCTGTGGTGACCTCGACCCAAGTGTTATCGAGTTCCTTTTCCGTAAAGGCTGGGAAAAAGACGAAGTGTTCGAGATGATGAACAAGAAGTCAGGTTTCTTAGGTGTATCTGGTGTGACAAGTGATGCTCGTGGCGTACTAGAAGCAATGGAAGCGGGGAATTCACGTGCGAAGTTGGCATTTGAGATCTTCACTTACCGCGTTGCGAAATACATTACATCCTACCTCGCGGCTCTGGATTCATTAGACGGCATCATCTTCACTGGTGGTATTGGTGAAAACTCACTACCAATTCGTCGTGAAATCTTGAAAAACCTAAAACTGTTAGGTTTTGTTGAAGATCAGAAAGGTAACGAAGATGCAAGATTTGGTAACGCAGGTGTTATTGCAACATCTGAGTTGTTAGGTGCCAAAGCTCTTGTTATTCCTACTAACGAGGAATTTGTGATAGCCAAACAATCGGTTGAGCTATTGTAATATATAACGAAAACAGAAAGTTAAAAGCGAGCCTCGTGCTCGCTTTTTTTACTTAAAGCAATTTGACAATTACTCTTTGGGTTTCAGAGCTTCGCGCTTTTCGATTAAAAAATCCATCAAGACGCGGATTTTTTTCGGCATATGCTCTCGTGAAGGTATATACAAATAAAACCCTGGAAACTCTTTGCACCAAGGTGTCAGAACTCGGGTCAATCTTCCCTCATTTATGTGCTTTTCCACCCATAAATCAATATGCTTCACTAAACCCACACCCTGTATTGCAGCTTGTAACATACTATAGTCATCATTAAAAATAGCATTGCCTTTAGGCTCGAAAACGAGGGTGCGCTTTGCAACATCTGGAGAGGTTAGCGACCAATGATCAATTGTTCCGCTAGAGGTAAAACGATAAGCAAGGCAATTGTGATCTTCTAAATCCTCAGGAGTTTGAGGTAGTCCATTTTGCCTAAAGTATTCAGGAGAGCTCACTATTGCCGTTGTTAACGGCGGAGTAATAGGGATCGCAACCATATGTTCATCTAAGCTTAATCCTAAGCGAATGCCAGCGTCAACGCCTTCTGCGACGATGTTAGAAAACCCATCATCCATGATTAGCTCTAGGCGTATTTTAGGATAACGAGAGAGGAACTCACCTAGATAGGGCTCAATAAGCAGCCGAGCAGCGGTTCTTGATACACTGATACGGATTAATCCCGAAGGCTCAAGATGAGAGTCGTTCAATTCGTTAACGACCTGCTCAATGTTCACCAATGAAGGTTGCAAAATATCAAGCAGACGTTGGCCTTCTTCCGTCAGCGACATACTTCTGGTGGTTCGATTAATTAACCGAACTTGTAGCTGTTGTTCTAACGCTTTTAGGTGTTGTGATAAGGCAGCACGGGTTACCCCCATTTCTAAGGCTGCTTTAGTGAAACTGCGATGGCGAGCAATATGTGCAAACCACGTCAGTGATGAAATTAAAGAAGGTTCTATTCTCATTTGTTAAGTATAACTAAACAGTCATGTAGATAAAACGATATTTATCCGAAACAGTGTGTTGACTAATATTACCTCGAAGCTTAGGTCAGCCTGAGATGAACAGTTAACCTCTAATGGAGAATGTCGCTATGTCTAAAGTCACTTTCAAAAATCTCAATGGTCAAGGTATTGAGATTTCAGCGGTTATCAACTTCCCTACAGATTTTGATGCAAGTAAACAATATGCGGCGGTTGTTGTTTCACACCCAGGTGGTGGCGTAAAAGAGCAAACCGCAGGCCTATATGCGAGTAAACTTGCAAAAAGCGGCATAATTGCCATTGCGTTTGACCGTTCGTATCAAGGTGAAAGTACAGGTGAGCCTCGCCAAATGGAAAACCCTTACACGAGTACTGAAGACGTGAGCGCAGTCGTCGACTATCTGACAACGTTAGAGTACGTCGATAACGATAAAATTGGCGCAATGGGGATTTGTGCTGGTGCGGGCTATAGTGCAAATGCAGCGATCAATGATCGTCGAATCAAAGCACTGGGTATGGTTAGTGCCGTAAACATTGGCCAAATGTTCCGTAATGGTTGGGATAATTCGGTTAACGATGCTGACGCTGTTGGTTACTTAGAATTTGGTTCGAATGCTCGCACAACCGACACGAATGGTACAGAATTCGCGACTATTCCTCTAGCTCCGATGCGTGAAGAAGATGCCTCAAATGCAGAGCTACGCGAAGCTTGGGAGTATTACCACACACCACGTTGTGAACATCCAAATGCGCCGGGTTTTGCTCTAACTCGTAACTTAAACCAGATCATTACTTACGATGCGTACCACAAAGCGGAAGCATTCCTAACTCAGCCAATTCTTGCTGTCGTTGGTAGTGACGCAGGCAGCAAATGGATGAGTGATGACCTGATAGAACGTGCAGCGAGTTCAGATAAAACCTTGTATGCCATTGATGGTGCAAACCATATGTCGCTTTATGATGTTGCCGAATACGTCGATGACGCAGTATCCCAACTCGCATCTTTCTTCCAACGCACTCTTTAATATTCCCGATGAAAGGCTCAATTGCTTCGAGCCTTTCTGCTCTCAAGGCTTTTTACTCTTAAGGTATTGATTATGAATATGCAAAAAATCACTTTTAGAAATGCTGATATGGCTTGGGATATGTCTGCATTAATTTTATTTCCAGAAGGCTTCAATGAATCGAAACGCTACCCAACAATGATAAGCGTTCATCCTTTTGGTAGTTGTAAAGAACAAACATCCAGCGCTGTCTATGGTAAAGCCCTTGCTGAGTTAGGTTACGTCGTGATCGCATTTGACGCGAGCTTCCAAGGAGAATCGGGAGGATTGCCTCGCTACGTAGAAGACCCAAGTCAACGTGTTGAAGATATCAGTCGCGTTATCGACTATGCAGTAACTTTACCATATGTCGATGAGAATAGAATTGGTGGACTCGGTATCTGCGGCGGTGGTGGTTACATGATCAATTCAGCCCTAACCGAAAAGCGCTTGAAAGCTGTCGTAGGTATTACGCCTGTTAACTTAGGCCGCTTGTTCCGTGAAGGCTTTAGTATGTACGACCCTATCGCCAATCTTGAAGCTATGGCTGCACAGAGAACAGCCGAAGCTCGCGGCTCAGAGCTGAAAATCGATGAACTTCTTCCTCCAAATATTGAATTTGCAAAAGAAAATGGATTAACAGAACGAGACGTGTTCGAAGCTACTGAATACTACAAAACATCACGTGGACAAACCGAAGGTGGTGCAACTCGTATGCTGTTTTCACATGCACAGAAAACACTGAGCTGGGATGCCTTTGCATTTGCCGAAACGTTATTGACTCAGCCTGTTATGGCCGTGGTAGGGCAAAAAGTCGGGGCGTTTGGTGCTTATCGTGATGGGCAGGAAATTTATGGCCGCTCTGTTCAATCAAAAGACCGACAGCTGGTTAATTTGGAAAATTGGTCTCACTATGAACTGTATGACCATCCAGAAGCAGTCGGCATTGCAATGGACAAGGTTTCTGCATTCCTTGAAACACACTTAAAATAATCTAATAAGTTAGAAGCGTTTTGTAGAGTTGCAAAGCGCTTATTTTTAACAGCGTAAGATGTAGTTCGAAGCGAGTAGGTCGGTAAATCTTCGTGCGAATAACCTCATCTACAGGCTATTGACTAAATACCACTGCCAAATACTGTTTAAGACAATGTAGACTGAGACCTAATTAAAGGCGTTAGATAGGAAGGCAGTTTAATTCATGCGCAAATCAGATAAGAAGGTCGAGAATCTAATTAGAGAAGTGTTGACCGAAGTTTGTGAAGATACGCTAAAAGGCTACGATGGCTTTCTTTGGGTGACTCATACCGTCAAATTCTCTTCTTTTCCACAAAGTTTAGAAATAGTCTGTGTATTCGAAACGAAGCAAGATCGAGCTAACTTTTTTGAAGGAGAGGGCCGCCAGCATGTTTCCACAACTATTCAAAAGGCATTTAATAAGGTAGGAGTGCAACTAAAGAACGTCAGTAAGCAAATCAGTTACGATACAAAACAAAAGCATTAGCGCAGGCAGCAATGGTCCGTAATAAAATGGTGCTTGGCTACCTTGCTATAAAAATGCAAAGGGCACTGGATGGGCAATGAAGCTTCAGCTCACTTAGATATACATCGGTGTAACTATGAGTTATGGAGTTATGGATTGTGAATACGGTTGGTTTTCTAATGTTGCCTTAAGAGGCCATGATTAGTCGTTTACAATGAGTAAAGTACAAACTTCTGCATGGTGGATATCCGCAGAAAATTATTGAAAAGAAAGGCTCTAGCTGGAGCGGTCTATCATTTTCTTTGGGTTACCTCGACTATGAATAGCTTAATTGCTATGTTTCGCAAAATATATGGAGAATTTCCTGCGCGTTATTTTTCTAGATGCCGTGCAGAATAATGTGTTGACCGGCTGAGGGAAAAATGAAAACCAAAATAAT
>NZ_JAWOWE010000022.1:0-38458 GCF_033340275.1 Vibrio sp. 1402
TGGTAGTTCAGTTGGTTAGAATACCGGCCTGTCACGCCGGGGGTCGCGGGTTCGAGTCCCGTCCACTCCGCCACTTAATATCGACAACCTCGCTTATGCGAGGTTTTGTCAAATCTAGAATATGAAAATTCTATAGGGGTGTAGCTCCAATTGGCAGAGCAGCGGATTCCAAATCCGCGTGTTGGGAGTTCGAATCTCTCCACCCCTGCCACATATCAGGCTCTGACTTAGGTCAGAGCCTTTTTTGTATCTGGCTTCCTCTCATTATTACGGCTTATTTCTACTCTTATCTCGTAAGTATGGCTTTCTGCTGTACTTTGGCAGCATTTAATCTACTGAACGAACGAAACTACAGTTAGCTGTAATGATCAGTGGCCCGAAATTTTAATAATAAAGGGGAATCACTATTTATATTTAGTTACACTCAACCGATCTGGATTAATGAGTAACTATGTATGGATATATCTCGTCGACGCTTTCTTCAATCATCCTTAGCAATCTCCGCGCTTGCCGTTCTACCTGCATGTTCTCTATCTAGGAGCACTAATAAGCAGGGGCAATATATATACGATATCACTGCAGAACCTTCTACTGCAGAATTGGTCCCTGGGTTTAACACAGACGTACTCGCATTTAATGGTTCGATTCCAGCGCCTGTGATTCGTTGTCGCCAAGGCGAGAAAGTTATAATTCGGTTTACTAACAAGCTTTCAGAGCCGACTACAATCCACTGGCATGGCTTGCGAATCCCTATTGAAATGGATGGTGTACCTTTCTTAAGCCAGCCGCCTATCATGCCGGGTGAAACATTCGTTTATGAATTTACACCACCAGATGCAGGCACGTTTTGGTATCACCCCCACATGAATAGCGTTAAGCAACTTGGTATGGGCTTAGTTGGGCTAATTATCGTTGAAGAGGCTGAGCCTGTTCTATTTGATGAAGAACAGGAAATAGTTCTAAAGCATTGGCATTTAGACAAACAAGGTCAGTGGAAGAACCTTATGGTACCGCGCTTGAGCGCTCGTATGGGGACTCCCGGAGAGTGGAGTAGCGTCAATGGTGTGCATGAACCTGTTTATACGCTGAAGCAGAATGCTACCACGCGATTAAGAATTGCTAACGTCGATAACACCATTACTTACCCGATCGCTATTGAAGGTGCAGAGGCTTGGGTTATTGCTATTGATGGTAACCCTGTTAAAACGCCTTATAAGCTCACTCAGCATAAAATTGGTCCAGGAATGAGGTTAGATGTCGGATTGATTGCTCCGAAGGCTGGAACACGTGTTTATGTGCGTCAAATGAAAGGACGCTTCCCATTCCCTTTGTGCGAGTTTGACGTTGTTGAGTCTGACTTGCCGAGCAACCAGAAACTGCCTTTATTACCTCTCAACCCTGTGCCAGCTCTCGATTTGAAAAATGCAGAGCAAATCGATTATGTGTTTGAGTGGGAGGGGGCGATCACTCCTGCTGATAAATCGGGCAAAGCGATACCTAAGTTCTGGCTGATGAACAAAAGGGCTTGGGAGGGAATGAGCAAAGATAATATTCCAGCGCCGCTTTCAACATTGGAGATGGGAAAAACCTATATCTTCAACCTAAAGAACGTCACCCAATATCATCATCCTATTCATCTTCATGGACACACATTTACGGTTCTTGAGTTAGATGGCAAAAAACTCGACGAACCGTTTCATACCGATACGGTCTTACTTGGAAAAAACGGCAGTGCGAAAGCGGCATTTGTTGCAGATAACCCAGGGCGTTGGATGTACCATTGTCATGTAATTGAACATATGAAGACGGGTTTGATGGGTTACATTGAAGTAAAGTGACTCCTGTAACTTTTAAAATCTTGATAAGTTTTAAGCGCTATACTTTGCTGAATTCTAAGATTGTATAATCACTATTGCCGTAAATTTGATTACAATGTCGCCATTAAATTTTCTGGGGGAATTATGGGACAACTATCCGTTTTGGGTTTTATTGCATTGGGTGGTGCATTTGGTGCATGTTCTCGTTACTTAATTTCTGAACTTTGTGTCATTTTATTGGGGCGTGGTTTTCCATATGGTACGTTAACCGTTAACGTTGTTGGCTCATTTATGATGGGCTTATTGATAGCAGCTTTCGATAATGAACTTTTGGCAACGGAACCTTGGCGACAAGTGATTGGCTTGGGTTTTTTAGGGGCACTAACGACGTTTTCCACCTTCTCGATGGATAATGTGTTGCTTATGCAGCAGGGCGCTTTCTTTAAGATGGGGTTGAACGTATTGTTGAATGTAGTGTTAAGTATTTCAGCGGCGTGGATAGGCTTTCAATTATTGATGCGCAGCTAGCAAAGTAGTTAAAAATTGAACAGGTCGGCTTGGTTTCACCAAGCCGTTTTTATATACTGACATCACTTGTCGGAGTGCCATAAGGCTGAGACCGTTAATTCGGGATCCGTTGAACCTGATCAGATTAGAATCTGCGAAGGGAACAAGAGAAGATATTCACACCGGAGTTCTTTCTGGTTGACCTATCAAAAGTCGAATGTTGTTACAGGCAAATATCGTAAGCTTTAACTAGCCTTAATTTGACTCCTCTTGTCGCATCTATCCGCCAAGCATTTTTATCCAATTACTTTTTATCTAGTATAACAAAGCAAGGAAAAATGCTATGTCGAGTCGCAAACAAGCGAGACTGGAAGCAAAACAGTTCATTGATACACTCTCGGTACAACCGTACCCCAATTCAAGCAAAGTCTACGTAGAAGGCTCACGTCCAGATATTCGTGTGCCAATGCGTGAAATATCACTCGCTGATAGCCTTATTGGAGGCACAAAAGAAGCGCCTATTTTCGAGCCTAATGAGCCAGTACGCGTTTACGATACCTCGGGTGTATACACAGATCCAGAGCACACCATAGACCTCTATAGCGGCTTACCTAAGCTGAGAGAAGGGTGGATTGAAGAGCGTGCCGATACTGAGCTACTTGATGAAGTAAGCTCGGTGTACACCAAAGAACGCTTAGAAGACGAAACACTAGACGATCTTCGTTACGGTAATCTACCACGTATTCGACGTGCCAAAGATGGCCATTGTGTGACCCAATTGCACTATGCTCGCAAAGGTATAATCACCCCAGAAATGGAATACATCGCCCTGCGTGAAAATATGGGGCGTGCTCAATACCGCGATGAAGTGCTGAATCAACAGCATCCGGGTCAAAGCTTTGGAGCGAATCTTCCAAAAGACATTACCGCCGAGTTTGTGCGTAAAGAAGTCGCCGAAGGTCGCGCGATTATCCCTTCCAATATCAACCACCCAGAATCCGAACCAATGATCATTGGACGTAACTTTTTGGTCAAAGTGAACGCCAACATCGGTAACTCATCGGTCACTTCTTCGATTGAAGAAGAAGTAGAGAAACTAGTGTGGGCAACGCGCTGGGGTGGAGATACCGTTATGGATCTCTCTACTGGACGTAATATTCACGAAACTCGCGAGTGGATTCTACGTAACAGTCCAGTTCCGATCGGTACCGTACCAATGTATCAAGCGCTTGAGAAAGTGAATGGTGTGGCGGAAAACCTTAACTGGGAAGTGATGCGCGATACTCTGATCGAGCAAGCAGAGCAGGGCGTTGATTACTTCACCATCCATGCCGGTTTACTACTGCGCTATGTACCGATGACGGCAAAACGCGTTACTGGCATCGTCTCTCGTGGTGGTTCTATCATCGCGAAATGGTGTTTAGCGCATCACCAAGAAAGCTTCTTATATACTCACTTCCGAGAGATCTGTGAAATCTGTGCTAAGTACGATGTCGCACTATCTCTTGGTGATGGTCTGCGTCCTGGCTCGGTTGCTGATGCTAACGATGAAGCGCAATTTGCAGAGCTTCGTACTCTTGGCGAATTGACCAAGGTTGCGTGGGAATACGACGTACAGGTGATTATTGAAGGCCCTGGTCATGTTCCAATGCATATGATCAAAGAGAACATGGAAGAGCAGTTAGAGCACTGTCATGAGGCTCCTTTCTATACTCTTGGTCCATTGACGACAGACGTCGCTCCTGGTTACGACCATATTACTTCAGGTATTGGCGCTGCCATGATTGGTTGGTATGGCTGTGCAATGCTTTGCTACGTAACTCCTAAAGAGCATCTTGGTTTACCAAACAAAGAAGACGTGAAAGTAGGCATGATCACTTACAAGCTTGCTGCGCACGCCGCTGATTTGGCGAAAGGACACCCTGGTGCACAAGTTCGTGATAACGCGCTTTCTAAAGCTCGCTTCGAGTTCCGCTGGGAAGACCAATTTAACTTGTCGCTCGACCCAGATACCGCGCGTGCTTTCCATGATGAAACCTTGCCTCAAGAGTCTGGAAAAGTTGCTCACTTCTGTTCGATGTGCGGACCAAAGTTCTGCTCTATGAAGATTTCGCAAGAGGTACGAGAGTACGCAAAAGATACTGAGCAAGTTGCTGCGGACCAAGCTATCTCAATCAAAATGCTGGATGATCCTCTTGAGGGGATGCGTCAGAAATCGCAAGAATTTAGAGATACAGGTTCTGAGTTATACCACCCAGCAGCACATGCCGAGGTAAGTGGCTAATGAGCAAAATCCTTATTCCGTCATCATTGATTGAACTGACAGGTTTAGTTCAGCAATGTTTGTTGTTGGCGAAAGAACAGGGTTTTAACATTGAAGACATTGAGTTGGGTGTGAGCCCAACTCAATCTATTCAGCTTGTTCGTGACCAACAGACTACGCACATAACGACAGACCTTATTGATGGTTATGACTCTGAGCATGAGAGTTCATTTGTGCTCTATTACCGCTCTGCTTTACCGATAGAAGCATGTGCTAAGCAACCGTCGAAAGCGATTTATATTGGCATTGCTGATACGCAGGTATCCGATGAAAAGGAGAAAGTGCTTCAGCTTGATATCTGGCGTCACCCAATTAACAACGAAGTGAGAGCGCTTTCCGTTAAGTCCAAATTCAACGCAATGTTCGATCCCGAACATCACCTTGCTTGGATAGTAACGCTGACAGTACTCGATTTTCCTATCGAAGATGCGTTAACACTTGCTCGAGGAATGCTAACTCAACAAGCGAATGTTTCACGTGAAACACTGTTTAATGACAACCTTGACGAGGGACGAACTACTCAGTGGGCTGCCCAATTTGATGATTTCCCCACACCTGTACTGGAGGATAACCGACTAGGTATTCAAGTTGGTTGGTCTGCACAAGGTGAGAGCGTTAGCTTTCCAACTCTAACTAAGCAAAGTCTAGGGCTCTATCCAGTCGTTGATGATGTTGCTTGGATTGAGCGTCTACTGCCACTAGGCATCAACACTATTCAACTGCGAATCAAGAACCCACAACAAGCCGATTTAGAACAACAGATCATTCGAGCAATTGAGCTAGGTCGTCAGTATCAAGCACAAGTGTTCATCAATGACTATTGGCAGTTGGCAATCAAGCATGGCGCTTATGGTGTTCACCTAGGACAAGAAGACATAGAAGAATCGAATTTAGCTCAGCTAACTAAAGCGGGTATTCATCTTGGTCTTTCTACTCATGGTTATTATGAGTTACTGCGTATCGTACAAATTCATCCTAGCTACATCGCACTAGGGCATATTTTCCCAACCACCACTAAACAGATGCCATCGAAGCCACAAGGTTTGGTGCGCTTGGCGCTGTATCAAAAGCTGATTGATAGCATTCCTTATACAAATACAGAGGCTGCTTTCCGCCCTTCAAAAGACAAAGCAGTTAGTGACAATGTGCTTGGCTTTCCGACGGTCGCGATTGGTGGTATTGACCAATCTAATGCAGACCAAGTTTGGCAAACAGGTGTTTCTAGCTTAGCAGTAGTGCGTGCTATTACGTTGGCAGAATCACCTCAATCCGTCATCGAGTTCTTCGCACAACTGATGAACGAAAGACAGCTAATGTTTACTGATCAGAATAGTGAGTTGGCGCATAGCAAGAGAGGCGAGCATGCTCACGGATAAGCAGTTCCTTCGCTATCAGCGTCAAGTCGCTCTGCCTGAAATTGCCGAAGTTGGGCAAGAGCGTTTGAGCAAATCGCATGTTCTGATCATCGGTTGTGGTGGATTGGGGAGCGCAGCGAGTTTGTACTTGGCGTCAGCGGGGGTTGGTAAATTGGTTGTGGTTGATGACGATGACGTTGATAGCAGTAACCTACAACGTCAGATCATTTATCGTGAACAAGACCTCCAAGTTGCGAAAACAAAAGCGACTGTAAAGCAACTGGCCGAACTTAATTCTATGGTCCAAATTCGAGCTCTCAATAAGCGATTAGACAAAGCACAACTGCAGCTTGAGGTGATGCTAGCGGATGTGGTGCTCGACTGCACCGATAACATGCCAACGCGCCAGCTAATTAACCAAGTTTGTTTCGAGCAAAATACGCCGCTCATCTCGGCGGCAGCAATTGGTTGGCAAGGACAATTCGCTGTCTTTGATTACCAAACACCAAGTGAACAAGAAGCGCAGAGTAAAGCCTGTTACCGCTGTTTGTATCCGTTTGACGAATTACCACAAAGTCAAAAATGCAGTGAGAGCGGTGTCGTCGGTCCGGTGGTGGGCACACTTGGTAACTACCAAGCGATAGCGGCAATTCAAAAACTGGCGACGGGAAAGTTTCATGTCGAGACTGCCAAGTTGCATCTGTTTGATGGGTTGAAAATGCAATGGCAAACCATGGCGATAAGCAAAGACAAACAGTGCCAAGTGTGTGCTCAGATTTAGCTTACGAGCAATGGGCAGAATTAAGAGAGTTGGAAGCAATGACGTTATCAGAACAACAAACAACACAAATGATCGCTGCTGACTTAGATGTGATCACTATTGTCATCAATGACCAGTCACATCAAGTTGCTAGTGAGTCGAATCTACAGCAAATCATTAGTCAATTTGCGCTGCCTGAAATGGGCTGTGTTTTTGCAATTAACAACAATGTTGTGCCGCGCAGTGAGTGGGCTAGCACAGTTCTTTCACAGGGAGATAGCATCTCTTTGTTTCAAGCGATCGCAGGGGGTTAACGTCGATGCTTAAAATTGGTGATAAACAATTCGAATCAAGACTGTTCACGGGAACAGGGAAGTTTGCCAACAGCCGATTAATGGCAGAAGCGATTCAAGTGTCGGGATCTCAACTTGCGACCATGGCGTTGAAGCGTGTCGATGTGAACGACCAACAAGACGATATTTTGCTGCCGTTAGTACAATCGGGTGTGAACTTATTGCCGAACACCTCAGGTGCAAAGAATGCTAAAGATGCTGTGTTTGCTGCGCAACTGGCGCGAGAAGCGTTAGGTACAAACTGGCTAAAACTGGAAATTCATCCAGACCCGAAGTACTTGATGCCCGATCCAATTGAGACACTTGCAGCCGCTGAGCAACTGGTTCGTGAGGGCTTCATTGTCCTTCCTTATTGTCATGCTGACCCGGTTCTGTGTAAACGATTGGAAGAAGTAGGCTGTGCTGCAGTCATGCCATTAGGTGCGCCGATTGGTTCTAACAAAGGGATAGTTTCTCACGACTTCTTAGAGATCATTATCGACCAAGCTAATGTTCCTGTGGTTGTGGATGCGGGTATTGGTGCTCCTTCACATGCCGCACGTGCGATGGAAATGGGCGCGGATGCCGTGCTCGTCAATACTGCGATTGCAGCTTCGAGCGATCCTGTTGCGATGGCGAAGGCATTTAAGTTGGCGGTAGAGTCGGGGCGTATGGCTTATGAAGCTGGACTTGCCGGTAAGGTTTCTCATGCGGTTGCGTCGAGTCCACTGACGTCATTCCTAGATGAGCTTTAGTACTAGATTGGCTTTAGCTATTAAGCGAGGAAAACATGAGCTTCGTTGAACAATTTAAGCAGCTTAATTGGGATGACATTTCGATGTCGATCTACGCGAAAACGGCACAAGATGTCGAGCGAGCATTGAATAAACCCAAGCGTGATTTGGAAGATTTTAAAGCGCTAATTTCACCAGCGGCTGAAGCGTACTTAGAGCAAATGGCGCAACTGTCATACTCGGCGACGCGTAAGCGTTTTGGTAATACCATGTCGCTTTACATTCCATTATACCTCTCTAACTTGTGCGCCAATGCTTGTACCTATTGTGGCTTCTCGATGGAGAATAGAATCAAGCGTCGTACTTTGAATAGGGACGAAGTTGCTGCAGAAGTCGAAGCCATCAAACGCATGAAGTTCGATAGCGTATTACTGGTGACTGGCGAACACGAAACCAAAGTGGGAATGAAATACTTCCGCGAAATGGTGCCGATGATTAAGAAGCGCTTTAACTATTTGGCGATGGAAGTACAACCGCTAGATCAAGACGAATACGCAGAGCTCAAGACATTGGGTTTGGATGCGGTGATGGTCTATCAAGAAACGTATCATCCTTCGACTTACGCCGAGCACCATTTGCGAGGTAATAAAATGGATTTCGAATACCGATTGGATACACCCGATCGTCTTGCAAAAGCGGGTATTGATAAGATCGGTATTGGTGCTTTGATAGGGTTGGAAGAGTGGCGAACAGATTGTTTTTATGTAGCAGCGCACTTGGACTATCTTGAGCGCACGTATTGGCAGACTCGTTACTCAATTTCTTTCCCACGTTTACGTCCTTGTGAGGGCGCGCTCCAACCAAAATCAGTCATGACGGATAAGCAACTTGTTCAGCTGATTTGCGCTTATCGTTTGTTGAATCCAGAAGTGGAGTTGTCATTATCGACTCGTGAGTCACCGAAGTTTAGAGATAACGCATTGCCTTTAGGTATTACCAGTATGTCTGCTGCATCGAAAACTCAGCCGGGTGGGTATGCGATGGATGATGTTGAACTCGAGCAGTTTGAGATCAGTGATGAGCGAAGCGCGGGTTCAGTGGAAGATATGATTCGAGCCAAAGGCTTTGACCCAGTATGGCGAGATTGGCACTCGGCGTATTCTGGTTAAGTAGCAAAGAAAGCTACTGGTCATCGTTATGTTTCACGTGAAACATAGGCAAAAAAAGAGGGTTGATGCAAAACATCAACCCTCTACTTTTTTCTAGCTTCTAGCTTCTAGCTTCTAGCTTCTAGCTGTGTGCTACAGGTAGCGTTGCTTGACGAAGCCACTCTTTCACATCACCTTCAACTAGCGGGCTGATCTCATCCCATACTTTCTGATGGTAATCATTCAGCCAAGCAAGTTCTGGACGAGTTAGCATATCAACGTTGATATTGCGCTTGTCGATTGGACAGCGCGTTAGCGACTCAAATGACAGAACAGGGAAGTCACCGTTAGTTGGGGTTTCAACAACAAGCTCTAGGTTCTCAATACGGATACCAAACGCATCTGCACGGTAGTAACCTGGCTCGTTGGATAGCACCATGCCTTCTGTTAGAGGCACGTCGATTTGCTTCTTCGAAATGCTCGCTGGACCTTCATGAACACTTAGGAAGTGACCAACACCGTGACCAGTACCGTGATCGTAATCGTAGCCTTCCGCCCATAGGTGCTGACGAGCTAGCGTATCGATTTGGTAACCACGTGTGCCTTTCGGGAAACGTGCACGAGCAACACCGATGTGACCTTTTAGTGCGAGAGTGAATTGTTTAATCATCTCTTGTGAAGGCTGACCGATCGCAATTGTACGCGTGATGTCTGTCGTGCCATCTAGGTACTGACCGCCTGAATCCACTAGGTAAAGTGTGTTCAGTTCTAGCTTGCCAGGTTCAGGTTGGTTATCGTGATTATAGTGACACATCGCCGCGTTGCCACCTGCTGCCGAGATAGTATCGAAGCTAAGATCCATAAGTGTCGGGTCTTCGCTACGGAACGCTTCCAGTTTGTCTGCCAGCGTCGCTTCATCATGCAGGTTACCAGCAGCGACTTCAGCATCTAACCAAGACAGGAACTTACTCATCGCTACGCCATCGCGGATATGACATGCTTTCATGCCTGCGATTTCAACTGCGTTCTTTGCTGCTTTTGGCATTAGACATGGATCAGCTTTACTCACCACAGATGCGCCAGCGTTTTGTAGAACCAGCTTAAACCACGCGTTACTTGTCGCAGGGTCAACCAGTACATTCTTGCCAGTTAGGTTTTCTAGTCGTGCTTGCAATGCTTCTGGGTGATGAACCGTCACGCCGGCAGCAACATGAGCGTCAAACTCAGCAGGTAGGCGAGCAGGATCTAGGAAGTATTCCACGCTTGAGTCTGAGTGCAGAATCGCGTGAGAAAGCAGAACTGGTAGACGTGAGACATCTAGACCACGAACGTTGAGCAACCAACAGATAGAATCAAGTGCTGTGATCACTGCGCTGTCTGCACCGGCTTTTTTCACGAGCTCTGCGATTTCTTGGCGTTTGCTTTCACTTGATTGTCCAACTGTTTCTGTTGCCATTAGGCGAACATCAGAAACCACAGGAGCAGGGCGGTCGTGCCACAGTTCATCAATTGGGTTGCTATCGAGAATCTTAAGCTCAAGGGCACCTGCAAGTTTTGCTTGTGCCATGTCTAGCCAAGCAGAGTTGTGCATGCGAGGGTCGATTGCCACAGACGCGCCATTTGCAAGATGGTCTTTAATCCAATCTAGTGCAGGCTCTTCAATCAAGTGACGGTATTCGAATAGATCAGCAGGAACCTGCTTTGTTACTTGTACTGTGTAGCGACCATCAACAAAGATAGCGGCTTTGTCTTTGGTGATTACCGCAGCACCAGCAGAACCGGTAAAGCCAGTTAGCCAATGTAAACGCTCGTTGTGCGCTGGTACGTATTCACCCAAGTACTCGTCTTCATGAGGGACAAGTAGGGCATCAATATTATGTTGTGCTAGCCATTCGCGAATTGCATTCACGCGGCTTTGGGTATCGTTGTGCATCTGTGTTATTCCTTCAAATTACCGCTCCTTCATGCTCAGGTGTGGGAGCTGTTTCCATCTGCTTCATGCAGTTTACGATTCCATTGAGGTTCGCAATCACTTCAATAGAGTCGGAGTACAACTAGGCCATAGATGAGCCAAAAAGGACTACGACAGTTAAGCTACTCATTTTAGCCGCTAAGCGCAAATTGAGCGCGGTGTTTTTATCTAAGGTGATCGGTTTTTTGTGTGATCATCGTACGTAGCCAGCCTAATGCAGGGTCGTTTTCTCTGTCTCGGTGCCAGAATAAAGTGTAAGCCATAGGTGGGAATTCTAACGGTAGTGGCAGCACGACCAAATCAAGCTGTTTGGCCGCAAGTTGCACAAAATGACTTGGCGCAGTAAAGATAAAGTCGGTGTATGAACATAAACTTGCGGCACTGTTAAAGTCGGGCACAGTGACGGCAATATCGCGGTCGGCGCCAATATCTGCAAGGCGATAATCCAGCAACCAACGGTCGTTGCCATCACAACGTACTTGTACATGGCGTAGGGCGAGATAGGCTTCCAGATTCCAAGGTTGTTTTAGCGCAGGGTGGTTTTTGCGAATAATGCACATTTGGTAATCACGATAAATTTCCAACTCGCAAATGTCATCGGGTGGTTGAAGAGTCAGCTTGGCATCGTTTATATCGATATCTTTTCCAGTTAAGCCTAAATCCAGTTCGCCGCGTTGAAGCATTTTAAATGTATTATCCGACCACGGGTGTGTGCTAATTGTCACGCCAGGTGCTTGTTGAAAAATCGCCGGTAAGAAATGGGGTAGAATGAGAGGGTAGACACTCTCTACCGCTGCTATTTGAAAACGGTATTCACTGCTTTGCGGAGAAAACTCTTCGGGTTGAGTCAGCACTTCTAACTGATTTATCAACAGATCCAGTTTCGGTTTAAGAAACAATGCGCGCGGCGTAGGTGTTAATCCATGTGAGTTTCGAGTGAAAAGCGGGTCATCAAATTGAATGCGCAGTTTAGCCAGTGATTTACTTACGGCGGATTGGCTTAAGCACAATCGGTGGGCCGCACGAGTAACGTTTAACTCTTCAATCAGCACTTTAAAGCAGACCAATAGATTTAAATCGATACGAGCCAGTTTTTCGACGTTCACAGTGAATTTCCTCTGAGGAATAATGCTCATGATTATACATCATTTCCATTCATATCATCAGATGATTAAGCTTTACCCAAAGTTCTTTATCCAATTCGGAGTGTTGTGTGTCTAGCCAGTTTTCTAATAGTAAAAAACAGATGGCGTTATTGACCCTTTTGGTTCTTTTCAGTCCTTTAGCGATTGATATTTATCTACCTGCTTTACCTCTTATTGCTTCCACTTTTCAGGTCGATAATGCGCTAGCACAAGACACGATCACTTGGTTCTTATTTGCTATGGGTGTTGGTCAGCTATTCGCAGGTCCCTTAGCAGATAAACTCGGACGTCGAACTGTTGCATTGGGCGGTATCACCATTTACGCGATGAGCGCTTTATTGGCGTGGAGTGCTCAAAATATTGAGTGGATGTTGGTTTCCCGACTGCTACAAGGCTTAGGTGCGTGTGCGACATCGGTAGCAGCCTTTGCAACAGTTCGCGATATCTTTGGCCCGGAAAAAAGCGGCAAAATGATCAGCTACCTTAACGGTGCGATTTGTTTCATTCCGGCTTTAGCTCCAATTCTAGGTAGCTGGTTAACTCAGCAATTTGACTGGCGTGCTAACTTTAGCTTTATGGCTGGTTTTGCTGTGGTGTCTGGATCATTGATGTTTTTCATGATGAAAGAGACTAACCCGTCAACAGAAAAGCAAGCCGTGTTTAAGCTTAGTCGGTATTGGGCAGTGCTTAGCACACCATCTTTTGTTTTCCATGCGTCATTATGCTTGATGGCGATGGCGGTTATTCTTGCTTACGTTACCTCAGCACCGTCGGTATTGATGACGGGGATGGGGCTGTCGATGAATGAATTCACTTTCTGGTTTGGTGTAAATGCGGTGATAAACATTGCGGCATGTATGCTGGCGCCTAAGTTTATGGAGCGCGTTGGAACTCACAACACCTTGGTCACCGGGATCTCAACTCTGGGTCTCGCAGGTGTGATCATGCTAGTGATGAATGGTCAGAATACCGCGCTTTCTTTCATGTTACCTATCTTTATGTCTTCTGTAGGTTTTGCATTCATTCTAGGTGCAGCGGCAGGGAAAGCGTTAGAACCGTTTGGTGATAAGGCGGGCACGGCAGCTGCACTGCTTGGATTGTTCCAAATGAGTGGCTCTGGTTTGTTGGTGGGTACACTGCAACGCTTATCTCTGGATCCACAAACCTTGATCGCAATTCATATGTGGGTCCTATTACCTGCGTTGGTCGTTCTGTTTACAAAAGCAGGGAAGAACTGGCACTCGAGCTTTGCGAAAGCGTAAATCAGTGTAATTTAGTATTTTCCAATGTAAGTAAGGCGTGTATATTTGTCACTCAGACTTTTCCTGACACCATAACGGAACTCAAAAAGTAATGTCGTTAACCACGTATGAAATGGCTCGTATTCTAGAGCAAATGGAAGATTCACCAGAAAAGGTGATGTTTGGCAAGTTGCTTAATGAGCTGGGTAATCAAAGCTCCGAGCGTATTCGTAGTGCGGCTAAACAAGTACCTCTGCCAATTTTGCGTGATATCGTGTACCAATTTCAGCAAGTGATTGAGTCACGCAAAGATGAACAAGTCGAGCAGATGGCAAAAGACCTCGCTCAGCAAGGTATCTCAGCAGAAGAGCTACTGGCTTACTTGAATAAATAATAAAAAATCCCCGCATGATGCGGGGATTTTTTTAGCTCGTCATTTTCTTTTTCAGGATGTGGTCCAAAGACAGCGGTCCTGGCCCCCATACGATTACGATAAGAATCATCAATCCCCAAAGTTGGTGGTCATAAAAACCTTTCTCCCACAACAGTGGGTAAGAGATCACTGCGATGATGTTGAACACAAACAGCATTGCTGCCATCGGGCGGGTAATCAATCCTAGTGCCAAGAACACCGGTAGAACCAACTCCGCAGCCGTACCTAAATAAGCCGCCAATTCCCATGGCAAGATTGGCACTTGGTATTCCAGCTCAAATAAGTACAGCGTGCTATCCCAAGATGAGATTTTGATTAGTCCTGAATTGAAGAACACCCAAGCAACCCAAAAGCGACAAAAGAGAAGTAGTAAAGGGACAAAGCTTGCTTGTAAGGTACTGATTAAATCATCGTACCGATTCACTAAGTTTTTAACCGTGTCCGTCATAGAGTGCTCCTTAGATTGATTGCAATGTAAAGCCGTCAACAATATCGAGTGCCATGATGCGATTGAGATGAGCGAGTAAAACTTCAGGTATTTCGCTCAAACTCTGCTTCTGCTCTAAACATTGCAGCAGTTGGAACACATCGGCATCGAGTGCGTGACACAAGGCTTCTCCATTGGCTTGAATCGAGATGACACCTTGCTGTAATTGGTTGATATTAAGTTGTTCGAATTGCCCAGTTTGAATCGCGCTAAATAGATCGAATACTGCGTAGTTGGAGTCAAAGTTGCGGCAGCCCTTTTTAAGGTGTAAGACTAAAGCGGGTTGTTGCTCTTCACTCACTTCGCCAAGTAACGCAAGCGGTTTTAATTCCGCTGCATTGGATTGTTCATACTGTACTTGACGAGCTAGGTCGATATGCCACTCGAAGCGTGCGACTTCAGGGCTGTAAGGTGCTTGTGCGATCACCTGACTAAACTGCATGATGGTGTCTTGAAAGCCTTCGCCATAATGCACCACATTTCCTTCTTTTAATGGGTAAGAAAGAACATGCTGGCGAGCTATCTGCTCAAAGCATTCTTCACCAAGCAGCGCTTCAACCATCGGGTAGGTCGCGGACAACACTTCGCTTAAGCTGACGATAAAGTTATTGCGGTAAATTTGTATGCGTTCATCAGCGGTAAACTCATCACTGGCAATATCGCAGTCTTCACCGAGCGCTTGATAGTGCAGGGCTTTAGCAAACTGGCTTTGTAAGGTGGCTAGATTCATGATGCCTTCCTTGGCTCGCTTTGTTCACTTGGAAGTGTGCCTTGCAACAGTAGTTGCGATGCTTTCTGTGCTTCTCCTAATAAGACTTCTGGCGCGGGGATATCCAAATCCCATTCAATCAACGTATGACGTGGACCGTGTTTTTTTGTCCACTGTGAAAACAACTGCCAAACTTCATCGCTAACCGGGCGGCTATGGGTATCAATCCATATCTCACCTTTGTCGAGTTGTTTGATGATAAAACCTGCCAAGTGAATCTCATCCACTTTGTCGGCTGGAATCGCATCTAGGTATGTGTCGCAATCAAAACCGTGGTTGAACGCCGAAACATAAACATTGTTTAAATCGAGCAATAAACGACAGTCAGTGCGCTTTTGCACTTCGGTAAGAAACTCCCATTCGCTGATGGTCGAATGTTGAAACTTCACATAACTAGATGGGTTCTCTATCAAGATCTCGCGTTGCAAATAATTCTGCACTTCATTCACGTTACGAGTGAACACGTTGAGCGCTTCTTCCGTATACGGAAGTGGAAGCAGGTCATTAAAGTAGTGACCGCCGTTTTCACTCCAACTTAAATGGTCAGAAACAAGGATTGGGTCGATTGAGCCAATCAGTGCTTTAAGTTGCGCAAGATGCTTTTGACTAACACGTTCCACCGAGCCTAGCGACAAACCAATACCGTGGCAGCTAATTTGATATTGCTCGCGAAGCGTTTGTAGCTGATGGCGCTCTGTTGCATTGGGTTGGAAATAGTTTTCACTGTGGATTTCTAACCAAGACAACTCGGGTTGATTTTGGCTAAAGTAATCGAGGTGAGGGGTTCTTAATCCAACTCCAACAAGGTCGTGGAAGGTGTGGTGTTTCACGTGAAACTCCTTTTCAAATCGTGCGGGAAGAGAAGGATGCGTCTTGGCTTTGCGTTGGTTGAGCGTCAACGCATCCTCACAATAGCTAGCGATAAAAGATTATGAAGAAGAAGTGCTACCGCCAGCGAGTTTGTCACAAAGACCTTTTGGTACGACTACGAATGCGTCTTTTTGGTTATCTTCTTTAGAAGTACCAGCGCATGAGCTGCTTTTTGTTGCACAGTCGTTTTTACCTGCTTTAGAAACGCCATAGCACTTTTCTTTTTCAGCAGCGACAGCTGGAGCTGCAGTTAGCATTGTGCCACCAAGAGCTAGAAGACCAGTAACAGCAGCAGTAACAGCTAGATTCGACTTTTTCATAATAAATTCCTCTGAATGATTTCCTTTACTTTAAGTTGGCAAGATGAATCGCCTGTTTTGGCGTTTTTGTTATCAACTTGCTTAACTTAAAAGATAGGAAACTGGCTAAAAAACTTTCAGAAAAATTTCTGAAGTAAATGGGTTTGTAGGGTCAAATAGATATAACTAATTGATGTATTGGACAAAAAAACATCGATTTTTTTATCAAGTTTTGTCTAAACAGCACCCGGTTGTTTAGGTTATAATCGGTTTTTATGTATAAATAACCAGTAGCTCTCATCATGATGGATCCATCTCTATTACTCGACGGTTTGAACGATAAACAACGTGAAGCCGTTGCAGCACCTCTAGAAAACTTGCTCGTTCTTGCTGGCGCAGGAAGTGGTAAGACACGCGTTCTTGTTCACCGTATCGCTTGGCTGATGTCGGTCGAGCAAGCTTCTCCGTTTTCAATCATGTCGGTAACCTTTACCAATAAGGCGGCGGCAGAGATGCGTGGACGTATCGAAGAGCTAATGATGGGCAGTGCAGGCGGTATGTGGAATGGTACTTTCCACGGCATTTGTCACCGTATTCTGCGAGCACACTATCTTGATGCGAAGCTACCGGAAGATTTCCAAATCATTGACAGTGACGACCAGCAGCGTCTGCTAAAGCGTTTGATCAAAGCGCAAAACCTCGATGAGAAGCAATGGCCTGCACGCCAAGTGGCATGGTGGATTAACGGTAAGAAAGACGAAGGTCTGCGTCCGTCGCACATTGATGCGTACCATGATCCAGTAACCAAGACATATCTGCAGTTGTACACCGCTTACCAAGAAGCGTGTGATCGTGCTGGTTTAGTCGATTTTGCGGAAATCTTGCTGCGCGCACATGAGCTACTGCGTGATAACAAGTTCGTCCGTGAACACTACCAAGCACGCTTTAAGCATATCTTGGTGGACGAGTTCCAAGATACCAACAACATTCAATATGCTTGGCTACGTATGATGGCGGGTCCTGAGTGTCACGTGATGATCGTAGGTGATGACGACCAGTCGATTTATGGTTGGCGTGGTGCAAAAGTCGAGAATATTGAGAAGTTTACGCTCGAATTCCCAAGCGTAAATACCATTCGTCTTGAGCAAAACTACCGTTCAACCAAGACCATTCTGGAAGCATCTAACACCCTGATTGCGAATAACACCGAGCGTATGGGTAAAGAGTTGTGGACGGATGGCGTGGTCGGTGAGCCCATCTCGGTTTACAGCGCTTACAACGAATTAGATGAAGCCCGTTTTGCGGTGAACAAAATCAAAGAGTGGCAAGACAAGGGCGGTGCTCTGAATGACGCTGCGATGCTTTACCGTAACAACGCCCAGTCGCGTGTTCTGGAAGAAGCGTTAATTCAAGCCGGTCTGCCTTACCGTATCTACGGCGGCATGCGATTCTTCGAACGTCAGGAAATCAAAGATGCCTTGAGCTACATGCGTCTGATTGCCAACCGTAACGATGATGCGGCGTTTGAACGTGTGGTGAATACGCCAACGCGTGGTTTGGGTGATAAGACGCTTGAAACCATCCGTTTTGCGGCTCGTGACCGTGGTTGCACCATGTGGGAAGCGAGTGTGGCAATGTTGGACGAGAAGGTGCTTGCTGGTCGCGCTGCTGGTGCTCTGAGCCGTTTTATCGAGCTTGTCACCGCGCTAGAAGACGACACCTTAGAGATGCCGCTGCATCACCAAACTGACCATGTAATTAAATACTCGGGCTTGTTCGCGATGTACGAGCAAGAGAAGGGCGAAAAGTCTAAGGCACGTATTGAGAACTTGGAGGAATTGGTGACCGCAACTCGCCAATTCGAGAAACCAGAAGAAGCCGAAGACATGTCACTGCTGACGGCATTCCTAACCCACGCAGCACTAGAAGCGGGCGAAGGACAAGCGGACGAATTTGAAGATGCGGTTCAGCTCATGACATTACACAGTGCGAAAGGTCTAGAGTTCCCATTGGTGTTTATGGTCGGTGTGGAAGAAGGCATGTTCCCAAGCCAAATGTCGGCAGAAGAAGCAGGGCGCTTAGAAGAAGAACGTCGTCTGTGCTACGTAGGCATGACCCGTGCGATGCAGAAACTGTACATCACTTATGCTGAAATGCGCCGTTTGTATGGTCAGGATAAGTACCATAAACCGTCTCGCTTTATCCGTGAACTGCCAGAAACATGCTTGGATGAAGTACGAATGAAGGCGCAAGTTAGCCGTCCTTCAAGCAGTGGTCGATTTAGCCAAACTGTTGTGAAAGAGAGCTTTAATGAAACCGGCTTTACGCTAGGTTCTCGTGTGATGCATCCAAAGTTTGGTGAAGGCACCATCATCAACTTCGAAGGCAGTGGTCCACAGAGCCGTGTACAGATTGCCTTTAATGGTGAAGGCATCAAATGGTTGGTAACTGCTTACGCACGACTAGAGAAACTGTAAGGCTTCACCAAAACTCATACCAATCGTAGTAAATAACTGGTCATTCTAGCTTGTTAAAATACTCGATAACTGCGTTGCAATTTTTGATTGTAGAATAACTACTTATCGAAAAATTGCGCCTTGTTCTCAAGCATTTTCCCTACGCTATTTCTGATCACTTATTTACTGTGATTGGTATCATCAACTTAAGAGCTGCTTCGGCGGCTCTTTTTGTTTGTGCGGTTTTGGCGTCGATAAAGCAGTAAAAAAATGGATTTCGAAAGCGCGATTTAACTATACCGTTTGAAGTGAAAGGTGGGCGTTGTGGGTGAATGTCTGCTTTCAGAAGAGCTGCTAAGAAAAACTTTAGGCAAAGAAAAACCCCGAGGGCTTGCGCCCATCGGGGTTATAGTCTTACTCGCAGCAATCCGGCTACTAAGAGTGCTCCATGCATCTAATCCATGATAGTGTGCTGAATCCGTCAGCTTAATCCTTACGTCGCCTTCCTAGCGGTGTCCTTAATGACCTTATCCTGGTCTGCTAACTATCCTCGTTAGCTCTCATCACTTGTTCCCTGAGCGGTGTCCCTGACATCATCCTGATGTTCAAATCCTTGCCTCGTCCAGAGGTGTCCATTTCCCGTCCTTAGTAGCAACCATCCTAGTCACTATTGATTCCGTTCAATGTCCAATTTTGCAATCCATGCCCGACTATTCATCCTGAATAACCGTTTCTTCTTCCTGAAGTTCACCAAGTCCGTGGTGTTTCCTGTTCCGTGTCAGCATCCTTCCGACAGGTTTAATATTACGTGTTTAACGATTTCCAACAACGGGCTAATCTCACATTTTTTAACTCTCTTAGCGTTCAAAAAAGATACATGAGTATCAAATTCAATGGCTTATGCTCTTTGCTGTACGGTTTTACCATTAAAAAAGAGAGGTTTGCTCAACCCTTTGTGAGAGATCTCGCACAAGGGGTCGAGCGAAAGACTCTTACTGCCCGATAGCGGCACCTTCACGTCTTGGATCCGCAGCGCCTTCAAGACCGTCTTTTGTTATTCGTATCGCATGCAGACCAGAGTTCAAATCCCGAACATCGGTTTTAAAGCCCATCTTCTCCAGAGCAGGCTTTAAGCCCTCTGCGGCGGTACCTTGCTCAATATCTAAGGTGCCAAAACGGTTCAGCAATCGTGGCTGATTAATCGCGCTTTGGATGTCCATATCCCATTGCGTGTGGGCGATAATGGCTTGTGCGACGTAACCAATAATGCGGCTGCCACCCGGTGAGCCAATTGCCATGTAAGGTTTGTCATCCTTCATCATAATGGTTGGTGCCATGGATGAACGTGGGCGTTTTCCCGGTTCTAAGCGGTTCGCGATTGGCACACCATCTTGATGCGTGCGGAAAGAGAAATCGGTCAGTTCGTTATTGAGCAAGAAGCCGCGTACCATCAAGCGTGAGCCAAAGGCGTTCTCGATGGTTGTTGTCATTGAAACCACATTGCCTTGCTTATCGACGATATTGAAATGGCTGGTGGAAGGCAGCTCGATCGATTGGTCCATGCTTAAGTTCATGGCGTGCGACCAAGGAGGATTACCGGCTTCAGCCTTACTCAAGGCTTTACCGACTTGAATGAGCTCAGCACGTTGTTTGAGATAATCTTTATCAAGCAAGCCTTCGGTTGGCATTGGCACATAATCTTGGTCAGCCATGTATTTACCACGATCCGCGAACGCAAGGCGCGATGCATCGGCGATCACTTGCCATGATTTCGCGCTTTCGGCTCCCCAACCTTTAAGATCGTATTGCTCGGTGATCGCGAGAATCTGTCCAACCGTCAATGCGCCAGAGCTAGGTGGTCCCATGCCGCAGATATCATAGCTTTGATAAGCCGCACAAACCGGCTCACGTTGCTTGATTTGGAACGCATCAAAGTCAGGTTGTGCCAATACGCCAGGATTGCCCGGTGCATTCTGTACTGTCTTGATGATGTCTGTGGCGATATCGCCTTGATAGAAAGCTTTTGCCCCTTGCTCTGCAATTGCCGTCAGAGTTTGCGCGTATTCAGGGTTCTTCAACAACGTGCCTTCGGCTTTTGGTGAGCCATCTGGATTGAAGAAGTAAGCCTTAGTCGCAGGGAAGCGAGATAGGCGCTTGGCATCTTTTTCAATCAGACTCGCGAGGCGAGGACTGACTTCGAAACCTTGCTCAGCCAAGGTAATCACGGGTTGGATTATCTTCTTCCATTCCAACTTGCCGTATTTCTGGTGCGTGTCCCACAGCAGTTTCACTGTACCAGGAGTGGCAACGGAACGCCCACCGACAACCGCATCGTAAAATTGCAGTGGTTGTCCTTTGTCATCTAGGAAGAGTTTCGGCGTTGCGGCGAGCGGTGCGGTTTCGCGTCCATCATACGTAGTTAGTTTTTGTTTCTCACTGTCCCAATAAACTAAGAAGGCGCCACCACCAATACCTGATGATTGCGGTTCTACCAAGCCCAGCATCAGCTGCACGGCAACCATAGCATCAATAGCATTACCACCTTGGGCAATAACATCCGCACCAGCTTGGGTTGCAATTGGGTTAGCAGCGGTAACCATATAATCTTTCGCTTTGATCAATTGTTTTTGCTCGAAGCCAGTGCTGTGCTCCGGCGCAACCGCATCTGCTGCTTGGTTAGCAAAGACTGAGGTAGATAAGATTAGTGGGGAAGTAAGAAAAAGACCCGTGGTCACGAGTCGGTTGAACGTCCAATGCATGATGACTCTCCATGTTGCCAGTTTTGTGCTTTGAGCTTGGCAGTTATGGAGAGTCACGTCGAGTCAGCAATCTTAGAAATGTCGATTGTGCTACGCTTTTAAATCAGTACTTTATCCGATAAAAGTATTGATAGTTTGGTATAGAATACTGCCGCCCACTAGAGTAAATACCACGCCGCATAGACCGTCGATGTAGATACCCGCTTGTTGCAATTTACGCTGTAAGCGCTGTGTCGACAGCATCCATGCAAGGCTAGAGAACCAGAATAGCGACAAGCCAAACAGGATGACCAGTGCAATACCTTTGCCAGTAATCGACATACCTGCTGGGACTAAACTTGACATCAAACTGACAAAGAACACCAGGGCTTTTGGGTTAAGAATGTTGGTCGCAAACCCTTTAGCAAACGCTTGACGCTTATTGCTGATCACTAGGTTATTTTGCTTCTTAGGTTGATCCGTCAGTGGGTTTTGGATCATCGAGATCACGGCACGCAATGCGCCAATTCCTAAGTAGAGCAGGTAACTACCACCGAGCAGTTGTACCACGGAATACAGCACTGGGTGCTGGTGGACGACAAAACTCACACCTGTCAGGCTGAACAAAGAGTGCAGCAAAATACCGACGGACAATCCCAACGCAATGTACAAGCCAGTTTGACGACCATGACGCGTCGCATTTTGTACGACCAGCGCAAAGTCCGGACCTGGACTCATTAGGGCAATAAAGTGAATGCTGGCGAGTGTCAGCAATATGGTGGATTCATTCATAACACATCTCAAATTTAACCAATGCGGCTATTGTCGTGGTAAGTCACCTGGGGCGCTTGTAAAAAACTGACAGCTTTCTCGGTAAATGAAATTAACGAGCCACTTGAGAAGGGGAAACGCCGTAGGTCTGTTTAAACGCTTTGCTGAAATGCGCTTGATCATAGAAACCGATTTGATGAGCGACGTCGGTACCACATTGACCAGCTTGCAGTAACTTCATGCCTTGTTCAAGGCGCAGGCGTGCGAACCATGCATAAGGCGTCATGCCAGTTTGCGCTTTAAAGTGGCGCTGGAACTGAGTTGGGCTCAGTTGGCACAGCTCTGAAAGTGAATCCAAACGCACCGCTTGGTCAAGGTTAGCCATTAGATAATCTTTTAACGTCCCAAGCGATTGGTTTCCTAGCGGCACCACTTTTTGTCGCTCAAGCGATCCGTAGCGATCAAAAAGTTGGTTAAATCCTTCAAAAGGAAGGCAATCTTTGGTGAGTTGGCTGAGGTTTTCACGACGAAGCAGCCCGTGTAAGTTACTAAGTTGTGAAAATATCTGCGGATCCGAGATGATCAGTTCGTTGAAGTGTATTATTTGACCGTTTTGCTTAAGATCAGCCAGATCGCTCAATAGATGAGGTTCGATCGCAAACACATTTACTTCGTAGCCACTCTCGAGCTTAGATTGCCCGTCGTGCAGCTCATCCGGCGGCATAATCACAATTTGCCCGTGACCAACTTGGTGGCTGTTACCTTGGTATTGGAACTTCTGCGCACCATGCGTGATCAGGCCGAGATGAAAATCCAGATGGTAATGCCTTTGAAAAGCAAATTTCTGGTATTTCGCCTCTATTAGACTCAAGTTGTCATGGTCGGTTGCGTAGTACTGAATATGTTCCATTAAATAAAAAAGCTTGGTCACATTATGACCAAGCTTATCTGGCAATTTCTAACTTGTCTTGTAAAAAACGATCACTGTGGCTGAACGATTCGGCGTGAGCGACGGTTATTACGTAATCCATCAAAGCTAAACACGACTAGTGCTCCCCAAATAAAGACGAAAGTGATCGCTTTATCCATGGTAAAGGGTTCGCCATACATCAATACTGCAAGTAAAAACATTAAGCTTGGGCCTATATATTGGAAAAAGCCCAAAGTCGATAATTTGAGTCTTGTTGCTGCACCCGTAAAGCACAGCAGTGGCAGGGTTGTTATAACCCCAGCCGCGATCAACAAACTATTTAACGTAAGCGGATTCGTAAGCATATTTGAGGTTGGTGTATCGGCAATAAAAAGCAAATAAACAGCGGCCACTGGCAGTAGAAGTAATGTCTCGATAAACAAGCCAGTTTTTGCATCGACACTGACTTTCTTTCTTAATAAGCCATAAAAGCCGAAGCTCATTGCTAACGCCATCGCAACAACAGGTACGGAGCCAAATACAATCAGTTGAACGAGTACGCCACAACCTGCCAATACAACCGCGAACCACTGTAATTTACGCAGTCTCTCTCCCAAAAATACCATCCCGAGTAAGACGTTGATCAGTGGGTTAATGTAATAACCTAAGCTGGCGTCGAGCATATGATTCGAGTTTACCGCCCAAATGAAAATCAACCAATTGCCGCCAATTAACATGGAACTTGCGATCAGGTAAGCGATTTTCGTTTTGTCTTTCGCGATGTGGTAAGCCGAGCGCCAGTGACGGCCAAAATGGAGGAGTGCAGCAAGCAAAAAGAAAGACCATATCACTCGGTGGCTTAGAATTTCCAAAGGAGATACTTGTGCGATGGACTTAAAGTACATCGGCGCAATGCCCCACATGGTATACGCGCCAATCGCTAGCAAGATGCCTTGCCGCGCGCGTTGTTGTTCGTCTTCTGGTGTCATGAAGTGTCACCTAATTGTGTGTTTTATAGAGCAGAAAATCAGTATACGAGTCGTGATGCGAAACACCTAACAATTTGCGGTTTTATTCACCATGAAACCCCATTACAATGTGCCCTCACTTTGTGTGCCAGTGGTATGCATAAGCACCTCTTTTTTAAGACCCAATCTGAGATTTTTCATGACCTCTACCTTGTTAGCCGAACAATCAGACTCGCCTGTAACGCCTCAACGTGTGTTGGAGGATGTGTTTGGTTACCAAGAGTTCCGTGATGGTCAGCAGTTGGTGATTGACGCCGCGGTAGAAGGTCGCGACAGCTTAGTTATCCTGCCTACTGGTGGCGGTAAGTCGCTGTGTTATCAAATTCCTGCTTTGGTTCGCTCTGGCATTACTTTGGTGATCTCTCCACTTATCTCGCTGATGAAGGACCAAGTGGACCAGCTTAAAGCCAACGGTGTAGCGGCTGAGTGCATTAACTCGACCATGCCTCGTGAAGAGCTGCTCAGCGTGTATAACCGTATGCACACAGGTCATCTTAAGTTGGTGTACGTCTCGCCAGAGCGCGTATTGATGCGTGACTTCATTGAGCGTTTGGAAAACTTGCCGCTATCGATGATTGCTGTCGATGAAGCGCACTGTATTTCCCAGTGGGGACACGACTTCCGTCCAGAATACGCCGCGCTTGGTCAGCTTAAGCAGCAGTTTTCCCATGTGCCATTTATGGCGCTGACGGCGACGGCGGATGACGCAACGCGCCGAGATATTCTTGAGCGTCTGCAACTCAATAATCCAGAGGTTTACCTAGGCAGCTTCGACCGCCCTAACATCCGCTACAACTTAGTTGAGAAGCACAAGCCGGTTTCGCAAATTGTTCGTTATCTTGAAACCCAAAAGGGTAATTGCGGCATCATCTATTGTGGTAGCCGTAAGAAAGTTGAGATGGTGACCGAGAAGCTGTGCAACAACCACATTCGTGCTGCTGGTTATCACGCAGGTATGGATGCCGATGAGCGCGCTTACGTTCAAGAAGCTTTCCAACGCGATGACATCCAAATCGTGGTAGCGACCGTAGCATTCGGTATGGGCATCAACAAACCAAACGTGCGCTTTGTGGTTCACTTTGATATCCCGCGCAATATCGAATCTTACTATCAGGAAACGGGTCGTGCAGGGCGTGATGGTTTGCCTGCGGAAGCCATGATGTTGTATGACCCAGCGGACATCAGTTGGCTGCGTCGTATGTTGGATGAGAAAGACGACGGTCCACAGAAGCAGGTGGAAACCCACAAACTGAATGCGATGAGTGCCTTTGCTGAGGCGCAGACTTGTCGCCGTCAGGTGCTATTGAATTACTTTGGTGAGTATCGTGAGAAGCCATGTGGCAACTGCGATATTTGCTTAGATCCACCGAAACACTTTGATGCCACGGAAGAAGCGCGTAAGGCGTTGTCTTGTGTGTATCGTGTTAATCAGAGCTTTGGTATGGGCTACGTGGTAGAAGTGCTACGTGGCATGCAAAACATTCGTGTACGTGAAAACGGGCACGATAAGATTTCTACCTACGCGATAGGGCGCGATCACAGCCACGATTACTGGGTGAGTATCTTCCGTCAGTTAATCCACAAAGGGCTGCTGTTCCAAAACATCACGCGTAACTCAACGCTGCAACTTACTGAAGAGGCGCGTCCGCTGCTACGTGGCGATGTGACTCTGGAGTTAGCGGTTCCGCGTTTAGACACTGCAGCACGTGCGGCGAAGTCGGACAAACTGACCAGCAAGAACTACGACAAAAAGCTGTTTGCTAAGTTACGTAAGCTGCGTAAGTCGATTGCTGATGAAGATGGTTTGCCACCATACGTGGTCTTTAGTGATGCGACTCTGATTGATATGGCGGAGATCTTGCCAACGTCTTACGGCGAAATGTTGGCAGTCAGCGGCGTTGGTCAGCGCAAACTGGAGAAGTACGCCGATCCATTCCTCGATTTGATTCAAGAACACATTACTCACCACGGATAAGGAACCAAGATGCAAAAGGAATTTGGCTTAGCGGACTACATGGCACAAGAAGGGCGCTTAATCATTACCGCGCCGAGCTTTGACCTTGATAGCTTTCCTGCTTTAGGTGAGCGTTTAGTTGTCTTGCTTTCTGCTACTGTGGTGGAAAAGCAGTGGGATGCGGACATTCACTCTTGGCTGATCGACTTTGAAGGTTGCCGACTGTTTATGAAAGCAGAGCATTACAGCGAAGCGATTTGGTTTGAAGCGTTAGCGATTGAAGAGAGCAGGGAAGAGTTGGATTATCTTGCAGGATTGTTCCAGTGCGGCTTCTAAAAATAGAATTTTTCTTGAAAGGGTGTTTCACATGAAACACCCTTTTTTATGCTTAAACGTTTGCGTAAAACAGACGACTTGCGGCGAAAAGTGGTTAATGTATAATCGCCCACCGCTTCGCTCAGAATGAGCCAAGCCAGTTTATTTTTCATTTTACATTGTTGGTAAGAGCCACTTTATTCAGTGACTCGATTTGGGTTCCCTCACCCCCAAACCAAACTAAAAAGGTATCGCATGAGTAACTTTACCCCTGCGCAGCAGCGCAACGCCCTTATCTATCTGGTTCTATTCCACCTAGTCATTATTGCATCTAGCAATTACCTAGTTCAGCTACCGTTTACTATTTTCGGTTTCCATACCACTTGGGGCGCATTCACTTTCCCATTTATATTCCTAGCGACTGACTTAACTGTGCGTATTTTCGGTGCTCAGTTGGCGCGTAAGATTATCTTCTTAGTGATGTTGCCTGCTTTGGCAGTGTCTTACTTCTTATCGGTGGTGTTCTTCGAAGGTCAATTCCAAGGTTTTGGTCACTTAGGGGAATTTAACTTATTCGTTGCTCGTATCGCGATTGCTAGCTTCATGGCGTACCTACTTGGTCAGATCATGGATGTGCATGTGTTCAACCGCCTACGCCAAATGAAGCAATGGTGGGTGGCACCAACGTGTTCAACGCTTTTCGGTAATGCACTTGATACCATCGCTTTCTTCGCCATTGCGTTCTATCAAAGCCCAGATCCATTTATGGCAGAGCATTGGACGGAAATCGCGCTGGTGGATTACGGCTTCAAACTGATTATCAGTCTTGGTTTGTTCGTTCCGATGTACGGCGTATTACTGAATTACCTCATCAAGAAGCTGACTGCGGTGAACCCTGACTTTAAGGTGACGACAAGCGTTCAGTCTTAATATCAGTGGGAACCCCGAAAGCCGCTTGCTCAAATCAAGCGGCTTTTTTGTGCCTGTTTACTTGGGTTTAGAGCGTTTTGTACAGCGTAGGGAGTAATTAGATCATGGGTGTCCAAAAGCTCCCTAAGCTGTACGAAGGTAAAAATGAGCAATAAAAAGGTCCCGAGTGAGACCTTTTAATCGAAGATACGGAACGTAGAGGAAGCTCGCTGGTGAAATGGCTAACAGAGCATCTTCTCAATCAAAATGGCTTTTTGCGCATCGAAGGCGCCAAGTTGCAGGCCGTTATCCCAGCTGATGCTTTGATTGAACATCGCCAACATCAAACCGACACTGCGTTGATTGGCGTCCTGCCAGCAATCAGACTCGCTGTACTCTCCATCATTTATCGCGTTGCCATTAACGAGAATGGGCTCGAAACGCCATTTTTCTCCGACACGGTAGTAGCCTTTGCTGGTTAATGTCTGGTTGGATTGAATCGTTAGATTGTGCTCGATGCCCGGTTCACCTGTTAGTTCAAATACAAACCTTAGCTGGTGGTCGCCACATTGCAGATCAACGATCAGTTGGCCGTTTTCCTCAACCAGTGTCGATTGATAATAGTCTCCAAAGCAGTGCAGCAACCAAGATATAGGGTGACTGGCAGTTTCAAGAAACCACTCTTTGAGCGTGAAGGTGCCCGGTAGGTTAACTTGGGTGACTAGATTGACCACACAAGGTTGGGTTTGCGAAGTGAGCCACTTCTCTATCGTCTTGGCGGTATTAAGCTGAGCAAAGGCGTAATTAACCAATAGGTTGGCGTTCGGTTGCTGCCAGTGAGTTATGTCAGAATTCAATCCCACCAATGGCTTTTCACAGATAAGCTTGGTTGAACCTAACGTCTTTATGATCTCTGCATGAGTATGCGCAGGTGTCGCGATGGTCACGACATCAAGTAGTTTGAGTGCGCTGATGTTCGTTTCTGCCTTTGGGATTGCTTCTTCACTGCACGCTTGCTGAAGCGGTTCTATTTGGTTGGCGCATAACGTTGTGACCGATACACCATTGTTTCGATAGTGGGGAATGTGCGTGCGTCCCCAGTTGATTCCTATGATGCCGGCTTGCTGGATTTGCTCTGGCTTGTTGAAACGTTCACTCAATGGCGGCAAGGCAATTCGTTCATCGGTTAGACGTTGGTCATGGTGATAGTCATTGCTTGGCAGCACTTGCCATGGTTTGTTGTAATGCTGTTTGAGTGCACAAACGAGTTCGTAGAAATTCCACTTATCTTTTAAGTTGCTATCAAGGTGATATAAACCGGCTTCGTTCCGCTCAATAAGCTGCAAAAAGGCGAGTGCAGTATCGTCCATATGAGAAGTCGCAGGATACCAAGCCGTGCTAGCGGTAATAACGCCGTTCTCTTCATATTGGCGGTCGAGATGCGCCAACATGTTATTGCCTTCTGCTTGGTGATGGAGCTGCCAACCAATTCGAGCAACCATCGCATCTGGATTTGCTTGCCAGATTGCATCTTCACAACGAACTTTGTATTTGCCGTAATCATCTTGGGTGTTTCTTTCTTCAAAGATGCCATAAGGCCCGTTTTTTGTGGCATCAAATACCATTGCTGTGCTGACAAAGAGGTAAGGAATATTGTGGCGTTTGCATTGCTCACCAAGCCACGCTGCCCACTCTTCACTTCCCATCGCCATATGGCACACCGCATTGATGTGGTGTTGTTGCCAAAATTGTTCACTTTGCTCTGGATCATCTGGTGAGATTTGGTGGTGATTCCACTCCAATATGTTCCAGCCGCGTAGGTGAAACTGATGAGCGACTTTTGGGGCGAGGGTACCAGTTAAGCCAGTCATTAAAACGGTTTTCATGATGGTGCATCTTGGTTGGCTAAATTGTGTTTATCAATAAAGCATGGCTGTTTTTCGATGTAGAGCGGAGAAGCTGAGATTTTTGCTGGGCAGCACGTTTTGTAGGGGAAGTAGAAGCAGAAAAGCCCAAGCGAACGCCTGGGCTTTAGTATTGTAAGGCAGTGATATTCGCTTATTTTGCTACGATATTTAATGGCCAGCCGATGTCTGTCTGACGGTTGGATTCAATTTCCAGCTCAGCCGCAGTCAGTGGGTTTTTCTCTAGCCATTGCGCATCAATGTGTAACGTTAGATTGTCGCCTTCAACCGTTAGAGTCACATTTGGCTCTAGATCAGGATTGCGACGATGGCTGAGTAGAACCGCAAGACGCAACAGTCTTAATACTCGTTTGGCACTTGAGCCTGATAATGCATGCTGCTCAGGTAAAGAAGTGAGCTGTTCGCGATAGCGACGAGCCACTTCACCAATAAAGAACTTCTGCGCGCGCGTGTAACCAGGCAGATCCAAATTCTGTAGCAAGTAAGCACTATGCTCTCCGCCTTTTTTGAAATCGATAGTTAAGCCAATTTCATGCAGTTTTGCGGCGGTCTCGAGTAATATCTTGCCCTGAGGCTCTGTAATCCACTCATCGCCTCCAGCTTGCTGTAAAAGCGTGTGTGCCAGAGTAGCGACTTGTTCGCCGTATTGGTGATCGAGCTGATAGCGATTTTGTACGCTAGCGATAGTGCGGGCACGAATGTCTTCTTGACGAAGCTCTTCAACCATCTCATACACTAAGCCTTCGCGTAGTGCGCCGCCAGCGAGTGTCATAGCATCGATTTCAAGCAATTCAAAAACGGCAATCAAAATAGAGAGGCCACTAGGGAACACTAATGCACGCTCAAGTGTTAAGCCTTCAATATCGAGTTCTTCTAAATGGTCGGCCAACATGGCTTGCTTCTGTAGACGTTTGAGTTTGGAGTGAGTGATTACTTCGTCCATGCCTTGCGCCAGCATTATCTCTTGCAATGCCTGAACAGTGCCTGATGCACCAACACACACATCCCAACCAATTTCTGTATAACGTTCTAAAATCGGCTGGATGGTCTGTTTCGCCCCTTCAATTGCCGCGTCAAAGTTACGAGCATTCAATTGACGATCTTTAAAGAAGTTTTCAAGCCAAGTCACGCAGCCCATTTTTAAGCTGGTCAGTGCTTTGGCTTCGAAACCTTCACCGATAATCAGTTCGGTACTTGCTCCACCGATATCGACTACAAGGCGACGACCACTACCGCCAGAGGTGTGAGCGACACCTTTATAGATAGTGGCTGCTTCTTCTTCACCAGTAATCACTTCGATAGGCTGGCCTAGAATTTGGTTAGCCTTTTCTAAAAACACATCTACATTGGTCGCGGTACGTAATGTTGCAGTACCGACGATGCGAATGTTTTGTTTAGGAATGTCCTGCAAGCGTTCCGCAAATAGACTTAAGCAGTCCCATCCTCGCTGCATAGCTTCCATACTAAGAGAATTATGTTCATCTAAGCCCGCTGCTAGACGAACTTTGCGCTTAATTTTAGCCATTGTTTGAACGCTGCCATCGATGTGACGCACAACGAGCATGTGAAAACTGTTCGACCCGAGGTCGATGGCGGCATATAGCGGTGATGATCCTGCTTGACTCATAAAACGAACTCAGTTTCCTATTACGATTGTTTTGGTGCCGATTGACGCGGTTGGCGTGGACGACGTCCCTGCGGCTTACGGTTACCAGAACCAGAGCGGGTACCGCCAGTATTCGTGCGGCGCTGTTGGTTGCGTGGTGCACGCATACGAATCGGAGCCGGTAGATCTTGAATCAGTGCCGACGAATCGTACTCTGAAACTGGGATTGTATGCTCAATGTATTCTTCGATTGCTGGTAGGTTAACCGCGTACTCTTCACAAGCAAAACTGATCGAATGACCGCTCGCACCAGCGCGACCAGTACGGCCAATACGGTGAACATAATCTTCACAGTCGTCAGGAAGGTCGTAGTTGAAAACGTGCGTTACCTGAGGAATATGCAAACCACGCGCTGCAACGTCAGTTGCAACTAGGATGTCGACATCACCTTTGGTGAATTGCTCAAGAATCTTCTCACGCTTCTTCTGCGGTACATCGCCAGTAAGAAGGCCTACACGGTGTCCATCGGCAGCCAAATGACCCCAAACCGATTCACACTTATGCTTGGTATTGGCAAAAATGATAGCGCGATCTGGCCACTCTTCTTCAATTAGTGTTTGAAGCAGCGCCATTTTGTCTTCATTCGAAGGATAGAAAAGCTCTTCCTGGATACGGTGGCCAGTTTTTTGTTCTGGTTCGACAACGACATGCTCAGGAGTATTCATGTGTTCGAATGCCAGTTCTTGAACGCGGTAAGACAGCGTTGCTGAGAACAGCATGTTCAAACGCTCTTTTGGCTCAGGCATACGACGGAACAAGAAGCGAATGTCTTTAATAAAGCCAAGATCGAACATGCGGTCGGCTTCGTCCAGAACAACAGCTTGAATGTTGTTGAGGTTAAATACGCGCTGTTTGTAGAAATCGATGATACGGCCTGTTGTTCCGATCAGAATATCTACGCCGTCTTGCAGTTTCGCAAGTTGCTTGTCGTAGCTTTCACCACCGTAAGCTAGAGCGGTTTTTAGACCTGTGCTTTCAGTTAATGATTCTGCATCATTGTAAATCTGAATAGCGAGCTCACGTGTAGGCGCCATAATAATTGCGCGTGGCTGTGTAGGCTTACGACCTTCATGTTCCGGAGTCGTCAGAAGGTGGTTGAACGTAGCAGTAAGAAACGCGAGCGTTTTACCAGTACCCGTTTGGGCCTGGCCTGCGATGTCTTGGCCGGTGAGCAGGACCGGCAACGCCAAGGCTTGGATAGGGGTACAAAATTCGAACCCTTTTTTGTCCAATCCTTCAATAACTTGGGGCTTTAAGCCCAAATCGGCGAACTTTTGCTCTGTGATATGCGTCTTTTTCATGGCTATAGAATATCAGCTAAAGCTTGCAATACGAAAGTAAATACATTCCAATAGGGCATCTAATTACTGGTTATCATCCAACCAGTTTCGAAAAACACATTGGAGTGGAAGATGAGTGATAAGATTTTGCAGCTAACTGATGACGGTTTTGAAAACGATGTAATCAACGCTGCAGGCCCGGTTCTAGTGGATTTTTGGGCAGAATGGTGTGGTCCTTGTAAAATGATCGCTCCTATTTTGGACGAAATCGCAGACGAGTACGAAGGCAAACTCACTATCGGTAAACTAAACATCGACCATAACGCAGGTACACCACCTAAGTTTGGTATTCGCGGCATTCCAACGCTATTACTATTTAAAGATGGTAACGTAGCGGCAACGAAAGTAGGTGCTCTGTCTAAAACTCAACTAAAAGAGTTCCTAGACGCAAACTTATAATCACCAAGTGATTACAGATAAAACCGTGCAAAGTTACAATGCACGGTTTTGTTTTTCTAACTCTGGACTAGAATACTAATTAGTGCTAACTTATCGCGCGTTAATTGAACAAATTTCTCTTCTTGGTCGATCCTGAGACCAAATCCATCTTAACTAGAAAACAGATCTTATTTTGACTAAACAAGAATCCACCACCATGAACCTTACCGAACTGAAGAACAGACCTGTGTCTGACCTTGTAAAACTGGGCGAAAGCTTAGGATTAGAGAACCTAGCTCGCTTAAGAAAACAAGACATCATCTTCGCGATTTTAAAAGCGCACGCGAAAGGCGGCGAAGACATCTTTGGCGATGGGGTTCTGGAAATTCTGCAAGACGGCTTTGGTTTCCTACGCAGTGCAGATAGTTCATACCTTGCGGGTCCGGACGATATCTACGTATCACCAAGTCAGATTCGTCGCTTTAACCTACGTACTGGTGACTCTATCGCTGGCAAAATTCGTCCACCAAAAGACGGTGAACGTTACTTTGCCCTTCTAAAAGTCAATACCGTTAACGACGATAAACCAGACAACGCCCGTAACAAGATCCTATTTGAAAACCTTACCCCTCTACATGCGAATGAGCGCATGGTTATGGAGCGTGGTAACGGTTCAACAGAAGACATTACAGCACGTGTTTTAGACTTGGCATCGCCAATCGGTAAAGGTCAACGTGGTCTGATTGTTGCTCCGCCTAAAGCGGGTAAAACAATGCTTCTGCAAAACATCGCGCAAAGCATCGCGTACAACCACCCAGAGTGTGAGTTGATGGTTCTTCTTATCGACGAACGTCCAGAAGAAGTAACCGAGATGCAACGCCTAGTTAAAGGTGAAGTGGTTGCGTCGACTTTCGATGAGCCAGCATCTCGTCACGTACAAGTAGCGGAAATGGTGATCGAGAAGGCAAAACGTCTTGTTGAACATAAGAAAGACGTGGTTATCTTGCTTGACTCTATCACTCGCCTAGCTCGTGCTTACAACACCGTAGTGCCTTCATCAGGTAAAGTACTAACAGGTGGTGTGGATGCAAACGCATTACATCGTCCTAAGCGTTTCTTCGGTGCTGCACGTAACGTAGAAGAAGGCGGCAGCCTAACTATCATCGCAACGGCACTAGTAGATACTGGTTCTAAAATGGATGAAGTTATCTACGAAGAGTTCAAGGGTACAGGTAACATGGAACTGCACTTGAACCGTAAGATTGCTGAGAAGCGTGTATTCCCTGCGATTGACTTTAACCGCTCAGGTACACGTCGTGAAGAGCTACTGACGAAGACTGACGAACTACAGAAGATGTGGATTCTGCGTAAGATCGTTCACCCAATGGGCGAAATCGACGCAATGGAATTCCTAATCGACAAGCTAGCGATGACGAAGACCAACGATGAGTTCTTCGATGCGATGCGTCGTCAATAGTCTCAAATAGTCATTCTGCGAAAAGCCACCGTATATCGGTGGCTTTTTTATTGCTTTCTCCCGATAGAAGTATCAGAATGAAGGAAATGTTATCGGGAGGTTAACATGCAACAAGGAATGTTGTCGTCATTACTCCTGAGCTTGTCACTTATCACTCTACCTGCGACATTATCTGCCAAGGAAATGCATGAGTCTGTAGTAGAACAGTGGCTTCAGGATACTCAAATACATACTAAAGTCTCTGAACTGCTTGATTACGCTGTCAGAGATGAAGTCGACTCGCTTAAATTTGCCCTTGATAGACTTGCTTTGCCTCAACAAGAGGTGGTGCGCTTTCAATTATTGGAAAAGCTTGAAAAGCAAGATGTGATTCTCACGCCTCGAATGGCTCTGTTTGTTGAGTCCCAGATCCGTATGACCCCGACTTATCAAGTGTTAGAGCGAGGTGATGGGTATGAATTTAGTGTACCCGCTTTTAACTTTCCCGTTATTGCGAGTCGCTTGATTAAGCGTTGGAAACAAGACCAAAGTACCTTGGACTTTGTCTTACAAGCTGAACGAAGAGAGCTTAACTTAAAGCAATGGCTTACAGGGCCATCTCAACAAGCTCAAGCGCGTGAAGCGCTTTTGATTCGAGAGTTAGACAGCTTATCACCCAATGCGCTTGCTGCATTAACGGCCCAGTTAACCAAAGCAAATGTGACCAGTTGGTTACCATCGACGGCCGTGATAGTCAGGTTGGCACAAGTTAGTCAGGATGAGGAAGTGTACAACTTACTCTGGCGGATGAAAGCTGATTACAACAGCCAGTCCGAACTTGAGCGTTTAGCTGCGGTTGGAGACGTTTTTTCCATTCAGCAATTGATGAATGCCACAGTTAACCCATCACTCAAGCCAGAAGCTATTAGTCTACTTACAAAATCTAACCCTCTATCTCCGCAAGTAAAGCAGTTTCTAGTTAGAAAAATGGCGTTATCAGAAGAAGCAACCATGGTTGCTCGAGAGCTTGCTCAACAAGGGCATCAAACCTGGTTGGAAGAGTTAGTATCTTCGAACCATCAGATAAAGACTCGGCAGATTGAACAAGTATTAAAGTAATCTGGCTCACATACCCACACAAAATAGGAGGATCTTAGCGTCCTCCTATTTGTTATACTGCGGACAGTTTAATCAGCCAGCATGAAGGCCTATGAGTTTTAAGGATTTACGCGAATTTATCGACCACCTAGAACAGAAAGGTCGACTTAAACGCATCACTCACCCTGTCGATCCCGCTTATGAAATGACAGAAATCAGCGACCGCACCTTGCGTGCTGGTGGACCTGCGCTGTTGTTTGAGAACCCAATCGGCTACGACGTACCTGTTTTGACGAACCTGTTTGGTACACCAGAGCGTGTCGCAATCGGCATGGGACGTGAAGACGTTAAAGAATTAAGAGAAGTCGGTAAGCTGCTGGCTTATTTAAAAGAACCTGAGCCACCAAAAGGCTTCAAAGACGCTTTAGAAAAACTGCCTGTGTTCAAACAAGTATTGAACATGCCGGCTAAGCGTTTACGTAAAGCACCATGCCAAGACATTGTTTGGCAAGGTGATGAAGTCGACTTGGATAAAATTCCGGTAATGAGCTGCTGGGCAGAAGATGTAGCGCCGCTGCTTACTTGGGGCTTAACCGTAACCAAAGGTCCAAATAAGAAACGTCAGAACCTAGGCATTTACCGTCAGCAGAAAATTGCCAAGAACAAAATCATCATGCGTTGGTTAGCCCATCGTGGTGGTGCGCTTGATCTGCGCGATTGGATGGAAACCAACCCAGGTAAACCTTTCCCAGTTTCGGTCGCGTTTGGTGCAGACCCAGCAACCATTCTTGGCGCAGTAACACCAGTGCCAGATACGCTATCGGAATACGCATTTGCAGGTTTGCTACGTGGAAGCAAAACGGAAGTCGTGAAGTCAGTCAGCAACGATTTGGAAGTGCCAGCGAGCGCGGAAATCGTGATGGAAGGCTATATCGACCCGAACGAGTTTGCTGATGAAGGTCCTTACGGTGACCACACTGGCTACTATAACGAAAAAGAAAAGCACCACGTATTTACTATTACGCACATTACTATGCGTAAAGACCCTATTTATCACAGCACCTACACAGGTCGTCCGCCAGATGAACCAGCTGTATTGGGTGTGGCATTAAACGAAGTGTTTGTACCTATTCTGCAAAAGCAATTCCCAGAGATTGAAGACTTCTATCTACCGCCAGAAGGTTGTTCGTACCGAATGGCCGTCGTCACCATGAAGAAGCAGTACCCAGGACATGCCAAGCGCGTAATGATGGGCGTGTGGTCTTTCTTACGTCAATTCATGTATACCAAGTTTGTTATTGTGTGCGATGAATCGGTAAACGCACGAGATTGGAATGATGTCGTGAAAGCCATGTCAGAGCATATGGATCCTGTACGTGATACCTTGATGATAGATAACACGCCAATCGACTCGCTCGACTTTGCTTCACCAGTGGTTGGGCTTGGCTCCAAAATGGGCTTGGATGCGACCATTAAATGGGATGCCGAGCTGGCGACGCGAACCGAGGTCACTGAGCGAGACAGCAAAGCGATTACCGAAGCAGAACTAAATGAGTTGAAACAGCAACGCCCTGAGATTGTTGACGTCTATCTTCCAGTTACAGCAAACAACCAATTTGCTGTCGTGACTATGAAGAAAGACCAAGCTGGTCAATCCCAAGAATTGATGGAACATCTATGGGGCTTCTTTGCTCAGTACACGGATAACAAATTCATCATTTTGTGCGACGATGACGTTAATGCACGAGATTGGAATGACATCATTTGGGCGGTGACAACTCGAATGGACCCAGATAGAGACACGATTCAAGTGCTTGGTAAGACTGAGAGTTCATCCAAATTAGGACTGGATGCGACCAACAAGTTCGAATCTGAAGTCACGCGCGAGTGGGGTACGCCTATCAAAAAAGATCCTAAACTTGTGGCTAAAGTCGATGAGATTTGGGACCAGTTAGGTATTCTATGAGTCATCAAGTCCACCTTCTACCAATGGACGTTACATTCCAAGTAAAAGAAGGGGAGACGGTGTTAGAAGCTGCGCTCAACAACAATATTCGCTTCCCACACCGTTGCCAAGTTGGCGCTTGCGCCATGTGCATGTGTAAAAAGCTAACGGGCGAGGTGAGCTATCACCTCGAACCTATGCTAACCGAAAAAGAGCAACAGCAAGGTTGGATACTCCCTTGCCAAGCCTATACAGAAAGTAATTTAGTGCTTACTTTTGACGAGTAAGCGAGAGGAACACCATGACCATCCAATGTAAAGTAAAGTCTATTCAGCCGTTAGCTTGTAATACTTACCAAATCCTTCTTCATCCAGAATCACCAGTGCCTTTTAAAGCGGGTCAGTACCTAATGGTGGTGATGGGTGAAAAAGACAAACGTCCTTTCTCTATCGCAAGCAGTCCTTGTCGTCATGAAGGTGAACTTGAACTGCACATCGGTGCGGCGGAACACAACGCTTATGCACAAGAAGTTGTCGAAGCAATGCAAGCGGCGCTTGAAACTGATGGTCAGATTGAAATTGATGCGCCACATGGCGATGCTTGGGTTCAAGAAGATAGTGAACGCCCGCTGTTATTGATCGCTGGTGGTACAGGTTTTAGTTACGTACGTTCGATTCTGGATCATTGCGTAGCGCAGAATAAAACCAATCCTATCTATTTATATTGGGGGGCGCGCGATAACTGCCAGCTTTATGCTAAAGACGAACTGGTCGAGATTGCCGACAAGTTTGCCAATGTTCACTTTGTGCCAGTAGTAGAAGAAGCTCCTGCAGACTGGCAAGGTAAAGTTGGTAACGTGCTACAAGCTGTAGCTGAAGATTTCGAAAGCTTAGAAAACTACGATATCTATATTGCAGGTCGTTTTGAAATGGCTGGCGCAGCACGTGAACAGTTCACTCAGAACAAGAAAGCGAAGAGCGAACGTATGTTCGCAGACGCGTACGCATTCATTTAAATACGGCTTTTAAGGCAGAAAAAGAGGGTTTTTTACCCTCTTTTTTGCTTTTTTGATGAAATAGTCATCGAACAGTCATTTTTTTCCATTTTTTTTCAAAAAAGGGTTGCGAACGGATCTGAGTTCCCTATAATGCGCATCCACCGACACGGCAGACGCGATAAGGCTTCAGCAGGGTCGGAGAGGTGAAAGCTTCTACGAAAAATAAATTGAAAAAGTGTTTGACACTGTCAATTAAATCGCTAGAATGCACCTCCGCTTTGAGAAAAAAACTTCTCGTAAAGCAAGCTCTTTAACAATATAGACCTATCAATCTGTGTGGGCACTCGTTGATGATAATCCAAATAGTTTCTTCGGAAACA
>NZ_JAWOWE010000023.1:0-30772 GCF_033340275.1 Vibrio sp. 1402
GTTTCATTGAAACCTAATTTGATACCGAGGTATCTAATTGGATTATCATCAACGAGTGCCCACACAGATTGATAGGTTCTTATTTTTAAAGAGCTTTTCTAACATTTTCAGCAACTTAGTTGCTCGTCGTTAGGGGTGCGTATCTTACTTCACACCGTGAGAGAGTCAAGCATTTTTTTCAAATTTCTTTTCTCTCAATTCCGACTCGCTGTGTGACTTTCGTCTCACTCCGTGTCGGTGGATGCGCAGTATAGGGAGTTGAGAAATTAGTACAAGCGTTTTTTGCAAAAAAACTCTCAACCGAACAAATAACGAGCATTCTGCATAGATGCTCAACGATCTTGTCTAATATTTCGGGTTGCAGAGGATCTTTTCATGATGAAACACCTGACTTCTGCATTAAAAGATCGCCGATTTCTTTGTGATTTTGATTGCTGATCTTATCTCTCTTGGTTCTTTTTTCTCTTTCTATCTATATAAAGACGAAAAAAGAGCAGAACGATGACGAACTGCTCTTTTGGTCTTTGCTTTTTATTTGGGGTACTTCAGGTGAAGTCTTGGAAAAGTGTTTCTTCTATATATAGAAGAAAAGATCAGAGCATCCTTGCCCTTCTCTTTACGACAGATTAGTTAGGGGTATATCTAAATGTCGTTATTGTTCGATGACGCATTGAGCTCGTAAGAGTGGAGCATGCTTGCATTCCCAATGACGTCATCTTCGAGAGGAACTTAGTTCTTCAATACTTTTACGGTGTAGCTACCATCTTTTTGTTGGTATAAACCGTGGATGTCGGTTTCGAAACCTGGGTAATGCGCACCGATCTCACAAAGCATCTCTAGGAAGTCCAGCACAGGGCGAGACTCTTGAGTCACCATTTCACCAGGAAGTACTAGTGGCACACCTGGAGGGTAAGGAAGGATCATGTTCGCACTTACGCGGCCAACCATTTCTTCCAGTTTGATTTCTTCTACGTTACCGCGAAGCTCTTCTTGCCATGCTGCGTGTGGTGTTACTTTCATTTCTGGAAGTACATCGAACGCTTTGTACATTAGCTCTGGTAGGTTGTATTTCTTAGTTAGGTCATGAATTGCTTGTGCTAGTTCTTGAACGCGCATGCCTTCATAGAAGCTTGGGTCTTCGTTGTATAGCGAAGGTAGGAAGCTCTTGATGGTTAGGTTCAAGTCGTAGCCACGTTTAAATTCAGTTAGGCCGCGTAGCAATTGCATTGCTTTTGATTTGTCGATACCGATTGAGAATAGGAACAACAAGTTGTATGGACCTGTTTTCTCTACCACGATGCCGCGCTCGTCTAGGAATTTAGCCACCAGCGAAGCAGGAATACCTGATTCTTCTAGTTCGCCTTCTTTATTCATCCCCGGAGTCAGTAGCGTTACTTTGATTGGGTCAAGATACATGTGGTTGTCATCCATGTTCTTGAAGCCGTGCCATGTGTCGCTAGGGTCTAGTTTCCAACATTCCGTGGTATCGATGTTTTCTGGTTGCCATACATCGAAGAACCAGCTGTCGCTTTCTGCTTCTAGACGTTTGATCTCTTTACGGAAGCGGATTGCGCGATCGATAGAGTCTTGCATCAACTTCTTACCAGTGTTGCCGCGCATCATTGCCGCTGCAGTTTCAGTAGAAGCAACAATGCCGTACTGAGGTGAAGTTGAAGTGTGCATCATGAATGCTTCGTTGAAAGATTCTTTATCAAAGTCGCCTTTCACGTGAATCATTGAAGCTTGTGAGAACGCTGCCAACAGTTTATGTGTTGATTGTGTTTCGTAGAACACTTTGCCTGGCATAGCTTCACCACTCATACCACATTTACCTTCGTAAATTGGGTTGAAGTTAGTGTAAGGCACCCAAGCACTGTCGAAGTGGATGTGTTTACAATCTAGCGACTCTTTGATGAATTGTGTGTTGTACAACAGGCCATCGTAAGTTGAGTTAGTCACTACTGCGTAAGTTGGTGCTGTTGCACCTGGTGTCTTCGCCACTTTCTCTGCAATGACATCGCGGCTGAATTCGCTTTGTGGAATACCACCAAGGATGCCGTATGCGTTACGAGTTGGGCGGAAGTAGATTGGTGTCACGTCGCTCATCATCATTAGGTGAGTCAGAGATTTGTGACAGTTACGGTCAATCAGTACTGTGCTGCCAGCAGGTGCTGAGTACATACCAACGATTTTGTTCGATGTAGACGTACCGTTAGTTACGATGTACGAGCTGTCTGCATTGAATGTGCGTGCGATGTATTCTTCTGCATCTTTATGTGGACCTGAGTGGTCGAGCAGAGAACCTAGCTCAGGCATTGAGATTGATACGTCCGCTTTGAATGTGTTTGGACCGTAAAAATCGTAGAAGATGCTACCAGCAGGGCTTTTCTGGAATGCAGTACCGCCCATGTGACCTGGAGTACAGAAGGTGTATTTACCTTCTTCTACGTATTTGAATAGCGCTTTAGTGAATGGAGGCATGATGGCATCTTTGTATGCCTCAGTCGCTTGGTTGATTTTGATAGCGATGTCGTCAGCCATACCTAAAGCGTACTCGAAGAAGCTCACGTTTAGACGTAGGTCTGTTAGTGAAATGTCTAGAGTAGACTGTTCGTTAGCAAATGCGTGAACAGGCAGTTTTTCGTTGATTTGGCTGATACGTTCACATAGCTCTAGTGAGTATTTATCCCAGTCGAACAGCACACCGCAAATGCGAGGGTTCATCTCAATCATTTTGATCAAGTCTTTATCATCTACTGGGTAAACCACTTCGTAGCCCGCTTTCTCAAGAGCAGCGTGAAGTTGACGAACTGGCTCTTCTTTAAAGAACACACCCATGTGGTTCAAGATAGCGAATATATTCATTTGGACATCTCCAAGGCAAATGAGGGCGCTCTTTGCCATTTACAGGCAATGAGTAAAGTGAGCGCCGCGTGAATTTGGGTTTTATGGGCTGGCACCTTAGTGCCAGCGTTTTGGGGATTAGTTGCTTGCTTGGGCAGGCATGTCGTCAGCGTGCATTTTCACGTACTGAGCAAGACCTACTTTTTTGCTGTAGAACATCAAGATAACTAGAGACACGATGAAGGTTGCTGTTAGCGTACCGCCCTCTGCACCTGCTAGTGCGATGAAGCAGAACAGACAAGCCACACCAGAGAACAGCATTACGAAGCCGTTGCGTGTTGTCATACCTTCGAAGCGAATCAAGTTAATGCTTGAGTAGAAGTAAGGCAGCATTGTTAGTAGAACTGCGTCAGTCGTTAGCTGGTTGAACAGGTCTGATGCGTGTGCTGTTTTAGAGCTGAAGAACATCAGTACAACCATCAGTGCAGTCATCTTGATTGACGCAAGGATTAGACCTTTCTTAGGCACACCGTTTTTGTCAGTTTCGCCGTAGATTTTAGGGAAGTTGCCATCGCTTGCTGCACGTTTACCAGCCTCGCCCACCAGCATCATCCAAGAACCTAGCGAAGTGAAACATGCTAGTGCTGTGAATGCTGATACGAATGGTGCAGTCCAGCTACCGAATAGCTCAGTGGTTGCCAATGCAAATGGCGCACCTGATGCCGCAACTTCTGACGCTGGGAACATGCCGCTGATCATCTGAGTTGATAGGATGTAAATCACACCTGCGATACCAGTACCTAACATAGTTGCTAGTGGTACAGTACGTTTAGGGTTTTCTACCATACCCGTCGATACCGCTGCTGATTCCACACCTACGAATGACCATAGACAGATAAGAACCGCTGTTACTACCGCGTGGCTGTCAGTGCCTGCTGATACGTTCCAGTTTTGGCTGTAAAGCGCAGTATCGAAGTGCGTCCAACCAAATGCAGCTGTACCAACAACTGGGATAAGGATAAGAACTAAACCAAGCGTACATAGACGGCTTACCCAGCTACCACCAAGTAGGTTGACGAAAGTGAAGATCCATACCGATGCAATCGTCGCAATACCTGCTGGAATTGGGTTATTAAGCACAGGGAAGAATACTGAAAGGTAAGAAACACCTGTAATGGCAATAGCCAGGTTACCAATCCAGTTCGCGTGGTAATAAAGAACGCCCGTTTGGAAACCAAATACCGGAGACACTTCGCCAGCATAAGCGATAGGACCACCTTCTTGTGGGTTTTTGGTTGCCAGACGAGCGTAAACGAACGCCAGACTCAGTGCACCGACCAAACAGATCAGCCAACTGAAGATTGAAACAGAGCCTACAGAGGCAAGACTAGAAGGTAATAGTGCAATACCACTACCCATCATGTTACCGGCTACGACACCCGTACAGGCAATAAGGCCGATTTTTTTCGCATTCGATGACATAACATCTCCAAATCTATTCTACTCGAGTCAACATGACTCAAACTGAATGGTTATTAGCGAGATGCTATGAGGAGGAACCTTCTCGACCTCGCTAAATTTCGAAGTGAAGACTACGCCCAAAAATCGGGAAAAAAATAAACTTGGTGTTATCAATAAAATGATTAGTTCATCAACATCAAGTTGAGATAAACATGATAAACACAAAAATATAAAACCATATTATTTATACGGTTATAAGAAAAACATCAAACCTTCTACCGATAGATAAACTCTCATCAACTCGTTGGTCATCGCGATAAAAGTTATCAACCTCTATCAACTTCCCCATCCCGAAGGGTTAATTCCCTGAAGTGTTAATTCCATAAATCTCTCCCTGATCGCGCTTTTTGACCCACATCAATATTCATCTCGCCTGCAAGAAAGCATCAAAATCATTCTCGCCACATAACTCAGCCAGACACTTCATACAATCAATAGAGATAGAGATAGAGATAGAGATAGAGATAGAGATAGAGATAGAGATAGAGATAGAGAAGCAAAGCGGGTATGTATTCCCGTTGCAAGCTTGCGCTGTTAGCTCCTTCGTAAGTCATTGCCCCACCGCCTCACCCTTTTCACTTTTCGACAGCGACAAAAAAGCCCCTCACCGAAATGAGGGGCTAGCATTAGACTGACGTTGAGTCCGAGAGAATTAAAGCATTCGAACGACAGAAGGGTGAACGGCGCGATACATGGCGTAATCAATCGCCTTCATGTTACTTGGGAAGACCAAGTTTTCGCACAGCAGGTACGTCTCAACCGACGTATCAATATAGAAAGCTTCACTGTAAGACTCACTGGCTAAATCCAGATCACCATCCAATTCGGCGTGCTTACCGCGAATCACATAGGAAAGCACTGAATCACGTAACCTCAATGCCTGTCCGAGATGCCGCTTGGCTAACGCCATGTCACCAATGATGGTTTCGTGCAGTGCTAAAGCTTCATAAATTCGCGGTTGAATTGGCCCCACCATCATTTTCACATTAGTCTCTAGTGCTTCACTGAGCTGCTGCATTCGCCCTTTCTTCAACTCCTGTGAGAAATCAAGTGCCTTTTGTACATGGTAAGCAATCAACAACTCAGCTTGAACGTAAGCATTATCCGGCTCGATTTCTAAAATGTTTTCCATCAAGTCGATACCTTGGCGGAATTGTTTAGTATCAGAGACATTAAGGTAATGGTTAGCCTGAACAAACAACTCCAACGCGTCGGGATTCATTGGCATTCCCGCCACCAGCATCGTAGATTTCAATTTGGCATCCGACACTTTCAGCACTTGCATCAAATCCAACGACGCTTGTTGAAGCACTGTCTTTAAATGACTACTGGTTAACGCGTATTGACGACTAAACAACACTTTCTCAGATGAGTTATTGCGATATTCCACCTCTAAAAAGCTGCCACCGTCATTCTCACGAACTCTCACCACAACCGATTTACCAGGCACAATGCCAGAAGTAAACGACGCCTTCTTTAGCATGACTCGGTAATCACTGACTTGAGCAATGTCGGACATCAACTTTTGGGCGAATCCGTCTGCCAAATCGTAGCTTAATCCTTCATTCGTAAAATTATCTTGAAACTTGAACTCAATCAGATGGGTATCGATGGCTTGGGTAATACGCACTTCCGACTGCTTGTAGGTAAACACGCCCATCACTACGACCAACATACTGATCCAGATGAAGTTCATAATTCCCAATCGCCAAGGGCTGATTTTGTTTTTGCTCTGAGGTGCTTTTTTCTCTTTTGACATCTCGCAGACTGCGCGAGTTAGAGGACCGGCAGGAAAGGTAACGGCTGGTGCTATAGGTAGACAATCCTCTTCCGATTCTTCAACAGAAGGTGGGATCTCTTCATTTTGCCGACTTGTGACAAACTCTTCATGCGTCATAGTAACCACGTTCGCTACCAGCTTATAGCCACGCTTGGGCACCGTGATAACGTAGTTGGTATTTTCCTCTCGACCGTCACGTAGTAGCTTACGCAACTCAAAGATGGATTGAGTCACCACTTGATCGGTCACAATCGCTCCAGCCCAAACGTACTGAATCAATTCCTCGCGGTTGAACACCTCATTCGCATGCTCCGCTAAGAAGTGCAAAAGATTAATTAAGCGTGGCTCAACAGTAACTTCCCTATCTTGTCGATACAGCTTATTTTCATCAACGCTCAAAACCCAGTCATTGATTTGAAAATAGACTCCAACCATGTATGAAAACTCTCGTATCTACAGACAGCGTTACGCTAGGAATCAGACAATGGTCGATTCCTACAAGTAACTAAAGGCAAGATTATAGGTGGGAAAGCAGCGTGTACCTAGAAAAGCAAGTCGCCAAAAATGCAAACTTAAGTTAAGTGATGCAAGAATGAGACTACTCAAGTGCTGCGAGGATAGAGCAATGTGTGGCGTCATCGTCTGTATGACCACAACAAGCATCATTAATCTTCTTCAAAGCTCGGCGAATTTTCGTCAGCTCGTTAATTTTCCCATCAATCAGCTCTAACTTAGCAGAAGTAATGGCTTTTACCTCTGCACAGCTGTGTTCTGTCGCTTCTAACTTAATTTCTAACAGGTCTTTAATTTCATCCAGACTCAAGCCAAGATCTTTACCTTTGAGGATAAAGTGCACCTGCTTTTGATTCTCTTCATCATACAAGCGGTAGCCTGACTCACTTCGTCCTGCGGGTTTTATTAGCGCGTTTTTCTCGTAGAAACGCAATGTATCGGCAGTCACACCACAACGTTTTGCCAGTTCACCTATCTGAAACATAACTTTCCCTATTAACTATCTCGTTACTTTTAAAGCTAAAGAACGACTTTTTTGCAATTATTTTTGAGATGCCAAACGATTGCGCGAGCTTTTTTGTAATAAATTGGTTAGAATACGCGCCATCAAATGTGGAGACTGTTTTCTAACCAGAAAACACCCTGCAAAGGTCTTTACCAAAACTGGCCAATATTTTACCCCAAGAGGTAAAAACAAGTTCATTTTTGGCAAACATCTTTAACTCCGTGAATTTGAGGAAAATGGAAGCATGAATAACGCTCGTCCTATTCGCCGTGCGCTTATCAGCGTATCAGACAAAACAGGTATTGTTGAGTTTGCGCAAGCTCTTGCTGAGCGCGGTGTCGATATCCTATCTACTGGTGGTACAGCTCGCCTACTTGCCGAACAAGGCATCGCCGTAACCGAAGTCTCTGACTACACTGGTTTCCCAGAAATGATGGACGGCCGCGTTAAAACGCTTCACCCAAAAGTTCACGGTGGTGTGCTTGGTCGTCGTGGCCAAGATGATGACGTGATGGAAAAGCACGGCATCAACCCTATCGATATGGTTGTCGTAAACCTATACCCATTCGCAGAAACCGTTGCCAAAGAAGGCTGTACACTAGCCGACGCGGTTGAAAACATCGATATCGGCGGCCCAACCATGGTTCGTTCTGCAGCGAAAAACCACAAAGACGTGACTATCGTTGTTAACGCAGGTGATTACGGCCGCGTAATTGCAGAGATGGACGCAAACGACAAATCTCTCACTCTCGAAACTCGCTTCGACCTTGCCATCGCTGCTTTTGAACACACTGCCGCTTACGATGGCATGATCGCAAACTACTTCGGCACTATGGTTCCATCTTACGGTGAGAACAAAGAAGGTGATGAAGAGTCTAAATTCCCACGTACTTTCAACCAACAGTTCGAGAAGAAACAAGACATGCGCTACGGTGAGAACAGCCACCAAGCAGCCGCATTCTACGTTGAAGCAAACCCACAAGAAGCATCCGTTTCTACTGCTCGCCAAATCCAAGGTAAAGCCCTTTCTTACAACAACATCGCAGACACGGACGCCGCACTTGAGTGTGTGAAAGAGTTCAACGAGCCAGCATGTGTGATCGTAAAACACGCGAACCCATGTGGTGTAGCGCTGGGTAAAGACATTCTAGAAGCATACAACCGCGCTTACCAAACTGACCCAACATCAGCGTTCGGCGGCATCATTGCATTCAACCAAGAGCTAGATGCTGAAACAGCAACCGCTATTGTTGAACGTCAATTCGTTGAGGTCATCATCGCTCCTTCCGTTTCTGCTGAAGCGATTGAAGTGGTTGCAGCGAAGAAGAACGTGCGTCTACTTGAATGTGGCGAATGGACAACGAAGACAACTGGCTTTGACGTGAAACGGGTGAATGGCGGTCTACTGGTTCAAGACCGTGACCAAGGCATGGTAAGCCTAGACGATCTAAAAGTGGTTTCTAAGCGCCAGCCAACAGAAGAAGAGCTGAAAGATGCCCTATTCTGCTGGAAAGTAGCGAAATACGTGAAATCTAACGCAATCGTTTACTCGAAAGGCGACATGACTATCGGTGTAGGTGCTGGCCAAATGAGCCGCGTTTACTCTGCGAAAATCGCAGGCATCAAAGCTGCAGACGAAGGTCTACAGGTTGAAGGTTGTGTAATGGCATCAGATGCATTCTTCCCATTCCGTGACGGTATCGACGCGGCTGCAGAAGCGGGCATCAAGTGTGTGATCCAACCAGGTGGTTCTATGCGTGATGACGAAGTTATCGCAGCGGCAGACGAACACGGCATGGCGATGATCTTTACCGGTATGCGTCACTTCCGCCACTAATCCTCTCGTCTTCACTGGGACGATAACTGCGTTGACGGCGTTCACTTATCCTAATCACATAGCATACTATGCTCATAGGAATAAGTTCACTTGTCGCCTTGTCCTCGTCCCATTGAATTAGAGAGGCCATACTCAGGTCTTTGCGAAATATCTGAGTTTGAGCAAACGGTATTTATAAGATTAAGGATTTTCATATGCGAGTTTTAATCATTGGTTCAGGCGGTCGTGAACATGCGCTAGGCTGGAAAGCAGCGCAAAACCCAAATGTTGAGACTATTTTCATTGCTCCAGGCAACGCAGGTACAGCACTAGAGCCAAAACTAGAGAACGTAAACATCGATGTAGAAGACATCGCTGGCCTTGTTGCTTTCGCCAAAGAGAAGGCGATTGAACTGACTATCGTTGGCCCAGAAGCACCGCTGGTTATTGGTGTGGTTGATGCGTTCCGCGAAGCGGGCTTACCAATCTTTGGTCCTACCCAAGCCGCAGCGCAACTTGAAGGCTCTAAAGCGTTTACCAAAGACTTCCTTGCTCGTCACCAAATTCCAACGGGTGCCTACGCGAATTTCACTGAAATCGAGCCTGCACTGGCTTACGTGCGTGAGCAAGGTGCACCGATCGTGGTGAAAGCCGACGGCCTTGCAGCTGGTAAAGGCGTGATTGTGGCAATGACGCTAGAAGAAGCTGAGGACGCAATCAAAGACATGCTAGCAGGCAACGCATTTGGTGATGCTGGTAGTCGTGTCGTTATCGAAGAGTTCCTAGATGGTGAAGAAGCAAGCTTCATCGTGATGGTGGATGGTGAGAACGTTCTGCCAATGGCCACCAGCCAAGACCACAAACGCGTAGGCGACAAAGATACTGGTCCTAACACCGGTGGCATGGGAGCATACTCTCCAGCTCCAGTGGTAACACAGGAAATCCACAACCGCATCATGGAAGAAGTGATTTACCCAACAGTACGTGGCATGGCCTCTGAAGGTAACCCTTACACTGGTTTCCTATACGCGGGTCTGATGATCGACAAAGACGGCACTCCGAAAGTAATCGAGTACAACTGCCGCTTCGGTGATCCTGAGACACAACCTATCATGATGCGCATGGAATCGGATCTTGTTGATCTGTGCCTAGCGGCAATCGACGAGAAACTGGATCAAGCGGAATCGAAGTGGGATCCACGAGCATCGATTGGTATCGTGCTAGCAGCCGGTGGTTATCCAGCAGCGTACAACAAAGGCGACGTTATTTCGGGTCTGCCACAAGTTGAAATTGAAGGCGAAAAAGTCTTCCATGCTGGTACAGATAACAAAGATGGCGACATCGTGACAAACGGTGGTCGTGTTCTTTGTGCAACCGCACTTGGCAACAGTGTATCAGAAGCGCAGCAGCGTGCTTACGAGCTTGCAAAACAGATCCGTTGGGATGGCATGTTCCATCGCAACGACATCGGCTACCGTGCAATTGCACGTGAGCAAGAAAAATAAAAACAACATGAGTTGGCTAAAAAACAAAAGGCGCACTCAGCGCCTTTTTTATTGTTCTTGTTCGACAGAATTCGAAGCAATGTTTATTCAGAGATCAACGTTGGCCGAGAAACACAATCAAAGTCATCGTCATTGAGCATCAACAGTTCATCGACCATTGCTTTGTTTCGTGACTGCTTGCCGACAAAAGCCACATAACTGTCTACCGATGAGAGACGCTCGATAATAAATTTTGGCAACGTCTGATTAAACTCGAGCGTCGAGAACACCTTACCTTTGCAGGTTTCAAACGATTGACCATTCCAATAACCTTGAATAAGGCTCTGATTGTTACGAGACTGCGCCTTAACCGATGCCACTACGTCATTCGCTTCTGCTTTGTAGCGCTCTAATTGGTCATGCTGAAGTGGTAAGACTTTACGGTTAACACGATATTTTTGGTAAACCGCTTCGCCATCTTTATTGAAACGGATGTGGATTTGAAAAGGCACCAACTCTTGTTTGGTATCAACTTGCTCGCCTTTTCGAATCAACTCTCGCAACTCACCTTCATCCCAGCGATAATCACTCTGGAACCAACCATTGTCCACCATAGTCACATAATCAGCCGCCGTACTCACACGAGTGAGTTTCTCTGTCATCCAGTACAAGCTGCTAGCATCTCCCGCAACTTTACCACCAGAAAAATGCGTGAATTGTTCTAAATTAGGAGTTTCAACCGACGAACAGCCAAAAAGGGTAAGGCTAGATAGGAGAAGTGAAGTGAGTAGATGTTTTTTCATGAAATTGCACCGAGGCAGGATACCTCGGTGCATTCTAACTTAGTTTACTGATTCTTTCAGCGCTTTACCTGCTACGAATGCTGGTACGTTAGCTGCTGCGATTTGAATCTCGTCACCAGTCTTAGGGTTACGACCAGTACGTGCAGCGCGGTGGTTTACTTTGAATGTACCAAAACCAATTAGTTGAACTTGGTCACCCTCTTTAAGTGCGCCAGTTACACCATCAAGAGTCGCTTCAAGAGCAGCTTTTGCTTGTGCTTTTGATAGGTCTGCTTTCTCTGCGATAAAGTCGATTAATTGGGTCTTGTTCATTAGGTTTCCCTTCTCATAGGTTATCGAATTCGTCTCACTCTAAAACATAAATGCCCCATCTGGCAAAGGTTTGTAAGCGATCTTTCGATTTTCTGACGTACTTTTAGCCATAATATGAGTAATAACTCACAATTTGTTACCACATACCCCCTGAAAACCCTTGCTTTCCAAGGTATTTGGACCAATTTATAAGTCACTTTTGCGGTTATAATAGCTGCAAATAACCACTATCAAACTACATTCAAGGGCAACTATGCTGCTGTTATCCATTTATATCTCTATTGCAATCGGCATTTCGTTTATCTGTTCGGTGCTGGAGGCGGTACTGCTGAGTATCAGTCCGAGCTACATTGCGCAGCTCAATCAACAGGGGCATCCCGCAGCTGGGCAATTGGCTAAGCTGAAATCAGATATCGACCGACCACTGGCATCTATTCTGACTTTAAACACCATCGCTCACACTATCGGCGCGGCCACTGCTGGTGCACAAGCTGCGGTTGTATTTGGTAGCGAAGCATTAGGTATCTTTTCGGCAGTGCTGACATTGGCGATCTTAGTGCTTTCAGAAATCGTACCGAAGACGATTGGCGCGACCTACTGGCGTCAGTTGGCACCCACTGCCGCGGTCGCATTGCGTTGGATGGTATGGGCGCTTACACCCTTTGTTTGGTTCTCAGAGCAAATCACCAAGCGTCTTGCTCGTAACCACGAAGCTCCAAAGATGCGTGATGAGCTGTCTGCAATGGCGATTCTGGCACGTGAAAGCGGTGAGTTTGCCGAGGGTGAATCAAAAATCTTAAGCAACCTGCTTGGCATCCAAGATGTACCCGTAACGCAGGTTATGACGCCACGACCAGTAGTATTCCGTGTCGATGCCACAATGACCATCAATGAGTTCCTAGAAAAACACAAAGATACGCCTTTCTCACGCCCATTGGTTTACAGCGAGCAGAAAGATAACATCATTGGTTTTGTGCATCGCCTTGAGTTGTTCAAACTACAACAATCAGGTAGTGGGCAGAAACAGTTGGGAGCAATCATGCGCCCAATTCAAGTGGTGCTAAACAATACCACTTTACCTAAAGTATTCGACCAGATGATGACTCATCGCTTACAGCTGGCACTTGTTGTTGATGAATACGGTACCGTGCTAGGTTTGGTAACGTTGGAAGATATTTTTGAACACCTCGTAGGCGAGGAGATCATCGACGAAGCAGATAAAAGCACTGACATGCAGGAGCTGGCTTACCAACGCTGGGAAAGCTGGAAAGAAATGCACGGCGTAATCGAAAGCCGCGATGACGATCAAGAAGATAACGAGCTGGAGAAGCAGGATAAAGAGCCAGAAGCTCAAGAGCCACCGAAACCCGACTCGAAAGAATCGTAATCAGCATTAGGTATAACAGCTTAAACGCACAAACAAAAAAGGCATCCAGTTAGGATGCCTTTTTCTATTTATTCAACAATTAAAGTGCAATACCGATGTTGCTCACACCTTCTTCACGTAGCTCTTCACGCAAATCTTTAATCAAGCTGATGTCACGTTCTACTGCTTCACGCAGCGGACGGAAGATAGCCCACTGGACGTCCCACTCTTCACATACGGCTTCGTTTTCTTTCTGGTTGTCGTTAGTGATTGGCTCTGCGCCTTGTGCTTGCTCTAGATCAGCAACGGTTTGTACCGACTGTTGACTCACTTTAAGCATTGAATCGAAAAGGTAGTCGCGGTCCAATAGACCATGCAGTAACGTAGACAACCCCTGACACGCGTCCATAGCTGGGTAAACGCCGTAAAAATCGAACTCATCCGCACTTGGGAACAACTCTTCTAACTTCTCCAATTGACGTTCGAAGTTAATTTTCGCGTTCTTAACTGTCAAAATTTCCCATACACTATCAAGAATCGCTCGGTAAGCACGCGGGTCAGCAAATTCTGTATTCTCACAAAACATCGCATAGTTTGGATACATGCGTTCACACAGACACGCCATAAAGGTAATTTGTTGCCAAGGTTCTAGTTTTTCTAAACGAACCTGAAGAGGATTCTTAAGCATAGTCACTCAATCATTGAAGAAAAAACAGCGAAAGTGTACTTGATTCATCACAGGGAAAAAAGTTAATGCCGCATTCAAATCAGATTTTCCTGCTCTCAGAGCATCGCGACACCTACAAAACGTTACTGGCAGAGAAAAATCTGCCCGATCTTTGTCTCACCGACCAACCAGAAGCCGCTCAGATCGTACTAGCGGATCCACCCTTACTATCACAAAGCTTAGACGAATTTTCACAGCTTGAATGGGTGCAATCCACGTTTGCTGGTGTCAACGCCTTAACATCCCCTAGCCTTCGTCAGGACTATACTCTAACTAACGTTCGAGGCATCTTTGGTCCACTGATTGCTGAATATGTTTTGGGTTACAGTATTGCCCATTACCGCCACTTTGCCCGATACCACCAGCAGCAACAAAACAAACAATGGCAGCCTCACCTGTACACGTCATTAAAAAGTAAAACCATGGTAATTCTTGGTACCGGTAGCATTGGGGGCTATCTGGGCAACGCCGCTAAAGCAATGGGGATAAAAACTATCGGTATTAACCGCACAGGTATCCCTACTCCAGGCGGCGAGTTTCATCAGACCTTTCATATCAATGAACTAAGTAAGGCATTTGAGCAAGCCGACATCGTTGTGAATACTCTACCAAGTACACCTGAGACGCGACAGTTACTTAATCGTCAAACGCTCAGCCAACTAAATCAGGCGTTATTGTTTAACGTAGGTCGTGGCGACGTACTGGATGAGGCAGGGTTGCTCTTCGCTCTGAAAAACCGTTGGGTAGAACACGCCTTCTTAGATGTGTTTGAGCAAGAACCGTTGTCGGTAGAGCATCCATTTTGGAAACTACCGCAAGTCACCATCACTCCACACATTGCTGCGCTGAGTTTTCCCGAGCAAGTCATCGAGATTTTTGCTGACAACTATCTACGCTGGCGCGATGGGTTTTCATTAAATTATCAAGTGGATTTCGAAAAGGGTTACTAAGAATGTCGTTAGACGAGCTATTGCAGCAAGTGAGGGCCTGCCAGATCTGCGCGGATAATTTACCTTTGGGCGCAAACCCTGTCGTACAAGCAGCAAAAGGGGCACGCATCCTAATCATCGGTCAGGCCCCTGGCACACGTGTACACAAAACCTCGATACCTTGGAATGACCCAAGTGGTGATCGATTACGCCAATGGCTCGATATCGACAAAGACGTTTTCTACGACCCAAATAAAATTGCCATTGTCCCAATGGGATTCTGTTATCCAGGCAAAGGGAACTCTGGTGATTTACCGCCTCGTAAAGAATGTGCGCCCACTTGGCATAAAAAGATTCTTGAGCAACTGCCCAATATAGAGCTCACTCTACTAATTGGTCAGTACTCGCAGCAGTACTATCTCACCAACAAACCAAAGACGCTCACGCAAACTGTTCAGCAATGGCAAGATTGGGAACCGGACTTTATCCCGCTCCCTCACCCATCTCCACGCAATACATTGTGGTTAAAGAAGAACCCTTGGTTTGAATCTGACGTCGTGCCATACCTTAAAAAACGCGTTCACTCGATGCTTTAGGTTACCCATGATCTAATTGCTTTTTTATCTGTACAAGAAAATTAGAACATAAAAGCCGAAGTCATAAGTATTTGTTTATATTGAATTTTAATGTCTAATGTACAGCTAGAGTAGTAATTAGATCATAGTAGGCCAAATACTACTAGAGCTGTACAGCCTTGAGTCTCAGATAGAAAAACTGAATTTTAGGTAAAAAAATACCGGCACTGAATGCCGGCATTTGATTTCAAAAAGTCGAAGTTACTTGTGGTACGGCTTAGATAGCTCGTGTACCGCTTCCACAAATACGCCCGCGTTTTCTGGCGGCACATCCAAATGGATACCGTGACCTAGGTTGAACACATGACCAGTACCTGCATCACCAAAACCTTCTAGAATACCCGCGACTTCTTCACGGATACGCTCTGGTGAAGCGTAAAGCATTGATGGGTCCATGTTACCTTGCAGAGCCACTTTATCACCGATACGTGCTTTCGCGTCTGCAATGTTGATTGTCCAGTCTAGACCAACCGCATCACAGCCCGTTGCAGCGATTTGCTCAAGCCACATGCCGCCATTCTTAGTAAACAGTGTGACTGGCACGCGACGACCGTCGTTTTCACGCATCAGACCATCTACAATCTTGTGCATGTATTGCAGTGAGAACAGATTGTAATCACGAGGCGTTAGTACGCCACCCCATGTGTCAAATACCATTACCGATTGCGCACCCGCTTTAATTTGCGCGTTTAAGTACTCGATAACGCTGTCTGCCAGCTTATCTAGAAGTAGGTGCAGAGTTTGTGGTTCCGCGTACATCATCTTCTTTATCTTGGTAAACGCTTTAGAGCTACCACCTTCGATCATATACGTCGCAAGAGTCCAAGGACTACCAGAAAAACCAATCAGCGGCACTTCACCCTTCAGGTCTTTACGGATCTGGCGTACTGCGTTCATTACGTATTGCAGTTCACCTTCAGGATCTGGCAAACCAATTTTTTCCACGTCGGCTTTGCATGTAATTGGGTTATCAAAAACAGGTCCTTCACCCGCAGCAAAACGCAAACCAAGCCCCATTGCATCTGGAATCGTTAAGATGTCCGAGAATAAGATCGCGGCATCAAGAGGAAAACGGCGTAATGGTTGAAGTGTCACTTCGGATGCTAATTCTGCATTTCGACACAAAGACATGAAATCACCCGCTTCTGCACGAGTCGCTTTGTATTCTGGTAGGTAACGACCTGCCTGGCGCATCATCCATACTGGCGTGTAATCTACCGGCTCTTTTAAAAGCGCACGCAGATAACGATCATTTTTTAATTCAGTCATTCCGTAATTCCAACTGTTAGGCTTTCTGTGAAAGGGGGTATTCTATCACTGATTTAAGTCCAATAGCTGTGTGCTTTGCAACCTGGATCAAGTTATTAACTTTTAAATCAATGCTTAATTTGCACCCAATCGGTATCAGTGTTAAAAATTTGTTCGCTAGCGAAAACTACAATTATAAACTGAGTACTTAGTACTCAGCATCTCATAACGACATCTTACTTACCCCCTCCCTCTCGGAGGGTTTTTTTTATCTATTTATCAGACAATTAGAGTCTATATCTTTCAGCGTTTGTTCGATAAGTGCTCTTGCAATCGTTCCTTTAGGCGCAACAGGCGGCATCTCGTCGATACCAAACCATTGTGCATCAGACAGCTCAGTGTAGTCTGGGCTTAACTCTCCGGATTCATAGTCAGCTAAAAACCCCATCATCATACTGGATGGGAAAGCCCAAGGCTGGCTGCCAAAGTAACGAATATTTTTAACGAGAATTCCCGTTTCTTCATGAATTTCTCGAGCCACGCACTCTTCTAATGTCTCACCGACTTCTAGAAAACCCGCAATAACCGTATACATACCATTTCGATGCCTTGGATGTTGGGCTAATAAGATCTGATTTTCTTTACGTACAGCAACGATAATACACGGAAATATTCTAGGATAATGAAGGGTGCGACATTCACCACACTGCATGGCTAACTGGTTATTATTAAGAAAGTTTCTTCCTCCGCACTGTGGACAAAAGCGCAAACTTTGCGTCATGTGCCCATATTGCACAGCTTTACTTAACAACATAAATAATGGCTCAGGAAAATGCAGGCAGTCACGCAGGGATACTAAAGGTAGATCATGCTCTAAATCGGCCAAGTTAAGCCACATGACGGGCGAACCAGAATACTCACCAATGGGTCTTGCACTCGTTACTGGCAGTGATAACTGCTCTGCAGACCCGAAGGGCACAGCACCATCCACCAGCCAAATTTCACTTCCTGCAACAACACACCAGTATGCATTTATCGCGCGGTTAACATCACCTTTTCTTAACATTACACCATCCCTTTGCTTGAAGTTCGTTCATTTTACTGGCAATCTAATTTCATACTAGAGTTTATCGTTAAGTAAATGTGCACTCTAAATTCTAGTAAGGACAAGAGTTTGTAATAACTTTACTAACTTTGCTTTGCAAAGGATACGTTCGCCGATGGGCGATCAGATCATGAGGGCATGGTCATGCTAAGAAAATTCAAACAAACACAAGACCAGTGGGGTGGCTCAAGTGATGTCATTGATCACTGGTTAGAGACACGACAATCCCTGATTGTTGAATATTGTAAGCTTGCAGCGCTGCAACCTTGTTCGAAAACCAATGTTATTGAACTCCCATCTCCTTCCGAACTGCAGGATTTCTGTCAGCACCTCGTTGATTACATCTCCGAAGGCCACTTTAAAATTTATGACATGGTTATGGACCGTTGGAAAGCAACCGGCTTTGTCGTGACTAATGAGATCAATCAAACCTATGGTCAAATTGTTCTAACGACTGAACCATTATTGAACTTTAACGATAAGTACTCAGAAGTGACTGAAGATGATGAATTAAATGATTTCGATTCTGATATGTGTCTCATTGGGGAAATTCTTGAGACTCGCTTTGAAGTCGAGGACTATCTGATACAGCAAATCGCAGAAAGCCTGTCTATGCCACCTGGAGCTTAGTATTTGCAAACATTCAGAAATAGAGTGAGAGAAAAGACTGACGATCATCGTCGGTCTTTTTTGTTTCTAGCTTTATCGAAAATCCCACCGGAAGAACAAAGTAGTATAAAAAACTAAAAAGGCACCCGAAGGTGCCTTTTTCTTAAGCTTTTAACGATTACTCGTTATATGACTTACTCTTCAGAAGAGAAACCAGCGTTTAGAAGTGCCGCTAGGTTATCCGTTGCTTGCTCAGCAGAAGGACCATCTTGCGCTTCAGAACGTTTAGCTTGACGCTCTTGGTGGTATGCGAAACCAGTACCAGCTGGGATCAGACGACCAACAATTACGTTCTCTTTCAGACCACGTAGGTCATCACGCTTACCAGAAACCGCAGCTTCTGTTAGTACGCGAGTTGTCTCCTGGAACGATGCCGCAGAGATGAACGACTCAGTCGCTAGAGATGCTTTAGTAATACCTAGTAGTTCACGTTCGAAACGTGCAGGCTCTTTGCCTTCAGCTTCTAGGTTACGGTTAGCAATCTTAACTTGTGAGTACTCAATCTGTTCACCAGGTAGGAACTCAGAGTCACCAGAGTGAGTAATAGTACACTTACGCAGCATCTGACGAACGATAGTTTCAATGTGCTTATCGTTAATCTTAACGCCTTGTAGACGGTAAACTTCCTGCACTTCGTTAGCAATGTACTGCGTTACCGCGTGTACACCACGTAGACGTAGGATGTCATGTGGAGACTCTGGACCATCTGCGATCACATCACCACGTTCAACTTTTTCACCTTCGAATACGTTCAACTGACGATGCTTAGGAATCATCTCTTCGTAAGCTTCACCGCTTTCACGTGTGATCACTAGGCGACGTTTACCTTTCGTCTCTTTACCAAAGCTCACAGTACCTGTGTGCTCAGCAAGGATTGCAGGCTCTTTCGGCTTACGTGCTTCAAATAGGTCAGCAACTCGTGGAAGACCACCGGTGATATCTTTGTTACCGCCAGACTTCTGAGGAATACGTGCTAGTGTTGCACCAACACCTACTGCTGCGCCATCTTCGATGTTCACAATCGCTTTACCAGGTAGGAAGTAGTGAGCTGGCATATCAGTACCAGGGATCATTACATCGTTACCTTGCTCGTCAACAAGTTTGATAGCTGGACGCATATCTTTACCTGCTGAAGGGCGAGCTGCTGGGTCAGTTACTTCGCTTGAAGATAGACCAGTTAGGTCATCAGTTTGACGAGATACTGTTACGCCGTCGATCATATCTACGAACTGGATGCGACCTGCTACCTCAGTAATGATAGGTAGTGTGTGCGCTTCCCAGTTTGCAACTGTTTCGCCAGCTTGAACTGTATCACCATCGCCTTTGCTTAGTAGCGTACCGTAAGGCAGTTTGTGCTTCTCTTTAGTACGACCAAACTCATCAACAATAGTTAACTCTGTCGCACGAGAAGTGATAACGATCTTACCGTCATCAGCCAATACAGATTTAGCGTTGTGTAGCTTGATAGAACCGTTGTTCTTAACTTGAACACTGTTCTCTGCCGCTGCTGTCGATGCCGCACCACCGATGTGGAACGTACGCATCGTTAGCTGTGTACCTGGCTCACCGATAGACTGAGCAGCAATAACACCCACTGCTTCACCTTGGTTCACTAGGTGACCACGTGCTAGGTCACGACCGTAACATTGTGCACAACAACCGAAGTCAGAATCACACGTTACTACAGAGCGCACTTTCATGCTGTCTACTGAGTTCTCTTCCATGATTTGACACCACTTCTCATCGATCAGGGTGTTACGTGGAATAAGAACGTCTTCCGTGCCAGGTTTTAGTACGTCTTCAGCAACAACACGACCAAGAGCAAGCTCAGAAAGTGCAACTTTAACATCACCACCCTCGATGTGAGGCATCATGTCGACACCTTCGTGAGTGCCACAGTCATGTTCAGTTACAACAACGTCTTGAGCAACGTCTACTAGACGACGAGTTAGGTAACCCGAGTTCGCTGTTTTCAGTGCCGTATCCGCAAGACCCTTACGAGCACCGTGCGTTGAGATAAAGTACTGAAGTACGTTTAGACCTTCTTTAAAGTTCGCTGTGATCGGCGTTTCGATGATTGAACCATCTGGACGCGCCATCAGACCACGCATACCCGCAAGCTGACGAATCTGTGCTGCAGAACCACGAGCGCCCGAGTCCGCCATCATGTAGATGCTATTGAATGACTCTTGCTGTTCCTCTTCACCGTCACGGTTAACTACCGTTTCAGATGAAAGGTTTTCCATCATTGCTTTCGCAACACGGTCGTTGGTCGATGCCCAGATATCGATAACTTTGTTGTAGCGTTCACCCGCAGTAACAAGACCTGATTGGTACTGTTCCTGGATTTCACGTACTTCTTCTTCCGCTTCTGCGATTTCAGTGTACTTAGCTGCTGGTACAACCATATCGTCGATACCAACAGATACACCAGAAAGTGCCGCGTATGCGAAACCTGTGTACATGATTTGGTCAGCGAAGATTACTGTGTCTTTCAGACCTAGTTTACGGTACGCCTCGTTAAGTAGGTTAGAGATTTGCTTCTTACCTAGCTTTTGGTTAACGATGCTGTACGGTAGACCAGCTGGCACGATTTGCCATAGCATTGCACGACCAACAGTGGTGTCTACCATCTTGGTTTCTGTAGTGCTGTTGCCGTCTTCGTCTACAACAGTTTCTGTAATACGTACTTTAACGCGTGCGTGAAGCTCAGCTTGTTTAGTGCGGTATGCTTTCTCAGCCTCTTCTGGGCCAGAAAGGTACATGCCTTCACCTTTCACGTTGATCTTTTCACGAGTCATGTAGTACAGACCCAATACAACGTCCTGAGAAGGTACGATGATCGGATCACCTGACGCTGGCGACAGAATGTTGTTTGTCGACATCATCAGAGTACGAGCTTCAAGTTGTGCCTCTAGAGTTAGAGGTACGTGAACCGCCATTTGGTCACCATCGAAGTCCGCGTTGTACGCCGCACAAACAAGTGGGTGTAGCTGAATCGCTTTACCTTCGATCAGTACTGGTTCGAACGCCTGGATACCTAGACGGTGAAGTGTCGGTGCACGGTTCAATAGTACTGGGTGTTCACGGATTACTTCGTCTAGGATATCCCAAACGACCGCTTCTTCACGCTCTACCATTTTCTTAGCAGCTTTGATTGTAGTCGCAAGACCACGAGTCTCTAGCTTGCTGTAGATGAATGGTTTGAATAGCTCAAGTGCCATCTTCTTAGGAAGACCACACTGGTGTAGACGCAGGTATGGACCTACTGTGATTACAGAACGGCCAGAGTAGTCTACACGTTTACCTAGAAGGTTCTGACGGAAACGACCTTGTTTACCCTTGATCATATCAGCAAGAGATTTCAGAGGACGCTTGTTAGAACCTGTGATCGCACGACCACGACGACCGTTATCTAGTAGCGCATCAACAGACTCTTGCAGCATACGTTTTTCGTTACGTACGATGATGTCCGGAGCCGCTAGCTCTAGAAGACGCTTCAAACGGTTGTTACGGTTGATCACACGACGGTATAGATCGTTAAGATCAGAAGTCGCAAAGCGACCGCCATCTAGAGGTACTAGAGGACGTAGATCTGGCGGAAGTACTGGAAGTACAGTTAGGATCATCCACTCAGGGTTGTTACCCGATGCGATGAACGCTTCTACCAGCTTAAGACGCTTAGTTACTTTCTTACGCTTAGTTTCAGAGTTTGTTGTCTCTAACTCTTCACGCATTTGTTCTGCTTCAGCGTGCATATCCATAGAACCTAGTAGGTCCTTGATAGCTTCCGCACCCATCTTAGCAGTGAACTCGTCGCCCCACTCTTCTAGACGATCTAGATACTCTTCTTCAGTAAGCATCTGACCTTTTTCTAGATCAGTCATACCAGGCTCTGTTACTACGTACATTTCGAAGTACAGAACGCGTTCGATATCACGTAGAGGGATATCCATTAGTAGACCGATACGAGACGGTAGCGATTTTAGGAACCAGATGTGAGCTACTGGTGAAGCCAGTTCAATGTGGCCCATACGGTCACGACGAACTTTAGTTTGTGTAACTTCTACACCACACTTCTCACAGATAACACCACGGTGCTTCAGGCGCTTGTACTTACCACAAAGACATTCGTAGTCTTTAACTGGACCAAAGATACGCGCACAGAACAGACCATCGCGTTCAGGTTTGAACGTACGATAGTTGATCGTTTCAGGTTTTTTAACTTCACCGAAAGACCATGAACGGATCATGTCTGGTGAAGATAGACCGATTTTGATTGCATCAAATTCTTCGGTCTTATGCTGTGCTTTTAGAAAGTTTAATAAGTCTTTCACAATCAGCTCCTGTAAGGAGTTAAAAGGAGCTCACTCGCTAAAGTGAGCACCTTCTTCCAAATAATCGCTTTGATTCTCTCGACTTTCATCAAGAGAGAAAAGGATTACTCTTCGTCTTCTAGCTCGATGTTGATACCTAGCGAGCGGATCTCTTTCAACAGTACGTTGAACGATTCTGGCATGCCAGGTTCCATGCTGTGGTTACCGTCTACGATGTTCTTGTACATCTTAGTACGGCCGTTAACGTCATCCGACTTAACCGTTAGCATTTCTTGTAGCGTGTAAGCAGCACCGTATGCTTCTAGTGCCCATACTTCCATCTCACCGAAACGCTGACCACCGAACTGAGCTTTACCACCTAGTGGCTGCTGAGTTACTAGGCTGTACGAACCAGTTGAACGAGCGTGCATCTTGTCATCAACAAGGTGGTTCAGTTTCAGCATGTACATGTAACCAACAGTTACAGGACGCTCAAACGCATCACCTGTGCGACCATCAAACAGTGTTAACTGACCTGATGTTGGTAGATCTGCTAGCTCAAGAAGTGCTTTGATTGACTCTTCTGGAGCGCCATCAAATACAGGAGTCGCGATTGGTAGACCGCCACGCAAGTTCTTGATCAGAGTACGTACTTCATCATCAGATAGAGAAGCAATGTCTACTTTCTGGCGAGTGTCGCCTAGATCGTAAACTTTTTGTAGGAACTCGCGGAATTTCGCTAGTTCTTGCTGCTCTTTAACCATCTGGTTGATCTTGTCACCGATACCTTTCGCTGCCAGACCTAAGTGTACTTCTAGGATCTGACCGATGTTCATACGCGAAGGTACACCCAGTGGGTTAAGTACGATGTCTACAGGCTGACCTTTCTCATCGTATGGCATGTCTTCAACAGGGTTGATCTTAGAGATTACACCCTTGTTACCGTGACGACCCGCCATCTTATCACCAGGCTGAATGCGACGTTTAACCGCTAGGTAAACCTTAACGATCTTCAGTACACCAGGTGCTAAATCATCACCTTGAGTGATCTTACGACGCTTAGTTTCGAACTTCTTATCGAAGTCGGCTTTTAGCTCATCCCACTGCTCAGCAAGTTGCTCAAGCTGAGTTTGTAGTGCGTCATCTTCTAGCGTTAGTTCTAGCCACTTCTTACGATCAGTTGTGTCTAGTTTCGCTTCAGAGTAACCGCCTTCAATCAATACAGCTTTAACACGGTTTAGAAGGCCGCCCTCAAGAATCTGGAATTCTTCAGTTAGGTCTTTCTTCGCTTCTTTAAGCTGCATCTGTTCGATTTCAAGCGCACGCTTGTCTTTCTCTACGCCATCGCGAGTAAAGACTTGAACGTCGATGATCGTACCTGATACAGAGTTAGGTACACGTAGTGAAGTATCTTTAACGTCAGATGCTTTTTCACCGAAGATTGCACGTAGTAGCTTCTCTTCAGGCGTTAGCTGAGTTTCACCTTTAGGCGTTACTTTACCAACTAGGATGTCGCCACCCTTAACTTCAGCACCGATGTAAACGATACCTGACTCGTCTAGTTTAGATAGAGCAGACTCACCTACGTTTGGAATATCCGCTGTAATCTCTTCAGAACCAAGCTTAGTATCACGCGCCACACAAGTCAGTTCTTGGATGTGGATAGTCGTGAAACGGTCTTCTTGAACTACGCGCTCAGATACTAAGATCGAGTCTTCGAAGTTGTAACCGTTCCAAGGCATGAACGCGATACGCATGTTTTGACCAAGCGCTAGTTCACCAAGGTCTGTTGAAGGACCATCAGCAAGAACGTCACCGCGTGATACAGGCTCACCTGGCATCACACATGGGCGCTGGTTAATACATGTGTTCTGGTTAGAACGTGTGTATTTAGTCAGGTTGTAGATGTCGATACCAGCTTCACCTGGTACTAGCTCTTCTTCGTTAACTTTAACAACGATACGAGAAGCATCTACTGACTGGATCACACCACCACGTTTAGCAACTGCAGTTACACCTGAGTCAACTGCTACGTTACGTTCAATACCAGTACCAACAAGCGGTTTGTCAGCTTTTAGTGTTGGAACTGCCTGACGTTGCATGTTCGCACCCATCAATGCACGGTTCGCATCATCGTGTTCTAGGAACGGGATAAGCGATGCAGCGATAGATACAACCTGGTTTGTCGCAACGTCCATGTACTGAGCGTGCTCACGAGGGTGTAGACCAGATTCACCTTTCTGACGAGCTGTGATCAGCTCATCTGCAAAAGTACCATCTTCGTTTAGCTTAGCGTTCGCCTGTGCGATAACGAATTGGCCTTCTTCGATTGCAGATAGGTAATCTACTTCGTCTGTTACTACGCCATCTACAACGCGACGGTATGGTGTCTCTAGGAAACCGTACTCGTTACAACGCGCAAACGCAGATAGAGAGTTGATCAGACCGATGTTTGGACCTTCAGGCGTTTCGATAGGACATAGACGACCGTAGTGAGTTACGTGTACGTCACGTACTTCGAAGCCAGCACGTTCACGAGTTAGACCGCCAGGACCCAATGCAGAAATACGACGCTTGTGCGTTACTTCTGATAGCGGGTTGTTTTGGTCCATGAACTGCGAAAGCTGTGAAGAGCCAAAGAATTCTTTAACTGCCGCAGAAATTGGCTTCGCGTTGATCAAGTCTTGAGGCATGATTGCGTCAAGATCGCCTAGGCTTAGACGCTCTTTAACTGCACGCTCAACACGTACTAGACCTACACGGAACTGGTTCTCAGCCATTTCGCCTACAGAACGGATACGACGGTTGCCTAGGTGGTCGATATCGTCCACTTCGCCCTTACCGTTACGGATCGCGATCAGCTTCTTCATCACTTCGATGATATCAGTTTCATCAAGTGTGCCTTGCTCTTGAGCATCTTCACGGCCGATAGAGCTGTTGAACTTCATACGACCAACAGTCGATAGATCGTAACGCTCTTCAGAGAAGAATAGGCTTTCGAATAGAGCTTCTGCAGCTTCTTTTGTTGGCGGCTCACCAGGGCGCATCATGCGGTAGATTTCTACCAATGCAGAAATACGATCAACCGTGCTGTCGATACGTAATGTTTCTGACATGAATGGACCGTGGTCTAGATCGTTCGTAAATAGAACTTCTAGCGCTTTGTGGCCTGCCTGAGATAGGTTCGCTAATGCTTCCAGGCTGATTTCCTGGTTAGCGTTAACAATGATCTCGCCAGTTGCTTCATTGATGTAATCTTTAGATGCAACTTTACCAACGATGTACTCAACTGGTACTTCGATGTGATCAACGCCATCTTTTTCTAGTTGGCGGATATGACGAGCTGTTACGCGACGACCCTGCTCAACGTAAACTTTACCATTTGCTTCGATGTCGAATGACGCAGTTTCACCACGTAGACGATCCGGAACCAACTCCATCAATAGAGTTTGGTCTTTCACTTCGAAGTTCACTTTCTCGAAGAAGATATCTAGGATTTCTTCTGTCGACTTACCTAGTGCTCGAAGGATGATCGATGCTGGTAGCTTACGACGGCGGTCGATACGAACGTACAAGTTATCCTTAGGATCAAACTCGAAATCAAGCCATGAACCACGGTAAGGAATAACACGTGCGTTGTATAAAACTTTACCTGAAGAGTGGGTCTTACCCTTATCGCTGTCGAAGAACACGCCTGGGCTTCGGTGCAGCTGGGATACGATAACCCTCTCGGTACCGTTGATTACGAAGGTACCATTGTCTGTCATGAGCGGAATTTCACCCATGTAGACTTCTTGTTCTTTAATGTCTTTTACAGTACCTGCTGGCGCGTCTTTATCAAAGATAACTAGGCGTAGTTTTACACGTAGTGGCTTTGAGTAAGTTACACCGCGGATTTGACATTCTTTAACGTCAAAAACTGGCTCACCAAGACGGTAGCTAACGTATTGCAGCTCAGAATTGCCGTTGTAGCTCTGAATCGGGAATACAGAACGGAAAGCGGCTTCAAGACCGTATTGACCTTCAGGATCCTGTTCGATAAATTTGTCGAACGAATCGAGCTGGATCGATAGCAGGTATGGAATGTCCAAAACTTGTGGACGAGTACCAAAGTCCTTACGGATGCGCTTTTTCTCGGTATAAGAGTAAACCATGGGGTTCCTCAGCTCGCTGATAAGTGACCCAAACTGTCCGCCCGCTCCTAGTTACTTAAGGGGGGTAAGGGACAGTGACTAATATAGCTGTTTACTGTAGTGACATTTCATTTCGTAAGAATGAAATGTTTTTTGCATGGATATCAGGCGCTTAAACAGCGGGAAAATTCGCCTATACCCTACAGCGCAAAAAGGCCGGTGGTTAAAAAACCACCAGCCAATTAGCCGTTAGGCTAAGAAACTATGCAATAATTACTTAACAGCAACAGTTGCACCAGCTTCTTCTAGCTGAGCTTTAAGAGCTTCAGCTTCTGCTTTCTCAACACCTTCTTTAAGAGGTGCTGGAGCGCCGTCTACTAGAGCTTTAGCTTCTTTAAGACCTAGGCCAGTTGCGCCACGTACTGCTTTGATTACAGCAACTTTGTTACCGCCTGCAGCTTCTAGGATTACGTCGAATTCAGTTTGCTCAGCAGCAGCTTCGCCTGCAGCAGCGCCGCCAGCTACAACAGCAGCAGCAGCAGAAACACCGAATTTCTCTTCCATTGCTTCGATTAGTTCAACAACTTGCATTACAGACATTTCTGCAACTGCGTCTAGGATTTGCTCGTTAGTAATAGACATAACAATTCTCTTTTAAGTCAACAATAAGTTTATTAAGCAACCAGTAAAAAGCAAGGCTTATGCCGCTGCTTCTTGTTTTTGATCGCGGATAGCTGCGATAGTACGCGCCAGCTTGCCAGCCGAAGCTTCTTTCATGCACATCATTAGGCGTGCAATTGCTTCGTCGTAAGTTGGTAGTGTTGCTAGTACTTCAGCGTCAGTTAAAGCGCCTTCAAATGCAGCAGCTTTGATCTCGAAATCTTTGTTCTCTTTAGCGAAGTCTTTGAAAAGACGCGCTGCAGCACCTGGGTGCTCATTAGAGAATGCGATTAGAGTAGGACCAGTGAAAGTGTCAGTTAGACACTCGTACTCAGTACCTTCAACCGCACGACGAGCAAGAGTGTTACGAACAACTCTCATGTAAACGCCAGCTTCACGAGCTTGTTTACGTAGAGAAGTCATCGCGCCAACTTGAACGCCACGAGAATCAGCTACAACTGCAGAAAGTGCACCACTGGCAGCTTCGTTGACTTCAGCAACAATTGCTTTTTTGTCTTGAAGGTTTAAAGCCATCTTGGATTTACTCCTGGTTGTCGTTACACCACTCACTATCATCACGACAGTGAGAGCTATTGAGGTGCTTCCCCAGAAGAAAGTTAACTATATTACATAGAGCTTTCTGTCAGTTCGGGCACCATCTACGTAGGATAATTAAGTTTGCTTTTACACAAACACCTACGGTCTTGGACGGAGACTGGGTCTTAATTCATTTCGAACTAGGAGACAGTTCAAAGAACCAAAGTTCAGCCCCAACCACAAATATTAGGCGCAAAATTATACACGAATTTTGCGCCTAAGCAAATAAATTATGCTTGAGTGTTCAGGCTAGCCTGATCAACAGCAACACCAGCACCCATAGTAGTAGAGATGCTTACTTTCTTCAGGAAAGTACCTTTCGCTGAAGATGGCTTAGCTTTCTTCAGAGCAACTAGAAGTGCTTCTAGGTTCTCTTTGATCTGCTCAGCAGAGAAGTTTGCTTTACCGATAGTAGTGTGGATGATGCCGTTTTTGTCGTTACGGTAACGAACCTGACCAGCTTTAGCGTTTTTAACTGCTTCAGCAACGTTAGGAGTTACAGTACCAACTTTAGGGTTTGGCATAAGACCGCGAGGACCTAGGATAGTACCTAGTTGACCTACAACGCGCATTGCATCTGGAGAAGCAACAACTACGTCAAAGTTCATTTCGCCTTTCTTAACTTGCTCAGCAAGATCTTCCATACCTACGATGTCTGCGCCAGCTTCTTTAGCTGCTTCAGCGTTAGCACCTTGAGTGAACACTGCAACGCGGATTTCGCGGCCAGTACCGTGAGGTAGTACAGTTGCACCACGTACGTTCTGGTCAGATTTACGAGCATCAATGCCTAGGTTAACAGCAACGTCTACAGACTCAACGAATTTAGCAGTCGCTAGTTCTTGAAGAAGAGCAACAGCTTCGTTGATTTCGTATTCTTTAGTTACGTCAACTTTTTCGCGGATTACGCGCATGCGCTTAGTTAGTTTTGCCATCTTATTAACCCTCTACCACTAGGCCCATTGAACGAGCAGTACCAGCGATAGAACGCTTCATCGCTTCGATGTCAGCACCAGTCATATCAGCAGCTTTAGTTTCTGCGATTTCTTGGATTTGAGCGTCAGTTACAGTACCAACTTTTTCAGTGTTTGGACGACCTGAACCAGACTTAACGCCAGCAGCTTTCTTAAGAAGAACAGCAGCAGGTGGAGTCTTAGTTACGAACGTGAAAGAACGGTCGCTGTATACTGTGATAACTACTGGAGTTGGTAGACCTTTCTCAATAGATTCTGTTTTTGCGTTGAACGCTTTACAGAATTCCATGATGTTCACACCGTGTTGACCTAGTGCAGGACCTACTGGTGGACTAGGGTTAGCCATACCAGCAGCAACTTGTAGCTTGATGTAAGCTTCAACTTTCTTAGCCATGATAATTCCTAAGTTTGGGTACAAACGCTAATCGCAGATCAGCTCCCCGTTTGTGTAAGAAACTTTTTACTTCACTTGAAGTAAAAAGGCGCGAAATTATAGTCATAATCCGCGCCTTATACAACCCTAAAAAGGTGATTTTTTATACTCTTTAACGAAGAGTCTTAGTCCAGCTTTTCAACCTGACCAAATTCAAGCTCAACTGGTGTCGCACGACCAAAGATCGATACCGACACTTTCAGGCGGCTCTTCTCGTAATCCACTTCTTCAACAGTACCGTTGAAGTCAGCAAATGGACCTTCGTTAACACGTACCACTTCACCCGCTTCGTACATTGTACGCGGACGAGGCGCTTCACTCGCTTTCTCAAGACGATTAAGAATCGCGTCAGCCTCTTTATCCGTGATAGGTGCCGGACGGTCTGAGGTACCACCAATGAAGCCCATGACACGCGGCACACTGCGTACTAGGTGCCATGATTCATCGTTCATAATCATCTGAACAAGGACGTAACCTGGGAAGAACTTACGCTCAGATTTGCGACGCTGACCCGCGCGCATTTCCACTACTTCTTCAGTAGGAACCAGTACTTCACCGAATAGCTCTTCCATGCCGTGCATTTTGATATGCTCGCGCAGAGATTGAGCTACACGACCTTCAAATCCAGAGAAGGCTTGAACCACATACCAGCGTTTTTTTGGAGCTTCACTCATGAATAAAAACCCTCTATACCCCAGTTGCTAGAGCTACTAGACGAACCATAATTCCGTCAATACCCCATAGCACTAGAGCCATTACAATACTTACAGCTAAAACGATCAGTGTTGTTTGCATGGTTTCTTGGCGAGTAGGCCAAACAACTTTACGTACTTCCATACGAGATTCTTTTGCAAAACTGATCGCTGCTTTACCTTTAGTCGTTGTTGCTGCAACGCCTAAGGCAGCTGCAATAAGAACAACAACGCCTGCAGCACGAACCACTACAGACATTTCACCATACAGGTAATTACCCACAACAGCGGCAGCTGCCAATACGAAAGCGGCTACCCACTTAAACGTATCTGCTGCGTTTGAGCTATCAGGAGTTTCAGCATTATTTGCTTTCATAAAACCAACCTGTTACAAGTCTTAATATAGACGACAACAACCCCGCTGTTGCAGGGCAAACTCCATATCGCTGAAAAAATCAGCGTACTCTTCTTAAGATTAAGCCTCTTTGCTTAATCTTGCTCTGCGCCCAACCCACTTCTGAACAAGAAAACAGCAAAAATAATGTTGAGTGCAGAAAAAGGGCATCAAATGATGCCCTTTTTGCTACTGGTTCGTCAAATCTAATTCAAGATTTTCCGAAAGCATCGCTAATTCGCTATGAATTAGTCGAAGATCTTAGCAACAACACCAGCACCTACTGTACGGCCACCTTCACGGATCGCGAAACGTAGAC
>NZ_JAWOWE010000024.1:0-28178 GCF_033340275.1 Vibrio sp. 1402
GGTTGAAAGCACCGGTCTTGAAAACCGGCATACGTTAATAGCGTATCTAGGGTTCAAATCCCTATCTCTCCGCCACTATTAAGAAGCCTCGCTAGAAATAGCGAGGCTTTTTTCATTTCCGCACATCTTTATTACTCTATCTGTGCTTGCCAAAAATCAATTCCATATGCGATCTACTTTTGGACTAAGTAATATCGGTATCGGTATCGGTATCGGTATCGGTATCGGTATTGGTATCGGTATTGGTATTGGTTGTGACGTTTTGATTTTTGCTAAGAAGTGCAGTTGCTTCTAAAGCTGTTCATCCTCATCACTGCATGCTGTCCCGATAAGGTTGTTGGAGATGCTTTGTTAAGGTGTTGAACCATCTATTGCCTTATCGTTCTCTTAAAGCACTACCATTGCTTCTCTAGCCCATTTTACCGGATAGACCGAACAAATAAGCATACTCAAATAGCCACTGTTTCACTGATGTATCTTTTTGTTTTACTCAGTCTAGCGACGCGTGTGCTCTATTGCCTAAATCTAGCTACGTCTTAAAACCATACATCAACAGGCTAAAGTTACGTATTCCTGCATCTTTTAAAATTGTTTTGGATTCTGCTGGAATGACAGGATCAGAGTAGTCAAAAGAGAAGAGGAAAGTGAAACGATAGTGAGTTGCTAGGAAGTTGAGAACTACTTGGGAGCCAATGAATTGGATAAACATATTGATGACTAAGGACTGAAGGGTTAATAGCAGGCAATAAAAAAGCCGACAGGTAAGCTGTCGGCTTGGTTAGGTCATCTTAAGTTAGTCATTCTGTACGAGCGTGAGAGCTTTACGAGAGACTTCGTGAGCAGCTTTGGTTAGATTTTGCTTCTCTAGTGTGTCTGCTAGGAATGCATAGTCAGAGACGTCAGAGCGAAGCTTTAAGGCGATCTCAAAGTGATCCTGGGCTTCTTGCCACTTCTCTTGACGGAAATAGAAGTGCGCTAATGCGCTATGGGCAGCGGCGTTATCCGGTTCTTTCTTCACTACTCCCTCTAAGAAGACCACGACAGGGTGGGTATCTGGCAGATTTAGATCTGGCAGTAGTTGATAAAGCTCTGGGGCTGGTTGTTTTTTTAATGCTTCTTTTAGCACGGTAAAGGCTTCTGCATCAGCTTTTCGTGTGATGAGTTCTCGAGCAAAACAGGCAACGAGGTGTGTGTCTTGTTTCACTTTACGTGAGAGGCTATTCCAATGGGAGATTAGCCCTTCGCTACCCTGTTGCTGCGCTACTTCATGGAGTAAGCCGCACTGCGCCTTTTGAATCAGCTCTGCATGTTCTTCGTCCGAGATGAGTTTTGCTTTGGTTAGTTGTGGCAAGAGGTCAATAAGAGGTTGCCACAACTTTAGCTGCATGTACGTTGTTTTCAGCAAGTTCAATACAATAGAGTTACTCGCATACTGACTTTTTAACGATTGCAAGGTATCGAAAGCGGACTCGAACTCGTTGTCGCGGATAAATTGTTTCGCTCGAGTCAGCTCTACTGCGAGATGGGCGTTCTCTTGTTGGCTCGCTAGCTCTAGATAGTGATCTCGTTTTGCTTTATCACCTTGACCTTGTGCGGCTTCAGAGGCAACTAAGTAGCAAAGCAGCGGCATATCGTGATGATTTGCCCAGCGAGTTACTTTTTTCTCAGCACCTTTCCAGTCACCTTCTAGAAGTTTAATAATGCCTTCATTGGTGTATCGGCGGGAATGGCGCATTTTGCGAACACTGAAGTAGTTCCATGTTGTAGAACTAGCATAAACTAACTTCTTAATCAGGTACTCAAGCAGAAAAAGACCTGCGAGTGCTGCGATAACGAAAACCACTAATGTCGTTACGCTCATCTCGATCGTTTTCTCGGCAATGGAGATGAGTACATAGCCTTGCTGACCAGAAAACTGGGTGCCAACAAATAGTCCTGCGCCTAGTACAACAAATAGGAAAATAAGACGAAACATTACTTATCCTCCATGCCTGTCATCGTTGTGACTTCACGACGTAGGCGTTCACGGATGACATCTGATAGTTGAGACTGACTTTGCAGTTTTGTTGGGTATTCCACTTGAATATTTTGCTGACTTAGCAGGTTAACCGTTTTGTTGAACTCTTTAACGGAATTATCGTCTTGGTTGAAGAAAGCTAATGCCCATTTGTCGGCTGTTTTTAGAGATGTGGTGTAAATTTCACCTTGTTCTTGGTACACCGCTTTTATTGCCGTTTCCAATTTGGCTTTGATGTTTTCTTTCAGGTAAAAGTGTTGCTCAGGAGAAAGCAGTGGAATGACGTTACCATCGCGCGTGCGGAAGGTAATGAAGTTTTCTGAAAAGTCCTTCAAAGAGGTCATTAAGTTATCTTGCCAGTTTGCGATATCTTCAGACACTTCAGTGTTTTCTACGGCTTCAGCTTCAGGTAGCAGTGCATTGGCGAGAGGGAGCTTGTCTACTTGCTGTTGCAGGGCAGTTAAGCGTAGTACCAATCCATCACGGTCAATTAGCGGGATAGTGCGAAGTTTGGTGATATCGTTTGCCATTGCTTTACGTAGTTTGACGAGACTAGGGTCATTCAGCGCTGCAATGCGTTGGTCTGCACTTTCCATCAGTTGAGTCGCGCTTTCTACATCGTGCTCTAAGAACAATTTACGGCCGGCTAATTTGACGAGGTAATCGGCTTCCGCCAATAGCCAGTCGTTTGGTCGACGACCTTTCACATCGGCAACGGCGAGCTGTAAGCTTTCAATGCTCTTCTGTTGCTGTCCAAGTACCACTTCCGCTTTGTGTGTCACGGTTGTTGCTTTCTCGATGGTTTCTTCTTGTACCCGGCTGAGCTCTTGCTTCATGGAAGCTTGAGTGCTTTCTAGCTGACTTTTTAGTTGGGCGATCTGCGCTTGGTAATCGGCTTGCTGTTGATGCAGCTTGTACGCGAGGCCACCGCCAAAAATAATCGATAAGATGATAGCGACCGTGCCTAGTTTGACACCGCGTTTACCTTGTTTTTCTTCAAACTCGACTTTGGTTGGCTCTGCTGTTTTTGGGGGCTCGGCCGCTTGTGGTTGCTCTTTTTTAAGGTCCGCATCCTGCTGCGATGTGGTTTTTTCGACTAGCGGTGCCGATGAGGTTTCTTCGGAAAGGTTTTTATCGTTATTTTTTTGGTCGTTATTTTTACTTGTCATGCCTATATCCTGTGTAGCTAGGGCTGGAGAGCCGCCAGTAATTCTTGGTTGGATGCGCTTCCCGTGCATCTCACGCGAGTGAACCCCCTTTGAATTGCGATGTCAGCGATACGCTGACTGGGGATATACAACTCTTGTTGATTAAGCCAAGTCAATTGCTCCGACGTCAATTGGCTGCACAAATAATCCAGTTGTTCACCACTGGTGACAATAATCTGGTTAATTTGTAGGTTTTTCCATAGTGAGATACAGCTTACTGGATCGAATGGGATGAATTCTCTCTTGTAAGTCTCACTATAGTGAACTTTTGCGCCACGCCTCACCAATGCATCTTTGATCAGCTCTCTTCCGCCGTTACCACGAAGGATAAGAACTTGTTGTTGTGCCACATTGTTGAGCTCTGGCAGTCGCAATAAGTGTTCACTATCACTGACTTGGGGATAGTGTACTTTCTGTTGGGTACATTTGCTTAAATAGTGTGCTGTTTTTTGACCAACGGCAAGGTAAATAGCTTGTTTCGGCCATGACATCCCGTTGCTGGCTAAGATTTGCTGTGCACATTGCACTGCATGTCGACTAACAGCGATAACAATTTGAGCTTGATGTAGATGTTTAGAGAGGTGCGTGTCCGTGAGATCGGCGACAATGTCGATCAGAGGATGGTGATATGCGGAAATGCCGTGCCTTTCGAGCAGAGAGCAAAGCGCGTTGCCTTGCTCTCCCGGCCGAGTGACCAACACTGCCATGGTTATTCGTGATCTGCGTACAGCTTAGTTAGGATTTCACGAGCGCCGTTATCTAGCAGCTCATTGGCTAGCTGCACTCCTAATGCTTCGCCATCTTTACGATGGCCACGAATTTCACCACGCACAATTTCGCTGCCATCTGGTTCGCCAACTAATGCGCGTAGCCAAATGTTGTCGCCGTCTAGCAGGGCATAGCTGCCGATAGGTACCTGACAGCCGCCTTCTAGCGTAAGGTTCATTGCGCGCTCACACAAAACGCGGTCTACGGTGTCTTGGTGGTTAAGTGGCTCAAGCAGCTTAAGCAGTCTTTCATCGTCAAGGCGGCACTCAATACCGACAGCACCTTGGCCTACCGCTGGTAGTGATTGCTCTGGTTCGATAAAGCTACGAATGCGTTCTTCAAGCTTCAATCGTTTGAGGCCAGCCGCAGCAAGAATGATTGCATCATACTCACCCGCATCTAACTTACCAAGGCGAGTGCCCACATTACCGCGAAGCTCTTTGATGATGATGTCCGGACGATATTCTTTCAGTTGGCATTGACGGCGCAAACTGCAAGTACCAACCACGGCACCTTGAGGGAGCTCATCAATGTGGCTATAGGTATTAGAGACGAAGGCATCACGAGGATCTTCACGCTCACAAATGGTCACGAGGCCAAGGCCTTCTGGGAAATCGACGGGTACGTCTTTCATTGAGTGAACGGCGAGGTCTGCGCGTCCTTCTAGCATCGCGACTTCAAGCTCTTTTACGAACAAGCCTTTGCCGCCAACTTTTGCTAGTGGTGTATCTAAAATCACGTCACCTTTGGTCACCATGGTTACTAACTCGACTTCCAAGCCAGGGTGAGCGGCTTGAAGGGCGTCTTTAACAAAGTAAGCTTGCCATAAAGCAAGAGGGCTTTTTCGAGTTGCAATGCGAATCGGTGTGGATTGTGTCATGATCTTCTCAATGCTGTTTGGATTTGGGTTTATCCTACCATTCTCATCAAGAAATGCTTACTGTTAGTTCGTTATCTCTGAAGGCTATGAATGGAATTACATGACGTTATGAAAATAGTGTGACTGGATTCTCAATTAGACTAAGGACTATTATTAGTAATAGGTAATAAGAGCGACACTACCGCGCGATTAATTTTGTGACTAAAGTATGGTTTTGTATCCAGAGTGATACGCGGGCGTGAAGCTTTACCCGCACCAATAAAAGTGTTAAATTGATCACGTTTTTAAACCATTTTGGTTTAAAACGTCAGCAGATTTTCGTGATTGTTCAACCAAGGAATTCCCCTTGCAGGCTTACACCCAAAAAATCATCCAGCGACTAGATAATTTGAATCAGCAGCGAGTTGATCGCGCGCTGGCGCTTATGGATTCGCAAAGCCAGCAAGTCTTCCATTTGATTCCTGCCTTGTTGAACTACAACCATCCTGTAATTCCTGGCTATTATGATGCCGATGTCCCTTTTGGTGTGCATGGGCTTGAACTAAATAGCATTCAGCAACAATTCATAGATGATATTCAACTTGCCATTGGTCAGCCGCTCAAGACGGTAGAAAAGCCCGCTATATTGGGTTTGTACACCATGGGCAGTACCTCCTCGATTGGTCAAAGTACTTCCAGTGATTTGGATATTTGGGTGTGTATCTCACCAGAGATGGATTGTGACGAACGCGAGTTATTGACCAATAAATGCTTACTCATCACGGATTGGGCACAAAGCAAAGGCGTGGAAGCGAACTTTTTCTTAATGGATAAAGAGCGCTTTAGAAGCAATCATTCTGAGGAGATGACAGGTGATAACTGTGGTTCATCTCAGCACTTACTTTTGCTAGATGAATTCTATCGTAGTGCGGTGCGTATTGCCGGACAGCGTTTGTTATGGCAAATCGTGCCGCCAGAAATGGAAGAGTGTTACGACGAGTACGTTTCTCAACTGTGCAGTGATGGTTACATCGACTGTAGTGAATGGATCGACTTTGGTAAATTGAACTGCATTCCTGCTGAAGAATACTTCGGCTCGAACTTGTGGCAGTTATACAAAAGCATCGACTCTCCCTACAAATCGGTATTAAAAGCCATCTTGCTAGAAGCTTACTCGTGGGAATACCCGCATACTCAATTGTTAAGTATCGACACTAAGCGTCGTTTCTTTGCCCATGAGCCTGACCTCTATGGCATGGATGCGTACTACTTAATGTTGGAAAAAGTAACCCGTTACTTAGAGCGAATTCAAGACGATACACGTTTGGATTTGGTGCGTCGCTGTTTCTATCTCAAAACCCATGAAAAACTATCTCGTGAGCCGAATATTGGCTCAGTAGCTTGGCGTCGTGAAGCACTGAGCGATATGATTGCAAAATGGAATTGGGATGCCAGTGTCGTTGCAGAGCTCGATGACCGCCGTAATTGGAAGGTTGAACAAGTAAAGGTGGTACATCATGCATTGCTGGATGCGTTGATGCAAAGCTACCGTAACTTGATTCAATTTGCGCGTCGTAACGACATCACTTCTGCTATCAGTCCGCAAGACATCAGTATTTTGGCCCGTAAACTCTACGCTGCTTTTGAAGTATTGCCGGGCAAAGTAACGTTACTAAACCCACAGATTTCACCTGATCTGCACGAGCCTGACTTGAGCTTTATCGAAGTGAAAAAAGGGGGGGTAAACAAGTCTGGTTGGTACCTCTATAAACAACCGCTTATTGCGCACCGCATTTTGGGGCAACCATATCTAGAGCATCATGAATACTTGAGTAAGTTGGTTGCTTGGGCATTCTTCAATGGCTTGATCACTGAATCGACTCGTTTACATGCCGTGGTACGTGAAGCGCAGCTAGATATTGATAAGTTTTACCAAATGGTGAGTGACTTACGAAATACTTTTGCGTTGCGTAAGCGTCGTCCATCTATGCAGGCGCTAGCGAGTCCTTGTGAAATAAGCCAGCTTGCGATGTTCATCAACTTCGAAAATGATCCGACGTCTGAACTTTCTGGTCGTTCGCTGAAAGTGGATGTTAAGAACACCGATATTTTTAGCTTTGGTCCAGAACATAAAAATTTAGTCGGCAGTGTTGACCTTGTTTACCGTAACTCTTGGCATGAAGTGCGTACGCTGCATTTCAAAGGGGAAACGGCGATGCTGGATGCACTGAAAACCATTTTGGGCAAAATGCACCAAGATGCGTTGCCACCAGAATCAGTGGATGTGTTCTGCTATGCGAAGAACATGCGTGGTGTGATGCGTAATATGGTTTACCAGCTTTTAGCTGAATGTATCGACTTACGCTTGAAACCAGTAGAGCAAGAGAAACGCCGCCGCTTTAAAGCGATGCGTCTTGGTAACCAGACTTATGGGTTGTTCTTTGAACGTCGTGGTGTGTCGGTGCAGAAGCTAGAAAATTCCATCGATTTCTACCGCAGCATTTCTACTAACAAACTCAAAGGCTCGCCGCTGTTAATGCTCGATCGTGAGCAAGAATATCAAATGCCGGAAGCGGTGGATGGGTTTGCCAGTGAAGGTCTGGTGCAGTTCTTCTTTGAAGATAACGAAGATGGCTTCAATATTTATGTGTTGGATGAGTCAAATCAAGTGGAAGTGTATCACCAATTTAGCGGCTCTAAAGATGAAATGATTTCGTCTGTAAACAGCTTCTACACGTCGGTAAAAGACGATAGTCGCGTCGCGTCTAAGTTTATTAACTTTAACCTGCCTCAGTACTATCAAATTATTCACCCTGAAGAGGGGAATGCGTATATCATTCCTTACCGTAATGACGGTTGTTCACCGAGTCGCCCGACCAAAACTGTGAACGCGTAATTAAACCCGTATCAATAAACAAAAAGAGCACTTCGGTGCTCTTTTTGTTTTGGTGACGATTGACCAGAATTATGCCCAATCAATGGCTTCGCCCGCGTGCTTTTCACATTCTTGCTTCACCATTTCAAATAGCTCCATACCCGTTTTTGAGCAGGTCCATTTACCTTCAATAAGTTTGAAGTGGAAACCACCAGATTTGGACGCTAGCCAGATCTCATGCATCGGCTCTTGGCGATTAATGATGATTTGGCTGCGGTCTTCAAATTCCAATGTCATTACGTTGCCAGTGACTTCGTAATCAATGTCTGCGCCTGAATCATCGATGGATTCTTCGATGATTTGCATCTGCGCATCCACCAGTTGATGAAATTCAGTATCGTTCATCCGTCTATCCTATTGCTTTTCCTGAGTGTGGTGCGATTATAGGGGGCATTGATTCAATAATCACGATATGCGAAATGAAAAAATTAGTTACTGTGTTGTTTGTGATGGTTGCCGCGACCTTAGCGGGGTGTGGTCAGTCTGGCTCACTATACATTCCAGATGACACTCAACAGAATGAGCAATCACAATAAATAACCGCACCTTAGGGTGAAATTAGGGTTCAGCAGTCGAATAAAATAAGGGAAGCGAATTTTGGATTACTTCAACTATCAGGATGATGGCCAGCTTTGGGCCGAAGACGTCCCACTTCAAGCTCTTGCAGAGCAATATGGCACTCCTCTTTACGTATATTCTCGAGCCACGCTAGAGCGCCATTGGAAGGCGTTTGATAGTGCTGTGGGTCAGCATCCTCACCTGGTTTGCTACGCGGTGAAAGCCAACTCAAACTTAGGCGTATTGAACACGCTAGCGCGTTTGGGATCGGGTTTTGACATCGTGTCGGGTGGTGAACTTGAGCGTGTGATTGCCGCAGGCGGTGATCCGAAAAAAGTCGTTTTCTCTGGTGTTGGTAAAACATCGGCAGAGATGAAGCGCGCTCTTGAGCTAGGTATCAAATGTTTCAACGTTGAATCTGAGCCAGAGCTAGAACGTTTGAACAAGGTTGCGGGTGAGCTTGGTGTGATTGCGCCAATTTCTCTTCGTATCAATCCAGATGTCGACGCGAAAACACACCCTTACATTTCGACTGGTCTTCGCGACAATAAATTCGGCATTGCGTTTGATCGTGCGCCAGATGTTTATAAATTCGCGCAAAGCCTGCCTAACTTGAATGTGCAAGGTATCGACTGCCACATTGGTTCTCAGCTGACCAATATAGACCCATTTATCGACGCGACAGACCGTTTATTAGCTCTGATTGATGATTTAAAAGCGCAAGGCATTAACATTCGCCATCTTGATGTCGGTGGCGGTTTGGGTGTGGTCTATCGTGATGAATTACCACCTCAGCCTTCTGATTACGCCAAAGCGTTACTAGGCCGTCTTGAAAATCACCAAGACTTGGAGCTGATCTTTGAGCCAGGCCGTGCAATTGCTGCGAACGCAGGTATCTTGCTAACGCGTGTTGAGTTTTTAAAACATACTGAGCATAAAAACTTTGCGATTATCGACGCTGCAATGAACGACTTGATGCGTCCTGCGCTATACCAAGCATGGCAAGATATTGTGCCAGTTTCACCGCGAAAGGGTGAAGCTCAGACTTACGACTTGGTTGGTCCTATTTGTGAAACCGGCGACTTCTTGGGTAAAGATCGCGCACTCGTTTTGCAAGAAGGTGATCTACTCGCGGTTCGTTCAGCAGGTGCCTATGGTTTTGTGATGTCTTCGAACTACAATACTCGTACCCGAGCGGCAGAAGTGATGGTGGACGGTAAACAAAGCCACTTAGTTCGCCAGCGTGAGGAGCTGACCAGTTTGTGGCAGCTGGAACAGATTCTACCGGAGTAACACACAACAAATGCATTTCCACTTTTCCAAAATGCACGGTTTGGGCAACGACTTCATGGTCGTCGACTGTATTACCCAGAACGTGTTTTTCTCGCAAGACCTGATCCGCCGCTTGGCGGATCGTCATACTGGCGTTGGTTTTGACCAATTGCTTGTGGTAGAGGCCCCTTACGACCCTGAAACCGACTTCCATTATCGGATTTTTAATGCCGATGGTAGTGAAGTTGAACAGTGTGGTAACGGTGCACGCTGTTTTGCCCGCTTTGTTCGCTTGAAGGGGCTGACCAATAAATACAGCATCAGCGTAAGCACCAAGAAAGGAAAGATGATTCTCAACATCGAAGATGATGGGGAAGTGACGGTCAACATGGGCGTGCCAGAGTTTGAACCGAACAAAATTCCTTTCAAAGCGAAGCAAAAAGAGAAAACTTACATCATGCGCGCTGGTGAAAAAACGCTGTTCTGTGGCGCGGTAAGCATGGGTAACCCGCATGTGGTGACGGTGGTCGATGACGTGGATACTGCTGATGTCGATACATTAGGCCCGCTGCTTGAGTCGCACGAGCGTTTCCCAGAGCGCGTCAACGCTGGCTTTATGCAGGTGGTGAGTCGTGACCATATTCGTCTTCGAGTTTACGAGCGAGGCGCAGGTGAAACACAAGCTTGTGGTAGCGGCGCTTGCGCGGCGGTAGCGGTTGGGATTCTGCAGGGCTTGTTGGATGAAAACGTTAAGGTTTCTCTACCAGGTGGTGAACTGCGAATTGCGTGGCAAGGTCCGGGTAAGCCGTTGTTTATGACCGGACCTACAACGCATGTATTTGATGGTCAATTGTCTTGCTAGTAGAAGAAAAAGGAAACGGTTTGTCTCAAGTAGAAGCAGATGCCTTAACGGCTGAAGTGGTGGCCGAGTACCTCAAAGATCATCCCGATTTTTTTGTGCAGCGTCCAGAGCTTGTGGATCGTTTATCTTTCCCACACTCAGACTTAGGCGCGGTATCTTTGGTACACATCCAAATGAATCGCCAACGTCAGCGCATTGAAGAGTTAGAGGAAGAGATCACTACACTAATGTCGCTTGCGGCGAACAATGATCGCACCTTTTACGAATTTATGGATTTGCAGGGGCAGATTCTAAAGTGTGGTGACTTTAAACAAGTCATTCACTCTATCGAAGAGAAAGCCAAAGCATTGGGCTTACGTGCGTTTGTTCGATTGTTTAGTCAATGCGACGCATCGATTCAATTGAGTAAGGAAAGTTATCAACGCTTTGCGACCACTCACTTAAATGGCAAAGATGCGTACTTAGGACGTCTTCGCAAAGTGGATCGTGAAGCTTTGTTTGGCAACATGGAAGTGCCGGAAATGGGGTCCTATGTGGTACTACCGCTCGTGAAACAGCAAACACTGGGCGTGCTTGCTTTTTCTAGTGAAGATGGCGGCCATTTTCAGCCAGATATGGATACCTTGTTTTTGCGTCACCTATCATTAGTAGTGGCACATCTCGCTCAAACACTGGTATGGCAAAGTTACGATGACGACAACTCCCAACACTCCTCTGCCAAATAATCTGCAAAAGCCTCTTGAGCGCTTCTATGAATTCTTACGAAGCGAAAAGGGGCTTAGCCTACATACTCAGCGCAATTACAAACAGCAGCTAGAAACAATGGCGCAGCACCTAGCTGAAATGGGGCTCAAAGATTGGTCTCAAGTGGATGCTGGTTGGGTGCGCCAATTAGCAGGTAAGGGCATGCGAGAAGGCATGAAAGCCAGCAGTTTGGCAACGCGCCTCTCATCGCTGCGTAGCTTTTTCGATTTCCTTATTCTGCGTGGCGAGATGTCGGCTAACCCAGCCAAAGGGGTTTCAGCACCTCGCAAAAAACGCCCGTTGCCCAAAAACCTCGATGTTGACGAAGTGAGCCAATTACTTGAAGTCAACGAGGACGACCCGTTGGCTGTGCGCGATCGCGCCATGATGGAGCTGATGTACGGCGCCGGCTTACGTTTGGCTGAGTTGGTGGGTGTGGATGTACGTGATGTACAACTGCGTAGTGGTGAGCTTCGTGTTATTGGTAAAGGCGATAAAGAACGTAAAGTACCGTTCTCTGGGATGGCAACCGAGTGGGTCGGGAAGTGGTTACGCGTTCGTGGTGATTTAGCCGCTCCAGGTGAGCCCGCCTTGTTTGTATCTAAGCTCGGAACGCGTATTTCGCATCGTAGCGTGCAAAAGCGCATGGCTGAATGGGGGCAGAAACAGTCTGTCGCAAGCCATATTAGTCCGCATAAATTGCGTCACTCATTTGCGACACATATGCTCGAATCAAGCAATAACTTACGTGCGGTGCAGGAGCTTTTAGGGCACGAGAACATTTCGACGACCCAAATCTACACGCACTTGGATTTCCAACATTTGGCGCAAGCCTACGACCAAGCCCACCCACGCGCACGCAAAAGAAACGGGGAGTGAGCCGAAGTATGAAATTTTATCGCCGTATCGAGCCTATTAAGGCAATGACCTTTGACCTAGATGATACCCTCTATGACAACTATCCTGTGATCGTTCGCATGGAGCGTGAGTTGCTATCTTGGCTCAAGCACCATCATCCAGCGGTTGCTCATATGAACAAAGCGGATTGGTTTGCTCTCAAACAGCGAGTTGTGCAACAACAACCCGAGCTGAAGAGCGATGTCACTTTATGGCGTTTAGTGCAACTTCAGCAAGCTTTCTCCCAAGTAGGCTACGACGAAGACGCAGCACATGCCGCCGCGAAAGCCGCAGTAGACGTTGCGTTAGACTGGCGTAACTGTTTTGAAGTGCCGCAGCAAAGCCTCGATGTACTGGAGGAACTCACGCAGCACATCCCGTTGGTGGCAATCACCAACGGTAATGTGGATTTAGACCGCATCGGTCTTACGCCTTATTTCCAACAGGTACTTAAAGCAGGACCAGATGGATTGGCGAAACCCGCAACCGATATGTTTACTAAAGCGAAGCGATTCTTGGATATCCCTGCGGAGAATATTCTGCATGTCGGTGATCATCTAACCACGGATGTGCATGGTGCAAAGTTGGCTGGTTTTGCAGCCTGTTGGTTTAATGATATGAATAAAAATGTCATTAACCATTCAAAAACACGTACTTTACCTGATATTGAAATCAATAGTTTGCAGCCGTTACTCACACTTTTTTAATTGCTTTCGCATTAATCCATTCTAATCTCATTTTGTGTCTAGAAAAGCAGCGCAAAGCCACGTAAATTATTCTCTATTAAATAAAAATAGTAACGCCACACGTCGTGGTGAAGATAGTGTTACGGCAGTGGTAGGTCCATGCGAGCTTTTTCAAAACTGGTTCACGATGTCAGTCAACTGAATGACTTTTTAGTCACTTTTCCGACTTCCTCAGATAAACAATATTTAGTACAAATATTGTCGACGCAATCGCGCGAAATTACGACCACACTTGCAGACGCCGTTTTGTCGTCGCTGCCGAATGCTCATGTTATGGGGCATAGTACGCGTAATGTGATTCTGGAAGGGGAGATATTTACCTCTGGTTGCCTAGTGAGTGTGATTGAATTTGAGCAAACCACGCTGACTTCTGCGGTACAAACATACTCTTACTCCCCTGACATTGATGGCGGGGAGCTCAAGCGCTCTCTTCTAATGCAGCATAATTCACAGGTGATCCTCAGCTTTGCTGTGCAAATTGAACGACGTGACTATCCCTTGTTTCAAACCTTCGCCAGTGAAGAAGTAGTGATTTCTGGAGGGTTGGCGCAGAGTATTGACGATGGCTGCTGGGTGCTATATCAAAACCGAGTTTACGATAATGCCGTGGTTGCCGTAGCTTTGCACAGTGATACTTTGAAGCTATGGACTGATGCGTATTCGGAATGGAACCCGATTGGCATGCCACACAAAGTCACTCATGCAAAAGGAACGCGCTTGTATTGTTTAGGTGAGAAGAAAGCGCTGGACGTATACAAGCGTTACTTGGCGGATGGCCATGACGTGACGCTGAGTCAACTGCTCAGCTTTCCTTTATATCGAGAAAGCTTAGGGCGAAAGGAAGTTTGTACGGTAACGGAGCTACACGCTGATGGCAGTATGAGCTTCGACAGGCCCTGGTGTCTTGGTGACGAAGTGCAATTTTGCTATAACCATCCCTCGTTAACGCTCGAGCAAGTGCGGCATGGTGTGGTTGAGTTAGCCATGCACCAACCTGAAGTCGTGATGATTTTTAACTGCGCGTCACGGTTAGACTTTATTGACAGCAGCGACGAAGTCCAAGCATTCAAAGATATTGCGACGACGTTTGGTAGTTACTGTATGGGGGAGCTGCATGGTGGTATTGGTCAGCCCGAAATTCTTCATCACAGCCTGACGTATTTAGCGATGCGAGAGGGAGACGAAGTGCAAACATTGAACTTGCCTAAGTCGCCCGTTAGCTCCTCTATTTCACCGCTGTTTAGCTTGATTCGAAATGCGATCGGCGATCTCAACCATATGAACGCGCATATGGGATATCAACTCGATCGCCAAACGCGCAAGTTACAAGAAAGCTATCGACGCGACAGTCGCACGGGATTACAAAACCGGGTCGCATTGCAAGAGCGGCTGAGTAACATCGATTTGGATGAGCATTTGTTGACTCTAAAGCTACTTAACTTTAGTCATATCAACGAAAAATACGGCTACCGAGTGGGAGATCAATTACTCAAAGATCTCTCAATGCACTTTACGAATCGACTACGAAAGCGTTTCGGCATGCCAACGGCTTTGCAGCTTTATAGTATTGGGGTTGGTGAATGGGCGTTCATATTTAAAGCTGATCAAAGCAGCGAGACCATCAAACAGCACTTTACGCGTTTTGCTGACGCGGTAGAACAAACTAATTTTGAGCCAATTGGCCTACGTGAAATAGATTATCTTTCTATCTCGCTATGCGGCGGCTTAGTGAGTCGTCGAGATTTTCCATCCGCTTCAATAGATGAGCTCTTACTCAAAGGCATCGAAGCGAGGCGCTCCGGTGTACGCAGTAATACCCATATCTGTAATGCGAAAGATATTGAAGTCAGTGAGGATGTGCGTAAAGAGCAACTTGGATGGCTAAGTTGCGTCAGTAGAGCCATTCTCAAACAGAATATCATCACTTATAGCCAACCTATTGTGCATGCGGGTAGCCACAAATTGGCAAGCCAAGAATGTTTGGTTCGTATTCTGGAAGCCGATGGAACGGTGATTGCGCCAGGGCGTTTTCTGCCAATTATCTCTGATACACATCTTTACACTCGACTAAGTCGGCACATGATTCATTCTACGTTGCATTATATGCGAGATAAGCAAGGTGACTTTTCTATAAACTTATCGCCGCAAGATTTGCTCAGTGATAAAACTTTAATGCTTTTAGAGCATGAAATTAGCCAGCTAAATGACCCAAGGCGAATTGGTTTAGAAGTGCTGGAATCTGAGCAGATCAAAGACTACGGCCGAATGATAGAAGTGTGCAGTCATTTTAGAAGCTTAGGGGCGCGTATCATTGTTGATGACTTTGGGTCCGGTTATTCGAATATCGATGAAATCCTAAAGTTGGAGCCAGAAGTCATAAAGCTCGATGGCAGCTTGATTCGTGATATTGATAAAGACTTAAAACAGCGCAAGATCGCTTCCCAGTTGGTGCGTTTGTGCCAGGTGTTTAACGCGGAGACGGTGGCGGAGTTCGTCCACAATCAGGAGGTGTGTACCATTGCACAAGACATGGGGGTGGATTATTTGCAGGGTTACTATCTTGGCGAGCCGACTCGACTGTTTTAATGATGTTTCACGTGAAACTTCTTGTCGTAAAAAACGCAGCGTAGGCTGCGTTTTTTGTTTGGTTCTTCTACTGAGCTTAATGGTTAACGCTTAAGAGCGTGTCCACTCTTTTCAGCTTGGAACAGAGCGAGGTAATGGGCAAAAAAACGCTGCATTTGTTGTTGGTTGTTTTGTTCTCCAAGTTGCCCGAGCAAATGTGCAGCGACTTCAAACGTACACAAATTACCTTGTTGTTGGTTGCGTCGCAGCTGATATTGTGAGTCCGCCGACGCAGACAATCCCATAGTAGGGATACCTTCTAACCAACGGCTCTTATTGATCATCTTGCGCGCCTCTTGCCAGGTGGCATCTAAAATAATAAACAGCGGAGTTTTGGTTTGTTGCTGGCTTTGGAGTACCACATGTTCGAGTGTGATACTTTCTTCACAGGGGAAGAGCAACACCGGATACCGCGACGGATCAGCTAATAGAGTGAGCAATTCTGCTGGTGGCTGTTTGCGATCCCAGATTACTCGCTCAATGTTGAGTTGGCACTGCTCTAGTAGCTGGCCGGTATTAGTATCACGCTTCAGTTCATTCGGATGCATTAACAGCAGGATGTTGTGCTCACTGTTAAGTTTCGGCATTAGCGAGCACATACAATTGAATTGAAAACCGCAGGTTGGACACGGTTGTGACATTACAGACGAACTCCTTCGCGCACCGGGCTTATCCCATCAGAGAACAGACGCACACCACTGACTTGGTTCGGCGTTGCCGTTGGCGCCATGCTTGGGTTGAGTGGGTAGCTAACCCCAGTGTATTGCATCACGTGTTGAGCCGCTTTAGCTCCGCCACCGCTGACATTAAAAATCAGATCTCGCCAACCATGAGAGGTTTGTTGGCCGAGCATAATCGGGCTTTGCACTAGTGTAATGCGGCTATTAAATCGCCATTCCTTTTCGTGATGTTCAAATATCAGCAATGTACAGCCACCGGAACCACACCAATCCAACTGTACCAATAGCTCTTCGTTACCATCGCTGTTGAGGTCGTAAGTTAGCCAACGGTATTGGTTATTGTTGGGGGTGGTTTGATGGATAAAGAAGTAGTTGCGCACCGCGGCATCTACTTTTGAATCAAACTCTGCACTAGAAGGGACGTCAGCACTACCGATGGGGTTGTTGGTGCGTTTTTCGGCTGGTTGCATGATGCCTTCATCACGAACGGTGGCAGGATAAAGGACTAAACCACCATCGGCGATTGGGTATACCAAGTTACCGACTTTTTCTTTGGTCGCTTTGAGCTGATTGCCTTCTCGAGTAAACAGTCGCTCTGACATTAGCCTTTGCTGTTGATGATGCGTCATGACAACTTGAACCTGAGACGGACTTAACTGTTGCCAGTAACCACGCTCGATTAATGGTGCTTGTCCATGGGAGTAACGGTATTTTGTTGTGGCGCTGTGGTCTGGGTTTAAGGTCATTTGTACTTCAAAACCTTGTGATTGAGTTGAGGTCGCGACATAGGTATTAGCCCAGCCAAGCGTTGCATCGACGTTTGCAGCCATACCACAACCTTGATACGTCTCGCCATCATGTTTTAGTGTTGCTTTCCAGCCATACAAAGAATCGCTCATTGTGTCTGAGCAGAGGTTTTCTGTTAAGCGAAGCTCACCATCTTGTAGTTGATAAGTGCGCTGGCGAGGTTGAAGCTGACTGCTTTTAATCGCTAATTTTGTGGTTTGTTTGCCGATTTGCTGGAATGTTAGTCCATTAGCCTCAAAGCTTGCCGACCAAGAAGGCTCATTACCAAACACGCGAGTTGGTTTGTTTGGTTGCTGACAACGGTTTGGATTTTCCGTTGTGAGAAAGTTCACTTGTTCCACGACAAAGTTAGCATCGAAATCAGCAGAAAACCCATCGATGCCCGGTGGGTTGAGGTGGCCGATAACCTCGCCATACATGGTCTGGTAAGGCTCGTTATTTAACTGAATTGCTTGTTGCATTTGCTGTGGTGATAGTTGCAACCAATATTGCTTGTCGCTGCCACAAGGCATGATGTATTGGCTCTCGTGACCGACGATCACTTTTCCGCGTAGCATAAAAGTTTGAGGTTGAATGGTTTCAGGCTTATCTAAGGTTGCTGGTGGAGAGGTTGGGTCAGCAGCACCAGATTGTGGCGGCTGTGAACTACATGCTTGCAGAACCAGCAGGGTGGCAAGCGCCACTGGGTTTTTCAAAGCCTTCATGTTATATCTTCCTCATTATTGTTACTCAATCGGCATCGGATGGCATTATGGCATATTGGTTATTTAAAACTGAACCAGATACCTTTTCTATTGACACGCTTCGAACCCAAAAGGTTTCATGTTGGGAGGGAGTTCGTAATTATCAGGCGCGCAATATGATGCGTGACCAAGTGAAGGTGGGCGATTTAGTCCTGATTTACCACTCTTCTTGTAAACATGTTGGCGTGGCAGGTATTGCTAAAGTTGTGAGAGAAGCCTATCCCGATCATTTCCAATTCGATCCCGAAAGCGATTATTACGATCCAAAGTCAGACCCAGACAACCCGCGTTGGATTATGGTGGATGTCGAGTTTGTACGTAAAACGGCGCGAGTGATTCCGTTGTCGGTGATGAAAGCGATGCCAGAACTTGAGAACATGCCGTTGGTGAAACGTGGAAATCGCTTGTCGATTATGCCCGTGACAGAAGAAGAATGGGACGCGATTCTTGGCAAAGAGAAGCTGCCAAGTCAGCGATAAAAGAGAAGGGCTGCGAATGTGCAGCCCTTCATTATTTGGAGTATTGAAGCTTACAGCAAGTGTTCTTGTAGGTAGTGTGCAACCGCATCTTCTGCATTGCTGCCAATTACTTCATTATTTGGTAGAGCTTTCATCACTTTTTCGTGTGATGTACCCATAACTAGCCCTTTACCTGCCATCGACAGCATTTCTACGTCATTCATGCCATCACCAAATGCTACGCAGTTTTCTAACGTGAGGTCGAGTTTTTTCGCTACCGCTTCAAGAGCATGACCTTTAGACACGCCAGCGCTCATTACTTCCAAACACCAAGGCGTTGAAAATGCGATGTTCAGCTGATCACCAAACTGCTCACGTAGTTTGTTTTCAAATACGACCAAACGTTCGTGGTCTTCTCCTGGATGAGTAAAGAAAACTTTCGCAATACCGTCAGTTGGGGCTTGGTCTTCATCAAATAAGACGTAAGTGAATTCATCGTGGAAGTCACGTAACGTTTCATCATCCTTGTTCATCAACCAGCTATCATTTTGATACATGTGAATAAGTATTTCTTGATCATGTTTGATCGTGTCGATCACGCCTTGTACCAGTTCCGCAGGGACATTCTCGCTGTACATTAGCTGATCTTCCTGGTCATGCACTCGGGCACCATTCGACGTGATCATATAAGCTGGAATGCCAACTTGGCGACGGATGCTCGCAACGTCTACGTGGTGACGGCCGGTTGCAAAGACAAAGGTATAACCCTTTTCATGCAGCGCTTTTAGCGTCTCTTTTGAGTAAGCACTGAGCTGATGGTTAGGTGCGAGTAACGTGCCATCCAGATCAGAGGCAACGATTTTGGTGATCTCTTTGCAAGGTAGCGATGTGCTCATGAAGTCCTCGTAAACGGTTTGGATAGTGTGGAACAGGTGAATTGCAAACGGAGTACAGCAGACTGACTAGATCGTACTGCTCCGAATGCGGGGGAACTTGGGCTCGTAGCACTATGCGGTTAAACACAGTGTCAAAGTAGCCAAGTTCAAGCAGTGTACGTCAAAATGAGGATGAAAAAGAGGGTAAATCGATGTGCAGACATTTCCTCTTTAATCTTAGTCGTGAAATGGTCGCCTAGAGTTCTTATTGTGCTTGTTCGTTTGATGGCGATTTAGGGTCATTCATAAAGCGGAAAATCGCATCGAGCGCTTGATTACGATACTTATCGGTCTCGAACAAGATTTCATGCTGTGCGCCTTCGATAGAAAGCAGCTCCGCGTGTGGGTTGGTTTTCCGCAATTTATCAATAAAACGCTTTTGCGCGAGATTGCTAACAATCCGATCGTTTCCAGCTTGGATTAGGATGACTGGTATTTTGACTTGGCGAGTTAATAAAAAGCACTGCTTAGCGGCCATGAGCCCTTGCCAAACCCAGCGAGTGCTTGGCCCACCGACTTGCAGTTCCGGTTTTTCCGTATATAGGTTTCGGAACCATTGGTAGCGGCCGTAACTTTGGCTAAGTGGGTTATCTTCAAAGGGCTTAGGGAAGTAGGCCTGATGTCCTGGTGCATAGCGTGGCAAAGTCGATACCGCTGACATAATTTGTGTGACCGGAATCGCTATTGGTGATAGGTACCATGGCAGGTTAATGCCAAACATGGGCGCACTTAGAATCAAACCAGTAAAAGGGTGTTCTGGGTGAGTTTGCAGGTAACGTGTGGCGATCGCGCCGCCCATAGAGTGCGCGATGATGAAGCATTGTTGATATTCGCTAAGGTCGTGTTTTTTTACGACGATGTCCATATCATCAATATAATCAGTAAAGTCATAGACGTGACCCATATCTGAGTCAGATAATAAACGATCTGATAAACCTTGTCCGCGGTGGTCAAAGGAATAGACATCGAAACCTTGGCGGTAGAGATCGTAAAACAGCTCTTGGTATTTCCAGGAAGACTCAATGCGTCCATTTACGATGAGCACGGCTTTTTTATGCTCTGGGTTGGTTAGCTTGCACCAGTAAATGTTCTTTTTCTCAGTCCCTTTAACAAAGCCCTCTTGGCGAGTTTGCCAAAGTGCTGCGATCGGACCACCAATTGCTTGCTCAAATAATGTCTCTTGAGTATAAGTCAAAGGTGAATGGTTAGTCGCCATTAGTTGATTACCTGAAGATACGTTGTTTACGCGATGTATCATCGAAGAATTAGTGAGGAAATGCAATGGATACCCATGTCTGGTTAGCTTATGTAGTAACAGCAATCGTTTTTAGTTTGGCTCCGGGCTCTGGCACGGTGAACTCAATCAGTAATGGTTTGAGTTACGGTACCCGTAAATCACTGGGTGCCATTATTGGCTTACAAATTGGTTTAGTTATCCACATCGCGCTGGTGGGGGCGGGTATTGGTGCGCTTGTCGCGCAGTCAGCAACCGCATTTTCTGTCATTAAATGGGTTGGTGCCGCTTATCTGGTTTGGTTGGGGATTCTGAAATGGCGCGATACATCAAGCTTAGTCGCAGCTGAAAACCACAACGAGATGTCAGGCACGGCGCTGTTGTACAAGGCAGTGTTGATTAACCTCACCAACCCTAAATCGATTGTTTTTCTGGTGGCGTTGTTCCCGCAGTTTATTGACCCGGCAAAAGACCAAATCACGCAACTGTTGGTGCTTGGCGTCACTACGGTCGTGATTGATGCGTGTGTAATGTTGGGTTACACGAGCTTGGCAGCACAAATGGGACGCTTTATTCGCTCCGATAAAATCATGGGAAAAATAAACAAAGTATTCGGTTCAATGTTCATGGGTTGTGGTGCATTATTAGCAGCTGCAAAGTCATAAGCCATTTATAGGTCCTTCTTTAGCATGAATACAACGTATGTCGCTCGCCAGCCGATCTTTAACCGAAAAAGACAGACGCTGGGTTATGAATTGTTGTTTCGAGACGGGGAGAGTAACGCATACCCTTCACATATTGATTCAAATCGAGCGACATACCGACTGATCGTCGAAAACTTCCTATCATTGGGTACTAACCCAGTGATTGCCTCTTCAAGATGCTTTATTAACTTTCCTCATCAAAGCTTGGTGCGACGTTTGCCGCGCAGTTTGCCGAAAAACAAAATTGTCATCGAAGTGTTGGAAACGTGCCAACCTACGGATGAGCTTCTTGATGCGATTCGTGAGTTTTATCGAGAAGGTTACTTGATCGCTTTGGATGACTTCACCCTAACACCAGAATGGCGTCGTTTTTTGCCATATGTGCATATTGTGAAGCTCGACATTATGGCGATGGGGCTTGAAAAGGCCTGTGAACTGGTCAAAACACACCTTGCCAAACGCGTCAAATACCACTTTTTAGCAGAACGTGTTGAAACCGCAGAAGAGTTTGAGCAAGCGAAAGCGGCTGGCTTTAAATTTTTCCAAGGTTATTTTTTTAGCAAGCCACTCGTCTCGCAGACTAAATACGTCAGTCCTGAGCAAGTGTTGGCATTGCAACTGTTTCGTGAAGTTTGTGCTCCTGAGCCTGACTTTACTCGTATCGAGTCCATCATTACGCAAGATGTCGCGCTTTCGTATAAATTATTGCGTTTTGTAAATACGCAAGCGCCGAATTTGGCTGTCGAAATCAGCTCTTTTCGTCAGGCATTGATTTATCTTGGCCAGGATAACCTTAAGCAGTTTGTCTCTTTGGTTGTGGCATCGTATATCTCCAGTAACAAGCCTCGAGAGCTGTATCACCTTTCATTGCAACGAGCTCAATTTTGCCAATTGATGTCGCGCTATCAGCCATTCTCTCACCTCAACGAGCAAGGTTTCATGGTTGGTTTGCTGTCGATTCTAGATGCGCTGCTGGATCTTTCGGTGGAATCTTTAGTTAGGCAGTTACCGCTTAGTCATTCAGTACAACAAGCGCTATTACATCGCAAAGGGGTTTATGGTGCACTTATTTCCCTCGAAGAGTGCTACGAGCGTGCCGATTGGTCAGGGGTTGAAAAAATCACGATGCAATTGGGGTTGCCTTTAGAGGAAGTGAAGCTCTCCTTAGGTGAAGCGGCTCGCTGGAGTCAAAGCATCGCGACTGCATAATTTCTTGTCTTATCTTTTATCTCTTTGAATCTCTCTCTTTACAATCAAGCTGTTCGTTAGATGTGAAACTTTTATGACGATGGACGGTTTCCTCTTGACGATATATCTTAATTAAATAAACATATACGCATATCCATATATAGGTATGTTCATTATGCTTCCACATCAGTTTTTTAAGCTGTTATCCGATGAAACACGCGTACGTTGTTTAATGCTCGTGGCCCGTGAAGGTGAAACTTGCGTTGGCGATTTGGCGTTTGCTCTACAAGAGAGCCAGCCGAAAGTTTCTCGTCATCTTGCTCAGTTACGATCCAGTGGCATCTTGGTGGATAAACGCCAAGGGCAATGGGTGTATTACGAGTTATCACAGCAATTACCAGGTTGGATGCGAAAGTTAATTGAAGACTTAGTGGCATCAAACTGTTTGAAGCAGGAATACCAAGACGACATCACTCGCTTACACGATAAAAGTCGTGAGGCTTGCTGTTAACAGCGAATAGAGATTCAAGGTAGAAGATTAGAGGGTAAAACTATGACAATTAAAGTAGGAATTAATGGCTTTGGCCGAATTGGTCGCTTAGCGCTGCGAGCGGCATTTGATTGGCCAGAATTGGAGTTTGTGTTAATCAACGATGTCGCAGGTGACGCAGCTACGCTTGGTCACTTATTAGAATTCGATTCAGTGCAAGGTCGTTGGCATCATGGAGTTCAGGTCGAAGGCAGTGAGCTCGTCATCAACGGCAAGCGTGTCGCCACGACTCAACAACGCGATATCGATGCGGTGAACTGGTCTGATTGTGATGTTGTGATTGAAGCGACAGGCGTACATCGCAAAACATCATTCCTAAACAAATACCTAGAGCAAGGCGTGAAACGTGTCGTGGTAAGCGCACCTGTGAAAGAAGAAGGTATCGCGAACATTGTGGTGGGCGTGAACGACCATATTTTCGACCCTGAAAAACATCGTATCGTGACAGCAGCTTCGTGTACGACTAACTGTATCGCACCTGTGGTTAAAGTCATTCATGAGAAATTGGGTATCGAACAATCTTCTTTTACGACCATTCACGACCTGACGAATACGCAAACTATTTTAGATGCGCCACACAAAGATCTACGCCGTGCAAGAGCATGCGGCATGAGCCTTATCCCGACCACGACGGGTAGCGCGAAGGCGATTGTCGAAATTTTCCCAGAATTAAAAGACAAAATTAATGGTCATGCGGTTCGCGTACCTCTAGCAAACGCATCGTTAACAGACATCATTTTTGATGTGAAGCGTGATACCACAGCAGAAGAAGTGAATGCACTGTTAAAAGAAGCATCTGAAGGTGATTTGAAAGGCATCCTTGGCTTCGAAGAGCGTCCTTTAGTTTCTATCGATTATAAAGGCGACCAACGTTCAACCATCGTTGATGCGCAATCAACCATGGTTGTGGGTTCTCGTATGGTTAAGATTTACGCTTGGTACGATAACGAAATGGGTTATGCAACGCGCACAGCAGAGCTGGTTCGTAACGTTGGTTTGGCTTAAAAAGGGGGTCACAATGTCTCATCCTACATGGCAATTAGATTTGGACTCCGGTGCTTTAATCTTAACACCGTGCCCAGGAACGAAAGGTGTCGATTTGCATGCGTCGTTAGAACAGTTGAAAGAGCAGGGTGTTCAAGCGGTCGTTACTGCATTAGATGATAGTGAATTAGCTGCGAAGAATGTCTCTGCATTGGGTGAAGCCACTCAGCAACTGGGTATGAAATGGTTCCAGATCGAGATTGAAGACGACTGCGCACCAGATGAAGAATTTGCGACGAAGTGGCAACAAGCCAGTCCGGAGCTGCACGCGATTCTTGCTCAAGGTGGCAAAGTTGCGATGCATTGCATGGGTGGTTCGGGGCGCACAGGTTTGTTCGCTGCTCACCTACTCCTAGAAAAGGAATGGCAGTTAGAAGATATCGTGCGAGAAGTGCAGGCATTGCGCCCTGGTGCATTTACAAAACCTGTGCAAGTTGAGTACATCGAACGCGTGGCTCAAGACACTTGATCAGCTTAAATAGCTTTTGGTTCATTATGATCCAAAAGCTAAATTCGAGCTTCTTCAGGATACGACTGTTTACAAAAAATGCCATTAACATTAACTAATCAATTGTTTTTAAAATGTATTTTGCTTTTTATTGATGTTGGGGCATTTTTTGAAAATCACAGTAACATTGTATTGGTCAATGTTGCTGTACAGGTTAGGAAGCATTTAGAACATGATGATCTAAATGCTTCTATCGCTGTACATATGAGGTCAATATGATTTCTCAATTAAGCAAAAGTATTCGTCAGTACATGTTAGTGACGTTTAACTATTGGAACTTTACGGTGACCGATGGCGCACTGCGTATGCTAGTGGTGCTCTATTTTCATGACTTAGGTTATTCCACGTTAGCTATTGCCTCACTGTTCCTTTTCTATGAATTTTTTGGTGTGGTGACAAACCTGGTTGGTGGTTGGCTGGGCGCAAGGTTAGGCCTTAATAAAACCATGAACATTGGTTTAGCGATGCAAGTGTTTGCGTTGTTGATGCTCGCAGTACCAAATGCATGGCTGACCATTCCTTGGGTGATGGCAGCGCAAGCTCTGTCGGGGATTGCCAAAGATCTGAACAAAATGAGTGCTAAGAGCGCGATTAAAACGCTAGTACCAGACGAGCAGCAAGGGGCGCTCTACAAATGGGTAGCGATTTTAACTGGCTCGAAGAATGCACTCAAAGGAGCGGGCTTTTTTGTTGGTGGCTTGCTGCTATCTTGGGTGGGTTTTCAAAACTCGATGTTTATTATGGCGGGTGTACTTACATTAGTGTTTGTTTGCAGCATGATCTGGCTAGAAGCGGACATGGGTAAAGCTAAGAGTAAACCTAAGTTTCGCCAAATATTCTCCAAGTCTGAATCGATAAACATTTTATCCGCAGCACGCATGTTCTTGTTTGGTGCTCGTGATGTGTGGTTTGTCGTTGCTCTGCCTATTTATCTTGGTAGCGTGTTTGGCTGGGATCACTTGTGGGTTGGTAGCTTTCTCGCTACGTGGGTCATTGCTTATGGGTTTGTGCAAGGCTTTGCGCCGCGTATTACTGGCAAAGCGCAAGGTCGTGTGCCTGATGGTAGTGCAGCATTGGTGTGGGCAGGAGTCCTAGCGTTAATTACGGCTGGTATTGCTTATGGTGTGCAAATCGGTTGGCAGCCTGAATTGGTGATTGTGGTAGGTTTGATGATTTTTGGCGCTGTGTTTGCCATTAACTCTTCGCTGCACTCGTACTTGATAGTGAGCTACGCTAAAGGCGATGGCGTCTCGTTGGATGTTGGTTTTTACTACATGGCCAATGCGATGGGACGCTTGATTGGCACGGTATTATCGGGTTGGATCTACCAAGAGGCTGGTCTTGCAGCGTGCTTATGGGTTTCTTTTGCTTTCTTGGCACTGACGACGCTGATTTCAATTAAGTTGCCAAAAGCTGATGTTGCTACTGCGTAACTATCCCCAGTATCGCTATCTGTAGATGGTATAAATGGCTCCAAATCGGAGCCATTTTTGTTTCTTATGCGCCGTTTGCTGTAATCAGATTGTGTCGGTTTGGCATCGAGAGTGAATACTGATGCTTGGTGTTTGGTTCTCGTTAAGTGATTAGAGTGGTGATGAAATCCCCGTTGTAGGTCATTGTTGAGTTAAAAATAAGCAAAAACAGATTGTTAACCATTTCACTGGTTGAGATTTACCCTATGCTATAAACGATAAGCGACTCAAAGTAGGGAAAGGTATGAGAGAAAGGGTTCTGTTTTTTGATTTATTGCGCTGCTTCGCAGCGGTAGCAGTGATCGCCATTCACGTCTTGGCACCGTATCGAAATGAGTTAGGAGTGATTCCATTTGACCAATGGCTGACAGCGGTAGGCGTGAATAGCGTAACCCGCTGGGCAGTGCCAGTTTTTATTTTGATCACCGGAGCGCTAATGCTCAGTGACACTCGACCATTTGACGGTAAGTATTATATCAAAAGGCGTTTGGGCAAAGTTTTAGTTCCATTTCTTATTTGGTCGATGTTTTATGCATACCTTTCAGGTTGGACTTCTCAAGGCTTTGATTTTGAAACCGTAAAAGAGGTATTAAGCAATAGCCCATTCCACGCAACGTATTACCATCTCGGCTTTTTCTATTACTTTATACCACTGTATTTTGTGATTCCGCTGTTTCAATGGATGGTACGCAACGTGGATGACAACGTCTTGTATACCTATCTCGCATTTTGGCTTTTCACCAGCACACTGTTCTTGTTCAAGATTGATGGCCCTTGGAGTAATCAGATGTGGCTTTATATGGGTTACCTTCCACTGGGGTATGTTTTATTTCAAAAGGTACCTTTGAATCGCTCTATGGTGACCTTATTTGTTGGGCTAGGACTCGTGGCGTTGGCAGTGACCTTTACGATGGTTGTGACAAATAGCTTAGAGGCGGAGAAGTATACGGTTGGGCGCTGGCTCTCTTATAAAACACTGAATGTGATTCTAGCGGCTTCGATGATTTTTATGATCGGGCGTTACTTTGGTGAAGGCTTATCACCAAAAGTACAAAAAGTGGTCAGTGTGATCAGTCAGCACAGCTTGGGGATTTACTTACTTCACCCTATTTTCTTATGGCCGATGAAAGAGTTCGGTTGGTACACAGGACATCCTGCGTGGGTGATTCCAGTCTGGATCGTTCTAAGTGGAGCTGGAGCCTTGGCGATGAGCTATCTCTTTTCTCGTTCTGCCAAGACTCGTTGGTTACTGCCTTAACGTTTGATAGCGAAGTGAAGGAACTTGTTGCCGCGATAGGTCAGTGTTCCCTTATCTCCAGGGTTGAGTGCATGGTAGTAATGCACTCCAATTTGGAATTCACGCTTTGGACCGATAGAACCACGTTGAACGTAAATCCAATACTCTTGATCGTCTTGACCTGGTGGTGCGTTTGGTATGTCTATCGCTTGTTTATCTAAAACCGTTACCTGCGCGCTTTGCTCTGGAGCGTCTTCGCCCACATAGTGCTTACTATAAAAACGGAAAAACACCCACGCGCCCAAGGCAATAAGGGCGAATAGGGCGACAATAAGTGAGATTGGCATATTAACCTCCAATGTTGTATCGGGTCCCATTCTACAGAACTCGCTGACGAAACGATGAGTTGAGGTAACTTATTCATAATCTAATGAAAGGGACATGAATTTTATTCGGCGCACTTCACGGTTTATCTCAATGGGGACGCGATGAAATCGTTGCTTCATCTGCAAGCTACGTCACTAAAGCTGAACTAAGCAGCTTTCACTTGTCTGGCTATATGCGCTCAAGGGCACAAATTGAAAGTAAAATTGCACTTAACGGCTCGAAAAAGCTCTAAATTTATAGAAGAATAAAAATAATGAACATAGGAAGGGTCTGGTAAGGAGGGTTACGATGTCAGATATTGAAAAAGTAGTCATGCGTACCCGAACGATCGAAAAACTTTTGCGTACTCAGTACCATGCAGAAGGGAAAGGGTTGCACCAACTTATTAATAGTTGTGAAGAACGTTTACCGCATGACGTGATAGCAAAGCTTCGATTCATCGCAACCGTGCGTAACAAAGTGGTGCACGAAGACGATTACAAGCTGGATGATCGTAAAGGCTTTATGGCGGCATGTGATGCTTGTGAAAAAGAGCTGACACCAAGAAGCTCTCGCTTTATTTGGCGTACAGCAATTTTGCTAATGACGTTGATTACGTTGGCCGCTCTTGGTTTCTACTATATGCACTGGGATATTTTGTCTAAGCACATTCAGTAGAGCTATATGACCCGTCCTGATATGGGTTGACACTTTTTAACTAAAACGCTCGATGTACTTCATCGGGCGTTTTGTATTTTAAA
>NZ_JAWOWE010000025.1:0-26050 GCF_033340275.1 Vibrio sp. 1402
ATTATCATCAACGAGTGCCCACACAGATTGATAGGTTCTTATTTTTAAAGAGCTTTTCTAACATTTTCAGCAACTTAATTGCTCGTCGTTAGGGGTGCGTATCTTACTTCACACCGTGAGAGAGTCAAGCATTTTTTTCAAATTTTTTTTTCTCTCTTCCCGACTCGCTGTGTGACTTTCGTCTCACTCCGTGTCGGTGGATGCGCAGTATAGGGGGTTGAGAAATTAGCACAAGCGTTTTTTGCAAATAAAAAACCAACCGGTCACAAATTAGCCAAAAGTGCGATATTTGCATATTTCTTCGTCACATTTGAGACATATCACAGCAATTGGTTGGAAAAACACCAACCATATACGTAAGATTCATGTGTCTATTCTGTTAATGGACAATCGATCTCTTTATCACTATGTGTAGTAATTAAAATGACGTCTAAAAAAAATCTGATTTTATGTGTTGGGCTGGCCATCGTTGGGGGAATCATTTTCTCTCAATTCATCATCCCACCAGCCTTGAGCTTCCTCATTGGTGTTATCGCTACTGCTTTTCTTTTTTCATTTTCTAGCAAAACACCTGTTCTTCAATCTTCGGAGCCTGATCCTTCAACTAAAACGCTGTATGTCGGCAACCTTCCTTATAAGGCCAATGAGAGTCATGTTCGCGATTTGTTTGCTGAATATGGACAGGTCTATGCGGTACGCTTAATGAAAGATAAGCGTACTGGAAAAAGAAGAGGGTTTGGTTTTGTAGTGATGGCTGCGGCAGATGCCAAGCCAGCTATCGCTAAACTTAATGAAAAGGAATATATGGAGAGAACGCTAAAAGTGAGAATTGCGAACGATCCTAAACATCCGGATGGTGGTAAACCTGAACAGGATTAAAACCTAGCTTCTTTAAACAAATGTTCAGTGCATCTTCCTGCCAAGGAGTTGCACTGGCATAAATCGACTTACTTCCCTCTTCTGTATCCTCAATTTCATCACTTAATAGCAATGCTTTTACTCGACGTGCAATCGCTGCGCCTGAATCAATTAAAGTAACGTCCCCACCCAAAGCTTGATGAATCTCCTCTTTGATTAAAGGGAAGTGAGTACAACCGAGCACCGCAACATCGACTTTATCGCGAAGGGGAAGCAGGATATTTGTCAGTTCGTCGAGAGAAACGCTGTTGCCTCGCAACTTCTCTTCGGCCATATCTACCAAGCGAGTTGATCCCACCAGCTCAACTGGTTTGCCTTGCGCAAAGTCCCGTATTAACTCGTGAGTATATTGGCGTGTTACTGTCGCCGGAGTGGCGATCAGCCCTACCCCTTTTGATGCTAAAAGCGATGCGGGTTTAATCGCAGGGACAACACCAACAACGGGAATCGATAAATTTTCGCGTAAGGAAGGAAGCACTATGGTGCTCGCCGTGTTGCAAGCAATGACAACAACGTCGACTTGGTGTTCTTCGACTAATGAAGAGACCAGTTGGTTAACTCGTGAAATGAGTACAGCCTGATCGAGTTCACCATAAGGGTAAGCCTGATTATCGAATAAGTATAAGTAGTCTAACTGGGGCAATAGGCGATGTATCTCTTGGAATACAGAAAGACCACCAACACCAGAGTCAAAAACTAGGACTTTTTTCTTACTTGCTACTCGCACGAGTCTTACCTAAAGAACAGAAACGTTGCGATCATACTGCGTAGATTTGTTTTGGCAATGCTTTAGCATGGTATCTTTGATGGCTGAATCTATCTCCAGATTCTACATCTCGCTTCGTCAACTCGATATGTCCTTGAAAAGATGGCGAAGACGTAACCAATGTGTGAAATTCACCATTTTCCCCACAGGGATCAATTTGACTTGGTAATGACTCTATTAGGGCTTTGTCATACCAGCTACCACACCACTCTGGAGGGAGAACTCTTCCGTCGATGGTGATTAACATCGTTTGAATACCACGCTCTATGATTTCCATCGCTAGTTTTTCGCTGCTCTCCCCTAATAGAGGAAAGACGCATTCCCAGCCAACAGGTTCAATATAGCTGCGTCGGTAATCGGCAATGCCATTGCAAAACATATCACCAAATGCGACAGCTTCTATGTTCAGACCACTACTTTGTAATGCATTAACGATGGTTGATTGATAAATTTCGTTACTCGGAAAGACTTCAGGCAGTTCGATAGTAATGAGCGGAAGCGCAAGCAAGTCTGCTTGCATTTGTACAACCTCAAGCGGAGTTGCTTGAAAAGGGACTTCTTTTCCTACGTAAGTCGTGTACAAACCGACAACTTGATAATTTGGATTCTCGTTAAGGCGCTCAAGCGTTAATGTCGAATCTTTACCGCTGGACCAACTGATCACCACTCGCTTGGGTTTCTTCATTCGATTTTCCACCACAAAATATTAAAAACCGCCCGAAGGCGGTTTGTGCTCATTCACGATTAGAATTCGTAGCCAACGTTGAGATAGTACGCTCGCTCTGCAGCAGGGTAACCTTTTGCCATCTCATACTCTTCATCAAGTAGATTATCGATACGAGCGCTAATAGAGGTCGACTCATTCGGATAGTAAGTCACCGCCGTATCAACCAACGAGTAAGAAGAAAGTGTAATATCTTGTGAAGGCCAAGTGCTGTAATCCACATCTGGACGCTTACCGACGTACTGATAGCTAACCGACCAATCCACTTTATCGAAGCTCACTAAAGCATTCCACTTATACATTTCTTTAGCGCGGCGCTGCAACTGATGCCCTTTATCGTCTTCAGCATCTTTGTAATCTGCACTCAACTGGTGCTGCACAATCCCTGTATCAAACTCAGCAACAAGCTCCACACCTTGGATATGTGTTTCACCATCGACATTCAAATATTTGTACGTGGTTGGATGGTAATCGATAAGATTCGTGATTTTATAGTCATAACCCGTGACGGACCAAAAAACGCCTTGGACATCACCGCTAAATGCTAGCTCCCAAGCATCTGACTCTTCCGGCTTCAGATCTTTCTCACCGTATGTTGGGTCATACTGTTGATATAGGTTTGGAGCCTTAAACGCAGTACCAAAAGAGGCTTTAACCCCAAACTCTGGTACAAACTGGTAACCAGCCGCTAAACTGTAAGTGAACTCACTACCGTATTCTTCGTTATCATCAAGGCGAGCACTGCCCTCGAGCATTGCTTTATCAATACTGGTGGTTGCCATACCAAACAGAGCGCCATTGGTCCGATCAAACGTTTTATTCGCACTCTTGTCTTTATAAGACTCGTTGCGCCAATCAATACCACCAGCCAACGTCGTATTGTTGTTTAGCAAGTAACTGTTGGTCCACTGGACATTTTGCTGCTCAAGTTCATCTTCAGTACCTGAGTGTTTGCCTTTTGCTTGCTCATAGTTCCAAGACTTCTGTTTCTGTGCTGTTACTTGTAGTTCTGACATCACATTATCAGACTGATACTTACCGCCCAGAGTGACAGAAAGATCGTCTTTTTCTGCTTCGTAGTAACCGCGACTGCCGTAGCTGCTGTCATATTGATAAACATTTTCGTAAGCACGTAGGTTACCAAATGCAGACCACTGGTCATTGAAGTTATGCACGTAACCTAGCAGACCATTCTTTGTATCAAAGCCATGGCGATCGCCGTCATTAACTCCCGGTACAGGACGAACGTTATAACCATCATCACTTTCACTACCAAGCGCGATATTTAGCTGGCCGCTCTCTGTGACTTTTATACCAGATGCCACACTCAATTCCTGGTAATCTAAGCTGCCTAAACCCGCACTTAACTTCGTTCCTTCTTCGTCAGCACGCGCAATGGTGATGATATTGATCACGCCACCAATCGCTTCTGAGCCATAAAGTGACGCACGCGCACCACGCACGTACTCAATACGTTGAACGTAAGTAAGTGGGATTTGGTTAAAGTCCACAGCGCCCTTCGCTGCTCGTGCAAAACGTACGCCATCAACCAGTACTAAAACTTGGTCGGAACTGGTTCCACGAACAAATAAAGACGCTAACTGACCACGACCACCATTTTGTGAAACTTGAATTCCGGTAAGGCGACGCAATACATCTGGTAGGGTTTTCGCTTGAATGCGATCGATGTCTTGTCGAGTAACTACTTCGACATCTGCCAACGTACGGCTTTCGGCTTGCTCAAAACGGTTTGCCGTAACAACGATGGTTTCGTCAGTGGAGGTTTCTTGGGCCTGTAGATAAGAGACAGGTGAAAGCAGCGATGCCAAAGTGATCGCCAGTGCGGATTTTCTCATTGTATTGTCCTAAATCGCGTAATTCCTTCCGAGCCCTGTCATCATGACAGTCCAGTGCTGTGGCTCAGTTGTTGGCAGGTATTCGGACTCAAGAGCACGGGTGTACCGCCTACTTGCTCGACTTCCCACATAAACTAATGCAGTGTCTGATGAGCGTTCGTTCTCTTTTACCGCTGCGCGTCAGTTCTGGATTCACACCAGATTCCCATTTCAGCCATCTAGATTGCTAGATAGCACCAACTTGAGGCAAATATTATTCAGCTATTGATTATTTGTCCAGCCAATATTGCCCTTAGAAGTTGTAACGTTTTGATTGATTTTGCTTTCTACTCTGCCTGTACGCACTATCTTTAAATCAATTCCAGTACAAAACTGGACATCCTATTGAGATTGAATAAAATCTGCGCTCTTAAATTGAATGCACCATAAAAGGTAAGATCATGGCTACTCTTGATGTAAACCCACAACGCTACCAAGAACAACTGGCTGAAAAAGTCGAACGTCTCACGGATATGTTCGCGCCATACAACATGCCAGAACTGGAAGTGTTTGAATCACCAGAGCAGCACTACCGCATGCGTGCTGAGTTCCGTGTTTGGCATGAAGGCGAAGATCTTTACTACATCATGTTCAACCAAGAAACTCGTGAGAAGTACCGTGTTGACCAATTCCCTGCAGCAAGCCGTCTGATCAACGACCTGATGCCGCTATTGGTTGAAGCGATGAAAGACAACGACTCACTACGTCGTAAACTGTTCCAAGTGGATTTCCTATCGACGCTAAGTGGTGAGATTCTGGTTTCACTCCTTTACCATCGCCAACTTGATGAAGAGTGGATTGAAAACGCGAAAGCCCTTAAACAGCGTTTAAATGATGAAGGCTTTAACCTAAACATCATTGGTCGCGCTCGTAAGATGAAGATTGTCCTAGACCGCGACTACGTGATCGAGAAGCTCGATGTAAATGGTCAAAGCTACATCTACCAACAAGTGGAGAACAGCTTCACTCAGCCGAACGGCAAAGTCGCAGAGAAGATGCTGGAATGGGCGGTCGACTGTACCCAAGAAAGCACTGGCGACCTACTAGAGCTTTACTGTGGTAACGGTAACTTCTCGCTGGCGTTGGCACAGAATTTCGACCGCGTACTGGCAACTGAGCTAGCGAAGCCATCTGTGGTATCTGCACAGTACAACATCGCCGCCAATAAGATTGATAACGTACAAATCTTACGTCTATCAGCAGAGGAATTTACTCAAGCGATCGAAGGTAAGCGTGAATTCCGTCGTCTACAAGATGCAGGTGTAGATCTGGAGAGCTACAACTGCAACACGATTTTTGTCGACCCACCACGTGCTGGGATGGATGTCGATACTTGTAAGATGGTGCAAGGTTACGAGCGCATCATGTACATCTCTTGTAACCCTGAGACTCTAAAAGAGAACTTGGACATTCTATGCGAAACACACAACGTGACGCGTTTTGCTCTGTTTGACCAATTCCCTTATACCCACCACATGGAAGCGGGAGTGCTATTGGAACGCAAAGTGTAACCCACGGCGTCAAATACAAAAAGCGAGCTCAATGGCTCGCTTTTTAATTTGATTCGTTTTGCTTATTCCGCAGAAGTCTTCTTGCTGACAAAACCTAGCTTCTTACCAATCCATGCGAGTAAGATCATTGAAACCATGATCGCAAAGAAGTTTGAGCCTGCTTCTGGGTATTGCGCTTTAATAAACGCAGAGTGACCAAACGCACCTACGAAGAAACACGCCAAGCCAACTAATGGGATATCTTCTGATACCGGATTATTTAGGTACTCTTGGTAAAGAGCTTGTACAGCCAGTACGAGTGCAATCAATGGGAAGATTGAAAAAGACACTTCACTCATGGTCAACCATGACAACAAAGCATCACCACACATACCTGCAACCAGTGCCAAAATCAGCGTTTTCTTTTCAGATTTATTTCCATTCGACATTATTCTATCCCGCCTTTTAATCGGTTACGTTCACGTTCTTTGCGATACCAATAGGCCCCTTTGGCTATCATTCGCAATTGCATGATCAATCGCTCGGCGAGTTCATCGCGCTCACGTCGATCTAAATCTAAAGCTTCAGCTCCCGAACTGAAAACCAAAGTCACAGACGCTTCTGCTTGAGTATACGCCTCTTCTCTGGTCACGCCGGTGCTCATTAAATACTCGGTTAATTCTGCCGCAAAATGCTGGATTTCTCGAGCAACAGCGGTACGAAATTCAGCAGAAGTGCCGGAGCGCTCACGCAACAACAAACGAAAAACGTTCGGACTACTTTCAATGAATTCCATAAAGGTTTCGACCGAGGTACGAATTACGCTACCTTCTTTCACAATACGTTGACGCGCCTGACGCATCAGTTGACGTAGTAGCAAACCGCCTTCATCAACCATGGTTAAGCCTAGCTCATCCATATCTTTGAAGTGACGGTAAAAAGAAGTCGGTGCAATCCCTGCCTCTCGGGCGACTTCTCGCAAGCTAAGGCTGGAAAAGCTGCGATCCGCACTTAATTGACTAAATGCCGCATCGATCAATGATCGACGTGTCTTCTCTTTTTGCTGTGCGCGGATTCCCATCGATTTCATTCTTAACTTGCTCTTTTTCTGTAGGGTACAAGAGCCTCAATATAACGCAATTTGCTCCTACGGAGAAAGATATGTTGCTTCGCTCGCTCTGAGCGCCGAGAACGTTACTATTGGCATGCATCTAATTGCAATGTTCTCGATGCAATTTATAGACATACAACATACCAAATCACCCTTTTGGTCGATTCTGCGTGATCACTTCCACTCTCTAACAGGCATGACGTGTACCAATAGAGTAAATGAGTTAAAATCGCGCTAAAGCAATGTTAAGCAAATATAACAAGGAAGGCATCATGGCGCATGTTAATCACTATGACGTGATCGTAATCGGTAGTGGCCCTGGCGGAGAAGGGGCTGCAATGGGATTAACCAAAGCGGGACTGAATGTTGCCATTGTCGAGAAAGAAAGCAGTGTCGGCGGCGGTTGTACTCACTGGGGTACCATTCCATCAAAAGCACTGCGTCATGCCGTTAGCCGCATCATCGAATTTAATAGCAACCCGCTATTTTGTCGAAACAACACCAGCGTTCATGCAACATTTTCTGACATTTTAGGTCATGCTAAATCGGTCATTGATAAGCAAACTCGACTTCGTCAGGGCTTTTATGACCGTAACTCATGCACACTTTTGTTCGGAACCGCGCGATTTATCGATAACTACTCAATTGCAGTGATGCAAAGCGACGGTACAGAAGAAATCTATTCTGCAGATAAGTTTGTCATCGCGACGGGTTCTCGTCCGTATCAGCCTAACGACGTAGATTTCTTGCATGAGCGCATCTACGACAGTGATTCCATTTTGAGCCTGAAACACGACCCTCGCCATATCATCATTTACGGTGCGGGCGTTATCGGTTGTGAATACGCTTCTATCTTCCGCGGCCTTGGAGTGAAAACCGACCTTATCAATACCCGCGACCGCTTGTTGGAGTTTTTGGATAACGAAGTGTCAGATGCGCTGTCTTACCACTTCTGGAACAGCGGTGTAGTAATTCGTAATGATGAGACCTATGAAAAAATCGAAGGCACAGAAGATGGCGTGATTATTCACCTACAATCTGGCAAGAAGATGAAGGCAGACTGCTTGTTGTATGCGAATGGTCGAACAGGTAACACCGATAAGTTGAATTTGGGTGCAGTGGGTCTGGAAGCGGACTCTCGCGGACAACTAAAAGTAAACCGTAACTACCAAACCGATATCGAACACATTTACGCTGTAGGCGATGTCATCGGTTACCCTAGCCTTGCAAGCGCCGCTTATGACCAAGGGCGATTTGTCGCACAAGCCATTACGAAAGGTCAGGCAGAAAACTACCTGATTGATGATATTCCAACGGGTATCTACACCATCCCAGAGATTAGCTCTGTGGGTAAAACCGAGCAAGAGCTAACAGCTGCGAAAGTACCGTATGAAGTAGGACGCTCTTCGTTCAAGCATCTAGCTCGTGCACAGATCGCAGGGAAAGACATCGGCAGCTTGAAGATATTGTTCCATCGTGAAACCAAAGAAATTTTAGGGATTCACTGCTTTGGCGAACGTGCTGCGGAAATTATCCACATCGGTCAAGCCATTATGGAGCAAAAAGGCTCAGCGAATACCATCGAGTATTTCGTCAATACCACCTTCAACTATCCAACAATGGCCGAAGCGTATCGTGTCGCTGCGTTGAATGGTTTGAACCGCTTGTTCTAATCTATGCTTCTTGATAGCAGACAGAAAAACAGCAGGCTTGGACCTGCTGTTTTTATATCAACATTGTGTTAGGAAGGTATCCTTGTGCCATTGGTAGAGAAAGATAACCCCTAAACCAATACCCCGCATCAACATAAAGCTCGTCATTGCAAACCACAGCGCGTGATTTTCCCACTCGGCGAATAAGTAAAAGACAACGAAGAAACTGCTGGTCGCGACAAACATACTATTGCGCATGTCTTTGCCTTTGGTTGCACCGACAAAAATGCCATCCAATAGAAAGCACCACATCGACGCAAGTGGCATCACCACCAGCCAAGGTAGATATACCGCTGCTTGCTGTTGTACCGCCTCAATTGAAGTGATCATGGCGATCAACTGCGATCCCGCCAAACCAAAGAGCGCGGTCAGTCCTAAACAAATAACCAAACTCCAAAAGAAAGTGCCGACAAGCGATTCACTCAATTGTTGCCTATCTTTGGCACCAATCGCCTTCCCGACCATGGCCTCCATTGCGTAAGCAAAGCCATCCATGCCATACGAGATAATCATCAGGAAGCTCATCAGAACCGCATTTGCAGCGACAACCTCATCACCAAAGCTCGCGCCTTGGAACGTCATAAAGCTAAAAGCCGCTTGCAGACACAAAGAGCGTAAGAAAATATCGCGATTCAATTTCACGAATCGCCCTAAACCGTGTTGAGTGCTGGCTAGCAACTTTTGAGGTGATGGTAATTGCCTCTCTCGCCAGGTTTTCCAGACACACATGAGACCAAAACCCATGCCAGAGTAGTCAGCAATCACCGATGCCAGCGCAGCGCCTTCTACTTTCCACCCCAAATCAATCACAAACAACAAATCGAGGGCAATATTAGTCACGTTGGTGATGATCACCATCCACATTGGTGCTTTGGAATTTTGCGTTCCGAGCAGCCACCCCAACAACACAAAGTTCATTAGCGCAGCGGGGGCACTCCACACACGGATAGAGAAATATTGCATGCCGTAGTGTTTTACCTCTGCGCTGGCGTCACTCCAGCCAAAGATCAAATCAGCAATCGGGTTATGGGCAATAAGGAAGACTAACGCAAACAGCAGCGCCATAAGTGAGCCTTGCATAAACACCAAGGCAAGTTGCTTTCGGTCTTCACCGCCATAGGACTGCGCCGCCAACCCAGTAGTCGACATACGCAAAAAACCAAGCAGCCAAAACGTCACGCTGATCATGGTGCTGCCCAACGCAACACCACCCAAATACCAAGCGTGGTCTAGATGACCAATCACCGCAGCATCGACCAAACCGAGCAATGGAACAGTAATATTCGACAGCACCATAGGTATAGCTAAAGCTAAGACTTGGCGATGAACTTTTGGGTTAGATAAAGGAGAGAAGATTGAATTTGTCACAGGCACCTCATCAGTAAGATCGACGAGTGTACCTGAGCGCTTAACGACTAGCCAATTACCACTTGATGTGAACGAGGACTGGCGTGAGGCGATGCTTCAACATTGGAATCTTATTAAGCCAACGCTGCCAAGCTTTCCAACGAGAACAGAATCTATCGAATGGCGAGAAAGCTTTCACCCATTGTGCCCATGGTAACCATTGCAATATCGGTGCTGCAGGCGCTTCAAAGCCATGAGCATAACGATCAGAGCCAAGCTTTTGTCCCCACTTGGTTTCCGTTAAATCTCCTGCCAGCACCATACACAGTTCAGCAGAAACAAAATGTCGACCCAAGGTTTGAATAAATTTCGCGACTTGACGCTCTGTGCAATCGAGCAGTGCCATTTCACATAAAATGAGCACCGGTGCTTGCTCTGGAATGGCTAACGTCTCTAGCCACGACATTTCATCCACACTGCCACAGCGATGTTCATAGCGTTCATTTTTGTGGAACAAGCGCTGACGCCATACCAAATTTTCCGTCACATCCAGCTCTATCCAATGGCAGCGTCCATTATCCAAACGATAAAAGCGGGTATCCAGCCCCGCTCCGACATTGATTATCCAAGCATCGGGATACTGCTGTAAGAAGTGACTAACCTGCTGGTCACAAAGCTGAGTCAGCGTCACGTGCAGCAATTGCTTCTGCGCAATATCACCACTTAAACAATCCGGCGCCATCTTACAGCTCAAACACGCTTTAGCAGCTATCGGATCGTACACCAAGCCATTGTCGACCATGCTTTCACGGCTACGCAATAACAGTGGCTTCAATAGATGGTTAGGAACTTGATGTTTAGACTGAGACATGGGCATTTCCTGCGCCAGAGAGAAAACATAGACATTAATAAAGATGATAATGAATATCAATTACATTATCAAGCTTATAAATTGGCCAAAACAAACAAGGTCAAGATGATGAGCAAGCTTTTGGAGGAAGTAGAAAAAGAGAAAAGAAGAGAAAAGACAAAACAGCCCAGATCAACTGGGCTGCTTAAATACACTTACATCCAATCGGTATTACGAATAATACCAACGGCTAAGCCTTCAATCGTAAGGTGCTGAGACGTTAAGTCCACTTGGATTGGGGCAAACTCTTCATTCTCAGCATGCAGTAATATGGTTGAGCCTTTGCGCTCCAAACGCTTCACAGTCACATCATCATCAACACGCGCAACGACAACTTGACCGTCTCTCACGTCTTGGGTTTTATGCACCGCGAGCAAATCGCCATCCATAATCCCGATGTCTTTCATACTCTCGCCATTTACACGAAGTAAGAAATCCGCTTGCGGTTTGAACATCGCAGGATCGACTTGGTAGTGCGCCTCTACGTGCTCTTGAGCCAAGATTGGCTCACCCGCTGCGACTTGACCAATCAAAGGCAAACCCTGCTCATCATTGGCTGCGTCTTCAAGCAGGATACGAATCCCACGAGAAGCGCCTGGAATAATTTCAATTGCTTGCTTACGAGCAAGCGCTTTTAGGTGTTCCTCTGCGGCATTCGCAGAGCGGAAGCCAAGCTCACGCGCAATCTCTGCACGAGTTGGTGGCATTCCGATGTCATCGATTTTACTTTTAATCAAATCGAAGACTTGTTGTTGGCGTGGCGTTAACGGCTTCATGTCTCACCTGTCTTTTTATACAGTTAACTGTGAGTATATCCAGTAAATGCTCAAATGAAAACCCAATTGGTTGTTTTTTAATTTATTTGTGGAGAGCTTTCAGCTTACCGATTAAGTTCATTCTTTATTCGTTTAAAACACCGACTTTTCAGTTAATCAAGTCAAAGCAATAACTTAGGGGTTCGACTAATTTACAGCCAATAAAATTAAAAGGTTTGACCAGTTTCTGGTATCCTTGCAGCGCTTAAATTTTATCGCCTAGGCTTATTTCTATTGCCGTACTCATCTCTTTTTATAGAGAAGACATGCAAAGCGGAAACTGAAATAAGGTTAGGCCTGTTTGAATACCTATTGAGGCTGTGAACTTTATGTCTTCTGGACAATCATTTTCACGTTCATTACTAAAACTACCTTTATCGGTACTGGTAAAGGGCACCACAATCCCGTCGAACCCGATTGAAGATCTGAACATCGACCTAACTAAACCGATTGTATATGCCCTGCCGTTCCGCTCGAACGTGGATTTGCTGACACTGCAAAAACAAGCCATGAGCCTTGGTCTACCCGACCCGCTCAGCCCGCTGGAAATCAATGGCAAAACGCTGAACCGTTTCGTCTTTATCGCTGCGCGTCCAACTGTGATGAACAACGATAATGATGTCCCAACCGATTCTGTTTCTCTGTTCACTGACTTACTGGAACTGCACAAGCTGGATAGTGAGTTGGATGTTCAAATGATCCCTGCAACCGTGCTTTGGGGTCGTAAGCCAGGTAAAGAAGAGAACCAAAAGCCTTACCTTCAACCGATGAATGGTCCGCAAAAAGCCAAAGCAGTAATGGCGGCGGGACGCGACTGCTTAGTTCGCTTTAGTCCCGTGGTATCTCTGCGTTATATGGCAGACTCTCACGGTACCGACAGCGCAATTGCGCACAAACTGGCTCGCGTGGCGCGTATCCACTTCTCACGCCAGAAACTGGCTGCTTCAGGCCCAAACCTGCCACAACGCCAAGTGTTGTTTGCTCGTTTACTAAAATCTCCAGCTATTGAACTGGCGATTGCTGACGAAGCCAAGATCAAAAACATCTCGATTGATAAGGCACGTAAAGAAGCCCACGACATCATGGATGAAATCGCCGCCGACTTCTCCTACAGTCTAGTGAAAAACGGCGACCGCATCCTGAGTTGGTTATGGACAAAACTATACCAAGGTTTGCACATCAATAACGCCTCGACTGTGCGTCGTTTAGCGCAAGACGGCCACGAAATTGTGTACGTTCCGTGTCACCGTAGTCACATGGACTACCTGCTGTTGTCTTATGTTTTATACCATGAAGGCATGGTGCCTCCGCACATTGCGGCAGGCATTAACTTGAACTTCTTCCCGGCCGGTCCGCTTTTCCGTCGTGGTGGGGCGTTCTTTATTCGTCGTAGTTTTAAAGGCAACAAACTGTACTCAACCATTTTCCGTGAGTATCTAGCTGAGCTGTTTGCCAAAGGCTATTCAGTCGAGTACTTCAGTGAGGGTGGTCGTTCACGTACAGGTCGCTTACTGCAAGCGAAAACGGGTATGCTGGCTATGACCATCCAAGCAATGCTACGTGGTCTAAACCGCCCAGTAACACTAGTGCCGGTCTACATCGGTTACGAGCACGTAATGGAAGTAGGCACTTACGCGAAAGAGCTGCGTGGCAAACGCAAAGAGAAAGAAAACGCAGGGCTTGTACTGCGTACTCTGCGTAAACTGCGTAACTTTGGTTTGGGCTATGTGAACTTCGGTGAGCCAATTCAGCTCAACCAATACTTGAACGAGCATGCTCCTGAGTGGACGAAAGACATCGACAGCATGGGTGGTAACAAACCACAATGGATGAATCCTGTGGTGAACGACCTCGCTAATAAGATGATGACGCACATCAATGATGCGGCGGCGGCAAACGCGTTGACCTTGTGTGCAACCGCACTGCTTGCTTCTCGTCAACGTGCACTTTCTCGTGACTCGCTGATCAACCAGATCGAGTGTTACTTAAAGCTACTCAAAAATAATCCGTACTCAAGCACCTCCACTATCCCTACCGAAAGTGCTGAGGAGTTGGTCGATCATGCAATTTCGCTTGATAAGTTCGTGATTGAAACCGATAGCATGGGTGACATCATTTCGCTGGACCGTAGCCAATCGATCCTGATGACTTACTATCGCAACAACATCATTCACTTGTTCGCTCTGCCGTCATTAATTGCCCAAATGCTCATTCGTCAGCGCAACCTTTCGGTAGCCAAGATTCAAGCGAATGTCGCGCAAGTCTACCCATTCTTGAAGAAAGAGCTGTTCTTAAGTTACCAAGAAGACGAGTTAGATGAATTGGTCGTTAAAACACTGCATGAATTTGCCGATCAGAAAATGATTAGTCTGGATGGTGATAAGCTAGAGATCAATCAGTCGAACAACCAGCCTTTGGTTCTGTTAGGTCGCACGATAACTGAAACGCTGCAACGCTACTCTATCGCGATGAACTTGCTTGTTGCTTACCCTGAACTCGGTAAATCGGACCTAGAGCAGAAGAGCCAAGATATTGCTCAGCGCCTAGGGCGTTTGCACGGTATTAATGCGCCAGAATTCTTCGATAAAGGTGTGTTTACCGCGATGTTCAATACGCTCAAACAGCAAAAATACCTCGATAACGATGGTAACTGTGACACGAAGAAAACGCAGCAATTTGCACGACTACTGTTCACTCTGCTTTATCCAGAAGTGAAACTGACGATCGAAGAGAGTATTCACCAACTTCGGTCGTAACCGTTTTATCTTCTTTCAATAAGAAAAAGGCATCCAATCGGATGCCTTTTTCTATTTCTTCGCTTACCAAAATGCGACCAGTAACCCTATCGCTATCACCATGCCAACATAATTGTTGTTAAGGAAAGCCTTAAAGCACAACTCACGCTCACGGTGACGAATTAAGTGCTGCTGATAAACAAACAACGACGCTGCAATCAAAAGGGTCCAGTAGTAACTTTGTCCCAATTGGTAGAACTGTCCTAACCAAACCAACATCGCGAGTGTAATCAGTTGCAACACACCAATAATAAGCTTGTCATGACGACCAAACAGAATTGCCGTCGATTTAATGCCAATCTTTAGATCATCATCTCGGTCTACCATCGCATATTGAGTGTCGTACGCAATGGTCCACAAAGCGTTAATGAGGAACAAAAACCAAACAATCAATGGTAATTCCCCAGTTTGTGCAGCCCACGCCATTGGAATCGCCCAGCTAAAAGCCAAGCCTAAAAATAGCTGTGGAATATGAGTGTAACGCTTCATAAATGGATAGATGAACGCCAACACAATGCCAGCGAAGGATAGCTGAATCGTCAGCGGGTTCATGGTCAGCACTAACAAAAACGAGCTGATACCCAAAACCAAAAATAATCCAATCGCTTCTTTTGCTGTCACTTTCCCTGATGGCAGTGGACGTTGCTTAGTACGCTTTACATGGCCGTCGACTTTGCGATCTGCAAAATCATTAATCACGCACCCCGCACTACGCATTAGGAAAACACCCAATACAAACACGATGAATACATCCCAACTTGGCATCCCTTGGGCTGAGATAATTAGCGCCCAAATCGTTGGCCACATCAGTAACAGTGAACCAATCGGGCGATCCATGCGCATCAGTTGCCAATATGCTTTGGCTTTTTCTGCGGACATTTACACTGTCTCCTTAGCGTAAACTGGTGAATTAGATAAGAATAACTCGGCGACTAGCATCGGTTTGTGATTCATCCACAACCTTGAGCGTCGTGCTAACAAACGTCCTTCTGGTACGGCTACCCATCCCATTTGCAAAGAGTCCCGCTCAACGTTATCTGCGCTAAACACAGTTAGTCCTAATGGGATATCCCCTTGTTGAGCCAAATCATACTGCTGATCAACTAAGGTTGAACGAGGAATCAATGTCCGCCCAATAACCCAGTTATTATTGTCACCGCACAAAATTACCTCTCTCAGTAAGCAATCTTGTTCGGACAATAACTGGCTTTCGTCCTGTTTTAATGTCGCTGCAGTGACGATCTGATTTTGTAGCAATTCTACCGTTAACGCTTGGCAGTGCTGTTTTAAACGACGTGACAAAGACCCTTGCTCTTCAAGCCAGTGCTTGGCAAATTCATTTGGAAATTCGAATTCTTCGGGGTTTTGCCACTCTACTTCCAATAAAGAAGCAAGATAGAGTGATGTTGGCTGATTCATACTAGTATTCAATTGGAGGCTTTATGCGTACAATAAAGCAACAACTTACCGTCCATAGTAATGTATGTAACCGTAAGTTCCGTTATTTGTTATAGACGGCCCATTGTATCAAGACTGAAGCGATTCGAATATCGCGATCCAGAGAAAGAAAAGTTAGAAATATGTACAAACGTTATATAGCCCAAATTATTTTTGCGTTAACCATACTATTCGCCGCACCAAGTTGGGCTGAAACGGAAGAAGCTGGACCTAAGTTGGCATACTTTACCCTAGAGCCTGACCTCACTACTAACTTTTATACCAAAGGCAAAAAGTTAGGTTATGTGCAAGTGCGCATCGACATCATGGTAATGAGTCAACAAGATTTATCAGTTGTTGAGCATCACCAACCTTTGATTCGCGATGCAGTGATTGAATTACTGGGTAAGCAAACAGAAGATACGATTAAGTCCCTGTCTGGCCGAGAAGATCTGCGCAAAACCTTAGTGACGACCCTCAACGAAACGCTTTTGCCTGAAACAGGTAAAACCATCATTGCCGATTTGTTGTTTACAAAATACCTTTATCAATAAACCCAAATCCGTTTTGAACATAAAAAAAGACCGCTCTTAAGCGGTCTTTTCATTTCATCTGCTTTAGGCTTGCTGTTGGTATTTCATCTTGCCTGAATCAAACAGCGCAATCGCCATCCCCGACAGTAGCCCAACTAAGTGAGCGGTGTTTGCAATCGCCATAAATGGCTGCACAAAACCAAGAACTAACCATACCAACATAAAGACGATAATTGGCTTGGGTAGCGTAAGGCCTAAATGTGGCAAGCGGTAACCCAATATCCACAAATAACCAAGCAGTGCATAGACCACGCCAGACAAGCCGCCGAAGTTAGCCCCTTCAACATAGAACTGGCCTGCCCCTGAAAGCGCTGCCGACACCACAAAGAGTTGCAATAGCTTACCGGAACCGAGACGACGTTCGATGTCGCCACCCAACTGCCACCACCATAGTAAGTTAAACACGATGTGAGTTACTGAAAAGTGCAGTAACGCATGACTTAGCCATCGCCACACTTGCCATTGTTGCCCCTCAAAAGCCGGGAAGTGCAACAACTTAAACACGCCATTGCCAAAGCCAAACATTTGTAACAAGTAGATGATGATACAGACTGTCATGATCAGCAAAGTCATGGGGCCAGCTTTCGCTTTGACCATGCTTATGATACTCGGGCTGGAATAATGAAATGTGCTCTTACGAGTATCGGCAACGTCCCACGAGGCGGCGCTGTATTTTGAATCAGACGGGTTAGCAAGGAACTGCTTAAGTTCGGCTTCCGCTTCTATTTCATGCTGGCTATCAGTCAGCCACAGCGCAAATTGCCCATCCCCTTCTGGCATCATTTCGATGTCAATTTGGCGAGAGGCCATATAATCAATAAAGGCTTGCGCCATACGTGGATTATTTAACGTTACCAATCTCTTCATTAACTTCTCACTATCGGTAGTTCTGCTCGATGCCAGGCTTCAAAGCCACCATCTACACTGTACACCTGTTCAAAGCCTTGGTTAACCAAATATTGCGCCGCACCTTGGCTACTAATACCGTGGTAACACATCACTAGAATAGGTTGTTCGAACTCCACTTCATCCATAAACGCAACGATCGTATCGTTAGTTAAGTGATACGCGGACTCCGCATGCGCAACGGCAAACGATTGAGGGTCACGGATATCTACAAGCTTCGCATCACCCTGCTCGAGCAGCGCTTGCGCACCTTGTACATCGATATGCTTAAACTGATCCATTTACTTTCTCATTGTCTTATTAATATACCCAAGCAACCTCGAACCTAACGTACTAATCAGCACCCGTGGTACAGCATAAAATCCATATTTGAAGCTGCTTGGGTATGCTGCCGCTATTGTAACCTATCCAACGGCAAACTTAGACACATGGATAATCAGGGTTTTCAAAAGTGTACACATTCCAACCATTTGTGGATAAAGCTGTGAATTGCGTTGATAAAGTGTATTTGGATCTTTTGATCCACAATATGTAGTGATGATCCTGATCTAACTGTGTGTATATCTATAACTATCCCCAGATGGAAAAGTGCTTGAATCCCTTATTTTGTCCGGGTTTCGAACAGTTGATAAATAATTACTTCACAGAGTTATACACAGGTAGCACATAAAATCCGGATCGCAAACGCTATCGATTTTCGATCGACAATAAAAAAGCCGAGATCACATGATCTCGGCTTTCTATGAAAATCTTACTTTCAATTAGCAGTGGAAATTAAAATTCACCCACAGCCAATTTTAGTTTCTTCATTGCATTTTTTTCTAGCTGGCGAATACGCTCGGCAGAAACACCGAACTCATCAGCTAAGTCTTGCAATGTTGCTTTCTCATCATCTAACCAACGAGAACGCACGATGCGCTGACTACGCTCATCCAAACTCGCTAATGCATGACCCAAGCGATTGTTGGTATGCATTTCCCAGTTGGCGGCTTCAATGTTGTCGGCCACATCAGACGATTTGTCTTCTAGGTATAGCATCGGCGCTGTGTAAGCGTTTGAACTGTCGTCTTCATCAGTTGGCATATCAAAGGTTGAATCCACCGCCGCTAAGCGTGATTCCATCTCGCGAACTTCAGAAGGCTCAACACCTAACTCGCGCGCAACGGTTTCCACTTCACCGTTGTTAAACCAACCCAAGCGCTTTTTCGACTTACGCAGGTTGAAGAACAATTTACGTTGCGCTTTAGTGGTCGCAATTTTCACGATACGCCAGTTACGTAGCACGTATTCGTGGATCTCTGCTTTGATCCAGTGGACAGCAAAAGAAACCAAGCGAACCCCTACTTCTGGGTTAAAACGCTTAACGGCTTTCATTAGACCGATGTTACCCTCTTGCACAAGATCCGCCATCGGCAAACCGTAGCCAGAGTAACCACGAGCAACGTGAACAACGAATCGTAGGTGCGAAAGAATTAGACCTTTTGCAGCCTCAATCTCACCTTTATAGTGTAATCGTTCTGCCAGCTCACGCTCTTCGTCTGCAGTCAGCATTGGGTAGCTGTTTACTGAGCGAATATAGCTATCAAGGCTATCTTGCGTGACTAGAGCCATCGGATACGCTTCTTTTGTCATTCAATTCCTCATCAATCTCTGATCTGGAGCATTACATTGCAATTTAGCTTCGATATCTTGAACTCAAAATGAACAAGTTTCAAGAAGGGGAAGCAATTATCCATAAACATTTGGTCTAAGCAAGGGTTCAAAATTAGCTAGTGCTAATGAAATCCAAGTAATAAGACCGCCATCACTTAAACTGGTTCAATTTCTTTTAAATGTCGTTGCGCAGAAAAACGCGCCGCAATACATCCCAAAAGACTCCCAATGATGATTAATAACAAAGATTCATCCCAACTTAGACCAATCAGGCGGAACTGGCTATCGTACAACGCAGCAAGGTCTTCCACCGCACTATTCATGACAATGGTCACTAAAGCCGTTACCAACCACGCAATAGTGGCACCTAACACGCCAAACCACATGCCTGTGTACAAGTAAGGGCGCAGAATAAAACTGTCCGTCGCACCGATCAGTTTCATGGTTTGAATCTCTTCTTTATTCGCCAGCACATTAAATCGCAATGTATTGCCAACGATTAAAAATACCGCACCGAGCATCAGTACTGTCAGGGTAATGACAATAATACTCGCGAGAGTTTTGATGGCATCAAGACGCGCCAGCCAGTCTTCGTCAAGTCTCACGTCGGTCACATCTTGTTGCTCTCGAACGTCTTTGGCTAATGACTGAATATCACTTTTTAGCTCCGAATCTGGCGTAATCACCAACACACCAGGTAGCGCATAGCCACTTAAAAGACTGATAGCTTGGTCGAACCCTGCATATTGGCTTAAATCAGATAGACCTTGTTGCGGTGAAATATATTCTACCTCTTTTACCAAAGGCCAAGTTTCAATTTGATCTTTGAGAACCATCACTCGCGCATCCGGCATGCCTTCAACTAAGTAAGCACTAACTTGTGAAGGAGAAGCGACATCTTCCGCTGCCCCCGCAACGTTTTTCCCCAATAGATACAAACAAGCTGGCATGGCAAGTGCCATGGAGATGACCGCTAGGGTCAGAATGTTGCCTAGTGGTCGTTGCCATAAGGCGCTAAAAGAGGATTTAGCTTGTTTTGCGTGGACAGAGAAAAAACCATCGGTATTCGCACGCTTGGCACTACGGCCTTTCCCCTTCTTTTGGGAGTGCTTGTTACCTGCCATAGTCTTCTACCTCACTTAGGAAGCCTTGGTTCAATTCAAAATGACGATACTGTGGGCGAGTGTTTACTAACCCCACATCGTGCGTGGCAAGTAGGATAGTCACGCCCGCACGGTTAAATTCTTCGAATAGACGCAACACACGGTTGGATAATTCTGGGTCAAGGTTACCCGTAGGCTCATCAGCCACCAGCAACGTTGGTCGATTAACCACAGCACGGGCAATACCGACGCGCTGTTGCTCACCACCAGAAAGTTGACTAGGTAGACAACGAGCTTTATCGAGTAAGCCCGTTTTATCTAACGCCGCAGAAACACGGCGTTTGATTTCGTTTTCAGAAATCGATTCGATACGCATTGGCAGAGCGACATTGTCGTACACACTGCGATCCATCAATAGGCGATGATCTTGAAAAACAATCCCAATATTGCGGCGCAAAAAAGGGATGTCTTTGCTTGGAATACGCGTGATGTCGTGACCATTAAAATGGATTTTGCCATCGGTTGGTCGCTCTATCGCGCAGATCAATTTCAGCAAGGTACTTTTACCAGCCCCGGAATGTCCGCCTAAAAACGCCATTTCACCGCGCCTCAGGTGAAAATCGACTTTTTGCAGTGCTTGTCGACCACCTCGGTAAGCTTTGCTTACTTGCTGAAATTTGATCACCGTTGATTTCCTCTAACTCTTTTTATTCTTCACGACTAAACAGTGCGTCAATAAACTCTTGAGTTTCAAATGGACGCAAGTCTTCGATACCTTCACCCACACCAATGTAACGAATTGGAATACCGAACTGATCAGCGATAGCGAAAATTACGCCGCCCTTGGCTGTACCATCCAGCTTAGTCAAAGTAATCCCGGTTAGAGGGGCAACATCACTGAAAAGTTTCGCTTGGCTAATGGCATTTTGTCCTGTACCTGCATCAAGCGTTAGCATGATCTCATGTGGTGCAGAGTCATCAATTTTCTTCATCACACGTACAATCTTACGCAGCTCTTCCATTAGGTTCGCTTTGTTCTGTAGACGACCTGCTGTATCAGCAATCACCACATCCACACCACGTGCTTTTGCCGCTTCAATCGCATCATAGATAACAGAGGCACTGTCTGCGCCAGTATGTTGAGCAATCACAGGAACATTATTACGTTCACCCCACACTTGTAACTGCTCAACCGCTGCGGCACGGAAAGTATCGCCCGCTGCAAGCATCACTTTTTTGCCTTGAGTTTGGAACTGCTTCGCTAGCTTACCGATGGTCGTGGTTTTACCCACGCCATTTACACCCACCATCAAGATGACGTAAGGCGTTTTGTTGCTATCGATTTCTAGTGGCTGTTCGACTTTAGAAAGAATCTCAGCCATTTCTTCTTTCAACAAACCATAAAGGGCTTCGCCGTCTTTCAGATCGCCACGTGTGGCTTTTTCTGTCAGGTTGTTGATAATTTTTGTTGTGGTATTCATGCCCACATCAGCAATAAGCAGTTGCTCTTCTAGCTCTTCAAATAAGTCCTCATCGATTTTCTTACCGCTGAACAGACCGAAGAAGCCAGCACCAATATTTGCTTTTGTTCGGCTTAGGCTGCGTTTAAGACGAGCAAAAAAGCTTTCTGTTGGCTTTTCTTGTTCTTGAACACGAGGCGCGGCCGATACGACTTCTGGCTCTTCTGCTTCTGCTTCTGCTTCTGCTTCTGCTTCTGCTTCTGCTTCTGCTTCTGCTGGGGCAGCCTCTGATTGTTTCGCTTCTTCTTCAAGTTCTGGCGTTGCTTCCGCTTGCTCAGCAACCGCTTCGGTTTGCTGCTCTTCAGAAGGCGCTTCCACTGCTTCTTCTTTTACTGTTTCTTCAGTTTTTGGTTTTGGGCTTTGTTCTTCGTCACCAAAACCTAGCCACGAAAGTAATCCGCGCTTCTTTTTTTCCGTCATCTGGGGCTATCCTAGATTGTTCTTTTATCTATTAATGACTCTTTTTTGACAAGATTATTATCTGTCTAAAAAAGGCTAATGACAAAGTTCTGAAAACTTTCCGATTAGGTAATTCTAATCTTATTAGTGTTACACTCTGTCATCTTGAATATTCTGGGCTGTATCCAAGCTCCAAGCTCATTGCTTGGGCGATTAGATATAGTATCACTTTATTAGCGGTCAAAAAATCTATGGTAAGACGTCGCCAGCAAAACTCATCACAAAAAAAGCCAACAACGGGCTTTGTTCGCATTATTAGTGGCTTATGGAGAGGCAGAAAACTTCCTGTACACGATGCTGAAGGCTTACGCCCCACGACCGATCGCGTCAAAGAAACGCTGTTTAACTGGTTAGCTCAAGATGTACCACAGGCAAAATGTCTCGACTTGTTTGCTGGCTCTGGCGGCTTGGGATTTGAGTCAGCTTCGCGCCAAGCAGAGCAAGTGACCATGGTTGAGCTAAACCCACAAGCTTTCCAACAGTTACAAAAGAATGTTGCCTCTCTTAACGCGAACAACATCCAAGTGGTAAATACCGACGCACTGAGTTTTTTGAAGCAACCGGGTTCTGCTCACCATGTGGTGTTTATTGACCCACCGTTTCGCAAAGGTCTATTGGATGAGACCGTGGCTCTGCTAGAACAAAATGGCTGGCTCGCGGAAGATGCGATGATTTATATTGAAACAGAAAAAGAACTCAATATTGCCGACTTACCAGAAAACTGGCAATTACATCGAGAAAAAACAGCAGGCCAAGTGAGCTATCGTCTGTACGAACGTACCTCCGCATAACGCCTCGATTTAAAAGGATACTTAAATGAAAGCACTAATTATGCTGGCCAAAGCGGCTATCGCCTTTGTTTGGTTAGTATTAATCCTAAATATTTTTATGCCCTTTCCCGGCAATGCCGCGATTGCGCTATACATCATGACCGCTTTTTTGTTCATCATGCACGGTTTACAAATGGCCATCTTCATTGGTGCATTTGGCGACAAAATAAAAATGAGCAGTTGGGAAAAATATTCAATCCTGATTTTTGGTATTTTTGCCCTACTCGATATTCGTCGTAAACACATGATGTAATCGCTCAGATACGAAAAAGCCGCTCTTGTGAGCGGCTTTTTTTCTGCGTTTCGTTCGTCACCCAATGTAACTTTTTACACCATCCAAGAACATTTGAGTGGAGATCATCACCAGTAACAAGCCCATTAAGCGTTCTACCGCCTTCAAGCCACGTTCACCCAACAAGCGATTAAAGAAGCCATAAAACATCAGTATAAAAAATGTTGCGCCCCACGCAATTACGACTGATGCTGACATTTCCAACATTTTCTCTGGATGTTGCGAAGACAGTAAAAGCAAGGCTGCAATCACTGAAGGGCCTGCGATCATAGGAATGGCCATCGGAACAATAAAGGGCTCCTCGCCTGCTGCCAGTCCAGTGATGCTGCCAGCACTCGGGAAAATCATCTTAATCGCAATAATGAAGAGAATAATGCCACCAGAAATGCTGAGCGTTTCTGGCTGGACATGCAAAAAACTTAAGATGCTTTGTCCTGCAAACAGAAATAGCATCAAGATCAGTAAGGCAAACAGTAGTTCACGAATCAATACCTTACGACGACGCTTGGGATCGATATGTTTGAGAATAGACAACACAATCGGCAAGTTACCGAGAGGGTCCATGATTAGAAACAGCATGGTCGCTGCAGAAAGAATGTCCATATTCTGGCCTCACCTAAAAAATGGCGGCCAGTGTATAGCAAACTGACAACATGAGTATATGACTGAGGGCGAAAACACCATATTCACCCTCGATCTTAGCCGCCGTTTAGTGATTGCAAACTCGCGCCATATTGACCACAAACTTACCTTCAAGCTCACGAATTTTGTCGCGCTTGAGCAAAAATGCTAGTAATGCATCTAAGTCTAGATCATTCAGTTTACAGGTGTGAAAGCGAACGCTAGCGCCAAAGTGCTGTGTGAGGGCTTCGCGATCCATTGGCGTTTCTCTAAGTAGGTTTAGCAGCTCGTGAGCATGGATTTCACTCATTATTGACTCCAGTTATTAAGAACAATGCGTTCAGTTTACTGAAATCCTCAAGAGCTGCTTTGACTTAAATTAGTAAATGATTGAGGCAACAATGAGGGCATGAGCAAAAAAGTAACTGCCACTCACCCACAAATAGGCGTGTTTCATCGGTTTTCGATAACCGTGTATCGCGTATGCCAGCGCCGAATAGATCAGAACTAAGGTTCCGCTAAAGCCGATAGCATTGGCGTAACTCGGCACTTGTAACCAAACTTCACCGGCAGCCCAAGCAAGTTGAACCAGCATCATCCCCATGATCACAACGGGGAATACCAGAGAGTCGAGTTGAGGTAGCAACAAAAAGAACGCTACGATACTCGCTGCAAGCAGCAGGGCCAACAGCCACCAGACAATCTCACCATTAAGCTGCACCCAAAATGACTTGCTGTAGCATACCTGGGCAACCAGATAAGCCGTAAAATAGATTAGCTTACGAGTTTTAAACGAGTGCAGCGTATCTGCCACCATAGACACAATAAGCCCACCCGCAATCCAGTAGGTATATGTTGCGGATGCACCTTGAGTTAACACCAACACAAGAAGAAGTAGCAGAGTAAAGATTTTAAACACGAGGGATTGTGTCGGGTTAGCTTGCTTTGCTCCCAACACGGAATACACACCTGATAGCCCTATCGCCAGCCAACTCCACATGCAGTATACACCTTTTACTTAAACTCGCCGCTAGTCTAGGTAGACCAGTTTTGATGTAAAGACGCAATCTACGAAAGTTGGATCTCGCTAGCGATTCGAAACATTTTGTAACCCTCAGCCTACGTAATAATAAAGCCGATGAGCCTGAATGATGCCACTAAACATTGGGGCCAAGCTTTGCTCATCAGCCGAACCCATCAAATCACACGACACAATAACCAACGCTTTCTAAAACTATTTAACTGAAAAACAGATAAGTGCTCCAGGTAAGCCGCCACTTCACAAACTGACGATTAAACCACCAGGATGTATGTAATGCAGGCAACAAGAATAAATAACAGACACAAAATAGAAAATAGTCTTAGTAGCGCCCTAAGAGAGGAAAAACTACTGATGACTAGGGGTAAAAACTAAGAAAACCGACCTTAATTCAGTAAAAAAAACATCAGACAAGAAAAGTAAGTCAATGATAAATAAAACCATAATTTCAATAACAGATAAAAGTGCGGACTTCATAAACCATAAAATCACTAAACACTTTTGAAGCCCATATTTTCTCATAAGGTAAGAAAATCTCACTCCATGCTTTCGATTTGACGATGCAACCTCATAGCACATTTTTTAATTTTCTCAATTTTTGAGAAATACAGACAAAATAAACACCCAACATACCATTCGAAACAAAAAACAATTACAAAGCCAACATCACAAACCATTTAACATTATAAAATCATACACTTAAAACAAAAAAGGATAGAAATAAAACAATGTGAACACTTTAAATACAGCACAAAAAACATAGTTTCATTAGTCAGAATCACGTAAAACCAGACAAGTTAAGTGTGGTTTTTGAAAAGATTAACGAGCATATGTTGATCAAACCCCAAAAACAGTGCTATATTAAATTCATCGAGTTCATCAAAGATTAAGGGGTAGTGTTATGATTTCATCTTCTCAAAAACAAGGGCTGGTTATGATTGCAGTGGTTGTGGGTTTAATGACACTGCCAATGATGTACTAACCAAATGATTTAAAATAAAAAAGGACGCAAATGCGTCCTTTTTTATTTATCTGTATTGTGCCGTCCTAAATAAGGTTGACACTTTCTACCCCCAAAATTGGAGAGTGTTATGAAATCAACAACTAAAAGAAC
>NZ_JAWOWE010000026.1:0-25944 GCF_033340275.1 Vibrio sp. 1402
ACCACCTCCGCAGCCATTTATTGGTGTGGTCTACAGAGGATTATGTCTTTTTAGAGGGGAAAATCCCTAGAACCCCAATTTGCTTCATCGTCCAGGCTTCAAGAGCCACCCCTTTGAGCGCTGACAGGTAGGTGTTGATCGTTGCCGGAGCCTTCCCTGCATCCCCCAGCATTTCCAGCACCGCCAATATGTGGTGCCGCCTCATTGAGCTCCATGCACAGTCACGAAGGTTCTGAAACCCGATCATCTTGGCGACAATGTTGAGGAATGAGCTCATGGTCTGCCTGCTTCGCTTTGACCCGAGGCTCACCAGATAGGCGACGGCGGGGTTGTCCTGGATGTTCCGGAGCGAGCTCGATGACGGCAACAGTTCACCGCGAATGCTTTGTTCTGCCGGAACATTTACTTTCGCATGTGAAACTAGCTCTTCCTTGTCATTGTTTGTGTCGTGCAAAGTCACCTCCTAAGCCCGACCGCAACGAGAAGAAAATCCCATATTTTGAGGTGAAGAGGTAGTTCCTCCTCCATATGTTGCGTTTCGTAGCTTTGCATCAGTGGTTCAAACTTGGTTGGATTGCACAGCAATTCGTAAACTGTTCGGTTGGGCTTGGTGATCGGCTTATTCGGAGTGAATCCATGTTTGTTCTGGAGGTACAGCGCTACCGCGCCACTTCTGGATTCTCCGTAATAGCAATGAACGAAGATCTGATCGATACCGCTACCAACCAATCCATCCAGGAAGGTGGACAGCTTTTCAGCCTGGGATGAGTCAATGTAAGAGGCGTAATTCATCCGGAACGCTGCCTTCATCGTGTGGATGGTGTTCTCAGAATAGCCGCCGTCATAGAAGCTATCGCGGTACAACTGCCCCCACTGTCCGAGAGCGGCAGGGGACTTGTCTGGGTCAGTTATGGAGATCATGGCCGCACCGGGAACCGGCTCCAGTCTTTCGGCCTCCGCTTGACTAATGAAAAAGACTTTTTTGCTAAGCATGCCCCATCATCCCCTTACAAGGATGTGTTGCGAGTAGCTCATGCGCCTGACTTTGCCCCTCTTGAGTATCTACAGGAGCGGTCGTATACACACCTCCATGCCGCAAGTCCACAATACTGGTCCGACAGCAAGAACCTACGTTCTGAACTTTATTGTCCGAATCCAAACCAGCAAAAGTATGGCACGGTCCAGGGAATGGTTTCCTGCAAATAGAGCAGCGCTCAAAGTTCTTATCGAGGATTCTCTTTAAAACTTTCTCAAATTTGTTTTTGTTTAACATCGAGTTCTCCACACAAAGTTACTGGCCGAGCATCCCAGCCAAGGTGGTCTGCTGGCCTTCGCTACAAGGTGCAAATCCGGCAAAAGCACCGGCATTAACCTTGAGCTCATCAAAGCGTCCATCGGTGTCCCGGTAGTACACCTTACGTTTTCCAATTCCACCTTCGAGGTTTGCGGCCAACCAGGCGATCACTGCATCAGCATCGTTCGTAACTGATGCTCCCTGATCCAGATCGATAAGTACCAGGTGGGTGTCCGTCTGGAGTGCCACTTCAAAGGTCGCTCTTACATCAAAAATCACTGGTCGCGCTCCTTGTAAAAAGTGGGCATTCAGCACCACCTATCCTATTCCAAAAACTCTACTTTTTCAAAGATACATTTTAATAAGTAGAACAACAGCAAGAAGAACTTAAATTTATTTACCGTAATTATCATAATTACGGTAATACGGTAATTTTACAGATTTAGATGGAATGGTATAAGATGTCTCGCTGGAACATACTTGCTGAAAAAACGCTTAACAACGATAGTGAAAACATCATGTACAGGTGCGAGAGATAATATGTATAAGAGCCTTGAAGATCTGATGGCGGGTATTTACGAGATGGCAGCGCCAGATGGCATCATCTGTAACGAGGTTTCCAAATTCCTTGCGGCCAACCAGGTCAAGCCGGAAGACATAAGCTCTGGGATCTGGTTTTTCCTGTGGCTGAAATCAGCTCCCAAGGATGCGAAGCCAATCCAAAAAGAAATCCCCGGATTTGGAGTTGTTCTCAACATGCCGACTTATGGCGGAACGCTCAACGAAGCAATCACAGGGTTGATCGAGAACGAGTGCCGTCAAATAGAGCTCGCTGAGGGACATCCGAGCCTTGAGGCTTGGGTTGAATCAGTATTAGCCGGTCGAGATGACGGAGAGGAAAATGAAGCTGCGGCCAATATCGTGGATCTGCTTAATGGGTGTCACGACCTACTGGATACAGCAATAATCAATTACCTTTTTAAGGTGGGAAAAATCAACGAGCAAGAGATTTTGTCGCTCATCTATTATGGAGAGCTATGTGACCACTCTCTTGTCGGTACGCCTTTTTCAACGTTACATATCCCGAGTGAAAATAACGTCCACGAACGTAACATCATCCCCATTAAAAAAGGAGCCAGTTAGGCTCCTTTTTGTTACTCAGGGTTTGCTTTGAGAAACAACTTCATTCCAAGTATGCAGCACCTTCGATAGGTGCTGATGCTTTCTGGTGAAGTCCTTATCATCCAAGAGTGCTTTAAATGGCGCGTTCAGGTCACTGCATGTGACGTTCTTGCCGATCACAGACAGGGTATCCTGGAGTGATCCACCAGCAGCATCAAGCCCCATTCTATCGACGGTCTCACTACTCACCATTGCCTGGACAACATTGGTGAATGCCTTTGAGTTGAGCTGCTCAACGCTCAGGGCTGTATTGCATTTCTGCTCAACCGCTTGCTTGTACTGGATGGTGTACTTTGCAGTGATAGGTGACATGGTGTTCATCGCAAGTATGTATGCGTCTACCTCACTGGTCGGTAATGTCGCGGCGTAGACTGACGAGCATGATGCGGCTGCGGCCATTATCAAAGTTATTACCTTCTTATTCTTCATTTCTCTGAAATCCCCCTTTAAAATATGGAGCTACAACTCATTTGTACCAATCATAATACTATTGATTTCCAAAAGTATCTCTCTCTACTGACTCTATGATGGCTCGCCTTCCAAACACTTGGCCGCTGGCGTCGGTTAGCTAGACTAACACCAGCGTATTCAATGAATAACTAGCCAAAAACCTTTATCAATTCTTTAATTGTTCTGGCAGACTCCATTTCCTCCATAATCTTTTCAATTCCGACGCCGGAATCCAAATTACTTCTGTACTTTTTAGCCAAATCACAAAGTTCAGATTTTAACTCCTTGCAATCCAGATTAGAGATAAGAACAGCATTGAAATTAGCCTTAAACAGTCGAGAACCATACATCACAATTTCTACAGGCCAGTACCAGAATGGACTTAGCGGCTTGTAGCTCGCAACCTCGTCTATTTTGTAGTGACGACCTTCCGAATCATAAATGTCCATCAGCTCAAAATAACCGTTCCTCAAAGACTGAATAGTACATTTCCCGAACTCGGATTCTGATGCCACTACGAAGAGCGACCTTTTCTTGCTGCTCACAAGCAGCGCTGGAAATTCAATTTGCACAACCGCATCCCTCATCATTTATTGAATCAGCTAAACCACCACTAACAGGAGAGGCTTGAGCTACTTTTGCCCATTCAGGCGTCCCGTGCCACCAACGACCAAATGCGCTATATGGGGTAGGTCCATTGCCGTGAATGTTTTGGTGAATATCTCTTGGAATGGACTTCAAGTTCCAAGGATGGTTTTTTATTGAGTCAGGAACATATTTGCCAAACTTGCCATTTCTCTGAATAGCCCAATGGTGAAGCTCATTACCTCGTGGAACCCCTTGAACTTTCCTTACTCTGGGTGAGACATTGCTCCATTTTTGGCTTAATTTGAACCACGATTTACCGGAGCTGGCATGTCTGAAAACTCCTGACGCCCAGCCGCCACCTATAGCCCCAATCGCTCCGGCGATTCCAACTTTTGACCAACTAACACATTTCCAACTCCCATTATTTTCGATTAGTTGGCTAAGTAGCTCCAACCCAGCTCCAATACCTGCACCAACAAACGCAAATTCACCCGTCGGGTCGGTATTGGACATAGGGTTTCCATGCACATACCCGTAGGTGTTTACTCCATCGATCAGGCCAAGAGGGTCGCTGGTAATGTACCGCCCGGTCGCTGGGTCGTAGTAACGCCGCCAGTTGTAGTGGAACCCGGTCTCCGCGTCGTAATACTGTCCTGGGAATCGCAGGTTGAAGGTTGGCCCCTGGATGATGATGCTGGCCTTACCGAACGGGCTGTAGCTCGCCTTCCAAACGACTTGGCCGCTGACGTCGGTCAGTGCCTTCGGGGTGCCCAGGTGATCGACGTGGACTTGGTAGGTCTGTCCTGACTGAACAAAGCCCAAGGGTGTCCCATCGAGCCAGATGTACTCCGCCAGCACGTCTCCAGTGGCCGCGTCCAGCTCCTCGATGAGGTTTCCTGCCAGGTCGTAAACCAGCAGCCGGGTATGCCCGTTTAGGGTCTTGGTTACACGCTGATCCAGATGGTTGTATGTGTAGCTTACAGTCACTCCCGCGACCGTTGCGGCCACCAGCCGGTTCTGGCTGTCATAGGTGAAGGTATCCGCCCCCTGCTTCGTCAGGTTGCCATTGGCGTCATAGCTTCTGGAGGTTTGCCCGGCCTTCACCAACCAGTTGTTCATGTAGTTGATGGTGTAGCTTTGGCTCAGGCCATCGGTCGTGATCGAGGTCCTGTTGCCGGTGGCGTCATAGCCATAGCCCAAAACGCCATAGATCCCCTCAGCAGAGGTGATGCGGCCAACCGCGTCATAACCGAGTGACTGATTGACTGATGAGCTGAGATTGTCGTCTATGGCTGAAATCAACGAGTCTGGCGTGTACCGATAGACCAGCGAATGCACCCTAGCAGCGTCGATGCCGGTGACACGGTAATCGAGATCCAGAGTGCGGCTTTCTGAAATGCCGTTCCCTCTGACCATACTGGTGACGGGGCCAAAGGGCGCTCGCTCAATCTGGCTTGCCAGGTTTGTTGTGGTGCCTGCTTGTGTCGTTGTCACCTCGATGACGTCACCGGCTGAGTCACGGGTGTAGGAGACCTCACGGCCACTGGGATACGTGATCTTCGTGACGAGGCCTGCACCATCGTATTGGTACTGGGTAGTCAGGCTCTGCCCGTGGGTTTCCCAGGTTTCGTAAGCCAGCCATCCTTCGGGGGTGTAGCCAAATCTCCGGACACCGTTGCCATCATCGACTGAGGTCAAGCGGCCTATGCCGTATGGTGAGGTTGCTTCGTCGTACCCGTACAGAATTGGCGATTCGCCAGCGACATCGCTGGAGGTTTCGATGATCCGGTTCAGCGCGTCATAGCTGTAGCTTGTGGTTTGCCCCTTGGCCGTTTTGCGCGTTGCCACGTTACCGGCTTCGTCATAGGTAATGTCGGTGGTGCCGGTGTCCGGGCTCCGGACCTGGGTCACTTCGCCAAAGCCGTTGTAGCTGTAGTAGGTCAGGCGCGAACGAGGGTCGGAGACACGGTAAACATCGCCGGTATCCTTGTAGAGCACCTGCGTGACCTTCCCGAGGGGATCGGTCGTTTGTGTCCGGTGATGGAAGCCGTCGTACTTGTAGGAGTGTGTGTTACCAGAGGGACTGGTCTCCTGTATCAGGTTTGCCACCACATCGTAGGAAAACGATGACTGATTGCTATAGGCGTCGGAGACACTGGAGAGCCAGCCGATTTCGTTGAAGATCCGGCGCTCTATCCAACGGGTCTGGCCCAGCGCATCGAGCAGTCGCTCTTCTACTGGGTTCCCGAGGTCATTGAGCTCAAGCTCGCGCCGGTTGCCCTGTGCATCTGTTTCCGCCACCAGCCGATGTGCAGCGTCGTACTCATAGCTGACGGTTGCACCATTTGGCTTGGTCAGCGAACTCAGGAGGCCCACAGCATCATAGTTGTAGACCGTGGTTCCTTCTGGCCCAGTGGAGCTGACAAGTCTTCCTCTGGCGTCATAGGTGAGGGTTTGGGTTACACCATTGACACCCTGAATGGTCCCGGCGCGACCGTTCGCGTCGTAGTCACCAAACTGCGTCACCTGCCCCAGCGCGTTCGTTGTCCGGATCAGGTTGCCCTGGTCATCGTAGTCAAATGTCGTAACATCGCTGACGTCGGTGCGCGGACCATCAACCGAGGCCAACAGGCTCGGCTTTCCTGTACCAACAGGGGCATAGGTGTAGGTCCATGTCCGGGAAGCGCCCGAGCTGCGATCAGTGACCTTGCGGCTTATCACCCGGAGATGAGTGTCGTAGGTGAGCTCAGTGATCCTGGTTGGTTCTGTGATTTTTGCCGGGAGCGACTTGGAAGGAAGCCAGTCGGTCGTAACCTTACCCCCGTCCTGGTCTATCTGGGTGGTTTCCAATCCCCGGTCGTTATGGGTGAACGTGCGCTTCTGCCCAGCGCGGTCAGTAATGCTGGAGACGAGGCCTTTGCTGTCGTAGACGTAGGTTTCCTTGCCGCCCACAAAGCCGGTACACGGCGCACCCTCAACCACATCAGGCTTGAGCATCCCATTGTGGCGACTGTAGGTGTATCGCTGAACGTGGCCGAGGGCATTGGTGACAGAGACGCTTCCGTCAGCGTTGTAGCTTACCTGAGTTTTCTCTGCGCCCCCGGCGTGTTCGCTTAGAACCGCTCTCCCCTGAGTATCATATCCCCATGTGGCGAAACGGTTGCCGTTCTCGTCCACCAGCCCAGAGAGCAAACCCGGTGCATTCGGGTCATCGTAGAGATAGCTGCGGCTCGTATTGTCCTGGTAGATCACTTCCGCCAGCTTGCCAGCGCTGTTGTACTGGTACTGAATACTGCCACCAGCAGGATCGGTGACACTGACCATGCGGCCATCTTGATACTGGAACTGGATGGTGCGGCCAAAGCCGTCAGTGATCGAGGATAGCTCTCCGTTCAGATAGCTCAGGGTGATGTGATTGCCGTTGGGCTTCTCGATGCCGGTCAGTCGTCCGGTTTCATCATAGGCCTCGACTACCCCGTCAGATTGAGTGTAGCGCCAGCCGGTAGCATCCTTCGTCAAGGTATCATCGGTTTTCCATGTTGGCACCCAGACAGAGGACGAGTTGTAGAACGCGAGTTGTTGCCCTTCTGGCCGGTGCAGGACAACCATGTTCTCACCGTACTTCGAGGCGTTGACCTCGACGCTCCGCGAGTAGGTATGCCGCCAGCCGCCGAGCTCTTCATCAGGAAGGTGGCTATTGTAGTATCTGGTGAATGTGAAAGGGTCGGAGCCTCCGCTTTGATAATCCAGTTCAGCCTGGAACTTGTTGCCGGTGCCAAGATGGATAGGGTTCCCTACACACATGGTCGTTGTTGGTAAGCCGAGATCCCTGTCCAGGAACGGTGTTTTATCCATCTCACCCGGCAGAACATAGGTTGAGCGCCAGTAGACCGTAGCTGGGTCGCCAGTGCAGGTAGTGGGGTCATAATCGCCAGTAGCACCTAGATACTTAAAACAGATCCTGGAGACATAACGGCCATCACCATAACTGGCAACCGGATAAAGCGCATCCCCAACTGGCGTTCCCTTCCCTTGCTCCTCACCAGAGCGATAATTCTTCATGAAGGAATGCGCGTCTATGATGGTGTTGAAGCGCATTTTGTCTACTTCGGTGCTCACGGCTACAACCCGCCATTGTGCAAAAGCAACGCATGGCAAAGTTGCGAGCACCACAACGGCCAATGACCGCAGGTTTCGCATCAGTAAAAGGGAAGGTCTCGATCTCATTTACAGCTCCAGTTTTTATGCTGGAGCTATTTTCAGGTGGGAGAGTCGTTATCAACGACTGCGTTATTGCCCTTTTAGGGTATGAATACGTGATTTGGAGAGGTTGTGTATTCAGAACAAATGAGAAGCAGGTTACTCATTTCGCTCAAACACTGTGACAAGAACACGTTTTTGGTTGTCGTCGTTGATCACCATCAGGTACTTGAACTTGGAATCTCTATGGCCCCAGACTTCCACGTTATCTACGCGGCCATACTTTCTGGCTTTATGGCGAGCCACTTTCTCGTCAAAGGGCTGAACCTGTAACTCTGGATGCTGGAGGCGGCCAACAAGTGAGGCCCACGGTTTTTTAGGGTCTCCAGAGGTTATCCGGGCCTGATACTGATCGATGGCATGTTGAGTAACCAGGACGGGGCCAATGGCAGGTGTAGATATTTCGTCATGGGTCTGGGTATAGGCTTGCTTGTCCACATCGAGGAGCTCAATGTTGCCCTCTCCCGGCTCATCCATAAACTCCATGCTCTGCGAGACTTCAATAGTAGCGCCCTTTAAACGCCCAGTGAGGCAAGCCGCAAACTTGAAAGCAAAAGCCTTGGTGGATTTGCCCAGCGCCAGCTTCTTGATTGCACCTTTGGATACCACCAGCTTGTAACCAGCACCAGCACCTGGCTCTCTGCAAAAAACCTGTTTGTCCAGCGCCAGATAGCGAATGGCTACGAGCTCAGCCAAAAGATCCGCTTCTTCGTGGTCAAAATCAATATGGACATCAAGGATGCCTTTCCGTTTTGTACCAACGCGCCAGAATACAAGGGCTGAATTATTTGAAGTTTTCTTCGAGACGGTAGTCAATGTCATCATGGTCTATTTCTCCATTGTCGGGATAATGGTCGGCATCGCCGCCAGCCCCCCTATTCGTTTGGGTTCATTTAGATGCTATCACGGGTTTTAAAAATGCAACCCCTAGTGTCACTCTATTTATGGTCCCATGTATTTTTATAAGCTCGGGCTAGGCGTTTCTCGATCACTTCTGACAAACTGCAACCATCGACTTCTGACAACCGCTTCAAAATCCTGTGGGCTTTATCGCTTATAGTTATGCTTTTACCAACACCATATCCCCTTCTGCGACGTTGCCTAATTGATGTCCCGAGTTTATTGATTTGCTCTGCTGTCAGGTATTTATTAATCCATTCAGTGAGTTCTGATGGTGATCGCCCTATGCTGTTCAGGCTGTCCACGGCTTCAAGTTTCTTATCGAATGGGACGTCACGCCAGAAAGCTGGGCGCGAAGCAGCTCTGAGGAGATAGATCGCCGTAGCCTGAGCATCTTCATTGGATACTTTCAAAAAATCACCTTTTCCGTTACATGTCACACTTACCTTATCGTGACATGTAACACCTCAAACTGCAAGTATAAAAAAAGGCCAGCTATTGCTGGCCTTTACGTTCATTGTCGCAGTTACTCTTTAGGCGTTGTGATGCTTTTTTTCCTTCTGTTTCTCATGGTAGAGATACAGACTGCCGCCAGTGACGACAGTGAAAAAAATGAGCAACCCCAACATGCCTAATGTGAAAGCGTCCATTTGACCCCCTTAGGAATTGCTGACCTTGGTTAAGATTATACCATAGATCCACAGGATAACCCCAATGACCAACACCAAACCGGCTTCTTTGACGGTTATAGTGTCCCCAGATACAGCCAATCCTACAAGGGGTCGTCTCAGAAAACGGAATCTATGGTCACTCCCGTTTTTGCAACACCGATTTTGACGACAAGTTGGCTTGCTTGAATCTATCCGGCGTCTGAATGGGATTTTATTCCCGCGCCTCGATGAGTTCCGCGCCTGATGAACCTCCAGAAAATATACGGCTTCAATGAGCCTTTCCGTTTTACAGGTTCCTCAACAGGCCGGTGGGCCGTTAGTATCATCAATATCAGTATTCGCAAAACCAGATCAGTAATTCTTTAAACCGGTGTATTTCTGCCGTTATGCTACATAAGTTTGCTGTCGTGCCGTTAGGGCCCAGGCTATTCTGGCCAGCTTGTTTGCCAGAGCACAAGTGACGACAAAGTTGCTTTTCCGGCACAGTAAATCCCTGACCCAATCGGCCAATTTGCCAGACTGGTGTTCCAGTTTTTGTATGAATACCCTGGCACATTGAACCAACAAAGTTCGGATCTTTTTATTACCTCGCTTACTAATTCCCAGCAATGTCGTCCTACCTCCCGTGCTGTACTGCCGAGGTACAAGCCCTGTTGCCGCCGCAAAGTCACGGCTGCTGGCGTACTGCTTCCCGTCGCCAATCTCAGTTGAAATAGTACTCGCTGTCAGTGTTCCGACGCAGGGAATGCTCAGCAAGCGCTGTCCAACCTCATCTTCGTCCAACTTTCGTTTCAACTGGGATTCCAAATCTTTAATCTGCTCAACAAGATAGTGATAATGCTGTTGTAATTTCAGCAATAACTGGCTGAGGTAAAGAGGCAAACTATTATCCTCAAGAATGGTACTCAGTCGGCTAATAACGGCAGCTCCTCGGGGAACGCTAATGCCAAATTCCAGCAGAAAAGCATGCATTTGATTGGTTGTTTTTACCTTATCCTGAACCAGGGATTCACGGACACGATGCAGAGCCCGCATTGCCTGCTGAGATTCCGTTCTGGGCTGCACAAAACGCATAGACGGACGCGATGCAGCTTCACAAATAGCTTCGGCGTCGACAAAGTCGTTTTTATTGCTTTTAACGAACGGGCGGACAAATTGTGGTGATATCAGCTTTGGGGAATGCCCCAACTCTTCCAACTTGCGTGCCATAAAGTGAGAACCGCCACAGGCTTCCATTGCGATGGTTGTAGCGGGGCATGTCGCCAAAAATTCGATCAACTTTGGCCGGGTAAATTTTTTACGGTAAACAGCCTTCCCGCGACGATCCTGGCAATGAATATGGAAAGAGTTTTTACCCAGATCGATACCAATGAGCGCAATGTTTTCCATGATAGTTCTCCGAATGAAAGCCTGTCCTCAGCATAGTACCGGGAAGGAGGGAGTGACCATCTCATTAAATAAAGCACGCTAAGGCGTAACTACCCTCGGCTACACCGCGTCGGCACCACGCGGCTCTTTCTCCCCTTGCAGCGAAGCAATCAGCGGGCAAGAAACGTTCCCTTGCCGCGCATGGCAGGCGAACACAAGTTCGGATAGCACGGTTTCCATGCGCGCCAGGTCGGTCATTTTTTCGCGCACGTCCTGAAGCTTGTGCTCGGCCAGGCTGCTGGCTTCCTCGCAGTGGGTGCCGTCATCCAGCCTCAGCAGCTCTGCGATCTCGTCGAGGCTGAATCCGAGCCGCTGGGCTGATTTCACGAAGCGCACCCGCGTCACATCCGCCTCGCCATAGCGGCGGATGCTGCCATAGGGCTTGTCCGGCTCCGGCAACAAGCCCTTGCGCTGATAGAACCGGATTGTTTCCACGTTGACCCCGGCCGCCTTGGCGAAAACGCCAATAGTCAGATTCTCCAAATTTTTTTCCATATCGCTTGACTCCGTACATTGGTACGGAAGTAAGCTTAAGCTATCCAATCCAGATTTGAAAGGACAAGCGTATGTCTGAACCTCAAAACGGGCGCGGGGCGCTCTTCACTGGCGGGCTAGCCGCCATCCTCGCCTCGGCTTGCTGCCTGGGGCCGCTGGTTCTGATCGCCCTGGGGTTCAGCGGCGCTTGGATCGGCAACTTGACGGTGTTGGAACCTTATCGCCCGATCTTCATCGGCGCGGCGTTGGTGGCGCTGTTTTTCGCCTGGCGGCGCATCTACCGACCGGCGCAAGCCTGCAAACCAGGGGATGTGTGTGCGATTCCCCAAGTGCGCGCTACTTACAAGCTCATTTTCTGGGTCGTGGCCGCGCTGGTTCTGGTCGCGCTCGGATTTCCCTACGTCATGCCATTTTTCTATTAATCACAGGAGTTCATCATGAAAAAACTGTTTGCCTCTCTCGCCATCGCTGCCGTTGTTGCCCCCGTGTGGGCCGCCACCCAGACCGTCACGCTGTCCGTACCGGGCATGACCTGCTCCGCTTGTCCGATCACCGTTAAGAAGGCGATTTCCAAGGTCGAAGGCGTCAGCAAAGTTAACGTGACCTTCGAGACACGCGAAGCGGTTGTCACCTTCGATGATGCCAAGACCAGCGTGCAGAAGCTGACCAAGGCCACCGAAGACGCGGGCTATCCGTCCAGCGTCAAGAAGTGAGGCACTGAAAACGGCAGCGCAGCACATCTGACGCCCTTGTCTGCTACCACAAACGAAAAAGGATCTGTCGCATGACCCATCTAAAAATCACCGGCATGACCTGCGACTCGTGCGCGGCGCACGTCAAGGAAGCGCTGGAAAAAGTACCCGGCGTCCAATCTGCCATAGTGTCCTATGCCAAGGGCGCGGCCCAGCTCGCCCTTGATCCAGGCACAGCGCCGGACGCACTGACCGCCGCCGTGGCTGGCCTGGGCTACAAAGCGATGCTCGCCGATGCCCCGCCGACCGACAACCGCACTGGGCTGTTCGACAAGGTGCGCGGCTGGATGGGTGCCGTCGACAAGGGCAGCGGCGGCGAGCGCCCGTTGCAAGTCGCCGTGATCGGCAGCGGTGGAGCCGCGATGGCGGCAGCACTGAAGGCCGTCGAGCAAGGCGCGCAGGTCACGCTGATTGAGCGCGGCACCATCGGCGGCACCTGCGTCAACGTCGGTTGTGTGCCGTCCAAGATCATGATCCGCGCCGCCCACATCGCCCATCTGCGCCGGGAAAGCCCATTCGACGGCGGCATGCCACCCACACCGCCGACGATCTTGCGCGAGCGGCTGCTGGCCCAGCAGCAGGCCCGTGTCGAAGAACTCCGTCATGCCAAGTACGAAGGCATCCTGGACGGCAATTCAGCCATCACCGTTCTGCACGGTGAAGCGCGTTTCAAGGACGACCAGAGCCTTATCGTTAGTTTGAACGAGGGTGGTGAGCGCGTCGTGATGTTCGACCGCTGCCTGGTCGCCACGGGTGCCAGTCCGGCCATGCCGCCGATTCCGGGCCTGAAAGAGTCACCCTACTGGACTTCGACCGAGGCCTTGGTCAGCGACACCATTCCCGAACGCCTAGCCGTGATCGGCTCGTCGGTGGTCGCGCTGGAACTGGCGCAAGCCTTCGCCCGGCTGGGCAGCCAGGTCACGATCCTAGCTCGCAACACGCTGTTCTTCCGCGACGACCCGTCCATCGGCGAGGCCGTCACAGCGGCCTTCCGTGCCGAAGGGATCAAGGTACTGGAACACACGCAAGCCAGCCAGGTCGCGCATGTGAACGGCGAATTCGTGCTGACCACGGGACACGGTGAAGTACGTGCCGACAAGCTGCTGGTCGCTACCGGACGGACACCGAACACGCGCAGCCTGGCACTCGACGCGGCGGGAGTCACCGTCAATGCGCAGGGTGCCATCGTCATCGACAAGGGCATGCGCACCAGCACGCCACACATTTACGCGGCCGGCGACTGCACGGACCAGCCACAATTCGTCTATGTGGCGGCAGCGGCCGGCACCCGTGCCGCGATCAACATGACCGGAGGGGATGCTGCCATCAATCTAACCGCGATGCCGGCCGTGGTGTTCACCGATCCGCAAGTAGCAACCGTGGGCTACAGCGAAGCGGAAGCGCATCACGACGGGATCGAAACCGACAGTCGCACGCTCACGCTCGACAACGTGCCGCGTGCGCTTGCCAACTTCGACACACGCGGCTTTATCAAGCTGGTCATCGAGGAAGGTAGCGGACGGCTCATCGGCGTGCAGGTCGTCGCCCCGGAAGCCGGCGAATTGATCCAGACGGCTGTTCTCGCCATTCGCAACCGCATGACGGTGCAGGAACTGGCCGACCAGTTGTTCCCCTACCTGACGATGGTCGAGGGGCTGAAGCTCGCGGCGCAGACCTTCACCAAGGATGTCAAACAATTGTCCTGCTGCGCAGGATGAAAGGAGATGGAACCATGAAGCTCGCCCCATATATTTTAGAACGTCTCACTTCGGTCAATCGTACCAATGGTACTGCGGATCTCTTGGTCCCGCTACTGCGGGAACTCGCCAAGGGGCGTCCGGTTTCACGAACGACACTTGCCGGGATTCTCGACTGGCCCGCTGAGCGAGTGGCCGCCGTACTCGAACAGGCCACCAGTACCGAATATGACAAAGATGGGAACATCATCGGCTACGGCCTCACCTTGCGCGAGACTTCGTATGTCTTTGAAATTGACGACCGCCGTCTGTATGCCTGGTGCGCGCTGGACACCTTGATATTTCCGGCGCTGATCGGCCGTACAGCTCGCGTCTCATCGCATTGCGCTGCAACCGGAGCACCCGTTTCACTCACGGTTTCACCCAGCGAGATACAGGCTGTCGAACCTGCCGGCATGGCGGTGTCCTTGGTATTGCCGCAGGAAGCAGCCGACGTTCGTCAGTCCTTCTGTTGCCATGTACATTTCTTTGCATCTGTCCCGACGGCGGAAGACTGGGCCTCCAAGCATCAAGGATTGGAAGGATTGGCGATCGTCAGTGTCCACGAGGCTTTCGGCTTGGGCCAGGAGTTTAATCGACATCTGTTGCAGACCATGTCATCTAGGACACCGTGATCGGATATCGACCCAATGTTCTACGGCACCGGCATCGGATTCGCAGCGCGCGGATTGAACTCGGCGAAACGGTATATGCATTGCCGTGAACCGACCAAAAGGAGGTGTTCGATGAACGCCTACACGGTGTCCCGGCTGGCCCTTGATGCCGGGGTGAGCGTGCATATCGTGCGCGACTACCTGCTGCGCGGATTGCTGCGGCCAGTCGCCTGCACCACGGGTGGCTACGGCCTGTTCGATGACGCCGCCTTGCAGCGACTGTGCTTCGTGCGGGCCGCCTTCGAGGCGGGCATCGGCCTCGGCGCATTGGCGCGGCTGTGCCGGGCGCTGGATGCGGCGAACTGCGATGAAACTGCCGCGCAGCTTGCTGTGCTGCGTCAGTTCGTCGAACGCCGGCGCGAAGCGTTGGCCAATCTGGAAGTGCAGTTGGCCGCCATGCCGACCGCGCCGGCACAGCATGCGGAGAGTTTGCCATGAACAGCCCCGAGCGCATGCCGGCCGAGACACACAAGCCGTTCACCGGCTACCTGTGGGGTGCGCTGGCGGTGCTCACCTGTCCCTGTCATTTGCCGATTCTCGCCATTGTGCTGGCCGGCACGACGGCCGGCGCGTTCATCGGCGAGCACTGGGGTATTGCAGCCCTCACGCTGACCGGCTTGTTTGTCCTGTCTGTGACGCGGCTGCTGCGGGCCTTCAGAGGTCGATCATGAGCGCTTCCCAGCCAATTGAATGGACAGTGGCGCAACTGGCGCAGGCGGTCGAGCGCGGGCAGCTTGAGCTGCACTACCAGCCGATTGTCGATTTGCGCAGTGAGCAGATTGTCGGCGCGGAAGCCCTGTTGCGCTGGCGTCATCCGACGCTCGGACTGTTGCCGCCGGGCCAGTTCCTGCCCGTGATCGAATCGTCCGGCCTGATGCCGGAAATCGGCGCATGGGTGCTGGGCGCAGCCTGCCGTCAAATGCGCGACTGGCGGGTGCTGGCATGGCAACCGTTCCGGCTGGCCGTCAATGTTTCGGCGAGCCAAGTGGGGCCAGATTTCGACAAGTGGGTAAAGGGCGTGCTGGCCGATGCCGGGTTGCCCGCCGCGTATCTTGAAATTGAGCTGACCGAATCGGTTGCGTTCGGTGATCCGGCGATCTTCCCCGCCCTGGAAGCTTTGCGACAGATCGGTGTGCGCTTCGCCGCCGACGACTTCGGCACCGGCTATTCCTGCCTGCAACACCTGAAATGCTGCCCCATCAGCACGCTCAAGATCGACCAATCGTTTGTCGCCGGACTCGCCAACGACCACCGCGACCAGACCATCGTGCGCACCGTGATTCAGCTTGCGCATGGGCTTGGCATGGAAGTAGTGGCCGAAGGCGTGGAAACATCGGCGAGTCTTGATTTGTTGCGACAAGCGGACTGCGACACAGGACAAGGCTTCCTGTTCGCCAAGCCGATGCCGGCGGCGGCATTCGCCGTCTTCGTCAGTCAATGGAGGGGTGCCACCATGAATGCAAATGATCCGACTGCCACCAGTTGCTGCGTGTGCTGCAAGGAAATCCCGCTCGATGCCGCCTTCACCCCGGAAGGCGCGGAATACGTCGAGCACTTCTGCGGGCTGGAGTGCTATCAGCGCTTCCAGGCGCGCGCCAAGACCGGGAGCGAAACCGATGCCGATCCGAACGCCTGCGACTCATCACTGTCAGACTGAGGCATAGCTCAACCTGACATAGAAGCAAAAACTCAACCACCTTCTACCAACTCTCCGAACAGCTCCTTGACCTTTGTTTTCGCATCAGCAAGTGCAGTTCTGCCTTGTTCAGTGATGTCATAAACACGCCGTTCACGTCGCCCGGTGCGTTCGTGGCGTGAGGTCAGATAGCCTTTTTTTTCCAGGCCGTGCAGCATCGGGTACACGGTGCCAGCGCTCATCTCGTAGCCGTGTCGGCGTAGCTCTTCGATGATCCCCAGCCCAAAGACAGGTTCCTCGGCTGCATGGTGAAGGATGTGCAGGCGGATCAAACCGCCGTAGAGGTCTTTGTCAGTCATTTTTTGTGCCTCACAGAGCGACGCTCAACAGCCACCCAGCTGCACCGCTACCGAGGACAACCAGCCACGGCGGGAGCTTCCAGAACATAAGTGCGACAAGGGCAACTAATGCCAAGCCGAAGTCTTGCGGCTGAAAGATGGCGCTAGTCCATACAGGCTGATACAGCGCGGCCAGCAGCAAGCCGACTACAGCGGCATTGATCCCGGCCAGCGCAGCTTGGATGCCTGTATTGCGGCGCAAACGCTCCCAAAATGGCATTGATCCGACGACCAGCAAGAACGAGGGCGCGAAGATAGCCAGCAGACACACAATGCCGCCGATCCAGCCCGACGGGGCGGTGTTCATCGAGGCACCAAGAAACGCGGCGAACGTGAACAAAGGGCCGGGCACCGCTTGAGCTGCCCCGTACCCCGCGAGAAAGGATTCATTGTTGACCCAGCCGGAGGGCACCACTTCGGCTTGCAGTAATGGCAGCACAACGTGACCACCGCCGAACACCAGTGATCCGACACGATAGAAGGAATCCACCATTGCCATGGTTTGACTTGGCATCAGTTCGGCCAACACCGGCAGGCCAATCAGCAAGACAAAGAACAGCGAGAGCCAAAGCACGCCGGCCCGGTGACTGACCGTGATAGGTAGGGGGTCATGCTCAACAACTTTCGCTGGCTTGAACAATAACCGGCCTGCGATGCCTGCGATAGCAATCACGCCAACCTGTCCCCACGCGGACGGCACAAGTAAAACGACGCAGGTAGCAATTGCCATGATGGTGACTCGCAGCCCATCCGTGCATAGGTTACGCGCCATGCCCCATACTGCTTGAGCGACCACGGCCACAGCCACCACTTTTAAGCCATGCAACGCGCCCTGCGAGACGTAATCGCCATAGCTGGAGATGCCGAGCGCAAAAAGGATCAAGGCTATGGCAGACGGCAGCGTGAAGCCAGCCCAAGCAGCCAGCGCCCCGCTGTATCCAGCCCGAGACAGTCCTACCGCTATGCCGACCTGGCTGCTTGCAGGCCCTGGCAAGAACTGACAAAGCGCGACCAAGTCAGCATAGCTCCGTTCGGAGAGCCAGCGCCGCCGTGTGACAAATTCGGCGCGGAAGTAGCCCAAGTGCGCAATGGGGCCGCCAAAAGATGTCAATCCAAGCCGCAGAAAAATAAGAAAGACCGACCATGGTCTGCTGTCATCGGTAGGGTTATTCGTCATACTTTCGCCTTCATGATCTGCAACGAGTTGATCAATAATAAGCGAAATTCGATAACGAAATTCGATATAAATCTAGAAAAAAATACCTCTATGTGTACTACGCAGTTTTAGCTGTGGCTTTCACAGGAGCACGCTTACTTACGGCTTAGCGTGCTTTATTTAATGAGATGGTCACTCCCTCCTTCCCAGTACTATGCTGAGGACAGGCTTTCATTCGGAGAACCATCATGGAAAACATTGCGCTTATTGGTATCGATCTGGGTAAGAACTCTTTCCATATTCATTGTCAGGATCATCGTGGGAAGGCCGTTTACCGTAAAAAATTCACCCGACCAAAGCTAATCGAATTTCTGGCGACATGCCCGGCAACAACCATCGCGATGGAAGCCTGTGGCGGTTCTCACTTTATGGCACGCAAGCTGGAAGAGTTAGGGCATTTTCCAAAGCTGATATCACCGCAATTTGTCCGCCCATTCGTTAAAAGCAACAAAAATGACTTCGTTGATGCTGAAGCTATCTGTGAAGCAGCATCACGTCCATCTATGCGTTTCGTGCAGCCCAGAACCGAATCTCAGCAGGCAATGCGAGCTCTGCATCGTGTCCGTGAATCCCTGGTTCAGGATAAGGTGAAAACAACTAATCAGATGCATGCTTTTCTGCTGGAATTTGGTATCAGCGTTCCGCGAGGTGCTGCCGTTATTAGTCGACTGAGTACCCTTCTTGAGGACAGTAGTTTGCCTCTTTATCTCAGCCAGTTACTGCTGAAATTACAACAGCATTATCACTATCTTGTTGAGCAGATTAAAGATCTGGAATCTCAGTTGAAACGAAAGTTGGACGAAGATGAGGTTGGACAGCGCTTGCTGAGTATTCCCTGCGTTGGAACGCTGACTGCCAGTACTATTTCAACTGAGATTGGCGACGGGAAGCAGTACGCCAGCAGCCGTGACTTTGCGGCGGCAACAGGGCTGGTACCCCGACAGTACAGCACGGGAGGTCGGACGACATTGTTAGGGATTAGCAAGCGGGGCAACAAAAAGATCCGAACTTTGTTGGTTCAGTGTGCCAGGGTATTCATACAAAAACTGGAACACCAGTCTGGCAAGTTGGCCGACTGGGTCAGGGAGTTGTTGTGTCGGAAAAGCAACTTTGTCGTCACCTGTGCTCTGGCAAACAAGCTGGCCAGAATAGCCTGGGCACTGACGGCGCGACAGCAAACTTACGAAGCATAAAGGCAGAAATACACCAGTTTAAACAATCATTCATCTGGTTTTGCGAATACTGATATTGATGATACTAACGGCCCACCGGCCTGTTGAGGAACCTGTAAAACGGAAAGGCTCATTGAAGCCGTATATTTTCTGGAGGTTCATCAGGCGCGGAACTCATCGAGGCGCGGGAATAAAATCCCATTCAGACGCCGGATAGATTCAAGCAAGCCAACTTGTCGTCAAAATCGGTGTTGCAAAAACGGGAGTGACCATAGATTCCGTTTTCTGAGGCGATCCCTAGGAGCTCGGATCTCAGGACGAAGGTCTCCGCGAATGTCCGGTCGATCCGCGCGACGTCCCAGGCGGGCGTTCCCTTGGCGGACATCCACGCCGCAGCGTCGTGCATCAGCCGCACAACCTCGTCGATATCACCCGAGCAGGCGACCCGAACGTTCGGAGGCTCCTCGCTGTCCATTCGCTCCCCTGGCGCGGTATGAACCGCCGCCTCATAGTGCAGTTTGATCCTGACGAGCCCAGCATGTCTGCGCCCACCTTCGCGGAACCTGACCAGGGTCCGCTAGCGGGCGGCCGGAAGGTGAATGCTAGGCATGATCTAACCCTCGGTCTCTGGCGTCGCGACTGCGAAATTTCGCGAGGGTTTCCGAGAAGGTGATTGCGCTTCGCAGATCTCCAGGCGCGTGGGTGCGGACGTAGTCAGCGCCATTGCCGATCGCGTGAAGTTCCGCCGCAAGGCTCGCTGGACCCAGATCCTTTACAGGAAGGCCAACGGTGGCGCCCAAGAAGGATTTCCGCGACACCGAGACCAATAGCGGAAGCCCCAACGCCGACTTCAGCTTTTGAAGGTTCGACAGCACGTGCAGCGATGTTTCCGGTGCGGGGCTCAAGAAAAATCCCATCCCCGGATCGAGGATGAGCCGGTCGGCAGCGACCCCGCTCCGTCGCAAGGCGGAAACCCGCGCCTCGAAGAACCGCACAATCTCGTCGAGCGCGTCTTCGGGTCGAAGGTGACCGGTGCGGGTGGCGATGCCATCCCGCTGCGCTGAGTGCATAACCACCAGCCTGCAGTCCGCCTCAGCAATATCGGGATAGAGCGCAGGGTCAGGAAATCCTTGGATATCGTTCAGGTAGCCCACGCCGCGCTTGAGCGCATAGCGCTGGGTTTCCGGTTGGAAGCTGTCGATTGAAACACGGTGCATCTGATCGGACAGGGCGTCTAAGAGCGGCGCAATACGTCTGATCTCATCGGCCGGCGATACAGGCCTCGCGTCCGGATGGCTGGCGGCCGGTCCGACATCCACGACGTCTGATCCGACTCGCAGCATTTCGATCGCCGCGGTGACAGCGCCGGCGGGGTCTAGCCGCCGGCTCTCATCGAAGAAGGAGTCCTCGGTGAGATTCAGAATGCCGAACACCGTCACCATGGCGTCGGCCTCCGCAGCGACTTCCACGATGGGGATCGGGCGAGCAAAAAGGCAGCAATTATGAGCCCCATACCTACAAAGCCCCACGCATCAAGCTTTTGCCCATGAAGCAACCAGGCAATGGCTGTAATTATGACGACGCCGAGTCCCGACCAGACTGCATAAGCAACACCGACAGGGATGGATTTCAGAACCAGAGCGTTAGGGAAGGTGCGAATAAGTCACCAAGTACAAAAATACGCCTTTGTAAGCATTTGAATTAAATCGACTAAAATTTTCAGTTTTGTTGTGGAGGGTACTTGTTCTCACCTTCCTTAGATTGGCTTACACCATTAGAGAAATTTGCTCAGCTTGTTGATTATCATATGGCTTTTGAAACTGTCGCACCTCATGTTTGAATTCGCCCCATATTTTTGCTACAGTGAACCAAATTAAGATCATCTATTTACTAGGCCTCGCATTTGCGGGGTTTTTAATGCTGAATAAAAGGAAAACTTGATGGAATTGCCCAATATTATGCACCCGGTCGCGAAGCTGAGCACCGCATTAGCCGCTGCATTGATGCTGAGCGGGTGCATGCCCGGTGAAATCCGCCCGACGATTGGCCAGCAAATGGAAACTGGCGACCAACGGTTTGGCGATCTGGTTTTCCGCCAGCTCGCACCGAATGTCTGGCAGCACACTTCCTATCTCGACATGCCGGGTTTCGGGGCAGTCGCTTCCAACGGTTTGATCGTCAGGGATGGCGGCCGCGTGCTGGTGGTCGATACCGCCTGGACCGATGACCAGACCGCCCAGATCCTCAACTGGATCAAGCAGGAGATCAACCTGCCGGTCGCGCTGGCGGTGGTGACTCACGCGCATCAGGACAAGATGGGCGGTATGGACGCGCTGCATGCGGCGGGGATTGCGACTTATGCCAATGCGTTGTCGAACCAGCTTGCCCCGCAAGAGGGGATGGTTGCGGCGCAACACAGCCTGACTTTCGCCGCCAATGGCTGGGTCGAACCAGCAACCGCGCCCAACTTTGGCCCGCTCAAGGTATTTTACCCCGGCCCCGGCCACACCAGTGACAATATCACCGTTGGGATCGACGGCACCGACATCGCTTTTGGTGGCTGCCTGATCAAGGACAGCAAGGCCAAGTCGCTCGGCAATCTCGGTGATGCCGACACTGAGCACTACGCCGCGTCAGCGCGCGCGTTTGGTGCGGCGTTCCCCAAGGCCAGCATGATCGTGATGAGCCATTCCGCCCCCGATAGCCGCGCCGCAATCACTCATACGGCCCGCATGGCCGACAAGCTGCGCTGAGCCATGGCTGACCACGTCACCCCCAATCTGCCATCGCGCGATTTCGATGTGACAGAGGCGTTTTATGCGAAGCTGGGCTTTGCGACGAGTTGGAAGGATCGCGGCTGGATGATCCTGCAGCGCGGCGGTTTGCAGCTCGAATTCTTCCCCTATCCTGACCTCGACCCAGCTACGAGCTCGTTCGGCTGTTGCCTGCGGTTGGATGATCTCGATGCCATGGTGGCATTGGTGAACGCGGCGGGAGCCGAGGAAAAAAGCACCGGCTGGCCGCGCTTCAAAGCTCCGCAACTGGAGGCGAGCGGCCTGAGGATCGGCTACCTGATCGATCCCGACTGCACGCTGGTGCGGCTGATCCAGAACCCCGACTGACCGCATGCCCGCGAAAATCAAGATTTGCGGGATCAGCACACCCGAGGCGCTCGATGCGACCATCGCGGCGCGGGCGGACTATGCCGGGTTGGTGTTCTATCCAGCGTCGCCCCGTGCGGTTACGTCGAATGTCGCGGGCGCTTTGACATCGCGCGCAGCTGGCCAGATCGCCATGGTCGGTTTGTTCGTCGATGCGGATGATGCTGTCATCGCCGACGCACTGGTGGCAGCCAAGCTGAACGCGCTGCAGCTGCACGGTTCGGAATCGCCCGAACGCGTGGCCCAGTTGCGCGCGCGGTTTGGCAAGCCGGTGTGGAAGGCGCTGCCCGTCGCCAGCGCCAGCGATGTCGCACGCGCCGCAGCCTATGCCGGGGCGGCGGACTTGATCTTGTTCGACGCCAAGACCCCCAAAGGCGCGCTGCCCGGCGGCATGGGGTTGGCGTTCGACTGGTCGCTGCTGGCCGGATATCGCGGTGCCTTGCCGTGGGGGCTGGCAGGCGGGCTAAATCCGACGAATGTTGCCGAGGCGATTGCGCGCACCGGAGCGCCGCTGGTCGATACCTCCAGCGGCGTCGAAAGCGCGCCGGGCGTCAAGGATACCGACAAGATTACCAATTTCGCCTTTGCGGTGCGCTTGGCCTAAATCGCGTCGATCAATAGGCGTCGTTCAGCGCAAAGATCGGCTTGCGGGTGCGCCACTGCCCTCGGGTGAAGTCGGGAAAATCTAACGTGCGATTGCCCTCAGCAATCGATTGTTCCGACAGAGGCGTGATCGCGCTCCAGGCCAGCGCGTCGTAAATGTCGATTGGCATCGGGGCCTTGGCCTTCAGCGCCTCGACAAAAGCGTGGATCACGAACCAGTCCATCCCGCCATGCCCGGCCCCTGCCGCCAGATCGGCGTAGCGTTTCCATAGCGGGTGATCGTATTTCGCAAACCAGCCCTCGGCAGGCTCCCAGCGGTGCGGCTGTGGGCTCTTGCCCTCCAGATAGATCGACTTGTTGACGTCCATCCACAGCCCCTCGGTGCCTTGCACCCGAAAGCCGAGAGAATAGGGGCGCGGCAGCGAGGTGTCGTGGCACAGCATGATCGTTTCACCATTAGTGCAGCCGATCATGGTGTTGACCACATCACCCAGTGCGAATTTCACCTCGGCGTTGGGATGATCGGCAGAGCCGTTCTTGACGACATAATCATGCAGCCCGCGCGCCTTACAGCCGAAGCCGCCAGCGCCCGCTTCGCCCGGCAACGCGACCTTCAGGGTGCGGGTCTGCGGCGGGTAGCACACGCCGGCATCGGCGCAGCCCTGGTACTTCACGGTCAGGGTGGTCGCGCTCGCGCCGGCCGCGGGCGTGCCGGTGAGGGTGCCGAGCAATTCCTTGCGGTAGGTTTCGACGTCGCCGAAGAATTCGTCGCGGTAGGCCTTGCCCTTCGGCAGCGCCATGGTCGCGCCGGTGAAGGCGGCATCGGCCTTGACCGAGGTGCGGTGCCGGTACAGGTAATAGCCGTCGGCGATCCGCCAGCGCACCTCGATGCGGTCCGGCGCGGTGGCCTGCGCGGACAGGACGAAGACCTCGTCGACCGGCGGCAGTTCGAAGTCCTGGGCGACGGCCGAGGTCGCGGGCAGCGCAAGCAGCAGGGCGAGCCCGGCCAGCCAGCGGCGCAGGCGGATCGTGGATGCGGTCATTGGCTCAGTTTACCGGTCGGCTCTCGGCGGCCAGCCATTGCAGGTATTCGGGCAGGCCGGACGCGGCTTCGACCGCGAGCAGCTCCGGGAGTTCGTAGGGATGCAGTTGGCGCAGGCGTTCCTGCAGGGCGGGGTAGGCCTCGGCACTGGTCTTGACCAGCAGCAGGACCTCGGCCGCGGCCTCGACCTTGCGTTGCCAGCGATAGACCGAACGCAGGCCGGGCAGGAGGTTGACGCAGGCGGCCAGGCGCTCGGCCACCAGCGCGGTGGCGATGCGCTCGGCGCTGTCGGCGTCGGGACAGGTGCAGAAGCAGATCAGGGCGCTCACCGGCATAGGGTAGCGGCTGCCCCGATCCGGCGGGCCTGGCGGACATCCGCGTGCGGCCCTTGAAAGTCGGCGGGCCCGCCCCATCTCGGTGGCATGCCGGGTTCGCCCGGTTCTGTTGTCCGCGGTTTGGCACTCGCTTCGCGCGACTGCTAAAATCGCCGGGTTTTTCCACGTCAATCAACCATTTACCGAGGTTGCCATGTCCAATATCAAGCCGCTGCACGACCGCGTGGTCATCAAGCGCATGGAAGAAGAGAAGCTGTCCGCCGGCGGGATCGTGATCCCGGATTCGGCCACCGAGAAGCCGATCAAGGGCGAAGTCGTCGCCGTCGGCACCGGCAAGGTGCTGGACAACGGCCAGGTCCGCGCGCCGCAGGTCAAGGTCGGCGACAAGGTGCTGTTCGGCAAGTACAGCGGCACCGAAGTGAAGCTGGACGGCGTCGAGCTGCTGGTGGTGAAGGAAGACGACCTGTTCGCGATCCTCGGCTGATCGCGCGTCGCTCCCACACATTTCTCATCCGAATAATTTTTCGAGGTAATTCGCAATGGCTGCCAAGGACATTCGTTTCGGCGAAGACGCGCGCTCCAAGATGGTGCGCGGCGTCAACGTGCTCGCCAACGCCGTGAAGGCGACCCTCGGCCCGAAGGGCCGCAACGTCGTGCTGCAGAAGAGCTACGGCGCGCCGACCATCACGGGGTTCTAGGGATTTTCCCCTCTAAAAAGACATAATCCTCTGTAGACCACACCAATAAATGGCTGCGGAGGTGGGTTACTACTTATAAGTGTGGCAAATTAGGTAAATATCGTACATTTAATACGGAACAGCCCTGATATGGCCATCAAAAACGAAATTACTATTCTCACGAGAGCAGAACAGGCAGATCTTTATTCCCCACCCATTTTTTCAATCGAAGAACAATGTCTGTACTTTTCTCTGAACGATGCGGAATTGGCAGTTTTTCGGTCAATTCGTCTCAGAGCTCATAGATGTTACTTTGTCGCGATTTTGGGATACTTCAAATCAAAGCCCGTCATCCTAGATATCGCTTACTCGCAGGTTTCTAAGGATTTAATGTTCATCAGTAAAGAGCTGCTTGGCGGCAAGGGGCTCAGACCATTCACTCCCTCACAAAAACAAAAAGATCGACTCTACGCAAAAGTATTAGACCTTGCTGGTTATCACAAATGGGACGAAAGTCAGCACTTCAATTCTCTTTTCGACCACCTTGTTCAGGTGGGCAATGCCTGGCTGGAGCCGCGTTACCTCTTTGATACTGCTATTGAATTCCTAACCAGTCACAGCATTGCTATCCCTAGGTACACCGTACTCCAGAGACTGATAAGCAGAGCGATGCAGCAGGTCAGAAAAGACCTGGCGCACCAACTTAATCAACTCACCAGTCCTGAACTTCACGTCTTTCTGGACAGCATAACAGCCATTGATGACGGACTAAGCCTGAACCAGCTCAGAGGCGGTGCAAAAAGTCTGACCGTACCTGAACTTAAAAAAGAGCTTGCCCTTTATCATCAGTTAGCGCCATGGCGCACGCAAATCAATGGCGTTATCGATGGGCTTAATCTGTCTCTTAAAAATCGACAACACTTCGGTGAGCTCATCAACTATTACGGTAGTAAACTCAAACGATTCAAACGCGCACAGCAGCATCTATGGTTGCTATGTCACCTGACAGAGCGGATACAACTGGCACTGGAACGGTTAACTGATGGGTTCATTTACCATATCCGCAAGCAACAAGAAGCTGCCAACACCTTTGCACAACAAGCAGTGTTCCTGTCCTGGCAGTCAGCCGCGGACAATGTCACGAAAGCGGCAGAGTTACTGCATCTGTTTGTGGATGAGAACATTGATGATAATCAACCCTTCTCAGTAGTCAGACAACAGGCATTGAAGGTCATGAATGACAGGGATATCCAGACCCTCTGCCTTTACCTGAA
>NZ_JAWOWE010000027.1:0-18015 GCF_033340275.1 Vibrio sp. 1402
TGGTGATTTCTCCAATTGATTTTCCGGTGTAGCGGTTTCCGACGTCTCGGAAAACCAAGTAGTTCTCTCAAAGTTACTTTTATTAACGGCGCATGCCCTGTTTTCTTTAGAGAAAATTTTGGATTTTTTTGAAAATAATTCGTTTGGAGGGGTAATCGTGACAAAGCGGATAAAAAAGCAAAAAAACTTTCATTTTTCGCTAAAGCTTCTTTTCGAATTGTCGATACAGGCAGGTTTTACGTTAAATTCGGGCAAGGCCGTTCATCAGCCAAGCAAGGTCAATGCTAGGTTTGGCGCTTGTTTTGCTTGCGCCAGAATAGAGGTACTGACCTGTTGTAAAATCTGTTGCTTCACCATTTGCGTAGTTTCTTTGGCATAGTCAGTGTCTTGGATACGACTGTTGGAAGCGGCTAAGTTTTCGTGGATATTATCGAGATTATTGATCGCATGATTAAAGCGGTTTTGATACGCGCCTAACTCCGCACGACTGCCATCTACCGTTTTCAAAGCATCATCTAAAATGCCGACCGCCATCTGAGCGCCACCGACCGTGCTAATATCAATACTATCTACCGTTCTATTTACGGTGACATACTTGCCAAGTTCTAACTCATCAGCCAGGCCACCACTGAAGGTTGGTCCAGGGTATTTTATGGCGTCCTTGTGGGACATGAGTAACTGCAGTTGCCCCTCTTCATTAACAGACGCTTTCACTTTATCGGTTTGCCCATTAATGTAAGTCGCGAGTTCTTCTATATCGTCGCCAGCTTTAGCTTCAATACGGATCTCCTGCTCTTCAAAATTGTTATCACGGTAGCTGATAACAATTTCATTATTTCCGTTTTGAACCGTCCAATCTGAACTGACTCTTTGATATGAGCTCATTGAAAAGCTACCTAAAGATTCCGGCTGCATGGTCCGCAGGCCAATTTGTACCGCTTCACCAGCCGTTGCACCGATTTGAAAAGACGATGTACCGAATGTGCCATTCAGCAATTTACGTCCGCCAAAGGAGGTCGTTTCTGCAATACGACTTAACTCATCATTTAAAGCAGAGACTTCTTCTTGCATTGCAGTGCGCTCCGCTTTGCTGTTTGAACCATTGGCTGATTGAAGCGACAAATCACGCATACGTTGCATAATGTTAGTCACTTCATTCATCGCCCCTTCGGCGGTTTGCATTATAGAAATGCCGTCATTCGCGTTACGTACCGCGACATCCAAACCACGCATTTGCGATTGTAGACGGTTGGAGATTTGCAGACCCGCCGCGTCATCTTTTGCGCTGTTAATACGTTTCCCTGAAGACAAACGCTCCATGGATTGGTTCAGCATGTCAGTTGCACTGGTCAAATGACGCTGTGCGACAAGTGCTGCAACATTGGTATTAACGGTGATCGCCACGAATAAAGAGTCCTAAAATTAAGGCTTTGAGTACTTATCGACCAAGTAACAGAAAAGTTTAGTGTTTTTTGAAAAGAGATTGGAATAGAAATAGAAAACAAAAGCCCTCCATTGGAGGGCTTAAGAAATGAAGTCTGAGAACTTACTTGATGGCTAGCTCCGCGAGCATTTCTTGCGAAGGCGCGAAAAAGTAAGCACCTGTTACCGCTTTTGTGAAACGAAGCATTTGGTCTGTTTTACCATCTGTTACGCCGTACATACTTTCTAGCATCACTTTAATGTTATGAAGTGTATTGCAGTAAGAAATGAACAACAGACCGTGAGCACCGGTCACCATCCCGTATGGTAAGCTGTGGCGAACAATCTTCAAACCTTTACCTTCTTCTTTGATATCAACGCGACCAACGTGTGATGCAGCAGGAACGTCTTCTAGCTCGATAGAGTCTGGCTTGGTACGACCAATCACTTTTTCTTGCGCTTTGACATTCAATCGATTCCAAGCGGCAAGGTTATGTTCAAAGCGCTGAGCCATAACATAACTGCCTCCAGCAAATGGGCCCTCTTTTACTAGAGCCACATCAGCGCGAGCCTCCCCTTTTGGGTTTTCTGTGCCATCAATGAAGTCTGTCATATCACGAGCATCAAGGTAACGGTACCCATATGTTTCGTCCACAATGGTGACATCTTGTGCCGTCTCTTCTAGGAACTTACGCAACACGTAAAAATGCAAGTCGTGACGAGTCGAGTGACAGTGAATCAGTACATCTACGTCTGTTGCTGGAGCAACGATGTCACCTTCGCCAAGTTGAGTAAAATCAATAAGCTCTTCTGGCGCGTCTACATTAAGGTGTTCCCAAAACGATTTTGTGAATGCGATAGAAAGCGTCAGCGCTGCACCCGGCTGGGTAATGTTTAACTCTTCCACCAACTTTGGCAGTGCTTTCAGTTTTTCTAATACGTTTTCACGGTTTTGGTTCACTTTGAGTTGAGTGTACAGTGCAAATGGCCCGGCTTCTGGCACGATCGCCGTTTGAGCTTGTGACATTGAGGTTTCCTCTATTACTTTGCCCCAGAGTGGGAAGTTATTGTTTTTAATTCTTTGAATGCTGCTGTTCATCGTGCGCCAATTGTGGCACATGAAAACAGTCTTTTACCCATCTTCCATTTAGAAGATAGATCATAAACCAAGCTAATAAGGTAATGGTAAGGGCGTTTGCCCAATTAAACACTCCATGTTCTAGGTACACATGATACATGGTCTGAGCAAGTTGAATACCGCACAAGATCAAAGTGATCTCGCGACCATAGCGAGTAATTCTGTTTACCCATCCTCTGTCGGGATGACGAAGCCCCATTAACCACATAAGAAGCAAACTTGGAATGCCCATCGCCAAACCCAAATACAACGTACTTGAATCTGGGTAAACAATAGCGAGTAGCTTACTGCCACTATCACGACTTACACCAGCCATGGCAAACACCACCCATGAACGCACAAGAAACATCCATCCCACCCATAAAATGATCGGCGCCTTTAAAAATCCATGAGCGTCATATTGGTCAAACGAATAGCGCACAACATCTTCTTCTTTATGTGATAAAAACGTCACTTTAACCTATCGTTTCAGAGTTGCAAGCCAACAAAGATGAGAACTGAAGTTCATTTCAGCACCTTACACAGGTAAACTAAACAAAGATTTACAGCGACGTTGATGAGAAACATGAAAAAAAGAACTCCTGCCACCCCTGTGCCTTCTCAAGAAACACAAGCCGAAGCGATGAGAATTGCTAAATCCACGCAAAAGCCCGGCCAAACCAAAGAGCAAACCAAGCTTATCGCTCAAGGTATCGAAAAAGGCATCGCGCAATATAAGAAACAACAAAAAGAGCGCAACCGCCAAGCCGATAAAGCGAAGAAAAAACAGCAACGTGAAAAACAACGTCAGCATGAAGAGATTATCGAACAAGACAATATCACCGACGATGCGCCAAACCATTCATCAAGCAAACTGCCTTGGACACTACTTGTTCTGAGCTGGATTGGCTTTGCTGCTTACATAGTATTGGGGAAATAGCTAATGAAACGCCTGTTACTTGGACTTTTTGTCGTGCTTCTAACGGGTTGCACGATGCCTTCTCACCTTACTCATGCTCAAAGTCAAGATGTTCATATTCGCATTGACGCGCAATTCAACCCTGAGCGATGCGAATACAAAGGCGAAGTCACCGGAAGTGAAGGCCATTGGTATAACTACATTTTCATGACTAATGACGCGATGATGCAAGGCGCGATGAACGATTTAAAAAACAATGCAGCGGCTATCGATGCGGACACCGTTTTTATGGTTTCCCCACAAGATTTTATCACTTCATTTAGCGTGCTGGGTTCCGCCTACCGCTGCAATGGATGAGGCCTGAATATGAAAAAAGCCAGCAATTGCTGGCTTATGCACGAAATCCAAGACTGCTAGCGATATCTCTCTCCCGCTCTAGAACCCATTGGCTATCAAAAGGCCCCCAATCTGAAAGTTGATAATAGCCGTCATTATGACGTCGGCCATCTTGAACGAATATGAGTTCAATGCCGATCCCAGGTAACGCCTTGAGTACATCTTGAATAGTACGACGAGGCCACCCCGTTTTTTCGATCAACTTTGGCACATTCGGCCTTTCTAGGTTTTCCACCAACAAGGCCAAATATAGCCGCCTTGCAAAAACAGGACTCAATTCCATTGACACCTCCTAAAATTGTGCTGATTCATTATTTCGTTTTTGCTCAGCGAGGTGTTGCGTTTGATCAATAACTCGACTTTTCCATTTGATTTAGACGAATTTTTATTCGATTTATAGCGCATTCATCGTAAATAAGTTATGTGACATTAGTTATCTCAATCTATCTGAAAATATTTTCCACCGCATTTTGTCAGTTTGATTGCTTCTTGATAGGATGCTTTAACAGCCCAAATCACTTAAGTGCGTCTTAACCGCGCCAGTGAAAAATAGAACAAAGAAAAAGGAAACACTATGTCGATTACCATGTTTGGTATTCCCAACTGCGATACGATCAAAAAAGCCAAGAAATGGTTAGAAGCCGAGGATATTGCTTACGACTTCCATGACTACCGTAAGCAAGGCATTGATGCAGAAATGGTAAGTGAATTTTGTCGCGCTTTAGGTTGGGAACAGGTGCTCAATAAACGTGGCACAACCTACCGCCAATTAGCGCAAGAGCAGAAAGACACACTTAACGAGGAAAACGCCATCGCTCTTTTGGTAGAAAACCCTGCGATGATTAAACGCCCAATTTTAAAAGTGAATGATCAACTTCATATCGGTTTTAAAGCTGATCAATACGCTAGCATTTTCAACTCTTAAATAAAGGAATACTCAAGGATGACAGACAGTCCAGTATTGGCACTTGCTAAAGATCTGATCAGTAGACAGTCCGTAACGCCGGAAGACGCAGGTTGTCAGGATTTGATGATCGAGCGCTTAAAAGCACTCGGGTTTGAAATTGAAGTGATGGTATTTGAAGACACCACGAACTTCTGGGCTCGACGTGGTTCAGAAGCGCCGCTATTTGCGTTTGCTGGCCACACCGATGTGGTACCAGCTGGCAAATTGGAACACTGGAATACACATCCGTTTGAACCGACCATTATTGATGGTTACTTGCATGGCCGCGGCGCAGCTGACATGAAAGGGTCACTCGCTGCTATGGTCGTTGCTGTCGAACGCTTCATTGAAGAAAACCCAGACCACAAAGGCTCAATTGGCTTTTTGATTACGTCAGATGAAGAAGGGCCATTTATCAATGGTACCGTTCGCGTTGTAGAAACGTTGATGGAACGTGGTGAGAACATCGATATGTGTATTGTTGGTGAACCATCCAGCACCGACGTGGTTGGCGATGTAGTGAAAAATGGACGCCGTGGATCCATCACTGGTGATTTAACGGTAAAAGGAACACAAGGTCACGTGGCCTACCCTCACCTAGCCAGCAATCCAGTGCACGAGTCTCTACTCGCGATTCATGAACTCGCGACGACAGAATGGGACAAAGGGAATGATTACTTCCCACCGACTAGTTTCCAGATCCCGAATGTATCGGCTGGCACTGGTGCGTCTAACGTTATTCCTGGCGAGTTCCATGTTCAGTTCAACCTACGTTTTAGTACTGAGCTTAACAATGACGCAATTGTTCAGCGTGTTACCGAAACATTGGACAAGCATGAGCTGGACTACGACCTAAAATGGACATTCAACGGAGACCCATTCCTGACCGATACGGGCGCACTGCTAGACGCGGTTGTAGCTGCTGTGGCCGAAGTCAATGATACGAAGCCAGCGCTACTTACAACTGGCGGTACGTCTGATGGTCGTTTTATTGCTCGAATGGGAGGTCAAGTCGTAGAGTTAGGCCCTGTTAACGCTACGATTCATAAAGTGAACGAGTGTGTGAAAGTCGACGATCTTGAAAAGTTGACGGACATGTACGAAAACACGTTGAAACACCTATTGGCGAAGTAATCAGCGAGAACACAATGACACCAGAGCAACTCACCGGAATCACTGATTCCCATCTTCAATCCACACTAGTGGGGCAAAAGGCATTTATGCTTCACCCTAAAGTAGTCAATGACTTATTGAAGATGATTAATGCCGCAACCGAAGCAGGTTTCAAAATGGAAATCGCCAGTGGTTTTCGTGACTTTAATCGCCAAAAAGCCATCTGGAACGGGAAGTTTTCTGGTGAGTTGCCAATTCTCGATATCAACTCCCGCCCTTTGAATAAAGCAGAGTTAAATGACGAAGAGAAATTGATGGCCATTTTGCGCTGGTCGGCATTGCCCGGAGGAAGTCGTCATCATTGGGGTTGTGATTTTGATGTCTATGCGCGCAATTTATTGCCTGCTGACACCAAACTCAAGTTGGAACCTTGGGAGTATCTTGAAGGCCACCAGCAGGCGTTCTACCAATGGTTAAAAGCCAACCTTGGTCGGTTCGGTTTCTTCTTCCCTTATCAGCATGATTTAGGTGGCGTTTCGATTGAGCCTTGGCACATTAGTCACCGCGCTGTCGGGCAGCAATGCCTCGAGCAGTTGACGCTTGATGTACTCAGAAGCCAGTTGATTAAACAAAATCAGACCGACAACATTGCAGGGATTGACGTCATACTGAATAATTTGGATAACGTCGTTGCCAAATTTATTCACAATATCACGCCGCCGGAGGCTCTATGATAGAAATACTAACCAATCCTTGGGTCATTATTATTGTAGTGTTGAGCGTGGTCATTGGTAATATTGCCGCACTCAAATATACCGCAAAAATGAAGTTTGGTCAGATGGATAAAAGCCGTAAGAACGATTTAGATAAGCTGAACACATTGGATAAACAGCGCTACGCTGAAGAAGATAAAAACAAAAACGAGCCTCGTTAGTTACTCACCAGCTTCATCTCGACACATTTAATCTAAACATCAAAAAAGGGACCACTAGGTCCCTTTTCTATCATTAAGTAAACACGCCGCGTTAAGCTCGCTTTGTTTACTGCTTCACTGTTGCAGCCAATACAGGCGCTAGTGATTTCAAAAACTCTTCTTCTACTGGCTTGCCAGAGGAGTCGGTGATATTGATAGACGTACGGTTGCCTAAATCACCAAGTAAGAATGTGTACTTCCCAGCGGCTAACTCCACTGGTTTAACGCCGATATCGTTCCAGAATTCATCATCCGGAGACGCATATTTCGCAGTGATTGTACCCTGAGACTGGCTACGCTCTTCAATCTTAAAGCCCATCTTAGGTAGAATATTAGGCAAACGTTGCCAAAGCATGTTGTATTGCGCACGCGCGATAATCACAGGAAGTCCGCTGCGGTCTTTACCCATTGTGATTGGGATCTGTTTAACCAACTCTTGCGCTTTACGCTGTGCTTCTTCACGCACTTCTTGGTCGTAGCGAGCGGTGACCAAGTTCGTCATGAATACATTGTAGCGCTCACGGTTGGTCGCCGTTACTTCTTTCACTTGATTGCCTTCACGCCAGTCAATAAGGCTCACCTTAAAGCCGTGTCGACCATTTGCTTCAGCGCGTACGATTTCATATCGGCTGCCAATTTCTAGCTCTTCATCTGGCGAATCCCAAGTCACCCATCCTGTCTCGATGCGAGAGTCTGTTTGGCTTTCAACTGGAATCTCGTTAGCCGCGACCATGTTTTGCACCGTTTGCCAAACTTTATCTAGTTCATCTTTACGAAGTAGCCAAAGTGTCACTTCACCATCACTACTGCGGTCCAAACGTGCACCGGGAATAAGCTCTAGGACTTGTTGAGGTGGACGAATGTCGACATCTTTACCTACACCACCAGCGTAGTTACCCTGAGGGATCTCGTAGTTAGGGTAAAACTGAGGCTGTGCACCCTGTGGGACATTCCACTCACCCAAATTTGGGGAGTTCAAATACTCGAAGTCATCTTTTGCTTGACGACGTTGATTGGCACCACCTGAACAGGCAGTCAATACGAATACAGCTAATGAACTTAACACTAACTGGCTTGAAAGCTTCATCTATACTCCTAAAACACCGAGGGCGCTTTGGCCCCCAGTATGAACTTCAATCCTAGTAACTCAATCTTAATAAATATGGGCGTCTGTTAGCGCCTGCTCGACGATCGGCTGCGATTTTTCAGAAAGCGTAGTTAAAGGAAGACGCAAACCACCTTCTTCAATCAAACCAAGCTTTTGCGCTGCCCATTTTACTGGGATAGGGCTTGCTTCGATGAAAAGGTTTTTGTGTAGAGTCATCAAGCGTTGGTTAATCGCTTCTGCTTCTTCGTACTTACCTTCACTTGCCAAATGGAACATGTCTGCCATGTCTTTAGCTGCAATATTGTTCGTTACCGAGATAACACCATTGCCGCCAAGTTTCACAAAATCCAGCCCTGTCGCATCATCGCCACTTAGTAAGATAAAATCTTCGCCACAAAGTTCACGATGAATTGCAATTCGTTCCAAATCGCCCGTTGCATCTTTTAGAGCCACGATATTATCAAGCTTTGACAAGCGTGCCACTGTTTCTGGCTGCATATCAACAGCAGTACGGCCTGGTACGTTGTACAAAATTAGAGGCACATCACTCGCTTCGGCAATTGCCTTGTAATGTAAAAACAAACCCTCTTGAGTTGGTTTGTTGTAATACGGTGTCACACTCAGGAAGCCAGCAATACCAGAATCAGCCAGTAATTTGCTAAATGTTACTGCCTCATGGGTTGCATTTGCACCCGTGCCAGCAATCACAGGGATGCGACCGTCGGCAAACTCAACAGTTTTATTAACGACCTTTACATGCTCTTCAATGGTCAGTGTCGCTGACTCACCTGTTGTGCCTACTGCCACAATACCGTCTGTACCCGCTTCAACGTGGTACTCTACTAGCTTTTGCAGACCGTCAAAGTCTACTTCGCCATCTGCTTTGAATGGCGTAATCAGCGCTACGATACTTCCTGAAAACATGTTTATCTCCCTCATTTAACTCTTTCTGCATGGTACTGTAATGCGATTGAAAAACACAAGAGCGTAAACTCGCTTACAAAGTACAAATGAATGAATAATTACCAGTTGTTAGAGGTCTAGCAACTTAATTGCTCTATTTGGTTTGATTAACGGCAATATTGATAATCGTGTTGGGCTTTCGAGTGACTTTAGAATCTATCAGTGATTTGGAAAATACTGAAGAGCACAAGCAAGGAAAATATACTCTTTGGTCTTGTTAGCCAAGTCAGATCTAAGTGAATAAAACGGCCAGACCATAGGCAAGCACATCATGCAAACGTTTTGTTTATCCTACAGCCTGCATTTACTGTTTATTTCCCACCGCTCCCCTCAACATCCTCCTGCTTTTTATAGACTAAAAAAGAACTGGCTCGATATTTCTTCGCAATATCTGTGCTAACATCTCTCTATTGAAGAAAGGACAAGAAGCTCATTTATGAAGCAACATCTGGTACTTACAGCAGTTGGAACGGACCGTCCAGGCATTTGTAACCAAGTCGTACAGCTCGTTACTCAAGCTGGTTGTAACATAGTCGATAGCCGTATCGCTATCTTTGGCAGCGAATTTACGCTGATCATGCTCCTGACTGGGAACGCCAGCAGCGTGACTCGAGTTGAAACACAATTGCCCCTGCTTGGCCAAGAACATGACCTTATTACGATCATGAAACGCACAGCGGCGCACGAACTGCTCGATAACAGCTACACCATGGAAGTGTTTATTGAGTCTGAAGACCGCCCTGGGTTAACTGAAAAATTTACTAAGTTCTTCGCTGATCAGCAGATTGGTTTAGACTCTCTTAGCGCGCAAACCATCAGCAAGTCGAAAATTCAACTCGATTCTGACCAGTTTCACATTGCGATTACTGCATCTGTAAGCGCGGATTTTAATTTGATGCAGTTACAAGAAGACTTCGATGAACTTTGTAAGTCGCTCAACGTACAAGGTTCTCTGAATTTCATTAAAAACACACTATAAAGTAAAGGAAATCAAAATGAATACGCTGACAGCAGGCTCGCCAGCGCCAGCCTTCTCTTTGCTCGACCAAGACGGAAATACCGTTTCTCTTGAAGACTTTAAAGGCAAGAAAGTACTTTTCTACTTTTACCCTAAGGCGATGACGCCGGGTTGTACTACACAAGCAAAAGGCCTTCGTGACATCAAAGCTGAACTCGATGCACATAACGTGGTGGTACTCGGCGTAAGCATCGACCCTGTAAAGCGCCTAGGCAAGTTCATCGAGCGCGATGATTTAAACTTCACTCTGCTTTCTGATGAAGACCATGCCGTTGCTGACCAGTTCGGCGTTTGGGGCGAAAAGAAATTCATGGGCAAAGTATACGACGGTCTTCACCGCATTAGCTTTCTGATCAATGAAGAAGGCGTGATCGAACACGTGTTTAACAAGTTCAAAACCAAAGATCACCACGAAGCCGTATTAAACTACTTAAACGAAAACGCTTAAACGCTATTGTTTTTCTACAAACAAAAAGCCCAGCAAACTGCTGGGCTTTCTTTTAACCATCGTACCTTTGGTAACAACTACTCTTGTTCGACAGGTTCGTTTTCTTCCGTGCTTGGTAATGCATGCCATACGGCTTTGACTAATGTCGCTAAAGGAATGGCAAAGAACACCCCCCAAAAACCCCACAGCCCACCAAAGACTAATACAGCCACAATGATAGCAACTGGGTGTAAGTTTACTGCCTCGGAAAACAGAACAGGAACCAAGACATTACCATCAAGCGCCTGGATAATACCGTAAGCAAGCAACAACCAATAAAACGGAGGCGTTAAACCCCATTGAAACAAACCAACGATGGCAACAGGCACAGTAACAGCCGCCGCACCGATATAAGGAATCAAAACCGATAGACCAACGGCTACGGCAAGCAACGCCGAGTAACGAAGATCTAAAAGGGCAAAAGTTACGTAGCTCACACCGCCCACGATTAAAATCTCTAACACTTTACCGCGAATGTAATTTGATATCTGCTCGTTCATTTCATGCCAAACTTTATTCGCCAATTTACGGTTTTTCGGCAGAATACCGCTTGCGATTCGCAGCATTTCTTCTTTGTCTTTAAGCAAAAAGAAGATCAGAAGTGGCACTAAGATCAAATATACCGCTAGCGTTGCAATGCTAACTAATGAAGCAAGCGACCCTTTGACGACACTTTCACCCAGCCCCAATGCTTGGTTTTTGGCGTTCGTCACCACGGTTTCTACTATTTCTAAATTGGCTAGTTCAGGGTGGCGCTCTGGCAATGTGACAATAAATTTTTGTAGCCCGTTGTACATGTTCGGAATATCGTTAATTAGATTACCGACCTGAGTCCAAATCGTCGGAACCAAGCCAAACAACGCAATTAACATTAACCCGACAAAGACCAAGATCACGATAATAACCGACAAAGTGCGCGGCACGCCCATACGACACATTTTGACAACTGGCCATTCAAGTAGATAAGCCAAAACGATCGCGACAAGTAATGGCGCAATCAAGTGTCCAAAGAAGTAAATGGTGATAAAGCCAAACAGCAAGATCGCGACGAGACTTACTGCGTGAGGGTCAGAGAAACGTCGTTTATACCAACGACTAACCATTTCAAACATCTTATGCGGATTCCTTATTGAAGACAGTCAATGTGTAGTGCTCTGATGTAGATTGGCAATCAACCGAGTACCCTTGGGCACTAAGATAGTTCACAATGTCTCGTTTAGAGCTGTTGTCCACCACTTGAATGACAAGTTGATGATACTGCTTTGCTTCTCCTTGAAAGACCTCAGCAGCATGACGCTTTGCAAGTAACAGTGCCATAGGACAACGTTGCTCACGCAAATCAAGTAACATGGATTCCATTGTATTGCTCTGCACTTATGATAGGGTTGTATTGTAACGGCTTTTTGAGCTGGTGCTAGCACTTCTGACATGATTTAACCACATGCTGAAATAGCTCGGATGTAAAATAATTTACGAAACCAATTCATTTATTTCCGGTCTTACTGTTAGCTTATATCCTCACGGATAACCAAAACGTATGTGGCGCTGTTAATAGGCTCTCGACCTGTAACCACATGCTTATGTATTTTGGAGAACCTTTTAAACGTATGTTAAAACGCACTCGCTCGCTAGTTTGCTTATGTCTTGCTGCTGCCATCAGTTCGCCGACAACTTATGCCAATAGCATTGACTTGCCAGACATTGGCACAGCTGCTGGTGGCACGCTTTCAATAGACCAAGAGTTGATTTATGGCGACGCCTATATGCGTATGCTCAGAGCCAGTAAACCTATCGTTAATGACCCTGTCATCAATGAATATATTGACTCTCTTGGGCACAAATTAGTGGCCAATGCGAATGATGTAAAAACGCCGTTCCACTTCTTTATGATTCGCGACCGTAATATCAACGCGTTCGCGTTTTTTGGTGGCTATGTAGCGCTGCATTCTGGGTTGTTTCTTCATGCTCGTTCAGAAAGTGAGCTGGCCTCTGTTGTCGCTCACGAGATAGCGCACGTCACACAACGTCATCTTGCTCGGAGTATGGAAGAACAAGCACGCCGCTCTCCGGCCACATTAGCCGCACTTGCGGGGGCACTACTGCTTTCAATTGCCTCACCCGAAGCGGGGATGGCTGCAATTACAGCAGCAACCGCGGGCAACATGCAAAGTCAAATCAACTACACTCGTGCAAACGAAAAAGAAGCGGATCGCTTTGGTATTTCGACACTAGCAAAAGCCGGTTTTGATGTTCAAGCAATGCCAAGGTTTTTTGGCCGTCTTGCTGATGAGTATCGTTATGCGAGTAAACCGCCACCAATGCTCCTGACTCACCCTCTGCCTGAAGATCGAATTACCGATAGCCGTGCGCGAGCAAGAACCTATCCTCCAATGCGTGTTGTGCCTTCAATAGACTATCATCTAGCTCGCGCGCGCATTGTGGCTCGTTACGCTGGCATTGATGGACAAGCCGCCCTGAGCTGGTTTGAGAGAACCCAAAAGAAAGCCTCTGCGGACATTACACCTGCTTTTGATTATGGTCGAGCACTCGTGCATTTAGACAATAAACGCTTATCTCAAGCGGAACCAATTTTGAAAAAGTTACTGGAACAAGACCCAAGTAACCCGTTTTACTTGGACGCTATGACGGATTTATACATCGAGAAGAAGCAGCCAGAAAAAGCAACCGAGATGCTCCGCAAAGCGTTATCTCGTAACCCTCAAAATAAAGTATTGACCATTAACTACGCCAATGCGCTACTTGAGGACAATAAAAACGATCAAGCCACGCGAGTTCTTCAAAGATACACTCATGACTATCCTGAAGATACAAATGGCTGGCACCTAATATCGAAGAGCTACCACGCGCTGGGGCGTAGCGATGAAGAGTTGGCTGCTCGAGCAGAAATTTTGGCATTGCGAGCAAATTGGAATAAAGCGATTCAATATTATAGTGAAGCAAGTAAAATGGCCAAGTTGGGCAGCTTAGAGCAAGCGCGATACGATGCCCGTATCGACCAACTCATGATCCAAAGAGATCGATTCATGGCATTACAATAACGAAATGGAGAAAACCATGTCAGTCGTGATTTATCACAACCCTCGTTGCTCAAAGAGCCGTCAAGCACTTGAACTGCTTGAGCAAAATGGTGTTACACCGGAAGTCGTCAAATACCTAGACACACCACTTAACGTGGATGAACTAAAAGCGCTGTACGCCCAGCTTGGCTTTTCATCTGTACGTGAAATGATGCGCACTAAAGAAAGTGAATATAAAGAGCTTGGCTTAGGCGAAGACTCCGTCAGCGATGAGCAATTATTCGAAGCAATGGCGAAAAATCCAAAGTTGTTTGAGCGTCCGGTAGTCGTTGCTAACGGCAAAGCAAAAATTGGTCGCCCACCAGAGCAAGTGTTGGATATTTTATAAATGGATTGCCAGATCCTTATTTTGTATTTCAGCCGTCATGGCTCGACAAAACAACTGGCAAGACAAATAGCAAGAGGAGTCGAATCGACTCCTCAATGCCAAGCAATTTTGCGTACAGTTGAAGAATTGTCACCTCACTCACACTCCCCTTCTGATCCAATTGTTACTCTAGAGGAACTGAAAACGTGCGACGGTCTAGCGTTTGGCAGCCCCGTCTGGTTTGGCAACATGGCTGCGCCTTTAAAGCACTTCTGGGATCAGACTACATCTTTATGGGTCAGTGGTGACTTAATCGATAAGCCTGCTTGTGTCTTTACCTCTTCGTCCTCGATGCATGGTGGTCAAGAAACAACGTTACAAAGCATGATGACCCCTTTATTGCATCACGGGATGATGGTTTTGGGCATTCCTTATTCCGAGCCAGAGTTACACACTACGCAGTCCGGAGGCACTCCGTATGGCGCCAGCAGTGTAGGCCATGAGGCGACCCTGAGCAGTGAAGAGATTCGCCTGGCACAACAATTAGGCAAAAGGCTGGCAACTGCAGCGTTAAAACTAAAAGTCTGTTAGTAAAATCAAGGATAGTTAATCGATGTCTGACTCTTTAGACCAAACACCACTCGGTACACAGGCTAAAACCTATCGTTACCTGGCTTTATTTGGCAACTTAGCCTTATTAGCCTGGGTCGCTATTTGGCAGCTTGCGTTATCCCCTCACCCTCACCTCAGCAGCACAACACTTGCTATTGCTTGGTGTATTCCGCTACTACTTCCGTTGCCTGGTATTTTAGCTGGTAAGCCTTACACTCATGCTTGGGCTAACTTTGTTCTTATGCTGTATTTCTTGCATGCGCTGACCATCCTTTATGTGGATGGGGGTGAACGCTGGCTTGCGGCAGTGGAACTGATACTGACTTCACTCGGTTTCGCTGGTAATATTTTGTTTGCTAGAGCGAGAGGCAAAGAGCTAGGTCTTAAGTTGAAACGCCTCTCTCAAGTAGAAAAAGAAGAAAAAGCGAAATTCAATAAATAACGCCAATCGCAGTCAATCACTGATCATTGGTTCGAATACGAATTTAGAAAACAAAAAGAGTCGCTATTGCGACTCTTTTTTATGCTTACCACATTGGTGTTTGATCCTTGCGTTTCACGCCTGGAACGCTACCAAGGAGATTACGATGCCGAGCGCCACTCGTAGATCAAGTCATACTGTTCTCGGACAGGCTCCACAATCATCGGCTGAGTTGGTTGTGTTTCGTCACTTGCTTCTGCCACAACATTTACTGGTACTTCAGGCTGCGCTTCTTTTGGCGTCGCGGCGTCTTTTGCTTCATTACTCTGAACCAATGGCTCTTCTTCTTGAGTTGAAGCTGGGGCATCAACTTCACCTAAAGGATCTTCAAAAACCATTAATTGAGAAATAGAAGAAGCTTCTTTCTCAAAAGCTTGTTGTGATGCCAAAAGGTGGATGTTGAGCGTTAACTCGTCCCCTTGAACACGCTTAATCTCTGTACCCGCAACCGAATTAAGTTGTTTTAGCGCATTCTCTAAACGGAAGAAGTCCGTGGCAGAGGTTACATTAAGGACTTTCACTGCTAGCGCTTTTGAAGACTTTCCTGAAACCACAACTGCACTCTTACTTGCATAGTAGTCTGCGATGCCATCCACCATTTCTGCAATAGCATTAGCACCTGATGCAGACCCGCTACGCGGAGAACGTTGCGCCTCTACAATTCTCGTTGGCGACTGGTCGTAGAGTGTCCAACGAATTTGTTCACCTTGAGCTCGTACAACCAAAACGGCGTCAGCTGGGTAGCGCTGGCTAGCTTGACCAATTGGCTCAATAAAGCCGCCCCAAAGATCAGAGACATTAACACCGGTTACATCATCAAAATCCCCAACCGGGATAGTGATTGGTAGGCCTCTTAGTTTCGCTGCGCTACGAAGTGCTGCAACATTTGAAGATTCAGAATGCTCCCACGCAATGTTACGATCGTAACCCTGTTCTTCAACCATCCAAACTAAAATATTGGCACGATTTGGCGACCAAGATGGCAATTGTGCTTGTGTTAAAAGAGAGCTGATTTGGTCGTTGTTAAACAACATTTTTAAGCTCGCTTTTCCATCAACCTGCCCATAGCTCAGTTGAGAAATGTAACGCGCACTTGAGCTAAGTGCCTTTTTAATCACTGGATTGCTTAAAGAGGATTGAGAACCGGTCGCTCGAACAATCACATCCTGCATACCTTGTTGACGAGCCAAAGACTCACCGTCGTTCTGCTCACTGTCGATAACCACTTCGGCACGATAGATATCCACCTGAGTTAATGCATATACTGGTAGGGACAACCAACCTATCAGTAAGAGAGCTAAATAGCGCATAGTTTTTATAATCCTCTGAACAAGAACCCGAATAATAAGCAACTATCAAATCTTGAGCAAGGTAAGTACTGAGTAAATTGTCTGTATTATGACCAGCTTTGTTAACTCGGGCCTCAACCAGCGCTTCAGTGCTATTTTTTATAATAAACTCATTGCTTATTAAGCTATCTCAACAAGTTAGGCTGTCCATTTTTCATCTTCACGCAAGACACGTAAAAGAGGACAATTTGCAAGCAAGCAACTCTCAAAAGTGCTATTTATGGGAAAAATTCAATCGAAAGTTTGATCTATGCAACATTGCAAACGATTGCAGGATGATAGTATTCGCCGGATTTGTCTGCGTATCTTGAAAATAGGGAATTATTATGAAAAACGCGTTACAAGGCGCTCAAATGCTCTTTGTCGCTTTTGGTGCTTTGGTGCTTGTGCCGCTCCTAACTGGCCTTGATCCAAACGTAGCCCTCTTTGGTGCCGGTGTCGGTACTCTCCTCTTCCAGTTAATGACTAAACGTTCTGTTCCCATCTTCCTTGCCTCTTCTTTTGCGTTTATTGCTCCTATTATGTTCGGTATCCAAACTTGGGGTATCGGTGCAACGATGGGCGGCTTGATGGCAGCGGGCTTAGTTTATGTGGCTCTAGGGGCGATGATCAAAGTGCGTGGTGTTGGATTTATCCATAAAATTCTCCCGCCCGTTGTCGTTGGCCCTGTGATCATGGTTATCGGCCTTGGCCTTGCCCCAACGGCAGTGAACATGGCGGTAGGTAAAACTGGTGATGGAGCTGCACAGCTAGTTAATGGTGATGCTGCGATCATTATCTCGGCGGTCTCACTGCTCACAACCATTGTACTCAGCGTTTTTGCAAAAGGCTTTTTGAAGCTCGTTCCTATTGTTGGTGGTATTCTTGCTGGTTACTCTGTTTCTCTATTCTACGGTGTGGTTGATTTCACTCCCGTAGAGCAAGCGGCTTGGCTAGCCATGCCAAACTTCACCGCGCCAGAGTTCAATATCAACGCAATTTTGTTCATGATTCCTGTCGCTATCGCACCTGCGGTTGAGCACGTAGGTGACATGCTTGCTATCTCAAACGTTACAGGAAAAAACTACCTGAAAAAACCAGGCCTTCACCGCACAATCGCAGGTGACGGGGTGGCAACTATCGCAGCTTCGATGGTGGGTGCTCCACCAAACACCACTTACAGTGAAGTAACAGGAGCGGTAATGCTAACCAAAGCATTTAACCCTGTGATCATGACTTGGGCAGCAATCACCGCAATCGTACTTGCATTGGTAGGTAAGCTAGGTGCGGTTCTTCAAACGATTCCAGTTCCTGTCATGGGCGGCATCATGATTCTGCTGTTCGGCTCCATCGCAACGGTAGGCCTCAACACACTGATCAAGAATAACGTTGATTTACATAAGTCTCGTAACCTAGTGATTGTTGCCGTAACACTTGTGTTTGGCATTGGTGGTATGGCTTTCGGTATTGGTGAGTTCAGTCTACAGGGTGTGAGCCTATGCGGTATCGTGGCAATTATTCTTAACCTTGTGCTACCAAACGATTTAGGTGAAAACCACGTTGTGGATAACGCACAAATGGAAGAAGAAAGCGCGAAATAGTTCGTTTGCGCCGCTTTATTAGGTGGCGTGTCTTACTCTTCTCCTCTTGTATGACCCGTCCTGATATGGGTTGACACTTTTTAACTAAAACGCTCGATGTACTTCATCGGGCGTTTTGTATTTTAA
>NZ_JAWOWE010000028.1:0-11793 GCF_033340275.1 Vibrio sp. 1402
ACGTTTGAAGGCGACGACAAAGTGGTGTCGCTCGATACCAACAACGGTCCAGCCAACGGCACGGTCTCGGTCAACCCGGATGGTAGCGTAACCTACACGCCAAACGACAACTACCACGGTGCAGACAGCTTTACCTACATCGTTACCTCCGGTGGGGTATCGGAGTCCACCATGGTGAACATCGATGTGACGCCAGTGAATGACGCGCCAGTGGCGACCAATGACAATGCCGTTACTGACGAAGACACGCCAGTGACGATTGATGTCCTGCCAAACGATACTGACATTGATGGCGATACGCTGTCTATCCAATCGGCGTCTGTGCCGAGTGACCAAGGGACAGTTGAAATTGTTGACGGCAAGTTGGTGTTCACACCGGCCGAGAACTTCCATGGCGACGCTGAAATCACTTACACCGTTACCGATGGTTCGCTGACTGACCAAGCGACGGTCAACGTCACCGTGAATGCGGTGAACGACACGCCTGTGGTTGAAAGCAGCCTCGCAGACCAAACCTTGGCGGAAGACTTTACGCCATACAGCATCGATCTAAATACCGCTTTCAGCGATGTGGATAACGTGGATGGCGAGTTAACGTTTAGCGTCTCTGGCAACAGCAACGTGTTGGTGTCGATTGAAAATGGCATCGCGACCATTAGCCCAACGGCAGACTGGAACGGCTCTGAAGCGCTGACCTTTACTGCCGCCGATCCAAGCGGCGAGAGCGTTAGCCAAACGGTGAACTTCACGGTAGCGCCTGTGGCGGACATCGTGGCAGATAAAGCGACGGTTGTGGAAGACACGCCGACCATCATCAAGGTCTTAGGTAACGACACGTTCGAAGGCGACGATAAAGTGGTGTCGCTCGATACCAACAACGGTCCAGCCAACGGCACGGTCTCGGTCAACCCGGACGGCAGCGTGACCTACACGCCAAACGACAACTACCACGGTACAGACAGCTTTACCTACATCGTTACGTCCGGTGGCGTCAGCGAGTCCACCACGGTGAACGTCGATGTGACGCCAGTCAATGACAAGCCTGACAGTGAGGACTTTACGCATGTGACTGACAAGCCTGTGACGCAAGTTGTATTTGATACTGATACGAAACCTTTAGGTGATGGCGACTCTCAAGATCATATCGCGGATGTTGAAGACGACTTAAAAGGCAACGATCTACATGTCCGAATTACTGAACTGCCAACCTCAGGTACGTTGTTCTTTAAAGATAGTGATGGTGAGTTGCACGAAATTAAAGAAGTAAGCGATACGCTTTATGACAAAGACAGCCTTTACTATGAAGCTGATAATGTTGGCTTCTTATTAGGTATCAAAGATCGTCCAAATACGCCTAATGGCTCGGAATCTACAACAGATTTCAATAACTGGGGATTAAGTGAGGATGGTGGTTTATCACATTCCCGTACTGAGCATTTAGCAAATGGAGCTTCTATCACCATTTCTTCTGATAGCGGTGAGCTTGCGCAGTACAACCGCCAGGTGTCACACATCGGCAATGGTATCGCTGACAATGATGGGCAGGGTATTGAGAAAGGTGAATCGATTACGATCGATTTGTCTAATAATCCTGTGGGCAGCGTAAACCTTGGCTTAGATGGATTAGGTGGATTGTTTGATTACGGTGATGACAACGCAGCACTTATTACGGTTACATACTTAGATTCAAATAATGTCCAACAGACTCAAACGTTCGAGTTTTTGAAGCCTGAAGGCAACTTCATGCTATTCCAAGAAACAAGCGTTGGTTATGGGAAAGATCTAGCTCTTCCTGAAGGTTCGGTCATTACTCAGTTAGATTTTTCTACGAAAAATGAAGGTAACTGGGAGTTACGTTATGTAGAAGGTGTTCCTGCCGAAGACAGCTTTGGATATGTGGCAGTCGACTCTGAAAATGGCGTTAGCGATCCATCTACAGTCAATATCGTTAACGAAATGTTAGATGGTAATGTTGCGGAAAACGGGCCAAGTCTGTCTGTGGTCGGTGATAGTGTGACCGAGGGTGACAATGTCACGTTCTCGGTTGTTCTAAATGAAACCACTAGCACTGCCGTTAAGTACCAAGTTGATATGCTTGCTCAAGGTTCTTCAGTTGATAAGAATGACGTAAATCTATCAAATGCAACCTATACAAATGGTGTTGTTTTCTTAGGTGGTTACTTGATTGTTCCTGCAGGTATAAGTAGCTTCGAAATATCGATTCCGACTATTGATGACTTGGTTGTGGAAAGCAGCGAAACGATCGTTCTTGAGATCGGCGGTGAAACGGGGACGGCAACAGTTCTTGATAATGACAGTACAAAACTTAGCGTAGTAGATGCCGGCGATGTCATTGAAGGAACTGACGCAATATTTACCGTTTTACTCTCTAACCCTGTTCAAGAGGCCGTTGTCGTCAATCTGAAGTCAACAACAAATGATAGCTATACTGCGGAAGATGTTGATTTAGGCGCTATGGCAGTGACCTATGTGGATACTCATGGTCAAACTCAAACATTAGATATGGCGCCTAATGGAGACGTTACCATACCTCCAGGTGTCGCTGAAATTAAAGTCGCAGTCCCGACCAAACTAGATAATGTCCATGAAGGTGATGAGAGCTTTGGTCTGACGGTTACGGAAATCGGTAGTGTCACCAGTAATGGTATTGCAACTGGTAACGCAAATATTGTGGATTCTGATCCTGCACCTTTAGTTAGTATTAGTGCCGATCAAAACAGCGTAAATGAAGGTGAAACGGCAGGCTTTACGCTGACACTTGATAAAGTTGCAGATGAGAGTGTTACGGTTCATGTCGAATATAGTGGCGTGGCCCAAGATGGAAAAGATTTTGTTGGCGTTCTGAGTGTTGAAGTTCCTGCGGGTCAATCTTCAGCTGCTCTTGACTTACTGACGGTCACCGATGGTATTTATGAGGGCGCAGAATCTTTCACAGTAACCATTAAAGAGGTGGATGGCGCTGATGCGAGCATTGCTTCAAATAACAGCGCAAGTGTTGTGATCGTTGATGCCCAAAGTGCACCGAAAGTGACTATTAGCTCAGATCAATCCTCAGTTGATGAAGGTAGTGATGCAAAATTTATCGTCAACATTGACCAAAAAGCAGATGAAGATGTACTGGTAACATTCACAATCGGAGGGAATGTTGATGACAAAGATTATATTGCTCCAAGTACGTACACAGTCACGATTCCAGCGGGTAAAACGTCGGCGCCGATTGATATAAAAACTCTCGATGATGGTATTTACGAAGATCTTGAAAACCTAACCGTGACTCTAATTGATACGGTTGGTGCAGATTCGACGCTTGCAAGTGACTCGAATGAAGCAACAGTCTCTATTATAGATGCTCAGCACGCTCCAGAGTTCATTTCTGGCGGCGATAGTGCTGGTGACAAGCCAAATGATGATGTTTACGACTTCGGGTCAGTTAACGAAAACACGGCGAGTGGGGCCGTTATCGGCACGGTCGTTGCTGAAGATCACGATAATGACGTGCTTGTATACCGCTTTGCAGATGGCTCGAGCACTAATGGTATTTTTGATATCGACCCGACAAGCGGACAGATTTCATTGAACAAGACAATCGATGATGTTGACTTGGGCGATTATACGCTTCAGGTTGAGGTTATCGATGGAACTGGCGGGATTGATACTGCCGAGGTCAATGTTTCTCTGGTAAATGTGAATGATGCTCCTGAATCTTCGCCTTCAGTGGTTGAGATGAATGAAGATACTCAAGTGATGCTTGATTGGTCATCATTCGGTATTAGCGATGTGGACTCTGACGTATCAGATCTCTCCGTCCAAATTACAACGCTTCCTAGCGATGGATCATTAGAGTACAGAGATTCGCAAGGCGATTGGCAGTCTGTACAAATCGATCAAGTCCTCGATAAATCGCTTTTTGAGGAAAACGGTGTTCGTTTTGTACCTGAATTAAATGAATCAGGCAGTGACAGCTTCGGCGGAAATCAAGTCGGAGATCAGGAATCTAGTTACGCTCAAATTGGTTTTAAACCGACAGATGGGCAGAGCTCTGGTCAAGAGTCGACACTGACAATAGACGTGAACCCTGTAGCTGACAAACCGAACTTAATTGCAGTGACGCCATTAAACTCATTGCCTCAACAAGAGTTTAACGTTACGACATGGAGTAATGTTCAAATTGGTTCTAGTGATGGTATGGGGGTCAATGGAGAGACTCTAATCTCAGCGATCAACGCTCTTAATGAAGCCGATGGTACTCGATTGAGTTGGGCAAATGTGGAAGATTTAGGGACTCATGCAACCTTGGCAAATGAGGCCGTTCTAGTCACATCTCTTGTTTATCTCGAAGCTGGCTCGAGTTACGACTTTGTTGGGCAAGCAGATGATAGCCTTGCTATCAAGTTGGGTGGTACGTTACTTGATCAAGCTCGTTGGGGGAGCGACAGTGGTGATATTAAGGGTGCTAGCTTTACCCCTTCGGTATCTGGCTTTTATCCAATTGAAATCTATCACCATAACCAAAGTGGTCCGGGTAACTTTAATGTGGATGTATCCATTAATGGACAAGCGCCTGTAAATCTGAGCAATAGTAGTCTTTACGTAGTTAGTGATGAAAGTGCACTAGAAGCAACTGATATCAGAGCGTCTGAACTACAAGAAGTTAATGGTGTTGCGTTTTACGAAACATACCAGCTGAACGAAGGGTTACAAGATACAGCGATACCGCTCTCTGAAATTAAAGCAAGCTTAAATGATACAGATGGCTCTGAATCACTTAAAGTCACGCTAACTGGCTTACCTGTAGGTGCGATCCTTTCAGATGGAAATAGTTCTATTACTGTCGCAACTATTGATGAAGAACTGGACGTGACAAGTTGGGCATTAGATGCACTTACTGTGACTCCACCTGCGGGCTCCCATGATGACTTCACTATCAATTTGACTGCAACGAGTACAGAAAGCTCGAATGGTGATTCAGCAGAATCTAACTTGGCGATCAATGTTGTAGTACATGAGAACTTACCGACGGAAACGGAAAGTGATTTGGGCGAAACCATAGAAGACAATACTCTACAAGGGAATGTATTGCTTAATGACTCTGACGGCGACAATATTCTGATGGTAGATCATCTTACTATCGATGGTGCTGATTACGAGGTAGGCGAAAGTGTTTCTTTGACTAGTGGTACGTTACTAGTAAACCGAGATGGTAGTTACATATTTGAACCTGCTGAGCATTGGTCAGGTGACGTTCCATTAATTAGCTATACCACAAATACTGGCGTAACAAATACACTTGATATCAACGTTGCCGCAGTTGCAGATGCCCCTGCGATCACGATTAATGTTGGAGAGTTAGTAAAAAGAGATGCTGTTGATCCTAATCACCACTTAGCTACATCGGCAATAAATAATACCAATACCGAAAATGAGGCTGTCGCAGCCAACCTTGGGTTGGATAATGCAGTACCTAAAATTAATACACACGCTGGTGTTGTGTTGGGAGTCAATACTGACTTAAGTGACACCGACAGCTTGTTTGTTGGGACAGATTTCAACGATGTATTCTATGGTGGCGGTGGCGATGACGTATTTGTTGGCGGTGGTAACAATGATACGTTTTATGGTGATGACGCGACCAGTCTTACTCTGCATGATGGTAAAGATACAGTCTACCTAACAGGGAACTTTGATGACTACAAAATGACCTTCAAAGACGATCATGGCGGTAAAGTTCCATATTGGATTTTATTAGATAGTCGTTCTATCGATTCGGTAAACGATCATACAGGTAGTGATGACCGAGGTGATCATTTATATGAAATTGAACGCGTTGTTTTTGCAGACAAAATTGTTGATTTGAAACCTGATGGCACTTATGAAGTGCTTCAAGATCGCTGGATTTCGGTCGATGTGGATGTTGATCTAGTTGATGTCGATGGAAGTGAGGATTTAGCGCAGACTGCTCTTGTACAAGATCTACCAGACGGTGTTGACGTGTATGTTGATGGGCTCGCAATTAAGCAAGATTCAAATGGAGATTACCCTGTCACTCTTGGTACAGATGGTAAGCTTTCCCTGGATATCAGAGTGCCATTCGATTATGAAGGCAGCTTAGAGTTCCCGCTAAGCGTTACTGCTACGTCTGTTGAAGGATCAAATAATGACGCAGCTTCAACAACTGAATCCGTTGAGCTTACAGCTCGTGACTATGTGTTGGAGTCGGGATCACATGGGAATGATCAGATAACGGGTAGTGACGATCACGATATTATTGTTGGTGATGTTCAAGGATTGGAGATCATTGCAGGTCAGGACTACAACATCGCATTTGTTCTGGATACTTCAGGGAGCATGGGTAACTGGGTAGGAACTGCGAAGCAAGAAGTGCTAGACGTGTTTGATGAGCTGTTAAGTGCGGTAAATCAAGGAGAGAAGCCAGGGACAGTGAATATTCACCTTAGTGAATTTGCTTCAAGTGCATCAGCGGTGATTTCTGTTGACTTGAGTTCTCTTACAGCAAGAAAAGAGTTTGTAGAAGAGTTGAATCGTGTAATTGATGATGAGGGTTCTGGCGGCACAAACTATGAGGCGGGCTTACAGTCGGCCGTTGAATGGTTCAGCAGTCAACCTAACCCTAATGGCCAAAATATCACGTACTTTGTTACGGATGGTCAACCAAATAGAGCAACATACCTCTATGGTGTAGCACCGAGTGAATTCTCGAAAGTGATTTTGGACGTCGATAATTCTGGCAAGCTTGTTACCCTGCAAGATATTGCGAGTAAAAACAATTACTCATACGGACAAACAGTTACCTACAAAGGTGATGTCGTTATAGATAGTTACGGTAAGGTTTATTCACCGCTAACAGGAAGAATCCTTGGCGATATCGACAGATATTATGGCTCTATCCGTTATTACGATGAAGGGAATAGCTCGACACAAGCTCAACACATGTATCAAGTACTAGCGGCATTGTCCTCTATAGAAGCGATAGGTCTTGGGAGTGGCGTTGATGAACATACACTCAAGCAGTATGACACTGATGGTGTGGTAGAGTCAGATATTGATGTTACTAAGCTTGCTGAAACGATATTGGGTCAAGATGTACCTCTCAAACAAGGTTCAGACACTATTCAAGGAGGTGAAGGTAACGATATCTTGTTAGGTGACTTAATTGAGTTTGGTGGTAATGAACAAGGCTTAAGTGCGATTCAATCACATGTGGCGCAGCAAACGGGTCAGGATGTGTCTACCGTTGACGGCGAAGATATACATGAGTACGTTAGAAATAACTTGGAAGAATTCAACCAAACTCACCAAGGAGATAAATCGGATAATTTATATGGCGGCGCTGGTGATGACTTACTATTTGGTCATGGTGGCAACGACATACTCGTTGGCGGTGAAGGGGATGATATTCTGATTGGTGGTTTAGGTAGTGATACTTTAACAGGGTCAGAAGGGGCCGACATCTTTAAGTGGAGTGAAGTCACTAACGATGTTGATACTGTCACTGACTTCAATAAAAATGAAGACGCTCTAGACTTCTCAGATCTGTTTGACGACTTATCTAAAGATGAAATTGGAGAGCTTCTTAATGATCTTCAATCAGGTGATCATACTGGTGATGTCGGAGAGTATCATGTAGAAGTGGCACCAGACGGGGGATCTGAGGCAAACCTGAGTATTACAAAAGGGAGCTCGACATTGGACATCCATTTTGACGGTGCAAGTGTTGATGATGTGACTCAAAGCTTAATTGCGAGTTTAGAAGCTCAGTACAAAGACATGTAGTAGCGCTAAACTGTAGTCAAATTTAAAATCAAAAAAGGTCTAGCAATTTGCTAGACCTTTTATTTTTACGGTCTGTTTATTGTTGTGCTAGCTTTTTGGAAGTGTTGTGAAAACGGTCCATTCTTTCTTCACTTCACCCTTGTGGCCAATCACTGTTGCGGTTACTCGACGGTTCAATGCGTGACTAACTTGGTCTGTACCTTGTGTCGCAAGTACTGTGTCTCCATAGCCGACAATGGTAACTCTATCTCCACTAATGCCATTCTTCATGAGCTCTTTTCTAACGTTTTCAGCGCGGCGCTTAGATAAGTCAAGATTATGTTCTGCAGTACCAGTGCGACTAGCATAACCTTGAATCTCTATAGACGTGTTCGGGTACTCTTTCAAAAAGTCGGATAGTTCAAGAATTTGTTGCGTAAAGATAGGGTTGATCACATCGGAATCGTTCGCAAATAGTACTCGAATTTGCATTTCTTGTGAGGAGTCAACGTACGAACCACAACCGTCGTTGTCTATTTCGGCACCCAAAGGTGTACCCGGGCACAAATCTCGCTCGTTAATGACTCCGTCAGAGTCATCATCTATATGATCAGCCCACTGATCGGCAATTGGGGTATCTATGTAATCATATTCATCACCACGATCTGATGAACTGCATGCGGAGAGCATTAATGAGAGTGTAATAAAAGCTATGTGTTTCATAATTAATACTCCACTTCTTCTAGCCATTCTTTAGGCATTTCAACCCTTAATGCACTCAACAGTTGCCCAGTTGCGTTCATCACTCGATATTTGGCGTACTGCTCTGCGTATTTAGAATCTAAGTAGTCTTTACGCGCCTCAAAGAGCTCGTTTTCAGTGTTCAATAGATCAAGCAGTGTTCGTTTACCGATGCGATATTGCTTCTCGTAAGCAATTACGGTTTCAGACGCAGAGTCTACATGATCTGATAGAAACTCTTTTTGTTGTAATGTTAAATCAAGCGCACTCCAAGAAAGCCTTAACCCTTCTTCAACATTGCGATAGGCACCTTCACGCAAGTCTTTTGCTTTATTTAGCTGGTAGGCAAAGTTTTCTGAGTTCGCTGCATCACTGCCACCATTGAATAGGTTGTAGCGTAGACGCAGCATGGCAAGTGTCTCATCACTTCGACCTTTTAAACCATCAGCGTCGTCACGCCATGTTTGCGAAGCTTCAATTGAAATGGTTGGGTAATTAACACCTTTAGACTGTTTGTATTGAAACTTAGCCGAGTCTACGTCTGCGAGCGCCACTTGAATAACGGGATGAAGTTCAAATGCCAAGCCTACCGCTTCATCAACCGTGTACGGGATAAAGTTTTGGTCCGCTCTCGGAAAGATTAACCCTTGTGGTGTTTGACCGACTAAACGAGTGAACATCGTGTGAGAGTCATACAGGTTATTTTGAGCAGCAGCTAAGTTTCCGTGTGCTTTTGCCAAACGTGCTTCTACCTGCGTCAAGTCAGCAGTAGAGCCGATACCCGAGTTGACTCGTTTTTTAATGTCATCGTAAATATCTTTATGAACAGCAAGGTTGTTTTCTGAAAGCTTTAGGACTTCATACGCTTTAACAGCGTCCAAGTACACTTTAGTCACTTCAAGTGCCTTATCTGAAGCATCTGCTAAGAGTTGAAATCTAACAGATTCAGCATCAGCTGCGGTTCGATCAATATCATTTAATGTAGCGCTACCATCCCATATTAGTTGGGTCAGTGTCACTGAAGCTTCCTTTCGAGTGTAATCCGTGTCTCCTCGACCAACTTCATCTGACGGGTCTAATCCTTCATATCCAATTCCAGCATCTAGATCAACAGAGGGGAGGTAAGCACCTGATGAAGCTTCATTTATGTACTTCTGGCTCATAAACTCGTTAAATGCACTCTTAATATCGGGGTTATTTTGTAGCGTCTGTGCAACCGCTTGCTCTAGAGTTTGACCGAAAACTGGTGAAGACACTATTAAGCAACAGCAGGCTATATGTACTCGATTCCATCTCACGTTAGTTCTCCTAAAATCATGTCGCTCTTATTCTGTTTCATATTTGAGACGAGAAGTTACAAACAATGAATTTTCTTAGTGCGTATTATCAACTTGTTGATGTTTAAATGTTTAATTCAATAAAAAACAACAATCTTACTCTCTAAACTCTAGCATACGAGGCAAAGCTTGCTTGGTAAGTGGTCGATTTTTTCGTAGAAAACCTTTTTATCTTAAGAGCATAGCGGAAACTGGTTTAAATGAAGGCAAATTCTTCGGTTATTTTCCTTATTACTCTCAAAAAACTAAATCCTCTTGGAATAAAACGAAAAATTCATATTTTGTCTAAACTATAGACGTGTTTAGTGCAGTAACAAGCCTTTAATTAAACTAATACAAGGATGAAGAGCATGGATCGAGTAGCGTTAAGTTCATTGATGAGCAATGTCGTGGTTATAGGGCTTGATGGGAACCTGAGAAGTCTTGAAAGTGGTCAGCTACCTCAGCCTGGTGAATTAATTATTGAGGAAGTTTCTGATACATCAGAATTAATTGTACAACAGGTAACACCGCAAGGTAGTTCAATTAACGTTACTGATGATGTCACTGCGCTAATCGAGGCTATCGCTAGTGGAGAAGACCCGGCTGCTCTTGGTGAGGATTTTGAGCCAGCTGCAGGTGAGGAAAGTGGTTCTAGCCCCCAAAATACTGGTGCAATAGATCGTACTGGCGCTGAATTGTTGGCTAGTACGAATTTTGAGACCGTCGGTATTGATGGAATCGGACTATCTACAACTCAAGCACTATCTTTGTTGGATCTTTTCAGAGTAATTAATGGCCCTGTACCACCGACTATCTTAGTTCAAGAAATATCTAGTCCGACTATCAACGAAGGTGACCAAGTTGTATTCGATATTACTCTAAGTCAAACAACTGAAGACAACACTGATGTCATTCTTTCTCTCCTTGATGGAACCGCAACAGGCGGCTCAGCTGACGAGAACGGGAGTGACTACGTCAATGAGCGTGTCCTCATAACATTTTCTGATGGTACAACAGAAGAAGTTTCAGTCGGTGAAAGCGGAACCTTTACCATTTCGATCCCACCGGGTGAAAGTGACTTTACGGTCTCTATAGACTCTATTGACGACTCTATATTTGAAGGCCCAGAAACGTTTACGCTCTCTGGCACGACAGAAGAACAAAGCACACCTGTTACTGGGACTGCCACTATTTTAGATGATGGTAGTGGACCTGGCTCAAATCCTGATGATGATCGCCCAGCGGTAACGATGAGTGATGCAGGTACGGTTAATGAGGGTGACACAGCGAACTTCAAAGTGACGCTGTCGAATGCCTCCGAGTCCGCTGTTCAAGTCGAGCTAGGCCTGAACTTAGGCGATACCGAAGTCGGTGACTTAGGTACCTTAGAATACAACACGGGAAGCGGTTGGGTGACAGTGCCAAACGATGGCGTAGTCACGGTGCCAGCAGGGCAAACTGAGTTTGATGTGCGCATCGCTTCCATTGATGATGCGGTGTACGAAGGCCCAGAAGATTTCAGTGTCACGGTAACCGGCATTGGCGCAGTACAAGGCAGCGATACGGGGACGGCAACGATAGTGGATGACGGCAGTGGCCCGGGTCCCGATCCGGATGATGACCGTCCAAGCGTGACTATTTCAGACGCTGGCACCATCAATGAGGGTGACACAGCGAACTTCAAAGTGACGCTGTCGAATGCCTCCGAGTCCACTGTTCAAGTCGAGCTAGGCCTGAACTTAGGTGACACCGAAGTTGGAGACTTAGGCACCTTAGAATACAACACCGGAAGTGGTTGGGTTGCAGTGCCAAACGATGGTGTAGTAACGGTGCCAGCGGGGCAAACTGAGTTTGATGTGCGCATCGCTTCCACTGATGACGCCGTTTATGAAGGCCCAGAAGATTTCAGTGTCACGGTGACTGGCATTGGGGCGGTGCAAGG
>NZ_JAWOWE010000029.1:0-11437 GCF_033340275.1 Vibrio sp. 1402
TTCAGGTAAAGGCAGAGGGTCTGGATATCCCTGTCATTCATGACCTTCAATGCCTGTTGTCTGACTACTGAGAAGGGCTGATTGTCATCAATATTCTCGTCAACAAACAGGTGAAGTAGCTCTGCCGCTTTCGTGACATTGTCCGCAGCTGACTGCCAGGACAGGAACACTGCTTGTTGTGCAAAGGCGTTGGCGGCTTCCTGTTGTTTTCGGATATGGTAAACAAACCCATCCGTCAGGCGCTCCAGTGCAAGTTGCATGCGCTCTGTCAGATGACACAGTAACCACAGGTGCTGCTGTGAGCGTTTGAAGCGCCGCACTTTACTGCCGTAGTAATCAATAAGGCCGCTGAAGTGTTGTCGATTTTTTAGCGACAGATTGAGCCTGTCCACAACGTCATTTATTTGCGTGTGCCATGGTGCTAACCGGTGGTAAATGGCGAGCTCTTTTTTAAGCTCAGGCACGGTCAGACTTTTGGCACCACCCCTGAGATGGCTCAGACTCAGCCCGTCGTCTTTAGTAGTGATTATGTTGTCCAGAAAGACGTTAAGTTCATTACTGGTAAGTTGATTCAGTTGGAGCGTCAGGTCTTTTCTGACCTGTTGCATTGTGCGGCTTATCAGTCTTTGAAGCACGGAGTACTTAGGAATGGCAATGTTATGGCTGGCAAGGTATTCAATGGCCGCATCAAAGAGGTGTCGAGGCTCCAGCCAGGCATGACCAATGTAAACCAGGTGGTGGCACAGAGCATTGAGGTGCTGTTTTTCATTCCACTTATTGTAATTTAGTAGACGCAGTATCCTTGAGTAAATACGGTCACGCTGCATTTTACTGACACTGAAAGGCCTGATCCCTTTACCTCTTTGAATTTGGGAGGCAATAAACTGCATGTCGATACTGATATCACGGAAACTCGGAGCAATGATCACTGGCTTAGATTTAAAATAGCCCAGAAGCGCCACGAAATAACAACGATGTTTAGTAAGCCTGATAGTACGGCATTCGGCCTGTTCTACATCGTTTAGCGAAAAATACAAACGTTGTTCCTCAATAGAAAACTGAGGTGCTGAATACAAGTCTCGTTGTTCTGCCTGAGTCAGAATCGAGAGTTCATTACTAATTGCCATGATGAATAAACGCCAATATGATTGATGGTGTTTATATAAGATGGCAGAATATTGGAAGGTAACCCACCGCCACAGACCATATAATATAATACCTGTAGCGTTCTATGTTACTTTAGAGGGGAAAATCCCTAGAACCCCAAGAAGTTACGTTCCTTGAGTGCCTTAGCTAGCAACGATTCTGTAGTCGCTTGAAGTACGTTTAAAGATTTTAGATGTCCTATTAGTCTACCCATCGTCTTATCACTAACTTCCTGATCAAAGCTATCAAACTTAGCCTCCCACTCCTCTTGGGTGTGCTTAGACTTTGCCTCTCTTTCGTATAAATCACAAAAGATGAGCAACTGAATAATCGATTGCTCCACACATTGAGCACGATACATCGCTAAACCGTAATATGCGTAAACTTCTTTACAATGTTCTGATTTGTCCATAATAATTTTTTTTCGTTTGGGTCATATTTTCTCCACCTAACAAGGTGGCTAGCTCAAGATCTACATTTATAGGTCCCAATTGCACAACATCTCTACAAAGATGTATTCATTTAGCAACTAATTGACGTAAATTATTCTTCAACTGTCTAACTGTATCTGATTGAGACACTTCCCATTCTTTAGAAAGATACTGAATTACGGTATCAACATCTGAGGGGAACAGTATTTTTCCCGAAACTTTCGCAAAAGGTCCATCTGTTTCTAGAAGAATTTTATCTTTAGGTAACCAAGATATAAGTCGCTTTCCACGTGCTGAGAAAAGCATTGCTGGTCCAACTGAAAAATAACAACCTATATCGACAGCTTCTAATAACTGTTTTTTTGTCCCCAAAAACCAGTGGAGAACAGGGATGCCTGCTTTCGGGTGTTTTTTCAGACACATTAAGGTTTCGTCTACTGCATTCAGGCTATGTATTGTTAGAACTTTATCATTGAATGACTCACATTTTTTCAGAATGTGATTAAAAACCAATAATTGGTCATCAAAATGCTCTCTCCAGCCTTTTGATCCATCTAGTCCAATCTCACCTATATATTTAGTTTTCTCTATAAGTCGATCGAAAATTGGTAGTTCATTTTTCCTTAAATGAGCTAGCTGAGGGTGCAATCCCAAAGCGGTTTTGCAATGCTTAAGCCCTTTTGTGAGATTAACAGTGCCTTCGAAGGCTGAAGGCACTGTTGTTACAGATAATACGTAATAGTTTGAGCGTTCAATGTCATCCAATACCTTCTGATGTTCGGGGTATAGATCAACATGGCAATGCATATCCATCATGATGTTTTGTTAGCCTGTATAAACACTTCAACTTCCATCAAACCACGCTTAAGCGTTGATTCCAAGGCATTACGTATAGACTTATCTAGTGGGATTGGACCAGATTTACGTAGCCAAGATTTGTAATTATTGGTTTGCTTCAACCGGATAATGGCTGTTTGAACTGCTTGCAGGTCGTCTCTTGTATCCTTCTCTTTAATTAGCGTTTTCAATCGCTTTGTTTTATATGGTGCGTCATCATCAAAGCCAGCATGATGAACAGATGCTCTTCTAATTAGACAGGGCAAGCAGTGCCCACATTGTATGTGTTCTCTGTGCCAGTGGCTGCATGAAACGCTTAGCGGTACGGCTTTTTTAATAGCGTTTTGGTCAACGCACTCAGCCAACATCTCCCCCTTTGTTTTAAACTGATAAGGGTTTACGAATTTGACGTCAAAACCTATGCGTGTCAGCAATTCTTCCAACCTCTGCAAGAAGTTGGGGTGTGTGGTTCTCGTACTGTGACTACCTATTCGCCTTCTAGTTAGTGGTGGATTGATTGAGATATAGCCATTCTCAGGAACGATAATGGTTTTAATACTGGCATCACAGTTAGCACTTCTCAGTGCGGAAATGCCCAATACGGCCATCGCCAAGAAGTTAAAGCTTCTCCCACGCATACTTATGTCCGTTCTGCCTTCATATGTTTTAATTATATGAGGAGAAATTGAATAGGAGAGCTCAGCAAATGGAGAAGACAACAAAGTCTTAATTTCTTCCTGTTTTGCACCATCTCCACGATAGGCGTGACTTACTAAGAGAGGCTTATATTCTGACTCTCCATTAAGGATATCAATAGCACCCACTGCACTATCAAGACCGCCAGAAAATAGGCAAACAGCATTTTTTCCTAGAAGAGTTTTGGCTTTATATTTAGCCTGCTTACTTATCTTAGGTTTAGGCAGTTCCATTGATGTCTGCTCAAAAGTGAACATCCATTGATCGCCAGTAAGAAAGTTCAAAATTGAACTCAACTCAGCGCTTTCTGCATTCCATATATTCGGTTCACTTACAGGGATGTGAAGGTGCATTTGCCTTGACCAAGCATTCTCAGCCTTCTCTCTTAACTCAAAAGTATCTGCTGCGGTAACAGCGGAAGCAATTGTAATTAAATCGATTGCCTTAGGCTCAACAGCAACTCCCAAGTCTCTTACTGTTTGCAGTAGTCCTCTGGAAGCTAAGCTGTGTTTTTTTTGATCATATTCGTGAGTGTGGAATAGTTGTACAGGGTGGCATGACTCTGAATATTCAGGTAGTTGGTTTGGATTATCATTGAAGTAAAACTTAGTCATCGAAACTCTCCCATTCTTCAACGGTCATTGCGATGGTATCAGCTTGAATCTTGGTAATGTTATTTCTGGTGATATTGCTAGGGTTGCCATTAGTGACCTTGTCTAGCTGCTCCTGAGCTATTACCTTGATAAGCTCCCTTAGCTCAACTTCCATGCTATGGTGCTTGCTAGCAGGTTCTACGTGGAACCAAGCCCTGCCCATGCCTTCAACCACATCTTGGAAAATCAAGTCAGTTAAATAGCAGCCGATGGCTTGTTGGATTACTTCTTCAGTAAAACTATTTGGATCGAAATCTTCTGTATCTGGTAGCGCTTCTTCCAGCGCGTAATCTAAGGCAATTCTCACAGAGTCTGAGTCAGCATTATCAGGAGCCAAATGTGAAGCAATTCTATCAATAGCTTGGTCAGTGGATAGGCCTTTCAAGTCATTTAAGGAAAGGCTTTGGTTGTTGACAGTAACAGTGTCTCCACGCATTACTCCAAGTAAACCAGTACCAGCCGTTATCCCACTAGCCAACCTTCGGCTTGTGGTTTTTCCACCACCAGAGCCTTTTTTAGAATAACTCTTTAGTGCTCGCCTTAGATCAGAGCTTGAACCTCCGGCCTTGGCATAATTCCCGAATTCTCTTCTAGCTCCTGCAAAACGGTTTGCAGGATTGGCAGTACCAGATGGTTTGCCGATTTCCTGCTGAACTTTTTCATTGTCGATTTCCTTGTCACCTTGATTTTCCCCGTCCGGGCCACCAGTATCTTGAGCTGGCTCAATTGTTACAGGCGGACTTTGTTCAGCCCATGACGGAATGAGTGGGCTCTGGTTATTAGGGCCAGTTGATGATGCTGAAGTACCCATTAATACCTACTTTTCTAATTCCTTGATAATTACATTCAACCACCTTTGCTTTGGCAGTCCCTTCACGTAAGTTAGTAGCGCCTTTTTACATTTAGGCTCTTCAACTGCTAGTAGTCTCGCGCCATATATGCCTGGGGGAGCTTTTGACCAATCACTTACAGTCCTGAAGTTTTCAATTAGTCCATCCATCACAGCTAAATAGTCTTCTCTTGGGGTCGCTGCTATGGCATTTTGGTTTGTATGGCTTAGTCTTTCCGTTTGTTTCATTAAATCCTTCACAAGCTTTTGAGCAGCGCCGGACATAACTGCATTCACTAGGCCCATGGGGATACTCTCTCTACTTAAGTATGCCGCTGGGGTCAGGTTCACATTTGCAAACATCGGTGGTAGCTTCGACCACTTGTCAAGAAAGGCTAAATCTAGCTTCCACTCTTCTGGTAAATCCATATCATCGAATTCAGCTTCTGGATCTTCCAATTGAGCCAGAATCTTTGGAGAACCACTCTCTGTATCAATCAACTGATACAGTTTGTTTGTTGCTTGAGTCCCCAAACAACGCTCAAATATCACCAATTTGGTAATGGTTTTCTCATCCAGCTGCATACCACGACGGAGTGCTGTTTTTCTTCTCATTTTCACCTGATTTAAGAGGCGTTTAACAATTCGAGGGTTCCCATTTATATTGGAGGACTCTGCGAGCAATGGAGCAAGTTGTTCGGCCACGATGAACTTACTTCTGAGTTCGTCCTTACCCTGAACATCTTGAACTTTATCAACGTCCAAAAGCTCATCGACTGATATGGGTGACTGCTTCCAAGATAGCTGAAGAGACTGCTCTAGGCTTTCCCTAAGCCCCTCAAGCTGGTCACTCGTAACGCCATGATCTTGAGCTGTCAACATCATCAGGTAAGCTCTGATTTCTAGAGTACCAGGTCTTGGAACGTGTACTGGGATTTGAATTAATTTATCTAGGTAGTCTGTTTGGTGGCGCTGCGAAGCTCCCTTGTGATATTCCGGCACAGCTAAGCGGATCATATCTTCGTCTGCCGCAATCACGAATGCTGTATTTGGTAAAAACAAAAATAGTCGTATCGCTTCCAGCGTCGAAATTGCATTAAATGGCGAGCAACGGTCCAAGTTATCGACATAGACTATGAGTGGTTTATCAAATTCACTCAACAAGTCTGAGTACGCATTGCGGAACTCTTTAATTTCTTTTGGGGGTGAAAAAGCCTTTTTAGGCTTTAAAATTTCTTTGTTATCTTTAGCTATCTGCTTCGCACCATCTACTGCATCCTTGGCATCACCAAAGTCTAGTTCGCGATCCTCTCCACCACTGAATAGCCCCATCAACTTCTGAAAACCACCCATGGTGGGAACGCCAGCTAAAGCTGCACCACCATCCATCAATAATCCCAAAGATCTAATGATGTCAACACGTCCTGCAAACTCTTTAGCCTTCTTGCTCAAGCTGGCGTTGTCTTTCGCTTGGTTTACCAAGGTAGATGCAATTGTCTCTAATAGAGCCGCTTTAGCATCGTCATAGCCTTGATACATCCATGCATCGAAATGGACTTGAATGTAGTCTTGCTTCTCTTCAGATATTGATTTTTTGGTTAGCTCTAAGATTGTTGATTTTCCTGCCCCCCAATCCCCAAAAACGCCAACAGATATTGGCATCAATTCCTTTTCGGTGATTAGATCCTTAATCGATTCGGCAGTTTCACTAAAATTTAAAAAGTCTAGTGAGGACTCTTTATCAGACCACATTTAAACCCCATTTTGTCTACAAAATAGCTGTTTTCAACACGCACTATTTTCTGACTTTTAAGTCAAGCCCCAAAACTAGAGCGTTGGAACCATCTTTATTTGTTAAGACTTCTATTTTATTTGCCCGTACACTGACTTCTTCAGGTAACTCATCTTTAGAACAATGGATTACAAACTGAGTTTTGGTATTCTTGTAGCGGCTAATTAGCCCTTCATCTATGTACTTTTCAACATCTAATGGCGTTGAAAAAATATCCATATTCCTTTGAAGCTCTTCGGTTTCCTTAGTGTTCATATCTTCCTCATTTCTGCCAAAGCTATAACAGTCTATATCAAACTAAATATTCTGTTATTAGGAAAAATAGGTCAAATGATGACAAAAGAAGTGTGTCCCAAATCAGAGTCTGGCAAACTTCGGGGCATTTTCGATTTAGGAATGGCAGCGTATCGATTGCGATCGCGGCTATTTTAGCATGAGACTTTATTACTCTCTCACAGTAGAGTTAAAATAAAGCTAATCTGGTAAATAAAACGTCGGAACTGATTGCCAGGACTTTAAGTGACTATAAGACAGGAATCGAACTACCTGCCAGTTGCATTTGATACTTATTATCCCTGCTGGCAAGCGAGGTGACGAGCTGGTAGCTATTGCAATAGCTCAGAACAAGTGCTAGCCACTGGACGATAAACCTAACTTTGAAAGACTCTCTTCTCCTGTCAACACTGGGTGATAATGAAAGTGCGGTTTTAGACTTTCAGCAAACTGACTGACAACTTTTGGAAAGCCACTGTCTCCAGCTTGACTCTCGTAAGTTGAAATAAACGTAAAATCTAGTATCTCCATAGAAGGCAACGTCAACCATGCGTGAATATTGGCCATATTGGTAGGTGAACAGTCTAAAATTGATGACTTGATATCATCCTCAGTTAACTCAAAATATTTATTTCCATCAAATGTAATAGATCCAATAGTGAATATTGGTGGCGCTCCGTAAAAATGTTCTACCGCTTTCATTAGTTGAGAATGAATATTTAGACACTGTCCTACGAGATCGGTGTCTTTTAGTGGGTTATATAGATAATTTAGAAAATCCAAGCAATTTTGAAGGTTTTCATCACTACAAAATTTCGCATCTAAAGCCTTAAAGCGTGTATCAGACAATTTAAGGTACCTTGAGCGCTCAATCGCCAATTCGAACTCTTCCAAATATCTCAACTTCTGCTCCTAAGCATAAACGCCCTATTAAGGTTTGAGCAACGCAATACTGATGCCGCCGCATACCACCTTCATCACCTAAACCAACGCATAGTCAAAATGCCACACGTGCCGAATCACTCTTGAACAATTTGTTATGTTCATAGCTACTCTAAATCAACACTAAGGTTACTATCATTTTGGCCAACGGTTGTAGATCCAATACAGACATCTTGAAACACCACCAGCAATTCCTCCAAGTAGGATCAATGCCAGACCTTTAAACCCGGAAGATAGAGCATAGCCTAACTGTATTGATGTACTTCCCCAGCCGTTGGATAAGCCAGTTGATATAGCTAGTCCGAAGAGAATGATCAAGATAAAGCTAGTAATACTAATTTTCCACATTTTCATTACCAGAGAGAAAGCGAATGCAATGTAGATTAAGACCCTCAGCAATTCGATGAAGCCATAGTTAGCCATCCCAGCAAGAACATAGTTAATCGATTCGGTTAAGCTTAAAACCGCACTAAACAGAGCAAATATGGCCGCCCCCATGAAGATTACTTGTGGTAAATTGCTAACTGAAAGGTATACAAACAATCGGTTAAACAGCTGAGTAAAGAGTTTCGTCAATTTGTGTAATGAAGTGCGTACAGGGAATCCTATTTTGATCATTACTTATTTTCCATTGCTCTTAGCGCCTCACCCAGTAGCTCTTCTGTACTTAGATTTTTGTTATTAGCTAGGCTCTTATCAACTGTTCTCAGTGCCTTATATTCTGTACTTGTACTTTCGCCATCGATGTCTTCTTGTCGACGTCCATATGCAATGTAAATGTTATGAAAGACTCGATTGCGCTCCTCTCCAGTACAATCTAAATTTGCCAATTGCTTTTCAGCACCTTCAAACATGATGTCTAAGCTATCATCTGTTTTGGCTTTACAGAAATGCCGATAGGCTGTATCAATGCTTGTCTCTGTAGAAACGACAAATTTTTTCGTATTCATTTTAATAATTTTCTCATTCACTTAGCTAGAGTAATACTAAATCTATCCATGTAAGATAATATTTCAATTTCATTTTTATAAACTTCGGTAAGTTTACGTTTAGCTTTATTATACGCCCCTAACTTTCCATACTTCTCCACGGACACAACTGTAGTCTTTGTCGATAATGATCCGTCATCACCATATACATACCACTTGGCCAAATAATGGAGTTTTTTTCTTCGAGGGTCTGATTTGATAGGTGCGTTCTTTTCTATTAGTTTCGGCTCTAGACTATGGGGTAATCGGGTAAACAGTTCAGGCTCATTCAAGACTCTTTTCCAAAGCTTTTTCCCCCACAACTTTATGCCGATTTCGTTCCTTAACCTAATAGCTTTCTTTAGACCTTTCTTCTCTCCAATACGGATATAACCAACCGATCTATGAAGAATTTTATCTTCGGGTGTATGGATGTGAATCTTAAATGCAGTCTCAGCTTTTGAGATAAACCTAAGACCAGTGTTTGTCTCGAAATTGGATTTCATGTTCTAAGCTAATTATCCGTATAATTAATTGATATTTAATCTTCGTATTTACTGAGTTTGGTCTCCAAACTAGTGATCAATTCCGGTAGTTTAGATACATACTCTTTAAGCATAGTTATTTGATGTTTAGCTAGGCTTCGCGCTTGTTCAAGCTCCCTAGTTGTCACTAACTTTGAAGCATCTCCTCCAATATTTTTCCAAAGTCCTGCATCAAGTCTCTGGTTTTTATACTGTAGATCACCACCTTGAGTGCGAAAGCCGGTATCGGTTTCTTTGATTGCGATACGCTCTTTGATTTCCCCAGCTCCAACGGTGTAAATTTTAAAGGGAGCTTCGACCTCGGGTTTTCTTCTCGAAGACATGGGAATTCCTGCAATCTTACGACAGGTCTTGCAAATAGGTTTTCCGCTTAGTTTTGCATTTTCTATACTTTTGTGGGGGTCATTACTAAACCAAAGGTGTTTACCACATAGTGAGACCCATTGGCTTTCTTTGTTCTTACTCACATCGTGGTTAATATCAATAATACAAGGCATGTATATTCCTCAAACCTATCATGGCATTACTCACTATCAGAAAGTGTGAAGGGACTTCTTTGAAGTATCGCGTTTAAGGGGTAATTCAATCATCAAATTTACTCGGATAATTTAGCACATCACACACGTGCTGTCGATTAATTTCTATCCAATCACGATTTACTGCACCCCAATCTATTATCTTAAACTCACCACCTTTAGTGTGTTCAATTTTAATCTCCAATTCATGAATAGCTTTGATAGTATCCTGTGCCGTTCTACGAGGCATATTCGTTGCTTCCACTATTGCTGGGACAGTGTTAAAACCTCTATCAATTAGATATGCAACTAACAAACGTCTCAGAAATGAGGTTTGAGTTTTACTCGGCTTATTATCGTTCATGCTATCCTTCTTCGTTAAACAAGTTTTTTTTGAACAGTATTCATCATCTTCGGTAGGTAGTAATTCCCATTACACTGTAATATCTTACGTCATGACCTAGTTAACAAATGGTTTTCATTTAACCTAGCCTAGGCTTAGTAAACCATCTATACAACTAGACCACGACACAAGTGACAACGTCACGCAAAACTCAACCAAATTACTTTATGTTCCCGAACATATGCTTTAAGCAATGTGAAGTTCCAATATGCTGGTACAGTCTGTGTGAACGTAGTTTGTTTAATAGATTCGGACTCTTTAAATGCTTTATGCAGTCTTCGACTTCTCCCCGAGTAAAGAAACTACTTGGCATATTAAAATTAGTCGGGTGTACTGCCAAGCACCTCTCATTATTTGAGTCGGTATAAGTCATTTCAAACTCTAATTCCGGGTATATTTTCTGTAGCATGTTGATCTCATATACATAGCCCATATACTCATGATCAATGAACCTTTCGTGAATGTTTACGTTAGAAAGAGGGGAGGTATTTCTAAAAACTTCCTGGTTGTGGTGATAGAGGAACCGCGCAGTTATGGTCCTATGTTTTCCCTCTTCAATGAAGTAAGCATCCTCAACTTTTGTAAAAGAAATACCTGGTTTTACATGATGATCTAAATAGTAATTTGGATTTTCTTTGAGTTCCATTAGGGCTCGCTCAATACGTTTTAAGTGACGCCCACCTAAACAGTCCCCCCACTTCATCGCATCATAGCCTTGGCTATGACCAACAACGCGCTCTAAAGGAATACTGCCAAATCTCTTCTCAATATGTGGAAATAGATAAATTCCTCTACCCGTCAGATAATCGTCGAGAGGGAGTAATTCCGTATTGGTGAAATAAGCCGGATTTAGTCCATTTAGCTCCAGTATATTTGTTTTGATTGCCATACTCAGTTCCTCGTTAGTTTTTAAAGGTTTTAGCCACCGATTCGCTGGTGGGCTAATGAGCATATCAAGCAAAATGTCATCTCTACTACCTGAAGTCCCGCTTTTTGGAAGTCCAGTGATCGTATAGATAGAGTCGATTTATTCACATACAACCCCATCACCATCTCTATCGTTCATATAAGAGTATGCAGGATGTGATCTTCTTACTGGTGCAATACCATTTCTGATAGCTTCCTTGCAAGTAATCCTACCGTTATTATCTTCGTCATACATAAGTAACGGGGCGGACTTTGAAACGTTTCTCGTGGTTTTTATACTTTCCTCAGCAGGTTCATGTACGATCATTTCAGTGCTTGTGCAGTTTCTTAGTACCGAATCTAACGTTTCCACTTCTCTGCGGTCTACACTTAGAGCGTATTTCAACTTTACCTCGACCACTCTGGGGTTCTAGGGATTTTCCCCTCTAAAAAGACATAATCCTCTGTAGACCACACCAATAAATGGCTGCGGAGGTGGGT
>NZ_JAWOWE010000030.1:0-10876 GCF_033340275.1 Vibrio sp. 1402
CGTTCAAATACGCCAGCATCCCGCCACTCCTGAAATCGGCGATGAGCAGAGCTTGACGAGCATATACCGGTGGCATTTAGCGCATTCCACTGGCAACCCGTCCTGAGTACGAAGAAAATGGCGTTCATTGCAGCGCGATTATCAACCCGCTTGCGGTGCGTACCCAGCGGGTGTTGAGTTCTATGTTCCGGGATGAGAGGAGCCATTTTCTCCCAGAGTTCATCACTGATTTGCCACTTATTACCTGCCATACGTTGCCCTCATAAATTATCATTATGTATTATCTGACAATTCCTTTTGGGATAGGTTCTTAGATAATAATAAGTATTGCCTAGACAAAGAAGCATTAAAAGATGGTTTTCATTGGTTGGTTCCAGACAGGGAAATAGATCCGATTAACTGGTTTAACTCAACAACATGGCAGTATGTGAACGCTGAACTTTTAAAAATAGGAGACTAAAACAGGAGTAAGACTGAAACTAGAGATGACCTTGAATTAGATAAACTATCAAACACCTCTAACCCATTCGCTTTTGAATTAACTGAAAAATCTAAGGAAAACATGCGTTCTTTGGTGAAGCATGTAGATGGTTGAACTTGGAACGAGCGTCTTGATTCCATCAACAAAAAAGATGGTAATTAATATGATGTATCGTGGCTAGACATCAACAATGATCTTTATGGTGCGGGAAAGTGGTTTTATGAGCAAGCTAAAGAAGAAGCAACGCCTTCTCATAGGCGAGATTTACATGCGCTTGTCAACTATGAATACACAGGCGATTTTTTGTCGCTGAAGTAATGGGAAAATCGAAAATATGAAAATACAGTTAGTAGCTACGATCTTAGCTGCTCTTTCCTTGCAAGCTCAAGCAACGACTCAAGAAGAAATGGTAATCGAATTAGGTCATTCTATTGCGCTAAGTTTACTTGATGCAAAGTTGGAATTGGCTTGTGACTCCAACATTAACAACCTAGGTGAAATTACTCTCAAAGTTAATCAGGAGTGCGTTTCAACAATCAACAAACTTCGGTCAACGTTAGAGACAGAGCCGACAGCAGTAGACTTGGTTAAACAGGTTGATTCTTTTATGGATTCAAATTCTATCCCACTCACTAAGTAACTTGAGAGTATTGGAAAAATCGAACTTGTGCAAAAGGCATTTAACAGGTTGATTTGAGTGCCTTTGATAGAAGTAGTAATAACAACTTGGAGTGCAAACTTTGTCAAAGAATGAAATGCAATATGCAGTATGGCAGATGCCCCATACCGAAAAAGATTTAGCTGTTTTGGTAGATGCTGCTGAGTTACCTATTCTAGATCGTGGAGAGGAGGGTGTGCTAAACCCTGACACACCATTAAATGATGATCATTTAAAACTAAAGTTGGTTTACGGTGTGCTCATGTCCAATAACCTTCGAGGTTTACAAAACTATGAAGGGATGAATCACTTAGTTGATGTCCATCAGGATAAATGGTTAGTTCATCTAAAGCCAAACGATGATGAGGATAAACCATTAGAAGCAATCTATCTTGGATTTGAAGATATGATGGTTTTGCATTGCAGGGGATTAAGACAAGGTGATTTTGCTTTCGCTGCTCTTATGGGTCTACCTGATAGCTTGGAACTTCATTCAGATAAGCTGTGGGGTGTAACATCGTTCCTTCGTTTACATGATTTAGACATGGCTACAAACCTAATTAATCGAGAAATCATCATTTCGCTAGTCGAAGAAGAAGTTGTCGAGGCAGAACTAACTAAAGAAAATTGGAAATCATTTGTTAACGAGGGACTGGCAAAGTCTTTAGCTAAAAAAGTAGGTTAATTAGGATAGGGAACATATTAGCTCATAAAAACCTTAGATTTACCTTTTAGAACCGTAAAAATGCTTCAAAAATAAGAACGCAGACCTTAAAGAAAAAGTTAAGACAACGACCAAGGACTAACAAGAAATGAAAATAGTATTAGCTAAAGAAATTAGTGATAGCCTGAGTGAATATACAAATGCCGATAGCTCCATCTGCGTACAACAAGTTACCTTATGGTTTGATGTGATTGCTACAGAGTTGGAGCTAACTGAGGTATCTAAAGAGAAACTAAACTATATCACTACTCCTTCAATTATAATCAAGTTGAGCCAATCTAATCAGCGCATACATGACCTATTATTGGGGGTTGCTGGGTATCCAAATTTAGATAAAGAAGAAGCAGAATTTCAAGTTAAGTGTAGGCTATCAGTCCTGAAATCCGCATGGATGCACAGAGCATACGGTTTGACGTTGCAAGATGCTTTCACTGATGGAGAACTATTCTTTAACGCTCTCATCAAGATGTAGGTAACACCTTATGTTAGACAATATATTAGCTAGATATTGGCAACCTAAAGGAACCTCTTTACATAAGCACCATTTACAAGCAATTGTCATCGGTTTTGTATTAAGTCTAGTGTTACTTTTCGTTGGCGTTATTAATCGTGAAATGGCTTTTTCAGTGATGATCTTGATTGTCGTACTCCAGTTCTTAGGGATGTGGTTGGCTAGAAAGAGATTTGGTAATAGAAATCCCAATAAAGTTGGATATAAAGAGTAGTTCCTGCTGGATAGAGATAGTTACGAGCCATTGCAGATCTGGTCATATAACCAAGCCGATAAAGCCAAAAAAGAAGTCCCCAAATTGGTTAGGAAGCTACTTGCTCGCACTCAGATACATCGTGCTTGGTTACAAAGCGCAACTGGCTCATTTCAGTTGCCAGTTTTAGAGCGAATTTAACGTTGGAAGATAGTATTGGAATTAGTAACTTAGATTAGAAACCAACTCACCTATGACCCTGATAGTGGCATCATCCAGTGGAAAAAGTTGGGCAGAGGCCGCCGAGCTAATCTAGTTGCGGGATGCGTCAAGCGGAAGAAAGGCAACGTGTGGCGCAGAATTGTCATTGACGGTAAAGAGTACACATCTGGTCAAATCGCTTGGTCAATAATGACTGGTCATTTTCCTGATTTCATCATCGATCATAAAGATGGTGATTCTCTAAATGATAAATGGAGCAATTTACGTAGGGGGACAACTGCGTTGCTCAGAGAAATTTAGCTAGAAGTCGCCGCAACAAAACTGGTGTGACTGGAGTGAAACAGATCAATGGCTACTTTGTCGCCTACATCGGAGTGGGTAATAAGCAAAAGTACCTTAGTAGCACAAGTGACTTTTTTGAGGCTGTTTGCTTAAGAAAGCGAGCAGAGAAACAGTACAAATACAGCCCTAGACATGGGCTGTAATCAACATTGGAAAAAACATGCCAGAACCAAAACCTAACCACCGGAAGTTCGCGGACTTTATTACTAACGTTTCAGCCCTTGCTAGTGCCTATTTCTTAGTCCGATTTGTCCTAGATTTTTCTCTAGAAACTCTAATCGAGAATGAAAATTTAATGTGGTTCTTCATTTTCGCTTTTATTACTGCAGTGTATGGTTTTATCTACGGAAAAAACGGCAAAAAATGAGATTGTAAACAACTAGATTGTGTAAAAGGTATTGAATTACACCTACATGCTTATGACAACTGTCAAAATAGGCGATTCAAATGGATTAATGCCATCAGAACAACTTGATAACAAAGAGGGAGCCATGTTCAACATAAGAACTAGACACTCGTATGGCCACTAGAAGAACTGGGGGTGGTGCTTAAAGGTCAGTAAACCCGACTAAAACTGGTGATGCTGTTGGAGAGCTAAGTGATCTCTTAGATGTTGCCCTATACAACCGCCCATGTACAAGCAGAAGCGTAAGATAGATAAGCTAGTTAAGACGCTGCTGAAACCTAAAAAGAAACATTAACTGGATAAGGAAAACTGTATGACAAGTGTATATAAACTGATATGCGAGCGAGCCTATTTTGTTGGGTATGAGCAGCTTTTCTTGCCAAGAAGTTTTAGGCGGCTGGTTGCTAGAAGTGAGTTGCACAGAGCTTGGTTAGCAGGTAATCAAGGTAATATCGGTGCGACCGATGGCGTTTTGTATCGGAAATGGTTTACTAACCGCAAGCATCATACAAATGCCACTATTAAACAGCTATGGCGTAGCATAAATCGATAACCCGAAACATCAGTATTTATAAGCAACAGAAAAAGAAAGAAGCCACATCTTTACTCATAATCGCTCGCCATCCTCTACTGTTCACCTGCCCACGTTATAAAGATATCAATCGGAAAAGTACTCAGTTCGATCTTGGTATAAGCGCTTACTTAACGCCTCTCCAAATTATTCCTTGTTAATCATCCCAATTATTATGATAATTGGGGTATTGTAAAATATCCACAAATGACATATATAGGTGAGTAATGTTCATAGGTGTTAGTAGAAGCCATCAATGGCGTTTATCAGAACCACCAGAACCATCTGATGATAAAGACTTTCAACTAAAAAGGGTGGAGTTTTTATCAGATGTTGACTATCGATGTACTGATTGCCATTTTCGTTCAGAAAAGTATCAACATGTTCATCACAAGGATGGGAATCACAAACATAACGAAATCATTAACTTTGAGTGTAAATGCCCTCTATGTCATATGTGTGAACATCTGGGTTTTGTTGCAGATAATAAACTTGCCACTTTAGTTTTTTGTCCCTCTTTGACCCAGGAGGAGCTCAATGCTTACGTTCGAATATCTTGGGTTGCAAATTACTTAGCAAAAATCCAAGGTCCAGAAAAATGCGGTACTACGCTTCTGCGTATTGCACGCGATACAGGGCTCTGGATCGAGCTCCTTTCTGCTACGGCGCAGCAAGTAAGTCAAGTGTACAAAATAACCAACATTAGGGCACTAGCTGAAGACTTTCGTGCTATGGATGACAAAGAGTATTCCGAACGTCAGTTAAAGTACCCTCATTTAAGGTTGCTGTTTACTCCAGATCCCTTTTCTCGAGAGATAGAGGAGTGGAGTAGGAACCAAGACTTCTTTTCAGATTTCTATGACCCAAACAATTGGCCAGAAATAGTGAACAACCATATCTCTAGTTTAGAAGGATAGGATATTAATGAACACATATGGCGTAGCGATATTCAACGATGAAAAAAAACCTAGGAGTGGATTCTCTTGTGTCGATGGCAAGGTGAAGGAGTTTAGTTCCTATTCTGATTTGGAGATGTCTACAATTTGGGTAACTAACATTCAACACTCTATATTTCAAAAAGAAGCCCTCTACAAAGTACCTAACCTACGTTCGTCGCAATATTTAAGGTTGTCTTTACAACAGATAATGAGGGAGTTGAATGTTAAAAAAGATATTGAAGGTATTCAACATTTAGCAAAGCTAGTTCAGTCAATTGCTGCAGATCTACAGGGTAAATTCGAACTTAATCCGGACTACCTTCGATATCGCCTTGGTGGTGAAATCCCACAATACCTGGAATCACAAGGGTTCCTACCTTCTGAACTACTAAATATAAGTGAACTCGCAGACGCTTCAGCTAAAGCGGCATTAAATGATGCGTATCAGTCATTCCAAGGTACTGTAAAGTCTGCAAACGGAAAGATCTATCATTATACCTTACCAAGGGTTGCGCATTTCGAATACTTAATGAATCAAAACTTTCCTTTGGATAACAATTGGGAAGAATTTACGTTTAGTAGCGATGGGCCAATTGTTGCTGGATATAAAAACAAAGTACTACTCCCTGATACAGAAAAAGTCATAATAGGTTTAAAGAACCTCCATAAAAATACTGCTGCAATTCTAAATATCAAAGTAAAGTCTATCGACCCAAAGCGAGCTCAAAGTTTTACCTTTGGAATCGAAGGTGTGAAATCTACAACGAGAATATGGGCTGCTCTTCCAGAGGTTATTGATATTTTACGTTACTGTGAGGTTGAAATTTTGGGAGGCCTGAAAACTAATGCTGGTAAGTTGGATGTAAGGCCTGAAATAGACCTATCAAAAAATAGATATAGTTACTCTAAAGGTGTGGTCAGTGAAAATATTTGGTGTGCCTTAGCCGATAAAGTCCACTTAGGAAGTCAAAAACAAGCTACTGGCCTGGGAGTGTACCTCAGAGCATATGACAGGATTATTTGCTCCAAACTTGCGGAAGCGTTTATGAAAGCAGGTTTCGTCGGCGGTGGGTTTGGTGTCGGTGCGGCAAGGGTTTGGTTAAGTAGCCAAGATGTAAAAAAAGCCAATATTATTGCAGAAAAATTTGGCGCAATGCCAGATATCGGAGTGTAGAAAATGGAAATTGAACCGCTAGAAATTTTCTCAGATGGTCAAATGCCCGAGACATACAAAAAGCTTCAAGATTTGAATGTGTTCGGAAAGCTTAACTCACAGTTTCATAACTCGTTTGGGGTACAGGATGTCATTAAACTAGATCAAATTGAACAGCTAGATGATGCGGATAAGAAAGCTCAAATGAGTGAATTAATCACAGCCCTATCTACAAGAAGAGTGGATACTCAACCAGTTATTGCGAAGAAAGTAAAGAGGTTAACTATCTAATGGGAGCTCTTTCATTTTTAGCGAATCTAATCGCCTATAAACCCTATGAGATTTGTCAATTAGAAACAACATCAAGCATTGACCCTCACTCACTGCTAACTCACGATGGTTCAATGGTTACCCTACTAAAGTTGAACGGGGCTTACAGGTTCTACTCAAATAAGCAGGAGCTTGCCATACTTGACTTTATGGCAAGTAGAGCTCGACAAAATTTTACAGACAGTGGAAACAGAATAGATTTTGTTATCGATATTGATTCAAGTCGTTCTGAGAGCTTTGTGAACAAGTGTCTTAATACAGTGGACTCTGTATCAAAAACGATGGGCTACCAAAATGAGAAGTTAAACAAGACTGAAAAGAGCCTCATTTCTCAGCTAATTAAGCCAGAGATGACCTATATTGTATTGACTACGACACCCCAAACTCTTGATAGACCAAACATCAAAGAGGGTAATGAAAATAGAAAAAAATTGGCAGATGAATATGGTCACAGTTTAAGCAGTAGCTCTAAGACCCAGAATCACTGGGTAGAAACGATGCAGATTTACGACCAGCATCGTTCTTTTGTTACAGAAATGACTAATATTTTTTCTGAGTACGTTCTATTCGAAAAACTAGAGTCTCATCGTGCATTAAAGGAAATCAGAGATCTTCTATACCGAGACTTTGAAAACCAGGACCGTTGGAAACCATCCACACGACAAGAATCATCTCCTAAAATAATGAGCAATCATACCTACAAGGTTGATACTGATGAGATTGGGCATAGCTCCATACATTCGCAGATAGTAGAACAGCCTTTTGAGGATGCTAAAAGACCTGACTTTAAGTTTTTCAATGGTCACTGCTATACCACGCTTGAGCGTTACTTAGTCGGGGATGAGCCTATGTTAATGAGGAGTTTTATAAACCGAGTTAACAGAGATGTTCCTATGCGTATATCGTACACTCTGGTTTCTGGCTCCCAAAGTATACAAACCTCTAAAATGACTAAATCGAGTCTCACCACATTCGTTGCTAAAACTAACCCAATATCAAGTGAAATTCTGAAAGCCTGTAATAAGACAACAAAGTTCATTCAAGAAGGAGGGTGTGCAGTAGAGTGTTATATGTCGGTGACTGTTTGGGGTGATAACGAAACGGAAACTAATACACGTTTCAAAGCCGTACAAAGTGCACTTAGAGGTTGGGGAGGGGAAAGGCAACGTATGTGCTCATTTCCTATAGAGGGCCTTTTATCCTCTTTACCTGGCTATAGCTCAAGGCCTGTTGGGAGAGCGAGTAATGACAGTATTGAAACAGCCTTCTCGTCCGCTCCAATCATACGTCCTGCCTCGCCGTGGGACTCCGGCGTATTGCTCTATATCACACCTGATGGCAAGCCATGGCCTATTGACTTTGATTCAACACAGTCACATCACTTGAATTTAGTTAGTGGATCTATGGGTTCTGGTAAGTCAGTTCAAGCTGGTGTATTAACCAGGGCAATGCATTTCTTAGCTGGAACGACATCGTTGCCTCTTATTGCGGGGGTCGACTATGGTGAGTCAATATTATTCACTGCCGAAACTGTTAGGGCAAACCTGAAGAAAGAGGATAGAGCTAAAGTAGGGGCAATCAGTCTTGCCAATGAAAAGACAAGCGCTTACAACATGCTTGAGCCACAATATGGTTACAATAAATTGGCTAAGCCGGAGAACAACACTGCGACTGCTTTTGTTACTAAGATAGTCAATGGTGGCTCGAAACAGCCAATCCACGTACAACTTGATAACTGTGTTTCAGCAATAATTGACAGTATGGTAGCAAAGGCTATTTCACAGCCTAGGAAAATTGACCCTTCGCAACCCGGCGTCGATAAAATACAGAAAGAGCTTGCTCACCATCTTGTACAAAAACATTTAAAGAGCGAGTCGTCGTACAGCTACCTAAACGCCCGTAATGCCCTATACAAAGCATCGAATGAAGAAGGTATATCTAACGCTCAACGACAATATTTCCTAAGATTGTCAAAAATAGCTCATAGGTATATTTGGCCGCTGATCTCTGACTTACCCAAAGAGGTAAAGTCGGCTGAACAGCAAAGCGCTATGGGTTCTTTCAAAGTTGGAGGAGAAAAACTACTGGACCTAATTGGTGCTTCAGTGCAGCTGATGACAGATCGATATAGCGCAATTTTAGGCTCATATCCGATGGTAGATTACTCTGACCTTTCAATGCTGTTTGTAAACGCTAAACCAGTTGTAGATTCCGCCCCAGCAGCGATGAAAAATGCATGGTTTATTCTTGCAAAAGGTCTAGCTCAAAGGCATTTCTGGGTACATGAAGATGATGTAAAAAATGATGCAGATCCTGTGTTTTATAAGCGTGCACTTCGAATTGCTCGAGCGAAAAAGCCTTTACCCAAGTATTACTTCCAAGACGAATACGAACAGGCTCAATGTCCTGAGTTAGATGAAAACTTTGATAAAGAAGTAAAAACAGCGCGTAAGTATCGTGAGATCATCACTTTATTGACACAGATGTACGAAGCTTTCCCTCCATCTATTCGCGACTTGGCTACTAATACCTTCATTTGCAACATCCCAGGTGTAGGTACAGAACGGGTGATTAAGGAACAGTTTAAGCTAACAGATGATGAGTTTGAATCTATAGAATCGTATGTCGGTAAAGCTGGAATTTTAAATGGCATGGGGCGCGGAATCTTGTACATAGGTAAGCTGAAGAAAATACAAGCGCCAATTATTCAACCTATCGTATCGGTGTTACCTCCTGGCTTAGTATGGTCATTAGCAAGTGATGCCGAAGATGTTCATGTCAGAAGAAAAGTAAAAGAGGCATTAGGTGACTCAGTACCTTATGATGAATTGAATATTGCATTAGGACAGGTTTTGTCGTTCCCAGATATGAAAGCACTCATCAAGAAGAAGGGTGAAGTCGATGATATGACTGACAAAGATGTTTACATTGATTGTATCAATAGGGTTAAAGAACATATTTTATTAAACGGAGTTGGTACGTGATAAAGAGATTTTTGGCATTTGTAACCGACTATTGTTTGATTAGCTTATTATTCGGTATTTTAGAGTTTTACGTCTTTGAACTAAATGCGTTGACTATCCAAAGCATAGGTTATTTCTATGTGTTCTTTTTCTTTACGATGATGGGCCAATACATACTTTTGAAGAGGACGTTAGGGGAAAAAATATTCAAACTTCAGGTGCAAGGAAAAGAAGGTGAGAACGTTGAGGTTTCTACTTATGTGTATCGTTTGTTCGGTACTCTAATTTGCTTAACGGTGCCGATTTTGTTCTTGATAGTTGTTTTCCCTAAACGTCGATCTCTGTCTGACCGGATGAGCTCGAGTAACGTCAAAACTCGTATAGTTTAAAGAATCTTTTCTGTGGCAATATCTATTGGCTCATCAGGGGATATTGTCATTGAGTGGTTAACACGCCATAGAGAAATGGGTGAGCGACTAAATCTATCTAAGTTATAAATCGAATCGTCAATTTGAACCATACTCCGGTAAATCACTTTTCCATGATTATTCTTCAGTTGCAAGATAAAGCTCGGCGTGGAGTAGTCCGAAGTGTTTCTTTGCATCTGAGTGGTTAGTATTTTCTGAATACTGTAACGTTTTGAGCCATTATCGATTTTAGATATTAGTGCGGTAAAAACCTTGCGTTCAAATGATGAAGTAATAGGTACCTGATTTGTCAATGAAACGATTGGTTGGATGTAAACGGTGTGTAGCTTAATTCTTTCTGAGTGCATTTGGCATAAGGTTGCTAAGACGAAATAAGGTCCTTCCACTTCTTTAAGTGCCGATTTGGCTAAAGGGCTCACCAAACGGGTAAACGACAGACACGTGTCATCAATTACTAAAGAATGTTCTTTTAACTCAATAGTATTGGTGATGAACATGCAAAATGCTTGTGGGCGTCCAGGGCCTTTCCACCCAGCCCCGGTTTTACGATAGAGTTTTGAAAAAGCGTATCTCAAACCTGTTGGTCCGATAAATATGTATTTATCAAGAGTACTACTTCCAAAGAGGATTTTATTGGCAGACCTCTTAAGTTTGAATAAGTGCTGTTCAGCCGACATAGATTTTCCGGAGAAATGCCAATTTGATAGTGTGTCGGTTAATAAATGATAATACAGCCTTTCTAACTTACTCTCTCCATGCCGTACACTGGGCGTTCGTGTTGAAGTTGACTTTGGATTAGTTGAATCAGTTCCAGTAGAAGGGAGCGCTCTGTGATAAATAAAGGTATTAAAATCTGATTCTTCGGACTCAGGCGAAATACTGAGGGATCCCCTCATAATTTCCCCAAAGCACAACCATGTTTGAATAGATTTTGAGCAAGCAGGGTTGCAGCCGCG